>JAPYQN010000001.1:0-169358 GCA_029941465.1 Gammaproteobacteria bacterium
GAAGCTGAACCTGAAGCAGTTGAAGAAGAAACTCCTGCTGAGGAACCTGAAGCTGAAACCGAAGCTGAACCTGAAGCAGTTGAAGAAGAAACTCCTGCTGAGGATTCAAAGAAAAATAAGGATGAGTCCGCTTAAACAAGCACAGATCCAGGCTAAACTAAAACATGATTTCTTAGTTTTGTCATGAAAAGTGGTAAAAAGATTCTTGTTGGTAAAATTTCAAATCCTCATGGCATCAAAGGATGGGTAAAGGTTATTTCCTTTACTGACCCAATAGAAAATATTCTCTCTTATAAAAAATGGACACTTTCTGATAACGAAATAGAAAAAACTTGTCAACTAGAAGACTCTAGAATTCAAGGAAATAAAATTGTTATAAAACTAGAGGGTGTTAATGATAGAGATGATGCTGATTTACTAAAAAATTTACAAATAAAAGTTAATAGATTTGATTTACCAAAACTCGATGAAAATTCTTATTATTGGGGAGATCTAATAGATTTCAATGTAATCGATACTAAAGGTAAGCATGTTGGTAAAGTTGATTCTCTGTTTAGCACAGGGTCAAATGACGTTCTAGTTATCATTGATGAAGCTAAAGAAAGATTATTAGTACCCTTCATTATGGAAGAAGTTATAAAGTGTGTTGATTTAGCTAAAGAACTTATATCAATTGATTGGCCAGACTATGAGTGAGAAATGAAATTTAATATAATTACAATCTTTCCAGATCAATTAATGCAAACACTTCAGTTTGGAGTTATTGGGAGAGCTATAGAAAATAGAACCATTGAGTTAAATTTTATTGATCCAAGAGAATTTTCTGATAATGACTACGGCTCCATAGATGATAAAGCCTATGGAGGGGGACCTGGAATGGTTATGCAAGTGGAACCAATATTATCCTCTATTGAGAAGATAAAAAAAGAGAGTAAAAATAATATCCAAACAGTTTTTCTTACACCTCAAGGAGAACAATACACACAAAAACAGGCTGAACTGTTTATGAAATATAATGAAATTATAATAGTTTCAGGTCGCTATGAAGGATTTGATGAAAGGCTTCTGGATCTTACAGAAAATGCAGTTGAGATATCCATAGGAGATTATGTTTTATCTGGTGGTGAAATAGCAGCTTCTGTAATTATTGATTCTATAACTAGATTAATACCTGGTGTTTTAGGGGATGACCAATCTGCAGTGGAAGAATCGTTTACTTCAGGACTTTTAGATCATCCACACTACACAAGACCTGAAATTGTTAGAAATAAAGAAGTGCCCAATGTTCTTCTTAGTGGAAATCATAAAGCCATAAAACGCTGGCGACTAAAACAATCTATTATGAAAACTTTTAAGAAGCGACCAGATTTACTAAAGAAACGAAAGTTAAGCAAGGAAGAACAACTACTGCTTGATGAATATTTAGATGAATTAGATGAATAAGAATTAACATCTAGTTTAGATTAATATACAATTCAGGCCTTGTTTTAAAGGAATCAGTGGAAATGAACATTATTGAGCAAATTGAAAAAGAACAACTAAGAGATGATATCCCAGAATTCAGTCCTGGCGACACTGTTGCTGTTCAGGTCAGAATAAAAGAAGGGACTAGAGAGCGACTTCAAATTTTTGAAGGCGTTGTTATTGCTAAAAAGAATAGAGGATTAAATTCAGCTTTTACAGTACGAAAAATTTCTAATGGTGAAGGGGTTGAAAGAGTCTTTCAAACACACAGTAAGTTAATCACTGAAATTAAAGTCAAACGAAGAGGTGATGTCAGACGTGCAAAACTATATTACCTTAGAGAAAGAAGTGGTAAATCTGCACGAATCAAAGAGAAAGTCTAGAAAATATAGACAGTGATATACAAACAAGTAACAACTCTTTTCTCTTTTTTATCTATATTCTTAGTGTTAAATATCTCAGCATTTGAGATGCCTGAGATTGATCTTCCTGATGGTTTTCAAATTAATGTGTTAACTGATAAAGTTCCAAATGCACGATCAATGACCCTCGGAGATGAAATGATTTTTGTTTCAACTCGATCAGAAGGAAAAATATACGCAATAACCAATTATCAGGATAATCCCAAAGTGTTTGTACTGGCTTCAGGACTATATATGCCTAATGGGGTAGCATTTCATGAAAATAACTTATATGTCGCAGAAATACACCGTGTATTGAAGTTTGAGAATATCGAAGAGTCATTAAATAACTTAATTCAAAGCAATGATTTCAATGCAAACTCTCTAAGTTACTCAGTTATTAGTAGTTACCCTAAAGATAGGCATCATGGATGGAGGTATATTATTGTTGGCCCTGATGAAAAATTATATATACCAATTGGAGCACCATGCAATGTTTGTGATGAGCCTGGCTACGGCGTGATTACAAGAATGAATCTTGATGGATCAGGAAAAGAGACAATAGCCACTGGTATTAGAAACACTGTAGGCATGACTTTTCATCCACACACAAATGACCTTTGGTTCACTGATAATGGCCGAGATATGTTAGGAGACGATATACCTCCTGGTGAACTCAATAAAGTATCTTTTAAAGGAGAACATTTTGGTTTCCCTTTTTGCCATGGTTCAGACATAGTAGATCCAGAATACGGATCTTTAGGAAGTTGTAGTGACATAACAGCTCCTGTCCAAGAACTCGATGCACATGTTGCACCACTTGGATTAAAATTTTATACAGGAACAATGTTCCCAAAAGATTATCATAACCAAATATTTATACCTGAACATGGTTCATGGAATAGATCTGAAAAGAGCGGTTACCGAATCACTTTGGTGAAATTAGATCAGGATCAGGCAATTTCTTATGAGACCTTTGCATCAGGTTGGCTTAAGGATGAGCAATCACTGGGGAGACCAGCTGACTTGTTAATTTTACCAGACGGATCGATGCTATTAAGCGATGATCAAAACGGTGTGATCTATAAAATTACCTATAATCAAAACAATTAGGAGTAGTGATGAAAATAAAATCAATGATGAGCAAATTTGGTAAATTTTTGGATGCCACAGGTTTATTTGCAAAACGGTTAGTGGTTTTTATTATTCTTCTAATTTTTTTAGGTGCTTTATTTTCATCTGGATCAGGGGACCAACAAACTGAAATACTTGACGGCTCAATTCTAAGTCTTGATCTTAAGGGGTATTTGGTTGAAGAAAAAACACAATCTGAGTTTGAAGCAGCTATTGCTGAATTTAGTGGAGAATTAAGTAACGAAACACTTGTTTCTGATGTTATCAATGCCATTGAAATGGCAAAAGATGATGAATCAATATCATTTCTCCTCTTGGAAATGGATGATTTCCTTGGTGGAAGCCCTACTAAGCTTCAAAATATTGCTAATGCTATTAGAGATTTTAAAGAAACAGAAAAAAAAGTTATTGCCTATAGTGGCTATGGGTACAATACACCCCAATATTATTTAGCCTCACTCGCGGATGAGGTTCATATGCATGATTATGCAGCGATTTTCATCACTGGGTACGGATCTTATCGAACATACTATAAATCCTTCTTTGATAAATTTTATATTGATTCGAATGTATTTAAAGTAGGAGAGTATAAAGCCTTCGTTGAACCCTATTTCAGAGACAACATGTCAGCAGAATCTAAAAATAACCTTATCGAATGGATTTCTGTTTTATGGTCTAGTTATCTCGGAGAAGTTGCTTCTGCTAGAGGGATTGAAATTGAAACCCTAGAAAAATATATTCAATCCTTAGACGAGGTAGCAGATGAATCTAACGATGATCTAGCGGTTGCATCTTTAGATATGGGTCTAATAGATAAGCTTAGCAATAAACGCGAATTTAGAGATTACCTGTACTCATTGGCTCCAGGTGAAGAAGGCAATGAAATTAATATTGTCGGCAGGAATGATTATCTGAATATCTCTCAAATAGAGTATGAGTATCAGACCGAAGAAGAAAATGTTGGGCTAATTATTGCAACGGGAAGTATTGTTGATGGATCAGCAGGACCTGGAAGTATTGCTGGTGACGATTTCATAAAACTCATAAGAGATGCCTACGAAGATGAATCAATTAAAGCTTTAGTTTTAAGAGTTGATAGTGGTGGTGGAAGTGCGTACGCATCTGAAGTTATTGCTGATGAGCTAGAAAAATTTAAATCATCTGGACGTCCAATTGTTGCCTCTATGGGTGGTGTTGCAGCCTCAGGAGGATATTATATTTCTGCTCCAGCTAACCAGATCTTTGCAGAACCTCATACAATTACAGGGTCAATAGGAGTTGGTGGTTTTATCCCTACTTTTGAAAGAGCTCTTGACCAAATCGGTATCCATGAGGACGGCTATTCAACAGTTGACACAACCACGTCACTGGCAAAGACATTGACAGAGAAAGACAAAAAAATAATGCAAAGTGGAACTGATCTAGTCTATAAAAAATTTATAACCAAAGTCGGTGAGAATAGAAACATGACTATAGATGACGTTGATAAGATTGCCAGAGGTAAAGTATGGATTGGTCAGAAAGCTTTGGAAATAGGTTTAGTGGATCAATTGGGCACACTTGCTGAAGCTATTGATAAAGCAGCAGAATTAGCTGAACTAGAAAAAGACACATTTGGTGTTAAGACCATTGACAGAGAAAGCCAATTTGAGAGAATATTTGGGATCCCTATAGCTAAAACTGTTATTGGAATAATGAAGATCATGGGTATAAATTTAAACAATTCTAATCTAAAAGTGCTTAATAATTTTAGTAATAGCATGGACGAACTTAATTCATATAATGATCCAAGAGGTATTTATATGAATTGTTTTTGTGAGTTGAAATAAATTAGATAAGACCAGCTTCGAGTCTGGCTGCTTCTGACATCATTTCCATACTCCAAGGTGGGTCTAACACTAGCTCGACATTAACCGTCTGTATTTTAGGTAAAAGTGCAATTCTTTCTTTGATATCCTCGACTAAAACATCAGCCATACCACAGCCGGGGGCTGTTAGTGTCATATCAACTGACACACAATAGTCATCTTTATCATCTTTTTTAATATCACAGTTATAAATTAAACCAAGGTCAACCACATTAATGGGAATTTCTGGGTCATAGACTGTTTTCATTTGTTCCCAAACTTTATTTTCAAAGTCACTATCAGATATATTTGCAGGTATTAAAGGAAGTGGCTCTGGTTCTTTACCAATAGCATCAGCATTGGTTCCACTAATTCTAAACATTCCTTCAGAGGTATATACCGTATAAGATCCTCCCATTGCTTGCATTAATTGCACTTCTGTTCCTTTTTTAAGAGTTTGTTTTTCACCATAAGGAACCGATATAACATCACAATCCCTTGAAAGAGACATCACTTCTTCATTGTCCATATAATTAGTCATATTTTAGGTCTTCTATTAAGTCTTTAGCTGTTTTCCATGGTAGAAGAGCACAATTGATTCTAGAGGGATAATTTACGATTTGATTAAGGCAGGTCACATCTTCTGAAAATACATCTAAATCTATATTGCCATTTTTAATGCCATTCATAATATCGTCTATTGTATTAATAGCCTTCTCAATAGATGATTCATTAATGGTTATTGTCATTAATGAAGCAGAAGCTTTACATATGACACAGCCAACACTTTCAAACATGAGATATAAATTTGATTTATTTTTGGATGAATAAAGAGAGATTTTATCTCCGCATAAATGATTGAAGCCCTCTCTAGAAATAAAAACTGTTTGTGGTTTTCCAAAATTATGAGGACGTTGACCGTGTTCTAATATTGTTGTTTGGTAAAGTTTTTCCATAATTAACTCAACATATTAATTGCCATATCAAGAGCTTCAATCATCACATCAACTTCATCTTTAGTGTTATAAAAACTAAATGACGCTCTAATGGTTCCTGATATTTTATAGTGATCCATTAAAGGCATTGTACAGTGGTGCCCAGTTCTGACAGCAACAGCTTTTTGATTAAGTATTGTACCAATGTCATGTGGATGTAACTTTTTAATTATGAATGAAATAATTGCTGACTTATTGTTTGCTGTCCCAATAATTTCAATATTTGGTATAAGTAATAGTTGATTGAGAGCATAGTCATGAAGTGCCATCTCATGATTTCGTGCCATATCAAGATCAATGCTACCTAAATAATCAATGGCACTTCTGAGTCCTACAGCACCAGCCATATTTGGGGTTCCAGCTTCAAATTTATGAGGTAATTCGTTGTAGGTCGTCTCCTCAAATGTAACTTTAAGAATCATTTCACCACCATACTGATAAGGAGTAAGACTTTGCAAACATTCTTCTTTACCGTAAAGAACACCAATTCCTGTTGGGCCATATAATTTATGACCAGAAAACACATAAAAATCACAATCAAGTGACTGAACATCAATGTCCATATGAGCTACAGCTTGTGCGCCATCAATCAACGTGTAAGCATTAACTGACTTAGCCATTTCTATTACTGCTTTTACTGGATTAATGGTTCCTAAGGTATTGGAGACATGAACCAGTGATACAAATCGAGTTCTTTTATTAATTAATTGGCTTAAAGCATTTAGATCAATTTCACCATTTGTATTTATTGGAATAACTTTTAATTTAGCTCCTGTTCTTATGCAAAGTTCCTGCCAAGGAACTATATTCGAATGGTGTTCCATTGTTGTGATGAGAATTTCATCCTCTTTATTGATTTGTGGTGTTATCGAATTAGCAACTAGATTGATGGATTCAGTAGAACCTTTTGTGAGAATAATTTCATAATCGTGAGCGGCATTAATAAATTGTGCTATTGATCGTCTTGATTCTTCATATGCTTCTGTGGCTCTCACACTAAGGCTATGTACCCCGCGGTGAACATTTGAGTGATCTTTTTTGTAATAATTGCTTATTGACGTGATAACACTTTTAGGCTTTTGAGTCGAAGCTGCGTTATCAAAATAAATTAATGGTGATCCATTAATCTCTTGATTTAATATAGGGAAGTCACTTCTTATTGTTTCTACATCAAACATTTTATTGAATTCTTTATTCATGACTGGTTATCGATATATTGGAAATTATTTTGTAGAAGTGTTTTTATTTTTATACTAGTTATTTCATTTATTAATTCTTTTATAAATGAACCGATGAGATATTGTTTGGCTGCTATTTCAGGTATACCTCTTGATTGAATGTAAAAGAGTTTTTCTTCATCAATAGATCCAGATGTCGCACTGTGCGAGCATTCAGTATCATCATTGTAAATTTCTAAAATAGGTTGAGTTGATATTGTTGCATCATCTGAGATTAATAAATTTTTATTCTCCATGAAAGCACTGGTACCTAAAACGTCTTCATTAACTTTTATTTTCCCAAAAAATACACCTTTTGATTGATCATTTAAAACCCCTCTGATTTTAATTCTACTTTTAGTCTTATTAGCGTTATGTTCGACTCTTAATTGATTGCCTGAATGATGATCATGAGATGGAGTGAATAGGGCGGAGTAATGAAATTCTGATTTTTTACCGTCTAGCTCTGCAAGAGTATTGGTTGTTGATGTTTTAGCACCAAAATCCCATGAAAAGCAATTAACCTTACTATTTTCTGCCATTTGAGCAGTTTGTGTTGATAGAAAGTGAGTATCTTTTTGTTGTTCAATTAGCTTATAAAATTCTAAATTAGAATCTGCCTCACAAAAGATTGTCATAAGATGACTAATCACGGATTGAGTTGAAGACTTGACGTGTTCAAAAATTTTTAAGGAACTATTTTCTGCTACATGTATATGGACTCTAGGTGCAATAATTGAATCATAGTGAGAATGATTGATAATATGAATTTCAGTATCAACTTTCTGATTTTGTAGAGTTTTTATTAATAAAGTATCTGAGAATATTATGGAATTCATATCAGATAAAAAAGACCTTTGAGGGTTTATATCTGATTTAAATAAATTTTTAAAAATATCTTTATCATGAGTTTTACTAAATATCTTAATATGATTTGGTAAATCAGATGATGCAAAGTATTGACCATTATGAAAATGAATACAGATTGCATCCTTATCAGACACAATATTTTTATCTGGTAGTTCCTTAGGATCAATTCTATTCAATACTTCTCTGTTAAATAGCAATTCCAGTAGAGAGTCAATCTTGGTGTACTTCCATTCATTATCAGTGACACTAGGAATATTATGTTCCTTAAACCGATCCAATGATTTTTGTTTAAAATCCTGAAACCAAACTGGATATTCTGATGACAATGATAGATTGAGATCCAATTTACTATTATCAAAGAGAGATTTTATTTTTTTTGAATTAACCATTCATAACCTTTCTTTTCTAGTTCATTTGCTAATTCTAGATTTCCTGTTTTTATGATTTTTCCATCGAAGAAAACGTGAACATAGTCTGGGACAAGATAGTTTAGAAGTCGTTCATAGTGGGTAATAATAATAGTTGATGAATCTTCGCTTCGTGATGAATTTACTCCTCTTGCTACCACTTTCATTGAATCAATATCTAGTCCTGAGTCTGTTTCATCAAGTATTGATAATTTTGGATTTAACATAAGCATTTGCATAATTTCATTTCTTTTCTTCTCGCCACCTGAGAATCCTTCGTTTACGCCTCGTGAGAGAAAGCTTTGATCCAAGCCCAATTGGTCAGCTGTGCTTTTAAGTTGTAATAAAAAATCATGAGCAGATATATCTTCTAGATCATAAAATTTTCTTTGGGCATTAATAGCTGCTTTTAAAAATGCAGTATTTGATAATCCAGGAATCTCAATAGGGTATTGAAAACCTAGAAATAGTCCAAGATTAGATCGTTCATTAACAGACATCGATGACAGGTCTTTATTTAGAAATTTAATTTTACCGCTTGTAATAAGGTAATCTGGATGTCCAGCAACTGTCTTAGCTAATGTGCTCTTTCCTGATCCATTTGGCCCCATAATTGCATGTGTCTCACCTTTTTTAACTGTGAGGTTTAATCCGTTTAGAATCTGGTTACCATCTGTAGAAACAGAGAGATCTCTGATTTTTAAAATGATTTTATCTTCAATGCTCATCTCTTTTAATGGCTAGCAATTACTAGCCAATCGCTCCCTCTAAATTGACTTGTAGAAGCGCTCTCGCCTCGACAGCAAATTCCATTGGTAATTCTCTAAGTACCTCTTTACAAAAGCCACTAACAATTAGTCCAATAGCATCTTCTTCATTTATCCCTCTTTGTTGGCAATAAAACAGTTGATCATCTGAAATCTTTGAAGTTGTTGCTTCATGTTCTAAAACTGATGTAGAATTCTTGACATTGATTGACGGGAAGGTATGTGCGCCGGATTTATTTCCGATTAATAATGAATCACATTGAGTATAGTTTCGTGAATCTGAAGCACCTTTAGCCATTGATACTAAACCTCTGTAGGTGTTTTGAGATTGTTTTGCTGAGATACCTTTGCTAATAATTTTACTTTTTGTATTTTTACCTAAATGGATCATCTTAGTTCCTGTATCAGCTTGTTGTAGATTGTTTGTAAGAGCGATTGAATGAAATTCACCTTTGGAATTTTCTCCTCTTAGAATGCAACTTGGGTATTTCCAAGTTATGGCAGAACCTGTTTCAATCTGAGTCCATGAAATTTTAGAATTATTACCTCTACAATCACCACGTTTAGTAACAAAATTATAAATACCACCTCTACCTTGTTCGTCTCCTGGGTACCAGTTTTGAACAGTGGAATATTTAATTTCAGCATTATTAAGTGTTATTAACTCAACCACAGCCGCATGCAGTTGATTCTCATCCCTCATTGGTGCTGTACAGCCTTCAAGATAGCTTACGTAGCTGTCTTCATCAGCAATGATTAATGTTCTTTCAAACTGCCCAGTTTTAGCTTCATTGATTCTAAAATAGGTGGATAATTCCATTGGGCATCTAACACCTTTTGGGATATAGACAAATGTACCATCAGAGAAGACTGCTGCGTTAAGAGCAGCAAAAAAGTTATCACGATAAGGAACAACTTTGCCTAAATATTTTTTTATCAATTGAGGATGATCTTGAACAGCCTCAGAAAAAGAACAAAAGATTACACCTGCCTCAGCTAACTTATCTTTGAAAGTAGTTATCACAGAAACACTATCAAACACAGCATCAACCGCAACTCCTGCAAGTTGTGCTCTTTCATGTAGAGGGATGCCAAGTTTTTCATATGTTTCTAATAATTTTGGATCAACTTCATCAAGTGATTTTGGAGCATTTGTTTGTTTGGGTTGAGAAAAGTAAGAGATTGACTGATAGTCAATTGGATTAATATTTAATTGGCTCCACTCTGGAGTTTTTAAGGTTTTCCAATACGCAAATGCTTTTAATCGCCAATTTAATAAAAACTCAGGCTCATTTTTCTTAGATGAAATTATACGAATTACATCCTCATTAATTCCTGGTGGAAGTGTTTCAGAATCAATTTCTGTGGTGAATCCAAATTCATAGTTTTTATCTAAAAACTCATTTATTTCTTTATTTTGCTGAGTAGTCATTTTGAATAATTAATGATTAGTTGTGTTAATTGGTATGTTTGTGCTCAAAAAATGTTCAATTTTTGTAGGTTTTATTAAATCCATGAGAGTTAAGTCATCAAGTGAAGCAAAGACTTTTTGATTAATTAGTTGCCAAGCATTACCTATTTGACAAAAATCTTGTACAGAACATTTATCTGTATGGCTAGCACATTCAGTGATTGATAAATTACCTTCCAAAGCATTTAAGAGGAGTGCAACACTAATTTTTTTTGTATCACTATGAAGCGAGTAACCACCCAAAACTCCTTGTTTTGAGAGAACCAGTCCTTTTCTGTTAAGTTTCTTGAGAAGTTGCTGAACTGTGGGTAGGGCTATATGAGTAGATAACGAAATTTCTTTCGCTGTAAGATAGTTTTGATGCAGTGCCAGATTAGCAAGAATCAAGACTGCATAATCAGTCATTTTTTTTATTCTAAGCATTTTTCCCTCAACCCTGAAGATATAGGACTATTTTAGTCCACTTTTACACTAATGCAATAAAAAAGGTGAGTATTTATATAATGAAAACTATGTGTATCTAGTTTTCTTTCTATATAATTACAAAAAAAAGAATAGGAGATAATAATGGATCTAAGTTCGCTGAATTCGATAGCTCAATCGATGGTAGCTCCAAACAAAGGAATATTAGCTGCAGACGAGAGCACACCGACCATAGGGAAACGGTTTGCAACTATTGACACAGAATCAAATGAGAAGAGTCGTCAAACCTATAGAAATATGTTATTCACATCAGCTAATGCTTCAGATTATATCAGTGGAGTTATCCTATTTGATGAAACCATAAGACAAAGCACAGATGATGGTATTCCATTTGCTGAGTATTTAACTTCACTAGGGATCGTGCCGGGTATTAAAGTTGATAAAGGTGCAAAAAAGCTTCCTATGTGTGCAGGAGAATTAGTAACCGAAGGTCTTGATGGACTGAGAGAAAGACTAGCTGAATATCATGAATTAGGCGCACGGTTTGCTAAATGGAGAGCTGTATTAAGTATTGCTGATGATAAACCAAGTAAAACCTGTATAGAGGTAAATGCCCATGCTCTTGCTAGATATTCTGCTTTATGTCAGGAAGCTAAGATAGTACCAATTGTTGAACCAGAGGTTCTAATGGACGGTGATCACAGCATAAATAAATGCTATGACGTGACTGCGGAAGTTCTTAATAAAGTTTTTACCTCTCTGAATGAACAAAAAGTGTCCTTGAATGGAATTATTCTTAAACCTAATATGGTTATTTCAGGTGCTGATGCAAAGGATAGAGCCGATATAGTCACTGTTGCTGGTGCCACAGTTAAATGTTTGACTGAACATGTTCCAGAAGAAGTTCCAGGCATTGCCTTCCTATCAGGTGGTCAAACGTCAGAAGAAGCTACAGCACATTTAAATGCTATGAATGAACACGGACCTCACCCATGGCAGCTGTCTTTTTCATATGGACGAGCTTTACAAGCTCAACCACTAAAAGCATGGTCAGGCGAAGCTAGTAATATTAACGCTGGACAAAAAGCATTCATCAAGCGATCTAGACTCAATAGTTTAGCTAGAACAGGTAACTATAATCCTCAGATGGAAGAAACTGGTTAAAAAAACAATTGATTAAATGAGATTTTTTAAACACATATTATTATTTTTTATTTGCCTCAACTCAATAAGCTTAATGGCTGATAATAATCTTGAGCCATTTGAAATGATTGTCATCTCAATTGATTCAATGAATAAGCATCTAGGTGATAAAAAAAATAAAGAACGATTAAATAATGATAAAAAGAAACTGTATTCAATTATTGATCAAACATTGTCCCCATACTTTCAAAAAAGATATGCAGGCCGATTAGTTTTAAATCAACACTGGAAGAACGCAAATAATGACCAACGACAACGTTTTACAGAAGGTTTGTATCAATCTCTCGTTCGCTCTTATGCATTGACATTGTTAAATTTTGATATCAGTCAGATTAATGTTCTTGCTCACTTACCTATTACTAATGAGGTAAAAAAAATCACTGTTAAATCTGAGGTAATGTACAGAGGAGAATTAATCCCGATGAATTTTAGTTTTGGTAAATTTAAGGAGGGGTGGCGTTTTTATGATGTAAAGATTGAAGGCGTCTCTTACGTAAAGAATTACCGAAACCAATTTAATGCTGAAATCAGTGCTACTGGTATAGATGCTGTTATAGATCGTCTCGAGACAATGTGAGATCTAAAAATCATCAAAGTCTATAAAATCATCTTCTAACTCATCATTGATTAAACCGTCCTCAATTTTATATTTTCGATTCTGAATATAGGAATCTCTAATGTATTGATATGGATCAAATGAACTATACAGTTCTTCTTCTAAAACTGACAGATCTGAGCGGTCTTGAACTTTTTCTATAAGCTTAAAAGAATATTTAGTAAGAGTATCATCTATATAACTAAGAGGGCTAAAGACATTGTCAACTAGATCGCCAAACGCATGTCTAAGTGTATAAGGTCCGAGTAATGGTGACATTAGATAAGGGCCTTGATCAAATCCCCAAACTCCTAATGTTTGTCCAAAATCTTCATCTTTTAGCATGAATCCCATGTTAGATGCTGGATCAAAAAGACCACCTAGACCAATTGTGGTGTTAATTGTAAATCTAAGTAGACCCTCTAATGAATCTGATAACTTGCCCTGAAGAAGTTGATTTGTAATGGTAATTGGGTAGTTAGCATTATTAAAAAAATTCTGTACCCCAGTTTGAAGAATCTCTGGAAGAATTAAATCGTAACTGTCAGCGACAGGCTCTAAGACAACATTATCTAGGTTCTCATTAAAATTATAAAGCGATCGATTGATTTCTTCATAAGGGTCATTTTCATCAGGAGCTAAACTTCCTTGGTAGCTGCAACCGCTGGTACCCAATGTAATTAAAATAAAGAAGAGAGCGACAGTAGTTGAACTTTTCATTTATTAGCTCGTTTCATTTCTTGCATATATTCTTCGATTTCAATAAGTCTTGCCATAAATCTTGAGGCTTGTATTTTTGTCAACGAATTAAGTGAGAGTGCTATTTTAAGCTGTTCAGTGGCTTCTTTAAAGTTCCCAAGACTTAAATAATATTCTGCCATATAGGAAAAAGAATCAGCAATATCACCAGCGCGATTTGCTGAATTTGCAATGAGTTTAATTTGGGGTGGAGTAGGTGGAATATTATTAAATAAATCCAACAAAATCTCATGTGACTTTTTAGGACTTCCATAGTTTAATTCTGTTTCTGCATAAGCCAATGTTATCGGAATATTTCTAGGAGACAAATGAACACGTTCTGCAATATAACTTATACTTTCTCTAGTCATGCCTTTAGCAATTAAAAGATTCATGTAAGCAATGTGGAAGTGTCCGAATTCTGTATATTCTTTGCTGAGTTTTTTTAGGATGCTTTCAGCTTGATCTAAGTAACCAAGATCAATAGAAGACAAAGCAAACCCGTAAAGTTCTCCAATGGACCTTTTACTCAAAGGATTATTTAAATCAAGGTTCTTGGTTTTGTTATTAAAATAGGTAAATGTTTTCTCAGGTGTATTACCAAATAAGTATCTTATTCTAGCTCTTGCAAGTTCAAACCCTAATGATTCTTCGATTAAATCTACATCTATTTTTCTTGCTTGTTTTTTTGCAGATGACGCTCTATTTACAGAAGTAGGATGAGTTCTTAGAAATTCAACTGAGGCTGCATACCTTGGATCATCGCCAGTTGATAATTTATTGAAAAAATCTGCCATCGCATAGGGGTCATAACCAGATAGTCCCATTGTTTTTATTCCGATAGCATCTGCTTCAATTTCCATTTCTCTTGTAAAATCAATTTGTCCTTGAGCCAGCAAAGAAGGAACAATGGACGCGCCGGCTTCTAAGATTTCACCGCTTCCAGTCACCGCACTTAAGAGAACAGCTCCAAGAAGCACTAAACCACCTTGTATAGAATTAGGAACTTGATCTCCAATTTGTCGTGAAATATGTCGCTGGGTGACATGACTGATTTCATGAGATAACACAGATGCTAGTTGGCTTTCGTTATCAGCATTGATGCATAGTCCAGTATGAATTCCGATAAATCCACCTGGTATTGCAAATGCATTAATAGAGTTTTGCGGGACAAGAAAGTAATTAAAATCAAAATCACCACTTTGAACTTTTGACGAGAGTTTTTCTCCAAGGTTTTGAATGTATTCTGTTAATAGGGAATCTTCAACGACTTGTTTTTGTGATCTCAATGATCTGAAATAGGCTCTTCCAATAGCTGGTTCCTCTATTTTTGACATGTATATGTCTGATGGATTACCTAAATCAGGTAATTCAATCTCACTCAGTACTGTCTTACTGATCAGCAAGAATAATATGACAAGTCCAACAGGTTTAAAATATGAATACATTAATTAAAGGTCATTTAGAGCCCCAAGTACTTGTTCAACATGTCCTTTGACTTTAACTTTTCTCCACTCGTTTACAAGGGTACCTTTATGATTAATTAGGAAAGTACTGCGTTCTATTCCCATGTATTTACGCCCGTACATATTTTTTTCCTTAATAACATCAAACAATTTGCATACTTTCTCGTCTTCATCAGAGATTAATTTAAAAGGAAAATTATATTTACATGTAAATTTATCATGAGACGCTACGGAGTCTCTGGAAACTCCCAGTATGATAGTATTATTTTTCTTAAAATCTTCAAAATAATCCCGGAAATCTTCTCCTTCTTTGGTGCAACCAGGTGTGTTGTCTTTAGGGTAGAAATAGATAACAATATTTTGACCCTTATAATCAGAAAATTTAATGATGAGATCGTTTGTTATTTTTCCTTTAAAATCAGGAATAGCTTTACCAAGACTTACTTTTGCCATTTTGAAGTTACCTATATTTGTTTAAAATAAAATAAAACAACATTTTATATTAAAATGATAATGTGAATTAAAAAAGAATATTCGTCTAATCCAAAATAAAAATATCGAATTTATCAGCCAGTTGTAATAACCTCATCACCTAGGAAACTTATCTAATGAATATTCAACAAAGAAATCTTTATCTTCTGGCTTTAATTGTATCCAGTTTGTCTGGGTGTAGTTTCTTTAATGCATCTGTACAAACTTGTAATGAACCACAAGAATATCTCAATAGCTATTCCATAGCAGATCTAGTGATCCCGGATGCCTTGAGAGAAATACAAAAACAATCCTCTTTTTATATATCAAAAGACATTGATAATAATCTAATCTCTAGAGAAGAAATGCTTCCGGTAATGCGAGATGAGATTAAAAGTGCAGTTAAAGAAAAAGAGAATATTTCTGGAGATGATTTGTCTGAGTTACTTGATTTGATAGACCAAACGATTGATGGGCGGACCAATGCATTTGATCAGGGAAATTATGATGTAAAAAGTACTACAAAAAGAACTAATAATCTTACTGATGATTGTTTAGATGAGGCACCCAATTATTTTGCTGACGGGGTATTAGAAAACAATGGATCAAAACGATTATCAGAAAAAACTATTAACGATTCTGAAGAGGGTAAATCTTGGTGGAAAAAGTTAAAAGACAGAAGAAAAAATAGAGCTGAAGAGAAACAAATCTAATCTTTGCCTAGGATGCCCATCTGTTTAGAAATAATTCCTAGCATAACCTCATCACTACCACCCCCAATAGATCCCAATCGAGTGTCTCTATAAGCTCTAGCAACTGAGCTTTCCCACATAAAACCCATGCCACCCCAGAATTGAAGACAAGCATCAGTTAATTCTCTGCCTAAACGACCTGATTTTAGTTTCACCATTGAAGCTTTAGTCAAAACATCTTTTCCATCAATATATTCTTCTACTGCGTTATAGGTTAATGCTCTCAAGAGCTCTACTTCAGTTTGCAGTTCAGCCAATTTATAATGCACCACTTGATTATCTAATATAGGTTTCCCAAATGTTTTTCTTTGTTTTGTGTATTCGATTGTTTCTTGAATAATATTTTCATAACCTTTAAGAGCCGCAGCTGCTGCATATAATCGTTCCTCTTGAAATTGGATCATTTGATAAATAAAGCCTTTGCCTTCTTCACCAATTCTATTCTTTTGGGGTACTTCAACATTATCAAAAAATATTTGAGCAGTGTCAGATGAATGTAGACCTAGTTTTTTTAAGGGTTCAGAGACAGACACACCTTTGGTATCAGACGGGACAATAATGAGTGATTTATTTTTATGCTGAGGGCCATCACTAGTGTTCGCTAAAAGACAAAAATAATCAGCCTGGGTTGCATTAGTGATCCACATTTTACTTCCATTAATGACATAATTATCACCATTTTTTTCAGCGATGGTTTTAATGGAGGCAACATCTGAACCAGCACTTGGCTCACTTACTGCAATCGAGAAAACAGCGTCTCCAGAAATTGCTGGCACTAAATATTGTTGACATAATTCTTCACTGCCAAATTTGGCAAGAGCAGGGGTGGCCATATCAGTTTGCACACCAATTCCGGTACCTACACCTGCTGCTTTAATTCGTCCCATTTCTTCAGCAAAAACAATTGAATAACTGTAATCCAGACCTAAACCACCATACTTTTCTGGTTTATTGATTCCGAGCATCCCAAGGTCACCTAATTTTTTAAACAATTCATGAGCTGGGAAAATACCATCTTCTTCCCATTGATCAACGTATGGATTGATTTCATTATCTACAAATTTTGCTGCAATCTCTCTAATGCTTTCGTGTTCATCTGTCCATTTCATAATTGTTCCTTTTTAAACTCTATAACCATTATTTGGCGGCTCTTCAGGATCACCTGCAAAACATTGTGCAATTGACATCCAATGTTTAGCAATTTCACCTTTTACTTCTAAATTAGTATCTACAATATTCCTATTTTGCGTTACAACATGGCAAAAATCACTAGCTAATCCTATAACTGAATTATCTGTCATATGTTCATTCCATTCCCACTGTTGTCCTGAAGGAGCAATTAACTGAATATAAGGCTTAGATTTAGGCACTTCTAGTTTTCGATTAATATAGGTCCATTCAAAAGTTTTGACACCAATATTTGCTATATTTTTAATGTCGTCAGAATAATCCCTTTGAATACTGATTAAGTCATAAATAGCCTGACTATGAGACCAAGTTTCCATATATCGTGCAGTCATGAACATTCGTGCTCCCATATCTGGACCGAACCATTTACATCGCTCCTTAGGGTCTGTTTTTTCAAATACTTCACACATCAGATTATTGGCCACAAGCCATCCTTCCATTAATTCTTGATAATTAGAAGTTTTTAACCTCTCTAAGACCTTTTGGGCTCTCGTTAATGATTGCCTTATTTCGACATAAGTAGAGAGTAGAAATTTAGCTTCTTCATCAAACTTTCTAGGTTTATTAAGAGAATAAATAGTCATTAGATCGAAATAATACAAATGAGAAATAATTATTTCAGGCGTCCAATCTTTAAATTTAGTAGGGGATTGCCATTGTTCAGAGTTTAGTGAGATCATCAAATTATTTAATGTCTTTACCTCATTTCTAATTGCTGAAATTACTTCTTTCATTGATTTAGGATAATATCTTTGGTAATGTTTTGTCAATAATATTACCAAAAGTAATTACCAATGGAATTAAAAAAGATAAAACAACAAATAGTGTCTAAGATCGATCGTCATTCACCTATTTTTCAAGATAACTATAATGAGTTACAGAAAAAAATCTGTGAGATTGATGATCTTCTTGATCTTGCTGAAATTGGTGGCGGACCACACCATCATGAAAGACTTGCTAAAAGAGGCAAGATGTCAATCAGAGATCGAATATTTAATGTGCTTGATCCTGATACACCGTTCCTAGAAATTAGTCCTTTAGCAGCCTATAATTCTGAATACACTATTGGTGGAGGAGCAATAGCAGGCATCGGTGTAATTGCTGGTGTTGAATGCGTGATTTTTGGAAATGACCCGACCGTCCTTGCAGGTGCTTTGACGCATTATGTTTCTAAGAAATGGGGTCGGTGTATAGAAATTGCTAGAGAAAATCACATCCCTTATATCAGTTTTGTGGAATCTGCTGGAGCTGATCTTAGGATTAACCCTTTATCAAAACAAAAACCTTGGAACATCGGTACAGGACATTTTGCTGAATCAGGTCGCTGGTTTTATGAAATGACAGAATTATCAAAAATGAAAATTCCTACCATCGCTGTAGTTTTCGGTTCTTCAACAGCTGGCGGGGCCTACCAACCAGGAATGTCTGATTACAATATATTTATCCGTGAGCAATCTAAAGTCTTTCTAGCAGGGCCACCATTGGTCCAAATGGCAACTGGAGAATTATCAGATGACGAGACTCTTGGTGGTGCCCAAATGCATTCAGAAGTCTCAGGCCTATCAGATTATCTTGCTGCAGATGAAATGGATGCTTTGAGATTATGCAGAGAGGTGGTTTCTCATTTAAATTGGAGAAAAAGCAAACCACAAATAGAAGATCCAGCAGAGGAACCTATCTATGATAGTGATGATTTATTAGGATTAGTCAGTAAAGATTTGAAAACACCTTTCGATGTACGTGAGGCTATAGCAAGATTTACTGATGGTTCTCGATTTGAAGAATTTAAACCGTTATTTGGACCAACCATTATTTGTGGTTGGGCAGACGTTCACGGTTACCCGGTCGGGATAGTAGGTAATAACGGAGCGATATACCCTGATTCAGCTCAAAAAGCAGCCCATTTTGTTCAATTATGTAACAAAATAGATACCCCTATTATTTTTCTTCAAAATGTAACTGGTTTCCTTGTTGGTAAAGAATTCGAAAGAGATGGCATTATAAAAAAGGGATCTCAGTTGATTAATGCAGTTTCAAATTCTACTGTGCCACACATTACCATTATACTTGGCGCTTCTTATGGAGCAGGCACCTACGCAATGTCAGGAAGAGCTTATAACAATCGATTTACCTTTACATGGCCATCAGCAAAGATCGCTGTTATGGGGGGTAAACAAATAGCTGGAGTTATGTCATTAGTGAGAAAGGCTAGAGCATTTAGAAAAGGTGAGAAATTTGATGAAGATGAAGATAAAAAGTTTACTGAAGCAGTAGAAAAACTACAGGATCAGGGGTCTAAAGCTCTTGAAGCAACAGGGTTAATTAGTGACGATGGGATCATAGATCCCAGGGACACAAGAACTGTTCTTGCTATTTGTTTGTCAGTTGTTAGTAATCACCCAATCAAAGGCACAGATGAATACGGAGTGTTTAGATTGTGAAGAATTTATCAAAAATATTGATTGCTAATCGAGGTGAGATTGCTTCAAGAATTATTCGTTCAGCCCATGAATCTAATTTATTAACTGTAGCTATTTATTCCGATGCAGATAAAAATTTACCTTATGTCAAAGAGGCAAGCCAATCTGTAAGGCTAGAATCATCATATTTGGATTCTCATGCAATTATAAAAGCAGCTAAACAAACCAACGCTGATGCGATTCACCCTGGTTATGGTTTTTTATCCGAAAATCATGAGTTTGCTAAATTGGTAAAAAAGGAAAAATTAATCTGGATAGGTCCTCCAGCTGAGGTTGTGAGAATTATGGGTGACAAGATCGAGGCAAAAAAACATGCTAAACAGGCTGGTCTTTCAATATTACCTTCTGGAAGAACAGAAAAATCTATACAGAATATTAACTACCCATTGTTAATTAAAGCAGCAGCAGGAGGTGGCGGTAAAGGTATGCGGATTGTTGAAAACAAGTCGGATTTAAAAGAATCAATAAAACTTGCCAAACAAGAAGCAAAGAATGCTTTTGGTGATGATCGTATATTTATTGAACGCTATGTAAAAAGTTCAAGACACATAGAAGTTCAAATTTTGGCAGATCAATATGGCAATGTGATTCACCTCGGAGAAAGAGAGTGTTCTATCCAACGAAGACATCAAAAAATTATTGAAGAGGCTCCTTCAGTAAGATTATCTGACAATTTGAGAGAACAGATAACTAACGCAGCTGTGGCACTAACTCAACAGATCAACTATGAATCAGCAGGCACTATCGAATTCTTATTCGATGAACAATCAAATGATTTTTGGTTTCTTGAAATGAACACCAGATTACAAGTTGAGCACCCCGTTACGGAAATGGTTACTGGCATTGATATAGTTAGAGAACAGATCAACATTGCTCAAGGCAGAGAATTAAGTATCAATCAAAATGATATTCAAACAGAAGGGCATTCTATTGAAGCAAGAATATACGCAGAAGATCCTGATAATGATTTTCTACCTTCAACTGGAAAATTAATAGCTGATAATCATATAAATAAAGATGACATTCGATGGGACACTGGTGTCGAAGAAGGAATAGAGATTGGCACAGACTTTGATCCAATGTTGGCGAAAGTGATTTCATACGGTTCAACCAGAGCAAAAGCAATTAAGAAGCTCTTGAGAGAACTGCAATTAGTTCACTTCGGAGGATTTACTAATAACATAGAATTCTTAATTAACATTTTAAGTGATAAGAATTTTATCAGTGGTAAAACCACCACAGATTTTATTAAATTACATCAACCTAAGGGACATATCAGATTAGACGAGGATGAAAAATTATACATAGGTATAACAGCAGCATTGTGGCTTCAAGGATTAAATCGTTACACTGCTACTGTTTTAAAGCACATACCGTCAGGATGGCATAATGCTCGTCTACCAAATCAAAAAACTTTGTTTGAAATAGATGGTGAGAGAATACAGATTCAATACAAAAGACAAAGAGACGGATCTTTCATAACATCAACTGATAATAAAGCAGTTATTCATGCTTGGCAGAACAATTCTATAGATATTGAAATAGATGGTTTACGCTATCAGTCCAAAATATCAATGAATGATGATTTATTGTTAGTGCAGCATCCAAAAGGATCAAAGGTCTTAACGCTTCTTCCAAGGTTCAAATCATCTGATTCAAAAACAGTTAAAGGCTCATTGGTGTCACCAATGCCCGGTAAGGTTATAGAAATTAAAATAAAACCAGGGCAAGCTGTTTTAAGCGGTGATGAGTTGGTGGTTATCGAAGCAATGAAGATGAATCATACAATTTCTGCAGATCAAGATGGTGTGGTTAGTGAGATTTTTATTGAGGTTGGTGATCAGTTAGATCTGGGAGCAAATTTATTAACTCTCTCAGGAGATAAACCTAAATGAATAACCAAAGATCAATTAACAAAAACTCATCAGTTCTTACAGAAAAACATATTCTGGTTATGGAGGACTTTGAACAACTACTAGACTCGGGCATAGCTAATCAAACCATGTCTGATATAGCTTCAAGACTCAAGGTCTCACTCAGGACATTATATGAAATAGCAGCTAGTAAAGAAGACCTGATTGTTTCAACAATGGATAGAATTCTAACAAATATTGCCATCCAGGCAGTTAGTTCAATCAAAGATATTTCATCACCATTAGCTAAACTAAAAAAATTTACTGAGATTGGAAATGAAGCAGTTGGTCCTAGGACACAAAAATTTGAAGCTGATCTTTGGAAAATTAAAGGGGCTAAAGAAATGATTGATTATCATCAGGATGCCTATATTAATCATATAAAGAAATTTCTTGATGAGGCAGAACAAAAAAATGAAATTGAACCGATAGACACCCAAGCAGTCGCACTTATTTTAGGAGGGATTGCCAGAGAATATTCAGACCCAAACAACATAGACAAACTTGAACATTCACCTGAATCCTCATCAAACATGCTAACTGATTTAATCATTAAAGGTTTAGCAAAAGAGAATAATAATGAATAACGATATTATTAGAATCGCCAATTGCAGTGGCTATTATGGAGATAAGTTATCAGCAGCTAAGGAGTTAGTAGATGGAGGTCCAATTGACGTATTAACAGGTGATTATTTGGCTGAATTAACCATGGGCATTCTCTACAGTCAAATATTGCAACGAGGCAGTGATAAAGGCTATGTAGCAACTTTTTTAAAGCAATTAAAAGAAATAGCTCAGTCATGCCAAGATAAAAATATAAAAATTGTCGTTAATGCTGGAGGATTAAATCCAAAATCAATGAGCCAGGAAGTTCAATCAATCCTTGATGATATGAATCTTTCAAGTCGTGTTGCTTATATTGATGGCGATGATATATCTAAAGATCTTCAAGCTCTGCAGGAACAAGGAGAAAAGTTTAATAATATAGACAGAGAAACATCACTTAAAGACTCAGGGTATAAGACACTCACAGCCAATACTTATTTAGGTGCTTGGGGCATTAAAGAAGCCTTAGATCAGAACGCTGATATTGTTATTTGCCCAAGGGTCACTGATGCTTCAGTAGTAATGGGACCTGCAGCATGGAAGTTTAATTGGCAGCGAGATGATTATGACCAATTAGCAGGAGCACTGGCTGCTGGACATATTATTGAATGCGGAGCACAAGCCACAGGTGGAAACTACGCTTTTTTTCAAGAAGTAAAATCCTTTAAGAACATTGGTTATCCAATAGCAGAAATACATGAAGACGGTTCATGTGTTATTACTAAACATAAGAACACAGGCGGACTGGTTTCTGTTGGCACAGTTACTGCACAACTGCTTTATGAAATTAGTTCAACGGAATATTTAAATCCTGATGTGACCGGGCATTTCAATACTTTGAAAATGGAACAGATTGGTGATGATCGTGTAATGATTAGTGGCTGTAAAGGAAGCCCCCCACCAGCAACTCATAAAGTTTGTATAAATTTAGCAGGCGGTTATAGAAACGGAATGGAGTTAATCCTAACTGGTTTAGATATTGAACAAAAAGCAGAAACCCTAACTGATGCTCTTTTTGATTCACTGGGAGGTAAAGAACAGTTTGATGAAGTTATAATTGATCTTATTCGTCAAGATAAAAGTGACCCTGATACTCATGAAGAAGCTATGGCGCTACTAAGAATTATTGTTAAGTCACATAATACTAAACTAGTTGGAAGGGTATTTACTGCGAAGGTAGTTGAGTTAGCATTAGCAAATTACCCAGGTTGGTTTTCTAAGGACTCTATCGGTTCAGGTACTCCATTTATTGTCTATTGGCCCGCACTAATTGATTCTAAATACGTAAAAGAGCTAGTCCATATTGACAATAAAGAGACAGAAGTCTTGCCAACAAACCAACTTAAGCTTGCTGATAGTGAAAAACCAAAGGTTGATATCATTGTTCCAGATTTTAATGATGATAAAACTGAAGAAATATATTTTGGACGATTAATTGGTGCTCGATCTGGAGATAAAGGTGGTTGTGCTAATCTTGGTGTTTGGGTTAAAAGTGAAAAGGCTTATTCTTTTCTTTATCATTTTCTTACAGTCCAGAAACTTAAAGAGCTGCTGTCAGACTTAACTGATTATAAAATAGAGCGATTTGATTTTCCTAATTTAAAGGCTGTTAATTTTTATATCCATGGGATATTGGGTGACGGGGCATCGTCTAATACCAAAGTTGATGCCTTAGCAAAATCACTCGGGGAATACCTAAGGGCTAAAAAAGTGAATGTACCTAAAGAACTTTTAAAGGAGATATAGATGTCAGCGTCACAAGTAAAAGATCCTAATGATTATGTATTGGATGCCACAGAAATTACAATTCATAATCATGTTCTGACTATTACCTTAGATAGACCAGACAAGAAGAATGCCATTAATGATTCCATGTCTAATGAAATTATTTATGCCTTAAAGTATGCAAGTCAGAATGATTCTGTTCGAGTTGTTGTGATTCAAGCTAATGGCGACACGTTCTGTGCCGGAGGAGATCTCAAAGGCATGTCAGGGGGGACGGTTGAATCACAATCAACGGTTCCAAAATTAGGTGATGTTGAAGACATCAGTTTATTGATTAGAAATTTAAACAAGCCGGTGATTTGTAAAATACAAGGCAATGTTTTCGCAGGTGCTTTAATGATTATTACCAATTCAACGCATGCTTTTGCTAGTGATCAAGCAATATTCGCTGCTCCTGAAATCAAAAGAGGAATCTGGCCGTTTATGGTAATGGGGGGATTATTTAGAGTCATGCCTAAGCGACAAGGGCTAGATTTTATAATGCGTGGTGAACCAATTGACGCAAAAACAGCACAACAATATGGACTAATTAATGAAGCCGTTCCAGCAGAGAAACTAGATGAGTTAACCAATGAGTTAGCAAAATCATTTACACGACTTCCAACAAACACCATGAAAATGGGTTTAAAAGCTTATAACGAGCAGGACCATTTGGCTTTTAATGATGCTCTTCCATATCTCAGAGAACAACTGAAAGAGTGTTTAGAAGGAGAAGATGCTAAAGAAGGTATCACAGCATTTTTTGAAAAAAGACAGCCTCAATGGATAGGAGAAGATGATGAATCTTGATTTTGGAAGCAAGTATGATGGTTTTAGAGATGAAGTAAAAGAGTTCTGCAATCATTATGAGGGAGTCCAACTCACAGGCACTCTAGGTACTCTTTATGGGCATGAGGAAATTAAAAATTCAAAAAAACAAGATCTTAAAATCTCAATCCAAGACTGGCAAAAAATTCTTATTGAGCACGGCTATTTTGCCAGAAATATCCCAATAAAATATGGTGGATATGGAGATGAATTGGATATTGTAAAAAATGTAATTATTACAGATGAGTTTTCACATGCAAAAATTCCAGTAGCTACAGGTGGGCAAGGAATTGACTTCTTGGTACCAACACTCCTTGAAATGGGTACAGAAGAACAAAAGAATAGATATATTAAGCCGGCTCTTCATCTAGATGAAATATGGTGTCAAGGTTATTCGGAGCCGAACGCTGGGAGTGATTTAGCAAGCTTACAGACGAAAGGCATTCTTGATGGTGATGAGTGGGTGATTAATGGTCAAAAGATTTGGACCAGCACTGCTAAATACGCACAAATGATGTTTTGTTTGGTTCGAACAGAACCTGATGTGCCTAAGCATCAAGGGATTAGTTATCTATTAATTCCCATGGATACACCTGGTATTGAAATAAGACCGCTGGTTGATATGACTTTGAACGCTGGTTTTAACGAGGTCTTTTTTACTAATGTTAGGATCCCTGCAACTAATATTATAGGAGAACGAGGGCAGGGTTGGTTAGTTGCGAACAAGACACTGACCCATGAAAGAAGTTCACTGGGTGATCCGAATAAAATGGTTACAAGATTTAATAAACTTGTTGAATTAATGAAAAACGAGTCAATAGACGGGGAAAGAATTATTGATAAGCCAGTGTTTAGAGATCGATTAATGAAAACACAAGGCAAAGTCTTAGCTCTAAAAACACATGGATTACGCTTACTATCATCTCAACTAAATAAAGAACAAGATGTGACTTTAGGCAGAATGATTGTAAAACTATATGGCACTGAAATGAGATATGAACTTGAATCTCTTGCCATTGATGTTATGGGTGAGTTGGGAACGCTTTATGAGAACAGTCCTCATATAAGAGCAGCAGGAAGTTGGCAATATGCTTATATGTACTACCTTGGATTAATTATTGGTGGCGGCACTAGTCAAATACAAAAAAATATAATCTCTGAACGAGGCTTAGGCTTACCAAAAGAACCTAAGTATCAGGAGGCATAACCATGTACTTTGGATTATCTGAAGAACAAGAGTTTTTTCAAGAAACGATCAGTAGATTCTTAGAAGGCGAATCCACTATTGATGCAATAAGAAATTTTACTCACGGCAATAATTCTGACTTTCCAGAATCAATACATTCTGGTTTATTAGAGTTGGGTATTAATGGCTTAATTATTCCTGAAGAATATGGAGGCCTCGAACAAGATCTTTTATCAGCAGCAGCAGTTTCAGAAACATTGGGAGCAGGGGTCGCAATTTCACCATTTATTGGATCTTATGTTATGGCTCCATACGCAATTATAAAGGCGGGATCAGAGACACAAAGAGATAAATACCTTAAGGGCATTGTTGAAGGTAGTGTCAGATTCGGAGTCGGTTTAACCGAGTTCGTGGCATCAAGGGAGGGAGCAAAAATTACAATAGAATCTAAGAAAGCCAATGGAAGAGCTTTATTTGTGTTTGATGCAAACAACGCCACTCATTTCTTACTCTGTGATTCTTCAGGGCAACTTTTTATCATTGACGCCAAGGCCAAAGGTCTGGATATTATTGAATTAACCACAGTTGATAAAACCTCAAGCTTTGTCGAACTGATTATCAAAGATGTTGAAATTGATAGACTCGTTAATCAATCAAATCATCAAGATATTACCCAAAGAGTAGTAGATCTTGGTCGTTTATTAATTGCAGCAGATTCTCTAGGAGCATCCCAGGTAATGATTAACAAGTCAGTTAGTTACTCCAAGGAGAGAAAACAATTCGGGAGAGTCATTGGTAGTTTCCAAGCAGTTAAACACATGTGTGCAGAGATGACTGCTAATCTTGAACCTTGTTATTCATTAATTTGGTACACCGCTCATTGCATGGATCATATCCCTAAGGAATCACATTTAATGGCATCTCACTGCAAAGCTCATGTCTCAGAAGTTGCCTCATCAATAGCTAAGACTGCAACAGAAGTTCACGGCGGTATGGGGTTTACTGATGAACTCGGGCTCCATTATTGGTTTAAAAGAATCGGAATGAATCGACAATTATTGGGCGGAGTGGACACGGTAAGAGAAGAGGCAGCTAACTCGCAGGGTTTCTAGATTTCTACTTTTAATTCTTTATTGCTTAGCCTGAATGAAATCCTCTAATTGATCGTGACTTATAAAACTGCAATTTGAAAACCACCGTTTTTCAATTTTCGATTGACCATCTTTCACAGTTGAAATAATTGTTCCACTTTGTCTCATCGTAGTTTTATCAAGAACAAAAATAGTTAATGCGTTTTCCATTTGATTCCAAGCAACTGTTTTCTTGTCCAATTTAGTAATAGCGAATTTTTGAAATTTATTGTTTTTAGTGTTCAAAAATGAAACCAGCATTTTATTAGCGTCAATAATCCACAAATCTTCAAATTTTGTTTCTCCTTCCATGTGGTAACAATTAAGATTTTGAAGACTATTTTCAGACCTTATTTCTGTAGGGTAGAAAATTGAAAGAAACATAAACAAAACAATAAAATTCTTCATTTAGTGAGTTTATAAAAAAAAACAGATTATTTCATAAATAACCAACTGACTAAAAAAATAGGGTAAAGTGCCTAAAAGCCTTTATATTAAGGCTAATTGTTGTAAAAACACCATATATATAGAATAAAAGACACGACTTATTCTTTGCTATCTCTGAAAAATTTGGCAATATTAGAGTCTGATTTATATAAATTACTCGTTTTTCAAAAATTGAAGGAGATTAACCCTATGAGACGTCTAATCAGTTCTGTTATCGCAGTGACTATCGCAGTTACTTTAGCAATACCAACTACTCACGCTGCTGACCTTGAAGAAATTATCGTAACGGCAACTAAAAAAGAAGAAAGTCTACAAGACGTTTCTATCTCTGTTAGTGTCCTTTCTGGTGAAGATATTCAAAATGCAGGATTTCATGATTTTGCTGGCATTTCACAATACATTCCAAACTTTGCTGTGTCTGAAAATGCAGTCTCAACAATAGTCTCAATGAGAGGTGTTGGAGCAGGGGCTAACCAATCGTTTGAACAATCAGTTGGTCTATTTGTTGACGGAGTCCATTTAGCTAAGGGACGTCAATTTAGAACTGGCCTGTTTGATATTGAACGAGTTGAGGCCCTAAGAGGTCCACAAGGAGTTCTATTTGGTAAAAACACATTGTCTGGTGCTGTCAACGTTATATCAGCTAAACCTGTTATTGGCGGTGAATTTGGCGGACAAATATCATTGGCTGCTGAAGACGAGAACAATGCTGAAATCATTGATGGTCACCTGAATATACCAGCAGGCGATTCATTTGCAGTTAGGTTATCGTTTAAAGACAGACAAGATGATGGTTACATTGAAAATAAGTATCTTGGAACAGCTGGCCCTACTGCTGATGAAAAAATGATGCGAATAAGTGCATCTTGGCAACCAAGCGAGGCTCTAAGAATTGACATTAAACACACTGACGGCGAACACACTAGAGTGGGTAGTACTGTTGTACAAAATACATTCGACATGGCTATGCCACCAACCCCAACGGCTGGATTGGCCTTTATGGTTGCAAATAATTTCTTCCCTGCGTTCGTTGCCGATGTAGGTAATCATCATGGTTATGAAGATCTCAATCAAGGTGCTGCTAAAGGAGCGGCAGGAATCAGACTAGGAATAAACCCTGTAGGTACAATCACTAACACTGCAGATACTGCAATCAATATTAGCTATGACATGGCGAGTGGTATGAATCTAAAAGCCACTATCGGTAACGCTAAATACGACTTTATTGATGGTATTGATGCTGATTTTGGCCCATTCCAACTAGTTTCAAGAGACGATTGGCAAACCTATGAACAGGACAGTGTTGAGCTAAGACTCAGCTCTGCACCTGATAGTGATATCACATGGACAGTCGGTGCTTATTGGGACAGTCAAGAGCAAGACATTGACCGATTAATCGATCTTGACGGAACTCTAGGTGGATTGGTGGGCGTGCTTAAAAGCATGGGAATGCTGCCTTATAATTCCTTATTTACAACTCCAGTACCAGTTTTAGTTGCTAACGGTTTAGTTAACCCATTTCCTTTTCCTCTTGGAGCAGGAGTTGTTCCAGGAACGGGCCCTTATGCAAACGGTGAGGTTTGGATGCCTGGAGCGCCTCTTTATGGCAATAACGGTTGTCAAGTAGAAGCTGCCTTTGCTGCTTATGCAGGAATGGCACTTCCCCCATGTACCTTCCAAAGTGCTTATGATCATGCGATAAGAATAGGTGATTGGACCCAATGGAGTGATGCTAAAGCCGTCTTTGGTCAAGTAGGATTTGACCTAAATGATACGGTTGAAATGCAACTGGGTGTTCGCTATATTAGAGAACAAAAACATGTTGAAGCAAAAACTTGTTTAGGATCATATAGCTACGATGGTGGCTCATCGGGTCGTGAAATAATGACTCGAGACGGGGTAAAACAAGCCTGTAATCCAAGTCCATTCCTTGCAGGAATTATGGGTGCCGGCTATGACACATGGGCTCATGATTTTAATAATGTACCTCAAAGAGACACAGAACATTGGTTGCCGTCATTGCAAATAGAAAAGCGTATTGGCGACGATCACATGGTCTATTTTAGTTTCTCTAAAGGCTATAAGAGCGGTGGATATAATGCCGCAGATGATCAAAATCCAATGTTTGTGAACGTAGGCGGTGCAAAAGTACCAGTTCCGAATGAACCAGATCCATCATTTGAATACGATGATGAAACTGGAACATCATTTGAAATTGGTGGTAAGCACTCACTTAGTAATTCACTTCAATTTAATTGGGCTGTGGCCACTGCAACTTATAAAAATCAGCAAGTATCTACTTTCCAAGGAACCGGTTTTGTTGTTGGTAACGCCGCTGCCTCTGATGTAGACACAGTCGAAATTGATCTTACTTGGCAAGCCACGGATAATTTAAGAATTGCTTTAGCAGCTGCTTACATTGACGGTGTTTATTCTGATTTCTCAACCGCTGCATGTACTGAACTTCAAATGGCTTATTTTAGAGGCATAGCTGGTCCATCTAGAGCTTATGATGCTAAGCTCATTACTATAAATGACTTCGGTCCAGATGTAACTGACCCTACAGGTTTATGTAGGATTGTTTGGAACGGCGCCGGCACATACGGAGGTGGTAACCAGGATTTATCAGGGGAACCATTAGGCACGGGTGATTACAATGGCTCTTTGCGTTTGGACTATGCTAAACCATTAGCTAACGGCATGGTGCTATTTGCTGGTCTTGATTATAATTTCTTTGATGACTATCATCTCACAGGTGATTTAGACCCTATTGATATTCAGGAAGGAAACGCAAGAGTTAATGCAAGAATAGGAATTAGCAAAGGTAATCTAACCGCGTTAATCTATGGACGTAATCTTTCAGATGAGCACATTGCCACAGGTGGTTTTGATACCCCATTACTAGGTGGTGGACACTCATACTATATGAGTGAATTCAAAACAGTAGGAGCACGTTTAACCTACAAGTTCTAAGACTAAATATAGAACCATTAAAAGAGGCGATTCATTCGCCTCTTTTTTTATGTAAGATAAAGATATGAAAATCGATGCAGGCATTATGGTCAAGAACCCAGCAGAAGCAGGACCAGCCATAAAACAATTAGAAGATGCTGGTTATGATGGCGCCTATAGCTTTGAAGGTGCTCATGATCCATTTTTACCCTTAGTAGCTGCTGCTACCAATACGTCTAAAATCGAACTCATTACATCCATAGCTGTGGCCTTTGCCAGAAACCCAATGACTTTAGCAAACATCGGTTATGATCTTAATTTAGCATCAGAAGGTCGATTCATTCTAGGGCTAGGCTCACAGATTAAACCGCACATCACAAAACGATTTTCAATGCCATGGTCACACCCAGCAGCACGAATGAAAGAAATGGTCGAAGCAATTAAAGCCATTTGGGATTGTTGGCAAAACGGCACTAACTTGAACTACCGTGGGGAGTTCTACACTCACACCTTAATGACCCCATTTTTTAACCCAGGCCCTAACCCTTACGGTCTTCCTAAAATCTATGTGGCAGCAGTTGGACCTTTGATGACACAAGCTGTGTCTGAAAGTGCTGACGGGTTACTTGCTCACCCGTTTAATTCACCCAAATACATTAATGATGTGACCCTACCTATTATTCATAAAAGTCTGGAAGCAACCGGTAAAACGAAAGATCAATTTGATTTATCAGTTAGTGTTATGACGGGTATTGGAGCAACCGAGGAAACACATCAACAAGCTGTGAAAGCCTGTAGAGATCAAGTGGCATTCTATGCATCAACCCCAAACTATAAAGCAGTCCTTGAAACTCACGGGCTTGGTCATTTGAGTGAGGAACTTAATAAACTGTCTAAACAAGGAAAATGGATGGAAATGGGAGACGCCATAGACGACGAAACACTAAGGACGTTTGCCGTTATTGAAGAAACCCCTGAAGCCTTAGCCAGGGAAATAAAAAATCGTTATGGAACCATAGGTCAACGTATTGCACCCGTGCTTTATTCTGGCGAACTTGATTTGGCTGCTAGTGTACTTACAGCATTAAAAGCAGATTAATTCTGTTCATTTAAAATTAGGTTCTCTTTTTTCAAAAAAAGCTTTAACCGCTTCCAGACTATCTTCTGATCCATGAAGGGCATTGTTGGCTTCAGCTTCAAGTTTAAAGGTATCGTCATAAGATGCAGTCATCGCTGCTCTCATAACTTTCTTGGTTTCTCTCAGAGACTGAGAAGATTTTTTTGCTAATGACTCTGCCCAAGATACTGATGAGTTAAGCAGATCATCAGCTGCAACTACTTTATTGGTTAAGCCTAATTCTAGGCATCTAGTAGCGGATATATTTTCACCTTCAATGGCCATTTCATAGGCTAGCTTATAACCAATTGTTCTTGTTAAAAACCAATTTAGACCGCCATCAGGAATTAACGCAATATTAACGAATGCTTGTTTTAAATAGGCATCTTTAGACATGACCATCAAGTCACAGGCTAGAGCAAACGCACTGCCTATTCCGGCTGCTGGACCATTGACCGCAGCAATTACTGGTTTAGGCATATTCATGATGCCTGTTAAGCTCGGCATATATCCATTAACCAAACCCTCATAGACTATTCGCTCATTATTATGATCGTCCATGCCACTCGGGTCAGACAAATCAGCACCTGCTGAAAAACCTCTACCAATCCCTGTTATGATCAAAACTTTTACCGAGTTGTCATCAGAGATATTTTTTATGGCATCTTGCGTTTCAATAACCATTTTTTCATCAAACGCATTGAGCTTATCGGGTCGATTAAAACTAAGTGTTGTAACACTATTTTGTTGATCAATCAGTAGAGTTTCATAATTCATATCGTATCCTTTTTAGTCTTTAGGAAACATTCCTTCCTTCTTTATCCCAATACGGTGCTCGTAATTCTCTTCGGAGTATTTTTCCAGAAGGATTTCTAGGCATTTCGGTTATAAAGTTAATCGAAGCAGGGCATTTGTAGGAAGCTATTTTTTCTTTCGTTGAAGCAATGATTTCTGCTTCAGTTATATTTGAGCCTTCTTTAAGAATAACAAAGCCTTTTACGGTCTCACCCCATTTGTCATCAGGGACACCTACAACACCAGCGTCCATAATATCGGGGTGACTCATTAAGGCGTTCTCTACTTCAGCAGGATAGATATTTTCTCCACCTGAGATAATCATGTCTTTTACTCGATCATATATATAAAGAAAATCTTCATCATCAAAATACCCTGCATCACCCGTATGAAACCATCCATCAACAATTGATTCCTTATTAGCTTCATCTCTATTCCAATAACCTTTCATGATGACCGATGATTTAATTACAATTTCTCCAACTTCACCTAAAGCGACCTCATTTTTATCATCACCAACAATTCTGATATCAACACCGGTGTATTTTTTTCCACAAGATCTAAGTTTTCCTAAAGAAGGTTCATGATGATCAGGTGATAAAGTAGTGCCAATACCTGATGTCTCAGTAAGTCCGTAAACTTGCCAAAATTCACATCCCATAACCTCTATAGCCTTAAGAAGGATGTCTTCAGAAATAGGAGATGCGCCATAGACAATTTGTCTTAGTGATGAGAAATCAGTTGTTTTTGCATCCGGATGATTTAATAGGAATTGTATTAAGGCAGGGACCATAAAGGCTGTTTCTATTTTTTCTGTATGGATCAAATGTAAAATTAGTCCTGGATCAGGCTCTGGAATGACAATATTCTTACAACCAAAAACCACACCCATAATTACAATATTAGATCCGGCAATATGAAAAAGAGGGGAGAGTACAAAATTAACTGACTTTTCATGCCAATCCTTACCCCAGGTCTCTTCAACCATAGGCGTAGAAGCATTGACATTTTTATTCGTTAATCTAACCCCTTTCGGGTGACCTGTTGTTCCTGATGTATACAACTGAATAACATCATCATCAGCATGACCTGTAAGTTTCGGATCGTTATCCTCAAACGAGTTTCTCCATGATGCATAGCTTTGCCAACTATCATGATCATCTTCTATGGCAATAATTTGTCTAACATGAGTAAACTCATCTTTAATAGAATCAATTAGCTCATAAAAATCTGGCCCAACAAAAAGTAGTTCACTCTCAGAGTCATTCACGACAAAAACTACTTCAGGTGCAGCCAGTCTCCAATTTATGCCAACTAATGCAGTTCTTGACTTAAGGCTCCCGAAGAGGATCTCTGCATACATATCAGAGTTCTTAGCTAATACAGCTACTCTAGAATTTGGTGAACAGCCTTCAGCAATGATTCCATTAGCAACACGATTGGCTTTTTGATCATATTCTTTATAAGTCGTTTCACGACCATTAAATTTAAAAGCTATGTCATCTGATGACTGTTCAATTCGCCACTGAAATGTTTCGAGTAGGGTTTCGTTTCTTGGAAATTTATTCATCAATTGTAATCATTTCTTAATTATTAGAATCCTACCCTAATCTAAATTAAATAGACTCTCAAGTCACACAGTTGATGTAACATATCTTCAGGAGAGATGGCAGAGTGGTCGATTGCGCAGGCTTGGAAAGCTTGTAAAGGTTAATAGCCTTTCGAGGGTTCGAATCCCTCTCTCTCCGCCACTATGCTCTGAAACCACTATCCCCATTGACTCTCAGAAATAAATTTTTTTGATAATACGCAGATATTGACGAATATCACAACATTTATGCGAAGGTTTTTGCGAAGAAATAACCTAGCAATCGAACAAAGAAACGTATCGTCTATACCAACTAACGTTCTTCAAAACTTTTCAACATAAGAAACAATTGGTGTAATCTATAAGCATGAAAAAACTTCTCACTATTCTCTGTCTATTACTTCTGAGCCCTTGTTCTTATTCTGAAGATCCTCCTCTTGATATTGATTATTCTATTATTTCAAAAACCATTACAAATAATGCGGTTGCTCTTCGTGAACGTGCACTTTCTGATAATCTTTCAGTAGATATAGTTGAATCCCTCACAACTGAGGTTGGGCCTCGTCGAATGGGAACAGAGGGAGATAAAAGAGCTATTTCTTGGGCACTTGAGAAGTTTAAAGAGCTTGGTTTTGATCGCGTTTGGACTGAAGAGGTTTTGCTTGATCGCGGTTGGGTGAGAGGTGAGGCTAAAGCAGAAATTTTATCCCCTTACCCCCACAATATAGTCATGACTGCACTTGGATACAGTGTAGGAACTAACGGTGACTTGGTTGGTGAAATAGTTGAATTCAAAACATTTGCAGAATTAGAAGCTGTACCCGAAGGTAATAATCTAAAAGGAAAAATAGCTTTTGTTTCTTACAGTATGTCTGATTTTAAACCCCACCCCAGCCAACCCTCAATGGGAGGGTATAGTGAAGGCACAAAAGCACGGAGCAGAGGACATGTCACTGCAGCAAAGCGTGGCGCAGAAGCCCTTATCATTCGCTCAGTTGGTACAGACAGTAATCGATATGCTCATACGGGAAGTGGGTACGGTTACGAAGAAGGCGTTAAAAAAATACCTGCAGCAGCTGTATCAGCGCCAGATGCCATACTTATTCAAAATATTTTGAAGCGAGAAACACCAGTAATAATGAAAATGAACATGACATCAGAAATAATTGGACCTAAAAAAGGAGCTAATATTATAGGGGAGATAACAGGCAGAGAACCTTCTGACCAGTATTTGGTATTGGGAGCACATATGGATTCCTGGGACGAAGGAACAGGCGCGCTCGATGATGGAGCAGGCGTGGGAGCTATGATGGCAGCTGCTGCTTTCATTGGCCAAATGGAGAAGAGACCGAAAAGAAGTCTTCGTGTACTGCTGTTTGCTGGAGAAGAAATTGGATTCTATGGTGTCAATGATTATATGAAGAAACACAAAGGCGCTCTAGATAAACATGTTTTAGGTGCTGAAGCTGACGGTGGTGGCGGTAGAGTCCATACCTTAATTCCAGGTGTCGGCGAAACTGCTCTACTTGTTATCAATGAAATGCATAAACTTATTGCTCCACTTGGAATTGTTTTGAGCAACAACAATAATGCTAAAGGTGGGTCAGATATGAGCGTCCTTGGAGAGGCCGGCATGCCAGCGCTGAATTTTAGCCAAAATTCAAATGATTATTTTAAATATCACCATACGCCTAACGACACTTTCGATAAAATTATTGACGAAGATATGCGCTATTTAACGGCTGCTTATTCAACGATTTTCTATTTAGCAGCAGAAATGCCAATAAATTTTAGACACTAGGAGTTAAACATGATTGCAAGAATATTGTCAGGTCTGATTGGAGTGTTGATGTTGTTGAACTGTTTGTGGTGGATATTGGATCCGTCTACTGCAGCTGAAGGACTAGCAATGCCTTTGCTTGAAGGCTCAGGATCGAATAGCCAGATTGGAGATTTCACTGCTTTCTTTTTTACAGCAGGGCTGTTTGCTTGTATCGGCGCTTATAGGGCTGAACACATTTGGCTTTATCCAACTATATCTTTGATTGGTTCAGCAGCTTTTTTCAGATCTTATGCGGTGGTTGCTCATGGGTCAGATCCTTTAGTGTCTACTATAATTATTGAAATTATTATGTCGGCGATCTTAATTCTTTGTGTAGTCTTGATGAAAAGAGCCAACAAATAAATGAAGAAAAATATTCAACATAAGAAATAATTGTTATAACTAACAACATGAAAAACCTAAACTTAACCGCTACACATGAAAAAACTAAGCTTAATTACTGGACTACTGCTGGCAGCCACCGTTATTGGACTTTACATAGTTACTTTGCCTGAGTCCGTGCCAACAACACCGCCGATACCGATTTCAGCTGCAGTTCTGGATCGACTACCAGAGCATCGTAAAGGACAAGTATTAATTTATGGCGCCTATGGTTTTACTGGTGCTGGTATTTCCAAATTGGCAAGCGAGTACGGTATTACACCAGTGCTGGCAGGACGCAATGAATCTAAACTCAAGCCACTGGCTGAATCACTTGGCTATGATTATGTGGTGTTAAGTTTGGAAAATAATCATGACAATCTAGTGAAAGTACTTAAACACTTTGAAATTGTTTTACACATTGCAGGTCCCTACACATTTACTGGTGAGCCTATGCTCGATGCAGTGATTGAAGCAGGCACGCATTATGTGGACCTGACCGGCGAGAACCATGTTATTCAACAGCAACTCGATCGGCATCAGGAGTTCAAGGCAGCTAATATTATGGTAATGCCAGCAGTGGGTTATGACGTGGTTCCAACCGATTGTTTGAATGTTTACGTCACGAATCAGATAGACAACGCCACTAATTTGACGGTGGTTATAAATAGCAACTACGCTGCTGCGGAAGGCGCTAGCGCCAGTCGCGGCACCTTGAAATCTGGATTGGAGGTAATAGGCAGACCGCTATTGATGCGACAGCAGGGAGAGATGGTCGAAGTCTCAGCACTCAAAGTAATTCATCGGGTAGAAGATGGACAAGAACAAACACTGATGCAAATTCCTTGGGCAGATATGATGACAAGTTATGTGAGTACCGGCGTCCCCACCATTGAAGTGTTTCAATTACAGCAAAGCAAAATACCAAGCTGGCTGCCGCGCATGGCCCAGTTTGATTTCGGCCGACGTATTTTAGGGTGGCTGATTGATAAATATACACCAGAAGGACCACCTCCAGACGCACTAGAAACACGCCAGACCCGGATCGTATCTACCGCAACTAATGACGCAGGAGAATCTGCTTCAGCAGCAATGATTACACCAGAAGGCTACCTGCTCACATTCCACAGCACACTTATCGTTGCCAAACGGGTTGTGGATGGTCACTGGGAGTCGGGCTTCCAGACGGTTGGTAAGGTGTATGGTCCTGACCTTGTACTAGAGATACCAGGAGTTAGTAGGATAGATCTCTAATAATTTTCCACACACAAGTAATCAGTGTAATCTATAGACATGAAAAAACTGATATTGATCTCTAGGAACTCCATATTTCTGATAATGATTTTCTTGTTGATTACTCCAATTCATGCTGCGGATCAGAGTGATCAAAAACCTAATATCGTCTTAGTTCTAATGGATAATTTTGGTTACGGTGAAATTGGTGTTTATGGGGGAGGGGTTCTGCGTGGTGCTCCAACACCCAATATCGATAGTATTGCAGCTGAAGGTTTTCAACTGACAAACTATAATGTTGAAGCAGAGTGCACTCCTTCTCGTTCAGCTTTAATGACAGGCCGTTATGGTATTCGCACTCGACAAAAGCCAGAAGGGCCTCCTAGAGGTGTATGGTATGGGATAACCAAGTGGGAGATTACATTGGCAGAAATGTTATCGGACAATGGTTATACGACTGGTATCTTTGGAAAATGGCACCTAGGAGACACCAAGGGACGTTATCCAACAGATCAAGGTTTTGATGAATGGAACGGAATTCCAAGGTCCTCAGATCGAGCTTTTTGGCCAGACAGTAATAGTTTCACACCGGGTAGCCACCCTGAAGCAGTGTTTACACATGTCATGTCTTCATTTAAAGGACAAGAACCCATAGAACTAGAAGTTTATGATCGTGCTAAACGGGCAACAATTGATCGTGAAATAACAGATCAAGCTATTGATTTCATTAAACGTAAGGCCTCTTTAGAACAACCATTTTTTGCCTATCTACCTTACACACAGACTCATGAGCCTGTTGACCCACATCCTGATTTTAATGGCTCAACTGGAAACGGAAGTTTTGCCGATGTTTTGGCACAGACAGATGCCTATGTTGGAGAATTACTGGATACGATTGATGAACTAGGATTAAAAGACAACACTATATTTATATTTACTTCAGATAATGGTCGTGAAGGTGTGCCAAGATCCTTTGGATTTACTGGGCCGTGGCGAAGCGGTATGTTTTCTCCCTACGAAGGATCTCTACGTGTTCCTTTTCTAATACGATGGCCGGGGAAAATTCCTACAAAGCATGTGTCAAATGAAATAGTCCACCAGATAGATATCTTTCCAACCCTTGCTAATTTTATAGGCGTTGATATCCCAACAGATAGAATAATAGATGGTGTTGACCAATCTCAGTTCCTGATGGGTAAAACTAAGAAATCTGCTAGAGACTCCCTTGTTATTTATATTGGCAATGAGTTATTTGGAGTTAAATGGCAGAATTGGAAGTTACTGATTAAAGAAATGGATGAAGACGGCTATGGCATTAAAAACATGGCTTACCCATCTGTTTACAATTTACTTGTGGATCCTAAAGAAGAAGTACCAGAACTCAATTACCTCAATGATACATGGGTTGATTTTCCCTTGTATCAGGTCTTAGAAGACCATGAAGAATCGATTGAAAATGACCCTGGGTCACCCGGACCCTAGTATCAATAATTTATTTTCTAAATAAAAAGAATCCTAATAGAGTGATGAACACTACATTAGATGTTTTCACTGATGGCCAATATGACGTAAATAGATTAGAAGAAATTTATGCAATTAATCAACAGAATATTCCGGCAATTGGAGCATTAGGGTCGGTTGATAAACTACAAGAACTATTGTCAATCAGTAGTTATCATTCAGTTTTATTGTTGGATAAAAATGTAATTGGTTTTACTATCTGTTTTCGAGAAAAAACCTCATATTGGTCGGAAAATTATAAATATTTCATGAAATCTCTGAAAAAGTTCTTATACATTGATCGAATCGTAATAGATCAAAACTATAGAAGGGAAGGTTTTGGTAAAAAACTATATGAAGATATTTTTTTAAACGCTCAACAAGAAGTGCTATCAATCACTGCTGAAGTCAATACCAAGCCTATCAACCAAGCCTCATTGAGTTTTCATACTCATATGGGTTTTAAGCAGATTGGGAAAAGAGACTTTGATGATCATAATGTGGCTTATTTCATCAAATAGTTATCTTATTTAATTTCTATAATTTAAGGGTGGATCTCTATCGCCTAATAATGGTACATAATTAAAATCTTCACCAACATTAACTAATAGTTCTGCTTTTGCTTTTTCTGCGATGGAGGGATTTAGGTAAATTTCAATTGCTGTTTCTGACAAGACTTGAACAGCTAGTTTTGTTCCCTTTAGACCGATTGTAGTGCCACCAGATGCAACTGCTTGCCAAGAGTGAGCAGGAGTACCAGGAACCCATGCTGCTATTCTTGCGCCACCAGTTGGAACTAGCCAACTTATATCACCCACGTCTGTTGAGCCATAACCATGTGTAGTCTCATAGGGTAGAATATTTTTTTGATCTCCTATTTCAGCACTTGGATTTAAAAATGTTTTAAAGATTTCATTTGCAAATTCAACTTCTGATGAAGAATAGGTAATGCCGCCTCGATCTGATAATTTTTCATGCATGATTCTTTGTAACGTATCATTGGGCATTAACGGGTAGTTACCATGCATTACTTCATAGCTGACCTCAGTTCCAGTACCCATTGCTGCTCCTTTTGCAGCTTTAACCACTCGTTCAAAGAGATTCTCTACCATCTTTCTTTTTGGGTGTCTGACATAATAATAAACTTGCGCATCATCAGGAATAACATTAGGAGCAAGCCCTCCTTTAGTGATTACGTAATGAATTCTTGAATCCTGGGGTATATGTTCTCTCATAAGATTGACCATCATATTCATAGACTCCACTCCATCCAGTGCTGAACGACCTTGTTCTGGAGCACTAGCCGCATGTGCCGAGATACCTTTAAAACTAAACTTTGCAGATTTGTTTGAATTTGAGGTTCTAGGTCTTGCATGACTAACACTACCAGGATGCCAATGAAGTGCCACATCAACATCATTAAATAATCCAGCCCTAACCATATAGACTTTTCCTGATCCTCCTTCTTCAGCAGGAGTGCCATAAAACCTTATCGTTCCTTTAATGTTATTAGCTATAAGCCAATCTTTAATAACCACTGATGACCAGGCTGAGCCTGAACCAAAGAGATGATGACCACATGCATGACCTGCTTGATTATCCTTATATGATTCTTTAAACGGTGAAGCACTTTGAGCAACACCTGGAAGGGCATCAAACTCCCCAAGAATTGCAATAACTGGCTTGCCAGACCCGTATTCAGCTATAAATGCAGTTGGTATATTAGCTACATTATTTTGAATATTAAAGCCATGGTTTTTAAGGCTGTCTTGTAGAAGTTTCGAGCTTTTGTATTCTTGATATCCAACCTCGGCCAGATCCCAGATTTGCATTGCAATATTCTCAAATTCAGACTGGTGTTTATTGATAGTAGGATCTAAATCAGAATGATTAGATGTCCAACCATTTGAGCAGAAAACTAGTATAGATATTAGGGTAAGTTTTTTCATACATAAAGAGTAACAAATCTAATTGAGATAACAATTGTTGATGCTATAACGATGGCAAATATTGGGTTCGTTTTATTTATTTCTAAATATAAGAAATTAGTCAAGTGACTTTAGAGGTTTTTTGTCTCTAAACAAGAGCATTAAAGGCATGAATAAAATCCAAGTTTTATGATAATGCTTTGGAAATAAGCGCTGCGAAAGATCTAAAAGTTTAGCGTCAAGCCCTACAAGAATCCTACTTTTATTTTTTCTCACACCATTTAGAATGATGTTTGCTGCTTTGCTTGGGTGCATACCTCCGTCTTTAAATTGAATTCCTATTTCCTCCAAACTAGTAGGATTATTTCTAGTAAAATTTAAATTATTTCTTTCTTCTATCACCGTATTAATTGTTTCTTCGCTCATTTTGGCACTGCTCGCTATGTTAGTTCCAATATGACCTGGGTGTACACAATGTATCTGAAGGTTTGGATTGGTGACTGCCATTTCCAAGGCAAGGCCTTCAGTGAAACCTCTTACAGCAAATTTAGTTGCGTGGTACACGGTATGACCTGGCGCAGCAACCATTCCAAAGATTGAAGAGGTATTAATTATAGCAGCTTCAGGCCGGTCAATCATATGGGGTATAAATGCTCTAGTGCTATTAACTACTCCGTGAAGATTAACTCCCATAACCCAGTCCCAATATTCTTCATCCAAGTCTTTAAAATGTCCTCCGGTTGCGACACCAGCATTGTTAAAGACCAAATCAATCTTGCCATAGTGTTCTATAACTTTTCCAGGAAGTGCTTCGATGTCTCCTTTGTTTGCAACATCCAATACATGAGATGAAACTGATACATTGTATTGACTTAACATCTCAATAGTTTCATTAAGAGTGTCTTCATTAACATCACAAACAACAATATTCGCACCATCTTTTGCTAAAAGGATTGATAAATAACGTCCTATTCCTGATCCGGCCCCGGTTATTACAGCAACTTTGTCTTTAAAACTTTTCATAATTATTCTCTATTAATTAGTCTCCATATGCTTATTTAAAAAGTTAAGGGTTCTTTCAAAAGCTAGATTAGCAGATAGTTTATGATAATCATTTCTCATTTCACAATTAAAACCGTGTCCTGCTTCCTTATAAGAGTGGATAATCGCTTCTGGGTAATGCTGTCTGATTAATTCCACACTAGTCATAGGTATTGCGAAATCTTGCTCTCCAAAATGATACATGATTGGGCATTGGGGTGTTTTTTCGAGATATTTTTCTGCAATAAAACCTCCGTAATAACTAACAGCACAGATTGATTCTAATTCAGAGGCTGCAATATGAGAAAGCATACCACCAAAACAATATCCAATAATTGCAGTCGGGCCATCATTAAATAAAATAGCAGCGTTAATATCTTTCATTGCGTCATTAATTGCGAGTTTCTCTTTATAGGATTTACCTTCTTCAATCTGCTTATAATCTAAGATAATATTTTTTTCGAAACGATCATAGAGTGCTGGAGCAATTGCACTATAGCCTTCATTTGCATATTGTCTGCAAACATCTTCAATGTGTTTAGTGATGCCAAATATTTCCTGAATGATTACCACGTTACCTTTTTTATTTCTTTCGGGATGAACAACATAAGCATCTAATTTATGACTGTCTTCCGAGGTAAGTTCAATGCTTTGATCTGATATTTGCATAATGTGTCTCTTTCATGGTTTATGAATGAAGATTCTATTAGAATGTTTATTATTATGGAAGTAAACGGTAAAAGAATTGTTGTTACAGGTGCTGCATCTGGCATAGGCAAGTCCATGTCAAAAATTTTTATAGAGGCTGGTGCGAAGTCTGTTGTTATGGCTGACATTAACGAAGATGCACTACAACATTCAGCAACAGAAATTAATTCACCCTATATTTTGACTGATGTTTCTAAAGAAAAGGAAATAATAAATCTTATTGATCAATCAAATGCTCTCATGGGTGGTATTGATATTTTTTGCTCTAACGCTGGGATCGGTGGAGAATCAGGGCTTCTTAATACATCTGAAGCAGATTGGCAGAACATATGGGATATTAACGTTATGTCTCATATTTTTGCAGCAAAACATGTTATTCCACAAATGTTAGAACAAAAGGGAGGCTACCTTGTCAACACCGCTTCAGCTGCAGGACTTCTCACCCAAATAGGTGCTGCAGGTTATTCTGTAACTAAAGCAGCAGCAGTTAGTTTTGCTGAATGGCTAAAAATAACTTATGGAGAAAAAGATATTGGTGTTTCATGTTTATGCCCTCAAGGTGTTAGAACAAAAATGGTAGAAGACGCCCATGATATTGTGGGATCACTGGTTGGTATGGACGGTATAATGGAGCCAGACGATGTTGCTCGAGAAGTTGTAAGTGCAATTGAAAAAGACCAATTTCTTATTGCCCCTCACCCCCAGGTACTTGATTATATAAAAATGAAAACTGCAGATTATGAACGTTGGATCACCGGTATGCAGACTCTTCAGAAACAATTACTAGATAATTTTCCTGAAGCTGAGAATATGTTTAAGTAATAACTTTGTTGTTTAAGCTATTCAGCACCTCAGGAATTGCATCAACGTATCTTTGAACATCTTCAATATTACCCATACTCACTCTTGACCAATTATTAAAGTTTCCATATTTTCCTCTAATGAGTACTTTACGTTTCAGCATTTCATCTCTAAAGTCATCGGCATCAATATTACCAAGATTAACAAACACAAAATTAGTTTGAGAGGGTAGAGCAGTTAAACCGTTTAACTGAACTGCCTCATTGACCATTTCCCTTGCTTCAATAATTTTAGATTTTGAATACTTAAGGAACTCATCATCATTATAAGATGCTAACGCACCAGCTGCACCTGCTAGTGAAACTGCAAACTCACTACCACCGTTTTTCTTAATAGATTCAATAACATCAGGTTGGGCAATGATATACCCAACTCGTTCGCCAGCTAGTCCATATATTTTAGAAAATGTTCGGGAAATAGCGACATTATGCCCTTCTTTAACAAGACTTATCATTGAATTAACTTCAGGCTCATCTGTGATTTCATTGTATGCCTCATCAACTATCACCAATGCTTTTTTACTCATCTTGATTACTGATGTTCTGAGTTCGCCTGCATTGATCAAAAGTCCAGTTGGATTATTTGGGTTAACTATTGAGACCGAAGAGATATTTTTATTGGCTATAGTTTCAATGTCTGCAAGATTGATTTCTAGATTATCTCCGTTATCAACACGAACAATAACACCACCAATATTTTGAGCATAACTAAGATGAAGATCCCAACCGAGTTGTGTTGTAGCAATTGGGTTTTCCCTAGACTTAACTTGAGCCAGGTAACTTAACGCTTGGGTAGACCCAGCACTCACAGTAATATTTTCTATTCCTAAACCATGTTGTTCAGCAATCATAGCAATAAGCTTTTTTATTAAGAGGTCAGGATAATAGGCACTCTTCAGTGCTGATTCTTGCATGGCTTTTATTGCAGCTGGGCTGGGGCCATAAAAATTTTCATTCCAGTGTAATTGTGCAATCTCTGTATGAGGGCCGTAAATTATTTCTTGAGCTATCCCAGAAAGAGGCAATAAGTTAGCTGCAACACTGGCTGTAGCTAAATGCATTGATTTAGACAGAAATATTCTTCTAGATAACGACAATTCTACTTCCTTTAATAAATTTAGATAACTTTAACATTTAATCATTTTTAAAGTAGCAAAAAAGTAGCAAGCAGTGAGTAAAGAATAAATAGAGGCAACAAATTAACCCAATATCTATTGGACATCGAACTATCCTGAATATTTATATATAATTATAAACAATTATTTAATAAGGAATCATTATGAAAGTTAGGGTACTTTTATTTTATGAAGAAAATGAATCCTACTAGCTTTCAAATTGATGTTTGGAATCAAATAAAAAAAATACCAAAAGGAGAAACTAGATCTTATAAAGAGATAGCTATTGCTATAGGAAATCCTAAAGCGTTTAGAGCTGTTGCTAATGCTTGTGGTAAAAATCCAAACCCAATAATAGTTCCATGCCATAGAGTTATAGCTTCAGATGGCTCAATTGGTGGATACACTGGTTTAGGTGGCAGGACAACTAAAAGAAGATTACTAGCTAATGAAGGAGTGATCATTGAATAATTTCTTAGCAACTCTTTTTTTCTTGTTTGGATTATTGTGTATTGCTCACTACCCAGCTAAGAGAATCATGATCTGGGCGATAGATAACCTAGAGGATAAAAGGTTAATGCTTCCATTATCTTTATTACTCTTTATTCTGGCAATTATCTCAATATATTTAAGTACAAATATCTCTGATTGGAATTATAGAGCGGGACCACTAATACTCTTCATTCTGGGTATAGCATTAATTCTAAGGGCTTTAGCAATACTCATTTTTCCCTTACAACTAAAAAAAGCTCTCCAATACATTTTGCAAAATATACCCGTCTTTACAACAACACTAGCAGGTGTCTTTTTAATTCTTTTATCTGCATTCACAGTTAGCCGAGATTATATTGGTCCGTTTAAAGACTTATCAGATTGTAGTAACAGTCAAGTTTTAACAGTGTACTGCCTTGCCTCTAATCCTGAAGATCTAGCACTTACTCCTGATAATCAATCATTAATCGTATCTGAATTTGGGGGCATTAGACCTTATGAAGAGCCTCAAGAGGGCAGCTTTTCAATTTTTGACTTAACTACATCATCAATAAAAAAAATACCTGTGATAATGGACTTGAATGTTTGGGGAGACCCCCAATGCCAAAGAGACTCAAACACTTTTGGACCGCATGGAATTGATTTAATAAAAAGAGACGATGGCAGTTATCAACTTGCAGTGGTTAATCATTATCCAACTGAGACAATAGAACTGTTTGAATTAAGAAAAGACGATCAATGGTCATTGATATGGAGAGGGTGTGTTAATGTTCCCACAAAATATTATTTTAATGATATTACATTAGACAGTGATGGAAGCTTTTATGTAACGCATATGTATCCTAGGGAGATAACTATAATTGCATGGTTGAATGCAGCCTTATTTAAATATGCAACTGGGCTAGTCTTGTTCTGGAGTCATAACAAATTTGAAGAACTTGAGTTTACCAAAGCCGGACAACCAAACGGTATAGTAAAATCTGGAAATACATTGTATGTGGCAAATAATCTGAGTGATTCTATTACAGGTTATGATTTAGTCGAGCAAAAAGAAATTGCCTATTTTCCAATTAACTCACCTGATAATCTTATTCTGCATGATGATTCTATTTGGGTAACGTCTTTAGAGCATGAAGCTGTAGACGTTTTATCATGCCCCAGTGAACAATGTTCTTTGCCGTTTAATGTCTACAGTTTGTCTTCACAAGATCTTCAATTACAGAAAGTGTATTCATTTAGTGAAGAGGCTATGGGACTACCTACCGTTGCCTTGCCTGTTGATGATAAGATTTGGATGGGTTCTTTTAGATTAGACAGATTAGTTAATTTTGATAAATAACCAATGGTATTATTATGAAAGCATTTTTGTGTAGAAAATTTGGTCCAATCAACTCACACACTGTTGATGAAGTAGATAATTTAGTTCCTGGTGATAATGAAGTAGTTGTAGACGTGCACGCTGCTGGTGTGGCGTTTCCAGATGTATTGGTCGTTCAAGGACTCTATCAGATCAAACCTGAATTTCCCTTTTCACCAGGCGGTGAGTTTGCTGGTGTAATAAGCTCTACAGGCTCCAAGGTTAAAATGTGGAATGAAGGTGACCGTGTCATTGGTTTTAAAGGCAGTGGCGGATTTGCTGAACAAGCCATCTGTAATGCCTACAACATTATGCCACTACCTGAGACTATGGATTATATAATAGGGTCAATTTTTCCATTAAATTATGGCACTTCGATCCATGCTTTTAAACAAAGAGCAGATTTAAAAGAAGGTGAATCTGTTCTAATTATGGGTGCAGCTGGTGGTTTAGGGTTAACGGCTATTCATGTAGCTAAAGCCATGGGTGCTAAAGTTATTGCAGCAGCATCATCAAATGAAAAATTAGAGTTGTGTCAATCCCAAGGAGCTGATGAAACTATTCTATATTCGAGAAATAACATGAATAGAGACTCTCAAAAAGAATTTTCTAACAAAATCAAAGCTGCAACACAAGGTCAAGGTGTTGATGTAATTTTTGATCCTGTAGGAGGCGCCTATTGTGAGCCAGCACTCAGGGCTATTGCATGGAAGGGCAGATACTTGGTCATTGGCTTTACTTCGAGCATCCCTTCAATACCTTTAAACCTCGCTTTGCTCAAAGGTTGTCAGATAATTGGGGTTTTTTGGGGAAACTTTTGCTTAAAAGAACCACTAGTCAATGCAGACAATTTTAAAGCCCTTTTTAAAATGTTTGAAAACGATCAAATCAAACCCTTTGTTGTTGAAACTTACCCATTAGAGAAAACTGCACACGCCATTGAATTATTAGCCAATCGTGAGGCCTTAGGTAAAATAGCTATTAAAATTCGTGATTAAATGAATCGCACTAAAAGTTATTCCATTTTAGGTTTTCTTACCTTATTGAATACCTTAAACTTTATAGATCGTCAGCTATTATCCAGTTTTTCTAATTACATTGTCCCTGACCTTGGACTAACCAATACTCAATATGGAATATTATCCGGTCTTGCCTTTATTATTTTTTACTCAATTATGGGAGTAATTATGGGGGCTATAGCGGATAGAGTGCATAGGCCTAAATTTATGGCTTTTGGCGTATTGCTATGGAGTTTATTAACTGCAGTATCAGGCATGGCTAAAAACTTCTGGATGTTATTCCTTCCTAGAATATTTATTGGAATAGGTGAATCGGTTTTAACTCCTACATCATTATCATTTTTATCAGAACACTTCCCTAGAAAAAATATGGGGTTTGTTGCAGGTTTCTATTATCTTGCGGTGCCTCTGGGAGTTACTTTATCATTTTATATTGCAGGGTTTCTTGGCCCTGTATGGGGTTGGAGAAATTGTTTTTATGCGCTGGGTGTATTGGGTTTTTTCTTAGCCGCTTTAATGCTCCTTTTTAAGGAAACACCAAAAAGAGAAGATGCCATTAAAAATAAGACCATTAAACACGTTATAACCAAAAAAATATTCTTAGAATCAATTCGTGAATTAAGAATTATCATAAAAGAAAGTTACCAACTAAGAATGACTATTTACGGCAGCATAGCAGTTCATTTTATTCTCGGGGCACTGGCTTTCGATCAACTGTGGTTAGTTGAAGATAAAGGCTTTGATAGAGCTGAAATTCTAATAATTAGTGGAACAATAGGACTACCTGCTGGGATTTTGGGTAATTTATTTGGGGGTATTGGTAGTGATTATTACACCAAAGTTACAGGCAAAGGTAGGCAGATGTTTCTTTTTTGGTGTTTATTAATTTTTACTCCTTTTATTCTCTTATATCGATTAACAGATGACACAGGGATTATTTTCTTTTCGATGATGTTTCTAGGATTTTTTCAATGGGGATGTTTATACGGACCCATTACTTCCTCAATCCAAGAACTTGCACCAGAAAAAAACAAAGCCCTAGTTCTCGCTTATTATTTATTCTTGACTAATTTAATTGGCATTGGATTATCAACAACCGCAGCTGGAATTATGACTGATATTTTAATTGCTAATAATGTAGAAAATCCTTACTCAATCACACTGTTAGCATTCCAATCACTGGCTGCATTATGTTTACCGGCATTTTATTTAGCTGGGAATGCGAGTAGTTTGTCAGCAAAAGATTAGTTTCAAATGAATTCTAATTCTTTGTTTGCAATACGACCGTATCTTAGTTGAAGAACATCTTTAGTGTAGTTCTGTGTGTTTCTCCAGGGATCTCTAGCTCCTTGACGAGGAAACTTTTTTGCAGCCCTTGAGACATATCCAGAATTGAAATCTAACCATTCGCCATCAATAGCAATGTGACCATTTGGGGTTGGCTGGCAATACTTATAATCGTTCTTATCCATATAGTTGAGTAATCTGCAAACATATTCTGCTGTTAAGTCTGCCCTTAGTGTCCAAGAAGCATTGGTATAACCAAACGTCAACACTGCGTTTGGCACATGGGTAATCATCATGCCTTTGTAAGTCATCGATTTAGAGATATCAATATCTTTACCATCAACGGTTATATTAATATTGCTACACACAATCATATTGAGCCCTGTGGCTGTGATAATAATATCGGCTTTGAGTTCATCTCCAGATTTTAGTTTTATTCCATCATTTGTAAATTGATCTATATGTTCTGTTACCACAGATGCCTTGCCATCATTGATAGCATTAAAAAGATCACCATCAGGGACTAAACATAATCGTTGCTCCCAAGGATTATAAGGAGGTGTAAAGTGCTTATTTACGTCAAAACCGTCTGGCAGATGGTCTTTAACTAGCTTAATCAAAAAAGCCTTAACATTTTTAGGGTATTTTCTGGCTTTTTTAAAACCCCAAGATTGTAAGAATATATTTTGCCAACGCATGACGTAGTAGGCAACAGTATTATTAGTAATTTTTCTAATAAAATTCCCTACAGGGTTTTCATTAGGTCTAATCATATAATAAGTAGGAGAACGTTGGAGCATTGTTATATGTTTTGTTTTTTCAGCCATGGAGGGGATTAGAGTCACAGCTGTTGCGCCACTTCCAATTACAACGACTCTTTTGTTAGAGTAATCTAGGTCTTCAGGCCATTTTTGTGGGTGGATAATTTGGCCATCAAAATTATCACTGCCTTTAAATTCTGGGTCATAACCTTGGTCATAATCATAATAACCAACGCATAAATATAGGAAATCACAGGTCAAAACACTTTTTGAGTTATCCAATTTATTTCTATAATTAACGGACCATTGGGCTATGTCTGATGACCATGAAACAGACTCAACATGTGAGTGGTATTGAATTTTTTCTTTTATCTTATTTTCATCAGCAATTTCATGAAGATAATCTAGGATTGCTCCTCCATCTGCTACTAATTTTTCTCCCTGCCAAGGTTTGAATCTAAATCCCATCGTACACATGTCTGAATCTGATCTTATTCCTGGATACTTGAAAAGATCCCATGTGCCACCTAATTGGTCTCTCGATTCAAGAATTAGGTAGTCTTTATTAGGGCATTCTTTATTTAGATGATAAGCAGCACCGATTCCAGAAAGTCCGGCTCCAACAATTAGTATATTTACGTGTTTGTCATCCATTTCTATAGTTACATCTACAGTAGAAGGTTGTAATATATCTTAAATCAATATTTGTTGATAATCTTTTACAATTTTTATATGAGTTATTTAGTTTTAGCAAGGAAATGGAGACCTAAGTTTTTTTCTGAAGTTTCAGGACAAGACCATGTTGTTAAAGCCTTGCAAAATTCACTTAAGCAAAATAAAGCCCACCATGCTTTTTTATTTGCTGGCACCAGAGGCGTCGGAAAGACAACCATTGCTCGATTGCTTGCTAAAGCCTTAAATTGTGAACAAGGGGTGGTTGCTGAGCCTTGTGGCGAATGTAAATCCTGTCTAGCTATAGATGAGGGCCATTTCATGGATCTTATTGAAGTTGATGCTGCTTCTCAAAGGGGCATTGATGATACAAGAGATTTACTAGAAAACACACAATACACTCCTAGCTCAGGACGCTATAAAGTTTACTTAATTGATGAGGTTCATCAGCTAACTAAAGAGGCTTTTAATGCCCTACTTAAAACTCTTGAGGAGCCACCGCCACATATGAAGTTTCTACTGGCCACTACGGAAAGTGAAAAAATACCAATCACGGTGTTATCAAGATGTTTGAAGTTTAACTTAAAAAAAATCTCGGAAGAAAATATATCTAAACGAATGACAGAGATCTGTAAGGAAGAGGGCATTGAATTTGAAGATAAAGCAATCGATATGATTAGCCAAGCTGCAGACGGGAGTATGCGAGATGGTTTAAGTCTTTTGGATCAAGCTTTAGCTTTTGAAGACTATAATTTAACGGCAGATCAAGTCTCGACAATGCTGGGTACCATTGATGTTAACTTCGCTTTAAATATCCTGTCATCAGTATTAACGCAAGATAAAAACAGCCTGATAGAAGCCTTAGATGCAGTCGATCAACTATACCCAGATTATTCTGATTTATTGGATACCATTGCTTCACTAACCCAATCAATTGCTTTTCATCAAGTCATAGGTTCTAGTGAAAAAACTAACTCCAATGATAACAATCCATTAATCGAGAATTTTGCTGAAACTTATTCCCCAGAATTGATTCAATTGATTTACCAAATGGCTATAACCTCTAAAAGAGATATCAATATTGCCCCAACCACTAAAGAAGGCTTTACTATGGCAATTCTTAGAATGTTTGCATTCCAACCAAGCGAACCAAAATCAACGAATAGTCCTGTTAAACCGACTGATAATCAACCAAACATTAATACGTCAACTACAGCAGTTAAAAGCAATACTAAAGAAACAAACGAAAAAGAAATAAATGGAAAAATGCTCAACCCTAAGCAATGGACTGCAGATGTCTCAAGGATGAACCTTACAGGCACCGTTAAGCAATTAGTTTCTCATTGTATGTTTGGTGACTTAAAAGATCAGACTTTGAAATTATATATCGATCCTGAAAATGAACATCACCTCATAAATAGAGCTGTTGTAACTTTAAATGAGTACTTGTTAAATTATTATGCGAATATTTCTAAAGTTAATATTCAAGTATTAAAAACTAATGGGACAACATTAGCAAAAAAGAAGTCAGAAGCTACAGAGGAACAAAAAATTATGAATCAATCGCGTATTAAATCTGATCCTAATCTACAAGAATACATGGATATGTTTGATGCCACCATTGAAGACGGGTAATGAAAAGCTATAGCCCAGTTCTTCAAGATTTAATTGAAGCCTTTAAGCAGTTACCAGGTATTGGAATTAAAAGCGCCCAAAGAATTGTTTTTTATTTACTAAAGGAAAACGACAATAAAGCCCAATTTCTTGCTGATTCGATTCAGAAGTCATTTCAATCAATTAAGGAATGTGATCAATGCAGAATGTACACAGAAGAACAAACCTGCGGTATATGCACAGATAACAACAGAGATAGTGGAATTATATGTGTTATTGAAACACCAGCTGATTTGATTGCTATTGAAAATACCATGGAATTCAAGGGAAAATATTTTGTTCTGATGGGGCGCCTATCACCAATTGATGGGATCGGTCCAGAAGAGCTTAAAATTGATCTTCTCATTAACGTTTTACAACAAAGTAATGTTAGAGAGGTCATTCTGGCAGTTAGCCCAACAGTTGAAGGGGAGGCTACCGTTGCTTATATTGCTTCACTGGTTGAATCTGAAAACATTAAGTCTTCTAGAATTGCTTATGGTGTGCCTATGGGCGGAGAATTAGAGTATGTTGACTCAAACACATTAATCCAAGCTCTTAATAATAGAAATACTATAGACGGTTAAATTAGAGATAAGTGCTTATTAATTTTTTATAGTTCTCGTAGCGTTGTTCTGAAATTTTATTCAAACTGACGTTCTCTTTAACTTGGCATGAGGGTTCATTTAAATGAGAACAGTCACGGTATTTACATTTAAAGTTGTCCTTATATATTTCCACAAATCCTTTTTGAATATCACTAATTGAATGAATGTTAGGGTGAAGGTTTTCTATACCTGGTGTGTCAGTTAAAAAGGTGCTCATATTTAAGAGGTGAATTTTTGTGGCGGTGGTGGTGTGCTTGCCTTTTTTTGATTTAGTTGAAAGTGATCTTGTTTTAATTTTATCTGATGACAACAGTAAATTAGTTATTGTTGATTTTCCCACTCCAGATTGGCCCACTAAAACTGACCGATGATCTTGGAGTTTTCTTATCAAGTCTAATTCATTGATTTTTGTTTTTGCAGAGATCTTAATAAGCTCATATCCTAAACCAGTGTATAGATTCAGTTCATGTTCAATCTTCGTAACTGATAAGTCTATTTTATTTAATACAATGGTTAGTTGGCATTTCATAAGTTCTGAAATGAGGATAAATTTATCAATCAATAAATAATTAGGTTTAGGTTCTGGCGAAACCACTAAAATTATCTGAGTTAGATTGTTGACAATGCTTTGTTTTACACCTCTTTTATTAAGGCGCTCCATTTCATTAAATGGTTGTTTAATTCTTTCTATAACAACTGAATATTCATCAAGTTGTTGATAGTTTGCAAAGTCTCCAACGACTAATCCTTGGTGTTGTTTTTTTGTTATAAAGGGAATAAAGCCAATGACCTCATTCCATAATAACCCTCGATTGCCATGCAATTCTGTGATCAATGCTAAATTGTCATATTGTTTAATCAAAGTTTCATGATTATACATTTATAACTCTGTTAGAATCGTTTTATATGGCTACCTCATCGAAAAGATTAATCTGGATTGACCTTGAAATGACTGGTCTTGATACACAAAATGACACCATTATCGAAATTGCAACAGTGGTTACTGATTCTAATCTAGAAATAATTGCAGAAGGCCCAAATCTTGCTATACATCAAGAAGATGAAACTTTGGCTAACATGGATGATTGGAATAAGAGAACACATTCTGAATCTGGTCTGCTTGAACGAGTTCGATATTCTAAAACCACAATTGAGGAAGCGGAGTCCCAAACACTCGATTTTCTTGCAAAATTGACAAATAAGAAAGAGGCTCCAATGTGTGGTAATTCGATATGCCAAGATAGACGTTTTCTTGCTCGATTAATGCCTGGATTAGAGGATCATTTTCAATACCGTAATCTTGATGTGACATCAATTAAGATAACTTCTCAGTTGTGGGCTCCAGATATTGCAAAATCCTATGTTAAACAGTCCAATCATCAAGCCAGAGATGACGTTTATGACTCAATCTATGAACTAAGACATTATCGGAATCATTTTTTAAAAAAAGATGACTGAGCACTATCCAGCAAAAAATAATCCAATGGTGCAAGCTAACCCAATGATGAAAGATACACTTCTTAAGGGTCCATTATTAGTTATATAAAATGTTGCATGTAAGACTCTAGCAATAATGAAAGTAATAGCTAATAAGTCAATTATTGACTGGTCATGATTTAACCAATGAGCCACTACAACAGCTATTGCAAACATAGGAAAGGTTTCGTAATGATTTTGTTCTGCATTATAAGCATTCTTTGCTTTTCCACTGAGTTGGGTTATATGATCTCTTGGTGACTCATTGCTATACTGAACATCACTGTTTTTCTTCGAAATGCGTGAAAGAACTAAAGGAATTAGTAAACCAAACACAACACAATAAAGGGCTATCGTCATATTGTTATCTCCTTTCAATAAATTAGGTTTGATTATATTATGGAATAATAATAGAAATTCTTGAAGTGAATATTTAAGTGATAATTAAAAACAGTAAAAGATTTATAAAAACGAATGAAAATCCTATTTATTTAGCAGACCGACTCCAAACTGTTTATGAAGACAACTATCATATTTTTTATAAGTTAGTTCTAAAGCCTGCCGGGATCAAACCAAGCACTATAAAAAATAATGGAGCCTACCATTACATTCTAAAGTTAAATAATAATTTACCGTCAGTTTTCGTCTTTATTGAAAATATATCAAAATACACTTTACACTGCTCAATGAGAATTGAAGAAGGAGTAATAGGTGAACATAAAAATGTTTATAACACGCCTCACCAATTTCGTATGAAGATATACTTAGATGCCAAGCTACTTGAGATTTACGATATTAATTATGAACCGAGTCATGAAATTAATATGAAAAGTGGGGTTTCAAAAAAAATACTCAACAACTCTAATACTAAAAATAAACTAGTCAAGTCAACATTCTTAAATCAATGGTTAAAAACACTCCTAAACTCTGAATATCATTTAATCAATTTATGACCACTAATCCATTTTCCAATTTATCTTTTACTAAGTTATTTGCAGCTCAAATTATTGCTTTAGTGGGCACAGGCTTATCTACAATTGCATTGGCCTTGCTAGCCTATAATATGGCTGGTGGCGAAGCTGGAAGGGTCCTGGGTATTGCTTTAGCCTTCAAAATGGTTGCTTATGTGTTTTTTGCTCCAATTATTGGTGGAATTGTTCATCGATTATCACGAAAAACATTTATGATTTCAATGGATCTCTTGAGAGCTCTCATTGTTCTGTTAATGCCTTTTGTATCTGAAATATGGCATATTTATTTACTGATTTTTCTTCTAAACCTTTTTTCTGCTGGATTTAAACCACTGTTCCAAGCTGTCATTCCAGACATTCTCGACGATGACGAGCAATATGGAAAAGCTTTGGCGTATTCAAGAATAGCATATGATTTAGAAAATATATTGAGCCCAACATTAGCCGGCATAGGCCTATTATTTTTTTCTTATACAGGATTATTTGTTTTTAATTCAGTGGCCTTTGTCATTTCAGCCGTGATTATCTTATTCACATTTCTTCCTAAATCTAAACATGTTGAACGAAGTGGAAATATATTAAATGACATTTCATATGGAATGAAAGCATATTTCAAAACACCAAGACTTAGATCTTTACTTGTGATCTATATTGGAATTGCTGTAGCAAGTTCAATGGTGATAGTAAATACGGTTATTTACGTAAAAGATTATCTAGGTGAAACAGATTCAAGCCTAGCACTTTTATTTGCTTTTTCTGGTTTTGGGTCGATATTGATGGCTTTTTTGTATCCAAAGCTAGCTACTATAATGAATGATAAAACAATCACTCAATTAGGTATTATAATTTTATCAATTAGCTTGTTTTATATGTCCATTGAACCCTCATTGATTATTGCATTATCGGCTTGGTTTTTAATTGGAGCAGGGTTGTCACTATCACAAATCCCATCTGGAAAAATTGTTAATATGTCTGCTAATCCTAAAGACAGAACAGCCTATTTCTCAGCTCAATTCTCTCTTACACATTTGTGTTGGTTAGTAGGGTATCTGGCTGCTGGAGAATTAGTCTTCTTATTTGGATTTGGATTTACAGCTATATTTTTTGGGTGCATAGTAGCTTTTTGTTATATATACAGCGTCTTATTCTGGCCTGATGAAGAATCTGGGAATCTTTTAATACATAAACATCAAAGTATATCTCATACACACACTCACAATCATGATGACCATCATAAACATCATGATAATACTCAGGAAATAACTCATGAACATGAGCATCAACATACAGAAGTAGTTCACAAACACTCGTTTCAAATTGACTTACATCATCAAAACTGGCCAAAAAACTAATTAGACTTTTCTAAAAATTATTTAAGAAGTTTTTTCTGGAACCTGGTTTATGTTATTTGTATCCCATGATTCAATCAGATCTGCCACCATAAGGTAAATTTCATTTAGGATAGTATTCGATCTAAAATCATCAAATGATTGATCATCTGTATAACCTAACTCTTTCAGTCTTTTCTTTCTCCGTTCTTTATTTTGTAGATCTCTTGAATTACGATCATTTTTCCTTTGATCTATATTTAATGAAACAGTACTAACTTGTTGATCATCATTAAAATCATTAATATCTTCAATCAAGAACTTCAGTGCTAAATTATTTTCTTTTCTAGATAAAAAACTATCTTCAACAACACTTAAAGCTGAACTGAGCTCATGTTGAGTTTTAAAATCTAATTTTACAATTTGATCCCAAGGTAGAGTATTAGATTTTGTTTCTTCTCCAATTACTTCTTCGTTGATAAACGAGGGCAGTTCAATATCAGGTATTACTCCTTTATTTTGTGTTCCCGACCCAGTTACTCGATAATATTTAGCAATCGTTAATGTTAACTGTCCAAAGCCTTTCTTCGATTGGTATCTCGAATATCTATCAAGTGGGTAAAGGTTTTGTACTGTGCCTTTACCGAATGTTTTTTGACCTATAACAATGCCTCTTTGATAGTCTTGTATTGCGCCAGCAAATATTTCAGATGCAGAGGCGCTGTATCTGTCAATCATTATTACCATCGGGCCGTTATAAACCATTCCCGGATATGGGTCATCAAGGATCTCTACATTATTGTCCATGTCTTTAAGTTGGACGATCGGACCATTATCAATAAATAAACCTGTTAACGCTGTTGCTTCATCTAATAGACCACCAGAATTACCACGTAAATCCATGACGATGGCATCAATTCCTACTTCTTCGAGCTCTTCAACAATCTTTTTCACATCTGACGCAGTACTTTTATAATCTTTATCACCTCTACGTCTTGCTGCAAAATCCTGATAAAAGCTAGGAACCGTAATGACGCCTATATGAAATTGTTTATTGTCAATGTCTAGAGTTTTAATATAACTTGATGCAGCTTGCTCTTCTAAAGTAATATCATCTCGGATCAAAGATAAATCATAGGGATTTGAGTCAGCATCTGATGACGTGGGTAATATTTTAAGCTTAACAGTCGATCCTTTAGGTCCTCTAATGAGTTTGACAACTTCATTTACATCCCAACCAATCACATCGATCAGTAAATTCTTTTTGTCATAAATACCAATAATCTTATCAAGAGGCTTAAGCAGTCCATTTTTTTCTGCAGGCCCGCCAGGCATAAGGTTGACGATTTCAATAAAATCATCATTATTCTGTAATCTTGCGCCTATCCCTTGATATGAAAGACTGGTCTGAATTTCATACTCTTCTGCTTGAGATGGGGTTAAATAATTAGAATGTGGATCAAGATTATCCATGTATGAGTTAAGAAAAATATTGATTACATCTTCCTCTTCGTAGTCATTGACCCTTTCTAAGGATCTTTGATATCTTTTTTTAAGAGTGGCCTTAGCCGATTCTAATTCTTGACCTGCTAAGACTAAAGACAATAAATCGTTTTTTGTTTTCTTTCTCCATTGATTATCTAGAGTCTTGTTGGTTTTACTCCATGCCTTCTTTTTTGTTCTGAATTCATAAGTTTCTTCAGCATCAAATGAGTTGATACTATTAACTAAATTTATAGAGTAACTTAACCTTTGTTGTACACGTAATCGATAGATACTAAACATATCAAAAATAGGGTCAAGATCACCAGATTTAAGAGTATCGTCTATTTTGTAACGATATCTTTGGAAATAGGTGATGTCATCTTCTGTAAAATACATTTTGAATGAGTCAAGCGATTTTATAAAACTATTCAAAATCTTAATAGATGATTCATTGTTTACATTTTTCTGACTGATGTGAGCTCTCTCACTGATTGCCGTTACAAGTTTAAGTAAATAATTATCAACCGGTTTTTCAGTCAATAGGGCAGGGATGCGATCTGAATTCTGACTCCCAACTTGAGATGAGATTAGGAAGATACTTATTAGTAACAGCTTAAATTTTTTAATCATTGCTATTAATAGAGTCTAAATAATCATCAAAATCTTTCGGCACAGCTTTTTCATATAAATTAAGCAGTTGAAGGTAAGTTTCAAAATATTCAGGATCATCTTTCATGTTAGATTTTTTTGACTCATTATTCATTTTAGATTTTTTCCACATTAAAGAAACTTGTGACATTGGGTTCATGGGTGCTTCAATATATGCACTATATTTCCACTGTCCATTTCTTCTTACAACAACACACATTATCCTATCAAAACCACTCATAGCATTCGTGTTTATAATCTTAAGATCATAGTGAAGATCCATAACAATTATTGCTACATCATCAGAAATAAGTTTTATTTTGACATTAGAATAATCATTCCTGATTCCTTCTAATATCTTCCTACCAGGTATTGGGTCCCAATATCTCTCTAGTGATTTCCAATCAGTGGGAAAATCAACTCTTTCTTCAGGAATGTATATTGGGTTTTCATCATCTGCATCCCATAAGGATTTTAAATCAGAGTAGTTTTGAGTATCCCAAATTCTTTTAGTCTCCTTGATGAGTTCAATAATTTCGCTTTCTAGTTTGTCATTAGTTGCAAAAGAAAGATTAGTGAAACAAAAACTGACTATCAATAATGAAACAAATATTATTTTAGGTAATTTCATTATTTTATTTTGAGAAGAAACCAGCAATTTGCTCTGACAAACCAACACATGCATTAGACTGAGTTCTCGCGAGTATAGGGATTGGTATTATAATTGCAGGGATAACAGACGTCCCTGACACACTAGCACTAACATTTCCAACAGATACTTCTTGACTTAAATCCCATATAGAAGCCTCATAGCTCGATGTATCATCCCACCAGGCAAATCCAAAACAACCACCACCACCAGGGCCAGCAGCACATGATAATGCTCCTGAACTAGCATTTGTTTTAGTTTCACCAGTTATTTTAATTAGATATTTAATTTGTAATTGATCTAATTTATTTTTAATTATTTCTTTGTTAAGAAGTTTCGGTAGATCATCAATTTTCTGAGGTGCTGTACTCGGTTCAAACCAAGGATAGAACATATTTTGAAAATCATTTGTGCTTATAATATTAAATGTATTCTGTTTTCTTAATAGAGATTTATTTAAACAATCCATAAAATCATTTTCTGTTTTATTGCCAGTATGATAACTATCTGATAACAAGACAATAGATTCACCCTCTTTAATTGAATAAGCAGCGCTTACTTCTTCATCAATTCGTGTGGTTGAGCATCCGCTGATTATTATTAAAGATATAAATCCAGTAGTTAAAATTTTATTTACCACAATCATTGCACTAGATTTAATAGCTCTTGCATGTCACTTTCAAGTTTAATAGTCAGGTTAGCACCGACATCTCTTAGGGCTAAACTTATTGCATTCAGTATTGCGTCATTGCCTTTAAAAGCCCCTGTTAATTGTTCTCCATAACCGGTAATAGACCAGTTTTGGATTAAATCTTTTTTTTGATCATAAATATTTATTTTGTATTTAATCCAGATGGAATATTTGTCATTTGATGCAATTTGAGGGGTTAATAATTCAAAAGACTCTAAGTTAAAACCTATTATCAGATCAGCACTAGTATCTGAGATATTATCAAAATTATCACTAATATTATTATTATCAAAAAAGGAGTTTAGAATTATTGTAAAAATATTCTTTTGGGTATCTTGAAAATTAATTTCCCAAGAGTTATCAGTTTTCTCCAATACTTCACTTTTAAACTGGTAATTATTTACATTATTATTAAAAAAACTCACGACTCTAAGGTCGCTATTACTTATGACTAAAGGTGGAGGAATAGAGGTCGAGATTGTTATCGACTGAGATGTGCAACCACTAACAAAAATAATTAAGTTTAAAAAAATAAGTTTAATTTTCATAAGATTTCTGGGTTCACTTCTTGTGCATACGCTTCCCATGTGCCTTTTGGATTTGTTTGCCCCCATCCAGACTGTTTCTCTAATAAATCAGGATGATCTCTTATGACACGGTTCAACACTACTTTAGGTATATCATCAATTGTTCCTGTAATTTGGTAACTGTGCATCCGTCCAAATAAACATCCATCAATTAATTTACTACCCATTTTCATCCATGGCCACCAAGGGGATGTTCTCATAAAGCCTGCATGAAATGGAGATGATTCGATAGAACGATCATTCATTATAGTTTGAGGTATATAAAAGCTAAAATGTTCCGAAGGATTAATAATTTTAGTTGTGTGTGCTTTTGGCCATTTATCTTTAGTCACAGGATTTGTGTACTCATGAGAATATTCCCAAGTTAGCAAATACTGATCACCAATTGCCTGCCATGGCAGAATAAAAGGCACTGATTTAGTGGATACATTAGCGTCAGCTTCATTCATTAATGTTGGTGTATCTGTGGCAGAATTACCCATTGTAAAATTAGGCATTGTTTCAGTAAGATGACCTCGCATCATTCTATTGATAAATGGAAACACTTCGACTGTTTCGTTTGTCCACGGATTATGCCAATTATCTATGATCTGCCCGGTTTTCAAATCTGTAAAATAACCTGCTTCTGTACCTCGAATATTGATACTGCCATCTTTATTATGTCGAGATTGCATATTACCAAATCCAACATATCCAAAAAGAGGGATAAGTCGTTTTGTCCCTATACGTGCAAATTGAACACCTTGATAGCCTCCATAAGTAGGGGTATCTGCATAGCTACCCCATAATTTACCAAACGCATAGAGATTATCTTTAGGATTATTAAAATCTAAGGAAGAATTGTCTTTTAAAGAATGACTCTCTGATTTTAAGGGTGATGATTTTGATAAGCCATAGCCTAGAAGGGTAGATGTGATTAAATTTCTTCTTGATATTAGAGAATTAAAAACAGAAGCAAACATAGCTCTTTTTATTCAAGAGCAGTTTCATTAAATTCATCAATATCTACTTCAACTGTGTCACCATCTGAATCAGGCCATATTTTTGTAAATTTTGTTCCTTCCACACTTAGACCAGCAATTATTCCTTTATGTCCAAACACAAAACCAACAATTGGATCTTGACTTTCTGTGGTGTCAATTGAACCACCGGCACCATATTTTCCTAGAGCAACACTGGCATCAACTCCCGCTTGCCAGCCAGAACTATAAAGAAAATCATCCATGGCATCATCGTCAAAAAAGAGTATAACTAGGTCTTTTGCACCAACTCCAATTTGTAGTCCAAGGGAGGTACTAAAGGCTCTGTAATATTGAACTTTAATGCCGTCAACAATTAATGCGCCTTCTCCATATTCCATGCCTAGTATTACACCAGCTTTAATCATTCTTGGAATGACCAGTGTACCTCTAGAGCCGTCAAGATAGGTTTGACTACCTTTTACTTCTTCTGTGAATCTATTTAGTGCACTTTCAATAGCTGCATCGATCTCTAAAGTACTCCTAGCTAAGGTTAGGTTAGAAAAGCTCATTGAGAAATTTAAGATAGCAATCAATAAAAAGTATTTAATCATTGGGTTTATTTTTTTTGTAAAGTGCTTTTTCATCTGTTAATCCTTGAGTATATCATTATACAAATCTGTTCTTCTATCACGAAAGAAACCCCATGATGAACGATATTCTTTGATTTCGTCAAGGTCAAATTCATGAATAATACATTGCTCTTTATCTCGTGAACATTCTTTGACTTTTACTCCTGTACCATCAGAGATAAATGATGAGCCATAAAAGGTCATATTAAATTGTTTATTTTCTTCTGTCCCAATACGGTTTGAAGTTATAACAGGGACACAGTTAGCAGCAGAATGTCCTTGCATAACTAATTGCCACGAATCTCTTGAATCATAATCAGAATTATCGGGTTCGCTGCCAATGGCAGTAGGGTAAAACAGTAACTCTGCACCTTTTAGAGTCATAATTCTGGCTGCTTCAGGAAACCATTGATCCCAACAAATACCTGCCCCTATAGTTGCATATGCAGTTTCATAGACGTTAAATCCTGTGTTGCCAGGATGGAAATAATATTTTTCTTCATAACCTGGACCATCTGGGATATGAGATTTTCTATATCGATCTATAATGGTTCCATCTGCATCTATGATTGCAAGTGAATTGTAGTAAGTATTATTATCTTGTTCAAAAAAACTAATGGGTAACACAACTGAGAGTTCTTTAGCTAAATCTGACATTTCCATTAACAAAGGGTTTTTTTCGAAAGGTTTTGCTAACTCAAAACGTTTAGGGTCGTTTAAACAGCAAAAATAAACGGATTCAAATAATTCCTGAATAAGTACTATTTGCGCTCCTTCATCAACTGATTGTTTGATTAGGTTCTTTGCTTTATCAATGTTATCTCTACTGTCTTCCGAACAAGTCATTTGGGTTGCAGCAACACTAACTTTTTTCATAAAAACTCCTTAAACTACATACTAGGTTGTTGTTGAGTTATGCAATGAACACAACCCCCACCTTCAACAATTCTCGATCCTTCAAGTGTAACAACTTTTTTATCCTTAAAAAGAGTTGTAATTGTATCTATTGCAAGAGCATCCATAGGGTCATTGAAAGTAGGTAAGATAATGCCATTGTTTACCATATAAAAGTTGACATAAGATAGAGGCATCCGCTCATTAAGAAAGGTTTTGTGCCTGGGTTGTTGTATTGAGATAATCTCAAAATCTTTTCCATCAATATTTTTTGAGTATTTTAGTCGTTCATGGTTTTCTTTTAAACGATCATAATTTGAATCATTGCGATCAGATTCGCTCAATGCAACTATCTGATTATTTGGAGTAAAACAAGCAAGATTATCAACATGACCGCCTGTGTCATCAAACTCTAAAGCAGCTATTAACCATATAAAGTTTTCCACTCCAAGGTATTTTTCTAGGATATATTCAGCTTCCTTTTTATCAAGACCAGAATTTCTTTCTGGGTCAAAAATGACATCCTCAGTTAACATCAATGTACCATTACCATCAGTATGTATAGCGCCTCCTTCAAGAGTTATAGGTGGTTTAAAATGTTTAATATTTAATTGTTTTATAATCTTTTCAGCAATTTCAGCATCTTTTAAATAATCTAAACCACAAAATTCACCGTAGTTATTAAAAGTCCAATCAATTCCTGCTATCTCCTTTTCATTTGTAATAAACGTAGGCCCAGAATCCCTACACCAGCTGTCATCAATCTCGTCAGTCACCACGGACACATTATCTGAAACCATAGTTTTTAATTTATCAGTGTCCTGTGTGTTTGCAATAATTGTCACCGGTTCGAAGTCAGCTATAAGATTTGCAGTTTCAGCATGAGCTTGTCTTATTGTGTCTGTGTTTGGGTATCTATCCATGTCAAGTCCTGTAGGCCACATCATCCATGTTTGATGATGTAAAGACCATTCTGCAGGCATATGAAAGCCCAAGTCTTTAGGATATCTTTCAATTAACTCGTACATACGTATTTGGTGGAGGCGGCGGGAATCGAACCCGCGTCCGCTAGCTATCCGCAAAATGATCTACATGTTTATCCTTATCTTTAATGTTTAACTATTTAAAACCGACAGGAAGGTAGCTAAATAGCGATCCTCTGATTAAGGTTTAATGATTATTTACAGAAGAACAATAATCACGATCTCGGATAATTGTCATTAATTTAGTCCTCCAAGAAAGATTAAACTAATGCCAGCCGGTTTATGCAGCTAGTGCGTAGTTGTTATTTGCAACTAATTTAATTCAGACTGTTTTACGAGGATCCTGAACCTCGACATGCACATAGAGTTTCAATACCAACGTCGAAACCTTGTCGCCCCCTATATAATTAAAAACAAGATACCATTATCTCAACTTAGTAAATAACTTTAAACAAGAATATCTATTGCGATTGAACAGAATTTACAATCCACTCCTTGAAGAGAGGGTGCGCTAACAACCCTTTTGAATTAAATGTATAACTAAGGCCATCGAAATCAGATTTGATACTTTTTTGGATGCCTTTTCCTGACATTAAGTTTGAAACCATTAAAACCCGCTTACCTTCTCGGTTAGATTTCTCAATAAATGTCTTGATCGATGCAACATTTTGTTCACGAACTTTTTTTGGTGCATCATCTTGAAGTGTAAAAGCTTCTACGTCAGAAAAGTTAGAGTTGTTCAGTATGTATTGTCCAATATTATTCATTAACTTTAATTCTTTATCATTATCATCAGCGTTAACAGGGCCATGGGCAATGATAATAATAACTTCCTTATTTTGATCTAAACTAATCTCATTTGCATATTCTAAGACTATCTTTTTTGCATAAATACTGTCGCTGATTGGTTCAAGAAATTTAATTTTATTAGAATCAATTTGTTTAACATCTGAGTAGGTATAGTTATTTTCAAGTTTAAATATATATCTCCATTGTCTAACTAGAGTATTAAATGGGGTACTACTAACCGGCACAACAAAAATATTATCTACAGATTTATGAGTTATTTCTTCAATGGAGCAACCTATATGGTCAGAAGTCATCATACTCATACCTAAAGCAAGTGAGGTGACATAATCATCTTGGAACTCTTTCATACTGTCATAAAGCTCTGCATCACCTTCTTGACCATAGCCGTGGGCTAGAATTAATAACCCATTGTTAGAATCATTATCTTTAGAAATAGGCCAGTAATAATTTGGACCCATCATGTTCATCATGTTTGAGATTTGTTCATTAGTTAGTGGCGCAAGACTAGGTAATTTTTCTTTTAATTGATCATATTTATTAGCACTCATTTCACTCATTTTCATCGGATATCGTTTCCCAAGATCATCTTCATTAAAATTACAACCAGACATTTCCCCTGAATGAACTGAGAAATTTGCTAAAGCTAGTATCGTTAATGTTATTTTTAAGTAATTCATAAATAAAAAATAATAAATTTGTTAGTTAAGAGCAAGGTTAACTTCCTCGCAGTTGTTTTTTTCCTAATCTTTGTTGTTCTCTTTTCCAGTCTCGTTCTTTTATAAGCATTCTTTTATCGGTTTGCTTTCTCCCTTTTGCTAATCCTAACTTAACCTTAACTTTACCGCGTCTCCAATATAAAGATATCGGTATTAAGGTGTATCCTTTTTGTTGAATTAAACCAATAAGTTTAGAGATTTCTTTTTTATTAAGTAGCAGTTTTCTGGACCTGGTTATTTCGCTCTCGTCACTTAAGTTTGCGTTCTGTAGTGGGGAGAAATGTGCACCTATTAAAAACACTTCATTTTTTCTAAGAATTGCATAACTTTCTTTAATATGTCCACGGTTATCTCTCAGGCTTTTGACTTCCCATCCTTTTAATGAAATGCCAGCCTCAAATTGATCTTCAATAATAAAATCAAATAAAGCTTTTTTATTCTCTACAATTGTATTTGCCATATGAGTTTAAATAATTTAGTTTACAAAACCTTAAGACTATAACGCTTTAAAGTAAATGAGTAATAACATTTCAAGTAATGAACGAAAATCACTACAGGGTCTCTGGTCCTCAAAAGTAACTTTTATTCTAGCTGTTACTGGGTCTGCTATAGGTTTAGGAAATATATGGAAGTTCCCATACATTGCTGGTGCTAATGGAGGCGGTGCTTTTGTTATAATTTATCTTATTTGTATTTTTATTATTGGCTTTCCAATTATGGTCTCAGAAATCCTTTTAGGAAGACGAGGACGAAGGAACCCAATTACGTCAATGAAACTTCTAGGTAAAGAAGAAACTGGCAATGGCTCATGGAAAATAGTTGGTTTTATAGGTTTATTTGCCGGTTTCTTGATTCTCTCGTATTACAGTGTGATTGCAGGATGGACATTACACTATTTTGTTTTATCAATTAGTGGCGTTTTTAATGATGTTAACTCTGAAGAAGTTAATTTTATATTCAATGAACTAACGGGCTCAATAAAAACACAAGCCATATTTCATACTCTATTTATGATATCGACAGTAATAATTATTGCTAAAGGGATTAAAAATGGCTTAGAGAAAACTGTTAAAGTAATGATGCCAGCTTTACTTATAATAATGCTGATCCTTTTAATATATTCAGTAACTCAGGGTGATTTTACAAAAGGCGTTGAATTTCTGCTGAAACCTGATTTTAGTAAAATAACCAGCGATAGCATTCTCGCGGCCATGGGTCACGCTTTTTTTACACTTAGTTTAGGAATGGGTTGTGTTGTCATGTACGGTGCTTATTTACCTAATAGAGAATCTATAGTTAAAACCACAGTCACTATCATTGTTTGTGATACTTTAATAGCTCTCTTGGCAGGTCTCGTTATCTTCCCGATTGTTTTTGACAATAATCTTGCACCAACTCAAGGCCCTGGATTAATATTTCTAACGTTACCGTTAGCTTTTTCAGACATTAATGGCGGTCTAATGTTTGGGGCTTTATTTTTCATTCTGTTAAGTTTTGCAGCCATTACATCAGCTATTAGTTTGCTTGAACCATCTGTGGCATGGATGATTGAAGAGCTAAAGGTAAATCGTACAACAGCAGCATTAACTATTGGTTTTCTCATATGGTCCCTAGGATTCTTAACTATTCTATCTTTCAATGATTTATCTGATTTTACTTTTTGGAAAGGTACTTTATTTGATAATGTCGATTACTTAACAAGCAATATCCTGTTACCTATAAGTGGTATGCTGTTTACAATATTTGCTAGCTGGTTTATGTCCAAGTCATCTAGTCGGTCTGAACTCAATGATATTTCACCAATTGCTTATAATATATGGAGGTTCTTAGCTGGTGTTGTTGCTCCAATTGGCGTCCTAATTGTTTTCTTCAATGCAATAAATTTATTTTAGTTTTGTGAACCATTTTAAACGCTCATTTATTATAGAAAAACCAATTAATGAAGTCTTTTCTTTGTTGTATGATGTTAATAAATACCAAAATTTTATTCCTTTCTGTAAAACATCTAATGTCTTACAACAACAAGATGATTATATTATTGCCCAGCTAAAACTGGATTTTTTTGGAATTAAAAGTTCTTTGACCACAAAAAATACCATTAAAAACAATGAATCAATCATTATGGATCTACAAGATGGTCCGTTTAAAACTTTTCATGCAGTGTGGTTGTTTAACGCAATCACTAATCAAGGTACTCAACTAGATTTTAAAATGGATTATGCACTGAATAATCCACTATTAGAATTTGCCTTTAAGAAAAATCTTAATACAGTCAGTGAATCAATCGTCAATGCTTTTAAAGAAAAATTATAATAACTGTTAACTAATTAGGATTTGTTTCGACGTCTTTTTCAATCCTGATAACTTTTTCATTCTCAAAATAGACGATCAACCAATAACGCTGACTGTTTTCATTAGATCCTATATCCATTCTAGGCTGATATAAATAAATATAATCCCAACGATTTTCTTCATAAGGAGTTCCAACCACCGGGCCTCCGAGTAAATATTTTATTTGGCTTTTGGTCATGCCAACTTGAATTCGGTCAATGTTCTCAATATTTAGAAGATTACCTTGTTGTAAATCAGGTCTGTATACACATGATGTTGCTAAAAGAATAACGAACAAGACTAGTGTTTTATATTGTTTACTCATGACGTTTATCTTTTCCCCATAGAAGTTTTGATTTTAAGTTATCAAAGTAGTCATAATTCTCTGGATGTAGTAAGCAGATGGATTTAGCAGCTTTTTTTATTACTAGATCTTCACCCATGTTCATCTCAGAAACAGTATCGCCATCTAAATCGATGCCAGCGCTAACATTTTGACCACTATCACAACGCAGTATAATCTCTGATGAAGAAGGCACCACCATGGGTCTATCATTAAGTGAATGAGGACAAATAGGAACCAATAGTAACGCTTCAACTTCAGGTTTTAGAATAGGCCCACCACAACTAAGAGAATAGGCAGTTGAACCTGTAGGAGTGGCAACTATAAAACCGTCTCCTTCATGAGTATTAATAAAAGAGTTGTCAATTGTTGTTTCAACCCTAATCATTCGACCTGTTTCTTTTCGGTTAATAACGATGTCATTAAATGCATATCCAATTGATTTCTTAGTTTTATTTATTGAAATAAAAGCTTCGATTAACATTCGATTTTCAGTTTTGTAGTTACCGGAAAGAATTTCATCAAGAACATGTTCAGCTTCTTGGGGGCTAATGTCTGTTAAAAATCCTAACCTGCCTTTATTGATGCCAGTAATGGGTATGTCATATTGATAGGCAAGTTTAGAGGATTGAAGCATGGTGCCGTCACCACCGATTGAAACTATTAACTCAGCATTCTCCATTATAGAGCTAGTGTCATGATTATTTTTCGGATCTACTGCAACAGCTTGGATGCCTTTTTCCTGATATTTTTTAATCAAAGGCTCAACAGATAAAAAGGAACTTTTATCTTTTGTATTGCCTGAAAAAACTATTTTTTTGTATTTAGTCATCAACTAATATATTGACTCTGTTTAAATATTTGGAAATGATATCAGATTAATTCAATATTAGCTTAAATCGATACTCAATTATTAATGCCCGAAGAAATGAAAAATAAGACTCCATCAGATAGAGCCAAACAAATATTATCAGCTATTATCGACAACTATATTGAAGAAGGTACTCCTATTGGGTCTAAGAAATTATCATCATATAATCGATTCAATTTAAGTTCAGCAACTATAAGGAATGTTATGTCTGATCTTGAAGATCTCGGCTTTATAGCCTCCCCGCATACTTCTGCTGGACGAATACCTACTTCTAAGGGCTATCGTTTTTTTATTGACCGACTATTAGAATTTCAACCTGTTGATAGCAATGAAATTGCCTCAATAAAGGACACTGTAAGTAAAACTAAATCAAGCAATAAAGATCTAGCCACTAACGTATCCACTACATTATCAGCCATCACGCAACTAGCTGGCATTGTTACTGTGCCTAAACAACATAAAAGTACACTAAAAGAAATTGACTTTATACCGTTATCAGAACAAAGAGTTTTAGTTATTGTAGTGATTAACGACTCAGAAGTTGAAAATAAGATACTCCAAATGAAAAGAAACTTTAGCAGAGATGAACTTCAAATCTCAGCTAACTATTTAAATCAAAATTATGTTGGTAGATCTTTTGAATACATAAAAAATAATTTACTAACTCAATTAAAAGAAACATCTGCACTTGCCAATTCTTTAATGAACGACATTATTAATATTGCTGATGAACTACTTACCAATCAAAATAAAGATGAGTACGTTGTGACAGGAAAAAATCAGTTACTTGACTTTGAAGAACTCTCTGACATAAATCAATTAAAAGAACTATTTGATGCATTTAATGAACAACAACTACTCCTGCAACTGCTAGATAAAAGTATATCAACAAGTAATATTCAAATATTTATTGGTCAAGAATCAGGTTATAGAATATTTGATAACTGCACCTTAATAACCGCGCCTTACACGAATGAAGTGGGCTCTGTAGGTGTTCTAGGAGTTATTGGGCCTACTCGAATAGCTTATCAACGGGTCATTCCAATTGTTGATGTGACTGCTAAATTACTTAGTCAGTCATTGAAATAATATATTTTGACCTTATGTTGAATTCAGAGGTGTTCAAATGAAGGACAAAAAAACATCAGAAGATATTAAGCTATCAGACATTGAAGAAGCTGAAGAAAGCTCCATAGAATCGAACGATTCTGACAATATCGATGAACTACAAAAACAAGCTGATGAGAATTGGGATAAAGTTCTCCGTCTTCAAGCTGAAATAGATAATCTAAGAAAACGTACTATTAAAGATATTGAAAATACCAATAAAAACTCTATTGAAAGAGTCTTTCGAGAAATATTACCTGTTCTTGATAGTTTTGAACTTGGGGAGTTGGTGGACACATCGACAAAAAAAGGAACTGAAACTTTTATTGAAGGTCAAAATGCGACATTTAAACTTTTGCAAAGTGTGTTAGAAAGATTTTCAATCGAATCAATTAATCCAGAAAATATGAAATATGACGCTGAATTACATGAAGTGATAAGTATGCATGACACTGATCAAGTTGAGCCTGGGTACATAGTTCAAGTCGTACAAAAAGGATATCGTTTAAATCAAAGGTTGTTAAGACCAGCAAGAGTAATCGTTGCTTCTGAAAAAGAAAAATAGTTTTCATTACTTGAAAATTATCTAACCGTTCATATATCTAAACAAACACCTTATGGAGGAAATCATGGGAAGAGTAATAGGAATAGATTTAGGAACAACAAATTCATGCGTTGCCATTATGGATGGTGATCAAACTAAAGTAATAGAGAATTCTGAAGGAGATAGAACAACACCTTCAATTGTTGCGTACTCAAAAGATGGGGACAGAACACTCGTCGGTCAATCAGCAAAACGTCAAGCTGTCAGTAACCCTGAAAACACTTTGCACGCAATAAAACGACTCATTGGAAGAAAGTTTGATGATTCTGTTGTAACAAAAGACATGGATAAAGTTCCGTTTAAAATAAAGAAAGCAAAAAACGGTGATGCTTGGGTAATGGCAAATGGAAAAGAAACATCTCCTCCAGCTATTGCTGCCGAAGTTTTGAGAAAAATGAAAGAAACTGCTGAAAGCTATTTAGGACAAGAAGTTACTGAAGCGGTTATCACAGTACCAGCTTATTTTGATGACTCTCAACGACAAGCAACTAAAGATGCAGGCAAGATAGCTGGCTTAGACGTTAAGAGAATTATTAATGAACCAACTGCAGCAGCATTGGCGTATGGTCTCGATAAAAAACGTGGAGATAGAAAAATTGCTGTATACGATTTAGGTGGCGGGACGTTTGATGTATCTATTATTGAAATCGCTGATGTTGATGGTGAAAATCAATTTGAAGTTCTTGCAACAAACGGTGACACCTTCTTAGGTGGTGAAGATTTTGATCTTAGAATTATGGATTACTTACTTGATGAGTTTAAGAAACAAACAGGCATGGATGCCACTAAAGATACCCAAGCACTTCAACGCTTAAAAGAAGCTGCTGAAAAAGCAAAAATAGAACTATCAAACCAGGCTCAAACAGACATTAATCTTCCTTATTTAACTGCTGACTCATCAGGCCCTAAACATTTAAATTTAACATTAACGAGAGCTAAACTTGAATCTCTCGTCGAAGATTTTATTGTTCAAACGATCGAGCCTTGTAAGACAGCTCTTAAAGACGCTGGTCTTAGTGTTGGAGAGATCAATGATGTTATATTGGTAGGTGGACAAACGAGAATGCCAAAAGTTCAAGAAGAGGTCAAAGCATTTTTTGGTGTTGAACCTAGAAAAGATGTTAACCCAGATGAAGCAGTTGCTATCGGTGCTGCCATACAAGGCGGTGTCCTTTCAGGTGATGTTAAAGACGTCTTATTATTAGATGTTACACCACTCTCATTAGGTATCGAAACGCTTGGTGCTGTTACAACAAAACTAATAGAAAAGAACACCACCATTCCAACTCAAGCAGAACAGATATTCTCAACAGCTGAAGATAATCAAACCGCTGTTACTATCCATGTCCTACAAGGTGAAAGAGAAAAAGCACAAGATAATAAATCACTGGGTAGATTTGATCTAACTGATATTCCATCTAAACCAAGAGGTATGCCTCAAATAGAAGTAGCCTTTGATATTGATGCCAACGGAATAATTAATGTTTCTGCTAAAGATAAGGAAACAGGAAAAGAACAGAAAATTGTTATTAAGGCATCCAGTGGTTTATCGGATGAAGAAGTAGAGCAAATGATTTCTGATGCTGAGTCAAATGCAGAAGAAGACAAAAAATTCAGAGATCTTGTGGATATTAAAAATCAAGGTGATCAATTGGTTCACGCAACTGACAAAACACTCGAAGAATTAGGAGACAAGGTAACAGCTGATGAAAGATCTAATGTCGAAGCTGCTTTGGGTGATTTGAAAGATGCTCTCAAGGGAGATGAAAAAGACACTATTGAAGCCAAGGTTAAAGCATTATCAGAAGCGTCAGTAGGTATAGCTCAAAAAGCATTTGAAGAAGCTCAAAGTAAAGCAAATAATGAATCTAATAACAACGATGATTCATCAGAAAATGATAATGTTGTTGATGCTGAATACGAAGAAGTTGAGGAAGATAAAGATACTAAATAAATTATTTTTATAAATTCAGTAACATACAAGATAGACAACATGTCTATCTTGTCATTTTAAAGGGCAGTTATGAGTAAACAGGATTACTACAAAACACTAGGTGTTCAAAAAAACTCATCTGATGCTGAGATAAAAAAAGCTTATAGAAAGCTTGCAATGAAATACCACCCAGATCGTAATCCTGGGGATAAGACTTCAGAAGAAAATTTTAAAGAGGCAAAAGAAGCCTATGAAGTGTTATCAAATGGTCAAAAACGCACTGCTTATGACCAATTTGGTCATGCAGGTTTAAATAATCAGAGCGGAATGGGCGGAGGGTTTAAAACGGGCGATGGATTTAATGATATTTTTGGCGATATGTTTGGAGATATCTTTGGTAATTCAAGAGGTCAAAGAAGACAAAATAGTTCACAACGAGGATCTGATTTAAGGTATGAATTAGATTTAGATCTAGAGCAAGCTGTATTTGGTGAAACAATTAAAATTAATATCCCATCATTGACAACTTGCTTGAATTGTAATGGTTCGGGTGCACAAAAAGGAACAACTGCAAGTTCTTGTCAACGATGTAACGGCAGAGGTTCAGTGAGGGTACAGCAAGGTTTTTTTACTTTACAACAAAGTTGTCCAGACTGTCGTGGAACTGGAGAAATTATAAAAAACCCATGTCTTGATTGTTCTGGATCAGGCAGAGTTCAGAAAGAACGAACAATTTCAATTAAAATTCCTCCTGGCGTAGACCATGATGATCGTATCCGGTTATCCAATGAAGGTGAAGCAGGTATTAAGGGAGGACCTTCAGGGGATCTATATGTTGATATCAAACTTAGAAAACACCCTATTTTTAAACGAGAGGGAAGTCACTTGATGTGTGAAGTTCCTTTAAGTTTTTCTAAAGCAGCTTTAGGTGGAACCATAGAGATTCCTACCATAGATGGAGCAGTAAATTTATCTATTCCAACTGAAACTCAATCTGGAAAAGTATTTAGATTAAGAGGTAAAGGTGTAAAATCTTATCGTGATAGAACTAGTGGAGATTTATTTTGTTCAATCCAAATAGAAACACCTATTAACTTAAATAATGAGCAAAAAAATATTTTGAAATCGTTTGAAGAATCTATAAAATCCAGTAAAAAAGAACATCGACCTAATAAAAATAAATGGTCAGAAAGTGTAAAAAACTTTTTTAATCGCTTAGGAATTTAATCACTTAATTAAGTTGTCAGTTTAAAAACATAAATTAGTACGTGACATAAGAAAAATTTGATCCTAATATGTTTTGGGTTCGAAACAAATTATAGGGAAGGACCTTACAGGTTCCTTCCCTTTTTGCAAATAAATAGGACTATAAATTGACACAAGCGGTACTCACATTAGAAGACGGGACAATTTTTAAAGGTAATTCAATTGGTTCAAAAGGTTCTTCTATTGGTGAGGTTGTATTCAATACAGCAATGACTGGGTATCAGGAAATCCTAACAGATCCATCTTACTATAAACAAATTGTTACCTTAACATATCCTCATATTGGTAACACGGGAACAAATTCAGAAGATTTTGAAAGCAAAAAAACATACCTATCAGGACTTGTAATCAGAGAATCATCACCAGTTGCTAGTAATTGGAGAAATGAAAATAATTTACAGAACTTTCTACAAACACATAAAGTTATTGCCATTGCTGATATCGACACCAGAAAACTAACCAATCATTTACGTAAACATGGGGCAATGAAGGGTTGTATAAGCACTGATTATAAGAATGTTAATAAATGTATTAACCTAGCAAAGTCATTTTCAGGATTATCAGGCTTAGACTTAGCAAAAGAAGTTAGTGTACAAAAATCTTATCTCTTTAACCCAAGAAATAAAAAAGCTGGGGAATCTAAATATAAAGTTGTTGCCATTGATTTTGGAATTAAAACTAATATTCTAAATCTCCTTACTGATTCAAATTGTGAGGTTATCGTGGTACCAGCTATAACCACTGCACAGGAAATAGAAGCTTTTAATCCAGATGGTGTTTTTTTATCTAATGGCCCTGGTGATCCTGAACCTTGTTTATATGCAATAAAAACAATTCGAGAGATCCTCAGAAATAAAGTTCCAGTTTTTGGAATATGTCTAGGTCATCAACTTCTGGCATTAGCGGCAGGAGCTAAAACAAAAAAAATGAAATTTGGTCATCACGGTGCCAATCACCCTGTGCAAGACCTAAAAACAAAGGAAGTTTTTATTACGAGTCAGAACCATGGTTTCACAGTTGATGAGAATAACTTACCTGAAGAAATATCAATTACTCATCGATCATTGTTCGATGATTCCATTCAAGGTATTGCAATAAAAAACTCAAATGCCTTTAGTTTTCAAGGTCACCCTGAAGCATCACCTGGTCCTCATGATATTAACCCCTTATTTTTAAAATTTTCAAACTTAATGAAAAATGCCTAAACGAAAAGACATAGAATCAATTCTCATAATCGGAGCAGGTCCTATAATTATTGGTCAAGCATGTGAATTTGACTACTCAGGGACACAGGCTTGTAAAGCCCTTAAAGAGGAAGGCTATCGAGTAATTTTAGTAAACTCTAATCCAGCAACAATTATGACTGACCAAGACAGTGCTGACTCAACTTACATCGAACCGATTAATTGGAAAACAATTGAGAAAATTATAATAAATGAAAAACCAAATGCTCTTTTGCCTACTATGGGAGGTCAAACAGGCTTGAATACAGCTCTTGATCTAGCATCTAGAGGTATCTTAGAAGAACATAACGTAGAACTTATAGGTGCATCTAAAAAAGCTATAGATACAGCTGAAGATAGAGAATTATTCAAACAAGCCATGCAAGATATAAACATTGATGTCGCTAAATCAGGATTAGCTAATAATCTTAATGAAGCATTAGAAATAGCAGTATTATTAAAATATCCAGTGATCATTAGACCCTCATTTACACTTGGCGGGAGTGGCGGCGGCGTTGCTAATGATGAAAATGAGTTCACAACTATTGTTAATAGAGGATTAGAACTATCACCAACCAATGAAGTGTTGATAGAAGAATCGTTATTGGGGTGGAAAGAATATGAAATGGAAGTTGTCAGAGATAAAAATGATAACGCTATTATCATTTGTTCTATAGAAAATGTAGATCCTATGGGTGTTCACACAGGAGATTCGATAACAGTTGTCCCTGCTCAAACGTTAACCGATAAAGAATTTCAAATTATGCGAAATCACTCAATCGCAATACTTAGAAAGATAGGTGTAGATACCGGTGGATCAAATGTTCAATTTGCAGTGAATCCTGAAAACGGGAAAATGATTGTCATTGAAATGAATCCAAGAGTCTCTCGATCATCAGCATTAGCTTCCAAGGCAACAGGTTTTCCAATTGCTAAAATTGCTGCAAAATTAGCTATTGGATTCACATTAGATGAATTAAAAAACGATATTACAGGTGGTTCAACTCCAGCATCTTTTGAACCTACTATTGACTATGTTGTTACAAAAATACCAAAATTTGCTTTTGAAAAGTTTCCAAAAGCAAATTCAACATTAACAACACAAATGAAATCTGTTGGTGAAGCAATGGCTATTGGTAGAAATTTTCAAGAATCTTTACAAAAAGCCATAAGAAGCTTGGAATCAAACCATGACGGTTTTACAGATATGGAAGTTGGGAATAACTTTGAGGAAATGGTTCAAAGACCAAGTCCTGAGCGTTTATTTTACATAGGGCAAGCCTTCAGGGAGGGTTACTCAATAAATGAAGTCTATAACCTTACGAAAATTGATCCTTGGTTTCTTTCCTATATTAAAGAAATTATCGATTTAGAAACAGAAATAAAAAAACGAACCATTGATACTTTAGATAAAGATTTTCTAAGAGAATTGAAAAAAAAGGGATTCTCAGATTCAAGAATAGCAAACCTATGTTCAACTAATGAGCACGAAGTATATAAAAAAAGAATAGAAGTTGATCTCAAACCAGTCTTCAAAAGAGTAGACACATGTGCTGGTGAATTTGAAACTTCCACTGCTTACCTTTATTCAACTTATGATGATGAGTGTGAATCAAGACCAACGACTAACAAAAAAATTATAATTCTAGGCAGTGGCCCTAACAGAATTGGTCAGGGTATCGAATTTGATTATTGCTGTGTACATGCTGCCATGGCAGTTTCAGAAGCAGGGTATGAATCAATCATGATCAATTGTAACCCTGAAACTGTCTCAACTGACTATGACACCTCAGATAGACTTTATTTTGAACCTTTAACATTTGAAGACGTAATGGCAATTATTGATGTTGAACAACCTGAAGGAATTATTGTTCAATTTGGAGGGCAAACACCCTTAAAACTTGCAAAATCGCTTCAATTAGCTGGTGCTCCAATTATAGGTACGCAACCTTCATCTATCGATATTGCAGAGGATAGAGAATTATTTAAAGAGCTTGTTAACGAACTAAATCTTAGACAGCCTTACAATGAAGTGGCAACTAATTTAGAACAAGCACTGACTAATGCAAAAAAAGTAGAATACCCATTGGTTGTAAGACCTTCTTATGTTTTAGGTGGTCGGGCAATGGAAATAGTATATAACGATGAAGAATTAGCAACCTACATGAGAGAAGCCGTTAAGGTATCAAATAAATCACCGGTGTTATTGGATCACTTTCTAAATAAAGCCATTGAAGTTGATGTTGACGCTGTCTCAGACGGTGAAGATGTTCTAATTGGTGGAATTATGGAACATATAGAACAAGCTGGCGTTCATTCAGGAGATTCATCCTGTTCAATACCAGCATTTAGCCTCTCGGATAGCTTGCAAGATGAGCTAGTCAGCCAAATGATTCAATTTACAAAAAAACTGAACGTTATTGGTCTTGTTAATGCACAATTTGCTATAAGAAAGAATAAAATATTTATTTTGGAAGTAAACCCAAGGGCTTCAAGAACTGTCCCCTTTGTTTCCAAAGCAACAGGTAACCAATTAGCTAAAATAGCAGCCAGAACAATGATCGGCATTCCCCTTAAAGAACAACAAATTAATCATTCATATAAACCTAGTTTTTTTTCAGTAAAAGGACCCGTCTTTCCATTCAACAAATTTCCAGATGCTGATCCTATACTAGGACCTGAAATGAAATCTACTGGTGAAGTAATGGGCATAGGAGAAACTTTTGGTGAAGCATATATTAAATCTCAATACGCAGCTGGAGTTGTGATTCCTGACCGGGGTAATGTGTTTATTTCAGTTAGAGAACCTGACAAAACCAATAAATTGATACTAGTGGCTGATTTCCTAACTCAGAATAATTTTGAAATAATTGCAACCAAAGGAACCTCAGAATTTCTAAAAAATAATGGAATAAAGTGTGCTTATATCAATAAAGTTCATGAAGGTCAGCCTCATATTGTCGATCTTATTAAAAGTAAGAAGATTGACTTAATTATAAATACCACAGAGGGTAAGCAATCAATAGAAGAATCTTTTTCAATTCGTGCAGAAGCAGTTATTGCTAATATCACCTATTACACAAGCTTAGAAGCTGCAGCGGCAACTATAGAGTCATTTGATTTTCTTGACACAATAACTGTAAATAAATTACAGAACCTTTAGAATTAACCTAATGGATAAACACGTAATGACAGTTAAAGGTCAAGATTTACTTCGCAAAGAATTAAAAGCTCTTAAATCTAAAGATAGACCTGAAATAATTATAGCTATTGCTACAGCAAGAGAGTTTGGTGATCTTAAAGAAAATGCTGAATACCATGCAGCTAAAGAACGGCAAAGTTTTATAGAAGGAAGAATTAATGAAATTGAATCAAAATTATCTACTGCTGAAATAATCGATATAACAAAATTAAACGTCTCTGGAAAGATTGTCTTTGGGTCAACAGTTACTATTATTGATCTAGATAACGACCAAGAAATTAAATATAAAATTGTAGGGGAAGACGAAGCAAATATTGATGAGGGACTTATATCTTATAAAGCACCATTGTCAAGATCACTAATTAGTAAGTCAATAGACGATCTAGTTGAATTATCAATTGGTGATGAAACACAGTCATTTCAAATTATAAATATCCAGTACACTTAAAAGTTTTCCAAAATGTCTAGTCAACACTGGCGAAGAAATCAATCCAAAGATAAGTTTTTTAGTGAATCTAGGAAATTAGGTTATCGTTCAAGATCAGTCTTTAAATTAGATGAAATAAATAGAAAATATAAAATTCTTAAGAAACCAAAATCTATTCTTGATTTAGGTTCTGCACCAGGTGGTTGGTCAAATTATGCTTTTGAAAAAACAAAACTAAAACACATTGTTGCTAATGATATTGAGCCTATGAAACCAATTCCTGGTGTTCACTTTATCCTGGGTGATTTCACTAGTGAATCTATTCAGGAGGAAATACTCAAAGTCAATAAGAGTAAATTTGACCTCATATTGTCAGACATTTCGAACAATAAAACTGGAAATAATATAACCGACCAGTTCTCCTTTTATGAAATTGCAAAAAATGTACTTGAATTTTCGAAAATTGGTCTTACATCTAGTGGTGTATTAGTAATTAAAATATTTATTGGCCTTGGATTTGAAGAATTTAAAAAAGACATGGATCAAACGTTTAAAAACGTTAATATCTTCAAACCCAATGCTTCAAGACCTGAAAGTAAAGAAACGTACGCGATAGGAACAAAGATTAGGTATACTCAAAATATATGAATAACTTTTTTAAAAACGCCATGGTTTGGATTGTAATAGGGATTGTAATGTTAACCCTGTTTCAGTCTTTTTCACCAAATTCTATTAGACAAAAAACAATCGATTACTCATCTTTTCTTGAATTAGTAAAAACTGGAAATATCAGTGAAGTTGTATTTGAAGATGATTTAATTAAAGCCGTAAGGATTAATGGAGAGAAATTTTTAACCTACAGCCCTGAAACCGACAATACTGCACTTATAGGTGAACTAAATAAATCAGGAGTGAGAATTAGTGCAACACCACCAAAAAGTCCAAATATCCTAGTTAGCCTATTGATCAATTCTTTTCCAATTATCCTTCTTATTGGTGTATGGATTTATTTTATGCGACAAATGCAAGGCGGGATAGGTGGAGGAAAAGGTGCTATGTCCTTTGGTAAAAGTAAAGCAAGACTCTTAGGTGAAAATCAAATTGATGTTACTTTTGCAGATGTAGCAGGTATCGAGGAAGCCAAAGAGGAAGTAATGGAAATAGTGGAATTTTTAAAAGACCCATCAAAGTTTCAAAAACTTGGTGGTAAAATTCCTAAAGGTGTTTTAATGGTTGGCTCCCCAGGTACAGGAAAAACACTATTAGCTAGAGCAATTGCTGGAGAAGCAAAGGTTCCTTTTTTTACAATATCAGGATCTGACTTTGTGGAAATGTTTGTTGGTGTTGGAGCTTCTAGAGTTAGAGATATGTTTCAAGAAGGAAAATCACACTCACCATGCATTATATTTATTGATGAAATAGATGCTGTAGGAAGACAACGTGGAGCAGGCCTTGGAGGAGGTCATGATGAACGAGAACAAACTCTAAATCAGTTACTGGTGGAAATGGATGGTTTCGAAGACAATGCAGGCGTAATAGTAATTGCAGCTACAAATAGACCTGATGTATTGGATTCTGCACTCCTTAGACCTGGTCGTTTTGATAGGCAAGTTGTTGTCCCTCTCCCAGATGTAAAAGGCAGAGAACAAATTCTGAAAGTTCATATGAGAGAAGTCCCCCTGGATAAAGATGTAAAACCTTCAATCATTGCTAGAGGTACCCCTGGTTTTTCAGGAGCTGACTTAGCTAATTTAGTTAATGAATCAGCACTTCTTGCTGCGAGGGCAAATAAAGAATATGTGAATATGGATGATCTTGATAAAGCAAAAGACAAAATCATGATGGGCACTGAACGTAAATCTTTAATAATGAGTGAAGATGAAAGAAAATTGACTGCTTATCATGAAGCAGGTCATGCTATTGTTGGTTTATCAATTGATGGGCATGACCCCGTTTATAAAGTAACAATTATTCCCAGAGGTACAGCATTAGGTGTCACTATGTTTCTTCCAGAAGATGACCGCTATAGTATGAGCAAACAACGTTTATTGGGACAAATTACTAGTCTGTTCGGAGGCAGGGTTGCAGAAGAAATTATTTTTGGTAAAGAAGCAGTTACTACTGGTGCATCAAATGATATCGAAAGAGCCACAGAAATTGCCCGAAACATGGTTACTAAATGGGGTTTATCAGAAAAATTAGGGCCTTTAACTTACAGTGAAGAAGAGGGTGAAGTTTTCCTTGGTCGGTCTGTTACTCAAACAAAACAAGTGTCAGATGTAACAGCTAAACTAATAGATGATGAAATCCGGAAAATTATTGATCAAACATATGAAAAAGCGACAAGCATTATTAATAAACAAATTCACCGTCTTCATAAAATGGCTGAAACACTCATTAAATACGAAACGATTGATAGCAATCAATTAAAAGATATTATGGATGATAAAGAACCAAGACCACCTGAAGATTGGGATTCTAATGATGATTCATCTGACAACACTACGCCAACTTCTGACATTGGTGGACCAGCCACCGAACACTAATAAATTAGTCATTTATCTTTTTACAAATAGCATAAAAATTAGCTAAATAGCCACTAATAGCTATAGAATGGTCGATTCTCTAATTAGAGAGACGAATTATGAATGAAAATAATAAAATATTTGGAACTGATGGGATCAGAGGCAGAGTAGGGGAACACCCTATGACTGTAGATTTTACTATGAGATTAGCGTCTGCAATTGCTTCAACATTAACACCAAATGGTGGACAAGTTGCAATTGGTAAAGACACTAGAATTTCAGGATATATGTTTGAATCAGCATTAGAATCTGCATTTGTTGCTTACGGACTAAAAGTAATCTTGTTAGGGCCTCTGCCATCTCCAGCAATATCTCATTATGTAAGAGAGTCAGATACTAATTTTGGTGTTGTTATTAGTGCTTCACATAATTCTTATGAATACAATGGGATTAAAATTATTAACCAAAATGGTGAAAAGATAGCTTCATCACTTGAAAACATAATTGAGTCCAAACTTAGTGAGAACCCTATAACTAAAACAGCTAATATGATTGGTAAAGCCTATCGTTCTGCTGATTCTAGAGATAAATACAAAGAACTTCTCTTTAAGGTTTTTAACGAGGACACTCAACCTCTTAAAGGATTAAAAATAGTGGTAGATGCATCTAATGGTGCAGCCTATAAAATAGCTCCTCAAATTTTGCTTGAGCTTGGAGCAGAGGTTATACCTATAGCCTGTTCACCTAATGGATATAACATCAACAAAAATTGTGGTTCCACATTCCCAGAAACAATTAAAAACACTGTTAAAGCTACAAATTCTGATCTAGGAATAGCACTTGATGGTGATGCTGACAGAATATTAATTATCGATGAACAAGGAGAAATATTAGATGGGGATCAGATTCTTTTCATCTTAACTATTGCAAACATTGATAACCCATCGTTTAATTCCAAAGTAGTAGGAACAGTAATGACTAATTCAGGATTAGATAAATCATTAAATAAGAAAAATATAGAATTACTTAGATCTGATGTAGGGGATAAGAACGTTTATAAAATGATGCAATCAACAGGATCTATTATTGGAGGAGAAACATCTGGTCATATAATTAATCTTGAATATTTACCAACTGGTGATGGGTTATTAACAGCACTTATTATAATTAAAGAATCATTAAATAAAAAACTTGTTATAAGTGAACTGATAAGGGAGCTAACGTTAGTAAAACAACAAAATATTAATCTAGATATTCAAAATATTGAAACAAAAAATATTGAAGCGTTTCAAGCTAAAGCATCAAAACTAATTGATGATGGCCGAGTGATTATTAGAAAATCTGGAACTGAGCCATTAATCAGAATTCTTATTGAGTCTGAAAATGAAGACATAATTAAACAAGTTAATGATCTGATCAAAGAAATAAGTAAATAACATGAATAAATACTTTATATCAGCTAATTGGAAAATGAACGGTTCTAAGGAATTTACTAGAACTTTTTTTGCTTCAATGAATGAGGATATAGATGAAGATGTAAAAATCATTATTTGTCCTGCTGATTGCTACTTAAATACAGTAGATGCAATGGCACCAAAGAATGTAATCAGGGGGGCACAAAATATTTCGTTTAACACTGATGGCGCCTATACAGGCGAAGTATCAGCATCCATGCTAAAAGATCTTAATGTTGAATATGTAATTATAGGTCATTCTGAACGTCGAGATTATCACGTTGAAACTAACGAAATTATTAGAAAAAAATTTAACACGGCTGTATCAGCTAACTTAAAGCCTATATTGTGTGTTGGTGAATCGTTAGATCAACGACAAAAAGAAGAAACTTTTAACCATATAGAAAATCAAATCTTATCAGTTATAAATAAAGAAATTTTAAGTAACCATCCGTTTTTGATTGCTTATGAACCAATATGGGCAATAGGTACTGGTGAAACTGCAACGCCTGAAATTGCAAATGAAGTTCATAGTTTCATTCATGGAACTCTAGATAAAATAGATTCTATTCAAAGTAAAAAAATAGCTATAATCTATGGCGGAAGTGTAAACAGTAATAACGCTTATGATTTATTTAAAATGAGTCATATCAATGGTGCATTAATTGGAGGATCATCTTTGGACGCAAATGAGTTTAATAAGATTTATAAAATTGCTAAGGAAATAAATAATGAATAACATCAATTCTTTGCTGCTTAGTTTCCATGTGGTAACAGCCATCTTAATAGTTGTATTAATACTTTTGCAAAAAGGTAAGGGAGCTGACATGGGAGCTGCATTTGGTGCAGGAGCCTCAGGCACGTTATTTGGGTCCAAAGGTTCAGCAAATTTCTTATCAAGATCAACGGCCGTATTAGCTGCCATCTTCTTTATTACAAGTTTAACACTTGCCTATCTTAATAAAGGTAGCGTACAAACAAATAGTATCCTAGATAATATTAATCCAGTAACAATCGAAGAAATTAATGAAGTTACAAATATAGCGACTCCTCAAATTCCCGAAGATTAGATTATAAAAAGAGCCGATGTGGTGGAATCTGGTAGACACGCTGTCTTGAGGGGGCAGTAGCGAAAGCTGTGCCGGTTCGAGTCCGGCCATCGGCATAATCTAAAATAATCAATAATCTACCCACGTAAATCAATGAATAATATAAACATTATTTGCAACATATTTTTATACACATGATATTCACATATATTAATAATATATAATAATTACTTAATTTATTTTAATCCTAAGTATTTGAATACGTTAGGCATTTTATTTTTAATAAAAGCTGATACAATACACTCGTTTTTTGAGAAATAAACTTGGTACTGTTCGGATTAACACTATGTTAGAGAATTATCTGCCAATTATAATCTTTATTGGAGTAGCTGCCTTCCTTGGTGCTTTGCTGCTTCTTTTAGGCTTCCTTTTCGGTAAAGGAAATAAATCAAAAGCTAAGCTATCGCCATATGAATGTGGTTTCGAAGAATTTGAAGATGCTAGAATTCCGTTCGATGTACGATACTATCTGGTTGCAATCCTATTTATTATCTTTGACTTAGAAATTGCATTTCTATTTCCTTGGGCTATTGCACTTAAACAAATTGGAATGACTGGCCTAATTGCTATGATCATTTTTCTATTGGTGTTAGTGATTGGCTTTATCTATGAATGGAATAAAGGTGCACTTGAATGGGATTAACCGATAAAAACAATGAAATTATTGATCAACAAGGTCCTGGCTTTCTTACCACCTCGGTTGATAAATTAGTTAACTGGGCAAGAACTGGGTCAATGTGGCCAGTCACCTTAGGGTTAGCATGCTGTGGTATTGAAATGATGCATTCTGCTGCTGCAAGATATGATACTGATCGATTTGGAGTTTTTTACCGACCGAGCCCGAGACAATCAGATGTAATGATTGTTGCTGGCACATTAGTCAATAAAATGGCCCCTGCATTAAGGAGGATTTATGATCAAATGGCTGAACCTAAATGGGTTATTTCCATGGGTTCTTGTGCTAATGGTGGTGGCTATTATCATCATTCTTATTCAGTAGTTAGAGGCTGTGATCAAATCATACCTGTCGACATATACGTTCCAGGTTGTCCACCCACTGCAGAAGCACTAATAAACGGAATTATTGAACTACAGAAAAAAATTAAAGCAGAAGAATCAATTACTAATGGATAAGAATTCAAACATTGACATAATTAATAATAAGCTCTCAGATTTTAATGTAGCTTTTTTAGATAATGAACATAATTTAATCTTGCAAATAGATCAGGCAGATTTTATCAATGTATGTAAAATCCTCAAAACTGATTCAGACCTCGATTACTCAATGTTAATTGATGTTTGTGCAGTAGACTATCTAACTTACGGTGAAGCTGATTGGACAACTAATGATGCCACAAATTCAGGCTACTCCAGAGCTGTGAAACAAACAATTATCCCTGAAGCTGATGAGACCTTCACTGATCGCTTTGTTGTGTTCTACCAGTTACTATCTATTTCTTATAACAAACGACTTACTTTAAAAGTCTTTACCACTGAGTCAAATCCTCCCAGTGTTCCATCTATAAATAAAATATGGAACTCTGCTAATTGGTTCGAACGTGAAGCCTTTGATTTAATGGGTATCCATTTTAAAGGACACCCTGATTTAAGACGAATTCTCACCGACTATGGTTTTATTGGGCACCCCTTTAGAAAAGACTTTCCAACCAATGGAAACTTAGAGGTTGTTTATGATGAAGAAGAAGAGCGAGTTATTTATCAACCTGTCAGCATCAGTACACGCCCAAGTGTTCCTAAAGTAATTAGAGATAAAAATGACAGAAAGTAACCTCACTTTAAATTTTGGCCCCCAACACCCAGCAGCTCATGGTGTTTTAAGATTAATTATGGAACTGGACGGTGAAGTTGTTAAGAACCTTGACCCACATATTGGTCTTCTTCATAGAGGAACTGAAAAACTAGCAGAAATAAAACCCTATAACCATTCAATTGGTTATATGGACAGGATGGATTATGTGTCCATGATGTGTTGTGAACATCCTTATGTTTTAGCTATCGAAAACCTTTTGGGTATTACTCCTCCTAAACGTGCCCAATACATTAGAGTAATGTTTGATGAAATTACCCGACTTATGAATCATCTACTGTGGTTGGGATGTCATGGCTTAGATATTGGAGCTATGGCTTTATTTCTTTATTGTTTTAGAGAACGAGAAGACCTCTATGATTGTTATGAAGCTGTTTCTGGAGCAAGAATGCATGCCACTTATTATAGACCAGGTGGTGTTTACAGGGATCTCCCTGAACAGATGCCTAAATATCAAGCTAATCGATACATCTCTGAAAAAAAAGTTAAACGACTAAATTACAATAGAGAAGGGTCTTTATTAGATTTTATAGAAGATTTTACTGATAGGTTTCCTTCACTGGTTGATGAATATGAAACGCTACTCACTGATAATAGAATTTGGAAACAACGAACAGTTGATATCGGTGTGGTTACACCAGACAGAGCGAAAGATTTAGGTTTCACAGGACCTATGTTAAGAGGTTCAGGCGTCGAATGGGATCTCAGACGTAAGCAACCCTATGAGGTTTACGAAGAACTCGATTTCTTAATACCCATTGGTCTAAATGGGGATTGTTATGATCGCTATCTTGTTAGAGTTGAGGAAATGCGACAATCAAATACTATTATTCAGCAATGTATACAGTGGCTGAGAGATAATCCTGGTCCAGTTATAATTGATGACAATCGTTATGCAAGTCCAAAACGCTCGGACATGAAGCATGATATGGAATCACTAATCTATCACTTTAAACTTTTTACTGAAGGTTATTCAGTTCCCAAAGGTGAAGTGTACTCTGCAATCGAACACCCGAAAGGTGAGTTTGGTGTCTTTTTAATGTCAGATGGCGCCAATAAGCCTTATCGTATGAAAGTTAGGCCGCCAAGTTTTTCTCATCTTGCAGCAATTGATGAAATGTCTAAAGGCCATATGTTAGCTGATGTAGTTTCAATTATTGGAACACTGGATATTGTCTTTGGAGAAATTGATCGTTAAACGAGATTTCTATGTTAAATAGTAAAATAAAAGATGAGATAGATCACTGGATTCATAAATTCCCAGAAGGTAAACAACGATCTGCAATCCTTAGCTCATTGCATGCTGTTCAGCATCATAACAGAGGTTATTTAACGACTGAGTTAATGAATGACGTGGCTGATTATTTAGACATACCAAAGATACAAGTATTTGAAGTCGCAACTTTTTATTCAATGTTCCAAACTAAACCTGTTGGTCAACATGAGATTGCTGTTTGTACAAACATTTCATGCATGCTTAGAGGTTCAGACAATATTCTTCAACACATAGAAAAAAGATTAAATATTAAAGCCGGTCAATCCACCATAGACGGTAAAATTTTTCTCAAAAATGAAGAGGAATGTTTAGCCGCATGTACAGGAGCTCCTATGATGATGCTTGATCATCATTACATCGAAAACCTTGATATCAAAACTGTTGATCAGATATTAAATGATTTGGAGAAAAATAATGACTGATTTAAACCAAGTGATTTTCTCTAATATTAATGGACAAGACCCATGGTCAATTCAAGCTTATCTATCATCTGGTGGTTATCAAACATGGAAATCAATACTCACTGATCAAATAAATAAACACTCACCAGAAAAGATTATTGATGCTGTTAGTAAATCAGGACTTAGGGGTCGAGGTGGTGCTGGCTTTCCGACAGGAAAGAAATGGAGTTTTATGCCTGAAACAAGCCAACAAAAATACATTGTTTGTAATTCAGATGAAAGCGAACCTGGAACCTGTCATGATCGAGATATTTTAAAATACAACCCCCATGCTTTGATTGAAGGCATGGCTATTGCTGGTTTTGCAATGGGGGCAACGGTAGGTTACAACTATGTAAGAGGGGAATTCATGATTGAATGCTTTCCTCGTATAGAACAAGCCCTTCATGAAGCTTATGAATTAGGCTTATTGGGAACAAATATTCTTGATTCAGGTATAAATTTTAATCTACATAATTTTTTAGGAGCTGGCGCTTATATCTGTGGAGAGGAAACAGCGTTATTAGAGTCTTTGGAAGGTAAACAAGGTAAGCCGAGATTTAAGCCTCCTTTTCCAGCTAATTTTGGTCTCTACGGGAAACCAACAACTGTTAACAACACCCAGACTTTAGCCAGCATCCCTAAAATCATTCAAAATGGACCAGAATGGTTTTCATCTTTTGGAACTGAAAAATCCCCTGGCACTATTATATTTTCTGTGTCTGGTCATATTAACAAGCCAGGTAATTATGAATTGCCATTGGGTATTTCATTCAGTGAACTTTTAGATTATGCAGGTGGGATGGAGAATGATAAATCTCTTAAAGCAGTTATACCAGGTGGTTCTTCTACAAAAATCTTACCAGGTGAGATTATTCAGAACTGCACTATGGATTATGAATCACTCCAAAAAGCAGGATCTGCATTAGGTACTGGCGCAGTTATTGTCATTGCAGAAGGCTCCTGCATGGTCGAACTATTAAAAAGAATTTCAAGATTTTATTTTGCTGAAAACTGTGGACAATGCACACCATGTAGAGAAGGCACAGGTTGGCTTTATAGAATTTTAGATCGAATCACACAAGGCAATGGAAAAATTAATGATCTTGAATTATTAGTTGATGTGGCTAACAGAATTGAGGGTAACACCATCTGTGCATTTGGTGATGCTTCTGCCTGGCCTGTACAAAGTTTTATTGAACACTTCTTTGATGAATTTGAATACATGATTAAAAACAAAGGTAAATCGATAGCGGCATAATATGAGTGATAACAAAGTAAACATAACTATTGATAATGTTCTTCATAGTGTTGATGCAGGCAGAATATTGATAGAAATTACAGATGAATTAGGCATTTATATTCCTCGTTTTTGTTATCACAAGAAACTTTCGATTGCTGCAAACTGCAGAATGTGTCTAGTAGAAGTTGAGAATTCTAGTAATGCACTACCAGCATGTGCCACTCCAGTTACTGACGGAATGGTTATTGATACTTTATCTAATTCAACTAAAACTGCACAACAATCAACCATGGAATTTCTTCTCATTAACCACCCACTGGATTGCCCTATTTGTGACCAAGGTGGTGAATGCGAACTTCAAGATTTGGCTTATGCTTATGGGAAAAATAATTCTAGATTTGATCTGCAAAAACTAACAAAACCTAATGATGACTTAGGACCATTGATATCAACTGATATGACGAGATGTATTATGTGTACAAGATGCACGCGATTTGGTTCTGAGGTTGCTGGTATCCAAGAATTAGGCACTATGGGACGAGGTGAAACATCAAATATCAGCACTTTTATTAAACAAACAGTTAACCATGAACTTTCAGGTAATATTATTGACCTATGCCCCGTCGGCGCATTAAACAACAAGCCTTATCGTTATACAGACAGAACTTGGGAAATGGATCAGATTAAAAGTGTTTCACCGCACGACTGTGTAGGCACAAACCTCTACATGCATGTTAAAAATAATAAAATTAAGCGTATTGTTCCAATGCAGAATGAAAACATCAATGAAACCTGGATCGCTGATAGAGATCGATTTGGTTTTGATGGAATTTATTCAGAGGATCGGCTAACAACTCCTCTGATTAGAACCAATGGAACTTTAACTAATAGCACGATTGAAGATTCGAGGCGGCAACTGAATGCAATTATTTCTTCTCTCATACAATCTAATAAGACAGACAAAATTGCTGCATTAATATCACCATCAGTTTCTTTAAATGAACAATTTATTTTTTCAAATTATTTATCTCAACTTGGAATTAAGAATATTGATCATAGAATCAGTCAAGTTGATTTCTCAGGTGATACTCTAGATCCACTATTTCCTCATCTTAATATTGAGCTAAAGACTATTGGGGAAATGGAGACGATCTTTGTGATAGGATCTGATTTAAGACGCGAAACCCCTTTGATATCGCATTGGGTAAAAAAAGCTGCAGATAAGGGTGCATCAATTCATTTTATAGACATTGCTCTAAGGGAATATCATTTCCCAATCACTGATTACATGATTAGTGACACTGAATCATTGGTTGAGAATATTGGTTTAGTTGTTAAGGCAGCTGCTTCCATTGCTAAAATGGATGTCCCACAGCATATACAAGAACAACTAAATAACTTAACTGAGCCCACTGTTACTCATAATCAAATAGCACGCTTACTATTCACAAAAACAAATACCTTGTTACTGAATGGTCTTGTGTCGAGAAGTCACTCTGATTTTTCTTTAATAAGAAGTTATATCAATATTCTTGCGTCCTTAACTAATTCTAATCTAGGTGAATTAACAAGCGGAGCAAATTCAGTTGGTGCTTATATTACTGGGTGTATCCCTCATAGAAATCTTTTAGGTCAATCCTCAGAGCCAGGTTTGAATGCACTAGAAATAGCATCTAGCCACCATGATCTTTTGATCTTATATGGACTGGAAATAGATGACTGCCTATATGATCAGCTTCTTAATGAAGCCTTAAAAGGATCTAAAAAAGTCGTAGTATTTAACTCATTTATGGAATCAGTAATTAATGAACATGCAGACATAATCATTCCTATTAATACTGCCTATGAATCAAAAGGTTCTTTTATTAATCTAACAGGCCAGGTTCAGAACTTTAATCAAGAGTTATTAATGCCTAATAATTACTATAGCAATGAAGAATTATTAATGGATTTAGTCAATGAACGTGACTTAGAAATTCCAAACTTCAATGATTTTATTAATGATTTAGAATCATTTATTGATCAATCGATAGCTAACCGTAACTATATTAAAGAATTTCCAGTTAAGGCCAGTAATTCAAGTCCAGTTGTAACTACTAACACATTCAATATGTACAACATTGATCCCATCTTAAGACGATCTAAACCTCTACAACAAACCAAAGAATCACAATCAAACACCTAGCGCCATGGAAGAAATTATTTCATCTGTATTTGATTTTTTAACACCCCAAGCTATCGGGGTAATAATTTCAATGATAAAAATTGTCATTGTTCTAATCGGTTTGATCCTAACTGTGGTTTTTTTGGTTTATTTCGAACGCAAAGTTCTTGCCTATATGCATTCAAGAATTGGGCCAAATAGAGTTGGGCCATTTGGCTTACTCCAATCAATAGCTGACACTTTAAAATTGTTATTAAAAGAAATTATCATCCCAGCTAAATCAGATAAATTCTTATTTTTGCTCGCACCCATATTACTTCTAGTTCCAGCTCTAGCAGCATGGGCTGTTGTGCCCCTAAACCCCCATTTTATTATTGCTGATATTGATGCTGGTTTACTTTATTTACTTGCTTTAACTTCTTTTGGTGTATATGGCGTAATCCTTGCAGGTTGGGCCTCTAATTCAAAATACGCTTTTTTAGGTTCAATGAGAGCTGCTGCACAAATGGTTGCCTATGAAATAGCTATGGGTTTTGCATTGGTCGGGGTTCTCATGGCTGGAGGTAGTTTAAAACTTGGGGTAATTGTTGAAGCCCAAAGTGGCGGTATTTTTAATTGGTTTTGGATTCCTTTATTTCCTTTATTTATTGTGTATTTTATTTCCGGTATAGCAGAAACTAATCGTCATCCTTTTGACTTATCAGAAGGTGAAGCGGAAATTGTTGCTGGTTTTCATGTTGAATACTCAGGAATGGGCTTTGCAATATTCTTTTTGGCTGAATACATTAATATGGCACTAATATCAATTCTTACCTCCATCATGTTTCTGGGAGGATGGGAAAGTATTTTTTCTGGTTTTACTCTTTTTGAGAGTACTTATTTAGACTTTTTAACTCAACCAAGTATTTTTTGGTTATTACTTAAAACTCTGTTTTTTCTTTTTGTTTTTGTTTGGTTAAGAGCCTCGTTTCCAAGGTATCGTTATGACCAATTAATGACACTTGGATGGAAAGTGCTCATCCCGATTACAATTATTTGGATTGGCGTTGAATGCGTGATGTTCGTACTTGAAATTGGCCCATGGAGTCTGTCATGAGCTTATTAAGGGTAATAAAAAAAATAACCTTAATTGACTTTATTAAAGGCTTTGCAGTCACACTAAAAGCTTTTTTTAGAAAAAAAGTAACAATTCAGTATCCTGAAGTTAAAACACCCTTATCACCAAGGTTTAGAGGTAAATTAGCCTTGATGAAGTACGACAATGGTGAAGAACGATGTATAGCTTGCAAACTCTGTTCTGCAGTCTGTCCAGCACAAGCTATCACCATTGAGTCAGAAGAACGTGATGACGGCTCAAGAAGAGCCACTAAGTTTGAAATTGATGCCTTCAAATGTATTTATTGTGGATTCTGTGAAGAATCTTGCCCTGTTGATTCAATTGTTGAAACTAATATTTTTGAATATCACATGACTGCAAACCACCAACGAATTCAAACTAAAGAAATGCTGTTGGCTACCGGTGATAAATACCGTCAACAAACAATAGATGACAAAGCCAAGGATTCTGAATACAAATGATAAAAGAGTTAATATTTTATAGTTTTTCTTCGGTACTTATTTGTTCATCATTAGCAGTAGTGCTTTTTAGAAACCCAGTATACTCAGCTGTATCTCTTATTCTTAGCTTCATCACCAGTGGTTTTCTTTGGCTGCTTCTTGAAGCTGAATTTTTAGCAATAGTGCTTATATTGGTTTATGTCGGTGCCGTTATGGTGCTTTTCTTGTTTGTTATTATGATGTTGAATATTAATAAAGAGACAGAAAAATCGTCTTTTAATTCCGTAGCTCCTTTTGCAGTATTTATTGGATTAATAATTGTCGCTGAACTGATCACAATCATTTGGATCAATTCAAGCCAGTTCTCTACTTCATCAACAGTTATTCAACAGTCAAGCCAAATGGGTAATACCTTATTATTAGGAACTGAATTATTCACAAATTACATACTTGACTTTGAGATAGCTGGATTTATTTTGTTACTGGCCATTATTGTGGCTATTTCATTGACTCTTAGACCTCGAAAGAATCTTAAAACACAAGTCGCATCAGAACAAATTAATGTTGATCCAAAAAAACGCATGAAATTGGTTGATCTGAAAGAAACTAAATAATTATGCTTACCCTACAATCATATTTAACCCTTGGAGCAATTATCTTTTCTATAGGTGTGATTGGTATTGTTATTAACAGAAAAAATATCATCATCATTATGATGTGTATTGAACTACTGCTCATCGCAGTTAACTTTAACTTTATTGCCTTTTCTTATTTTAATCAGGATTTAGCAGGACAAATTTTTGTGTTTTTTATACTTACAGTCGCTGCTGCAGAAGCGGCTATTGGTTTAGCAATCCTTGTCGCTTTATATAGAAATAAAAAGACTATTGACGTGCAAGAACTAAATTCATTGAGAAATTAAATGTTATATCAATTAAGTGTTTTGGTTTTAGTTGTTCCTTTAATTGGAGGGATCTTAGCTGGATTTCTTGGTAAGACCACCGGCAAAACCTTCACTAATACTGTAACTATATTCAGTGTTCTAGCCTCCTTTCTTATTTCATCATATATTCTTTACACCATCCTAAATCAACCCGATTTAATTTTTAATCAGAATATTTACCGATGGTTAGAAATTGGATCATATTCATTCAACATAGGTTTATTAATCGATAACTTAACTGCCAGCATGATGGTGGTTGTGACGTTTATTTCACTAATGGTGCATATCTATAGCATAGGTTACATGCATGATGACCCCGGTTATCACCGATTCTTTAGTTACATATCATTATTTACCTTTGCAATGTTATCGCTTGTTATGGCAAATAATTTTCTTCAGTTATTCTTTGGCTGGGAAGCTGTTGGAGTCATGTCCTATTTATTAATTGGATTTTGGTTCACTAAGGAATCAGCAATAAAAGCCAATTTTAAAGCCTTCATTATCAATAGAGTAGGGGATATGTTTTTACTACTGGGTATAGCATTATTATTTTCTCTATCGGGCTCTCTTGATTATTCAACTGTCTTTAGTAGCGGCCCAATGATTAACAACCAACTCTTCTTCATTACAGAAAACTTGTCAGTTTCAGCTTTAACACTGGCTTGTATTTTATTGTTTGGCGGCGCCATGGGTAAATCAGCTCAAATGCCACTTCATGTTTGGCTACCCGACTCTATGGAAGGCCCAACACCAATTTCTGCATTAATCCATGCTGCAACAATGGTAACAGCTGGTGTGTTTATGTTGGCAAGAATGTCACCTTTGTTTGAATTATCAGAATCGGCTCTCTCTTTTGTACTCATTATCGGTTCTATTACAGCTATAACTACTGGTTTGTTGGGGCTTGTGCAATTTGATATCAAGCGTGTAATTGCTTATTCAACACTATCGCAATTGGGTTATATGGTGGTTGCAGCAGGAGTATCAGCTTATTCAGCTAGCCTGTTTCATCTTATGACGCATGCCTTTTTTAAAGCTTTATTATTTTTAGCTGCTGGTTCAGTGATCGTTGCGTTACATCATGAACAAGACATCAGAAATATGGGTGGCCTAAGAAAACGTTTACCAGTGACTTACACCACCTCACTGATAGGAACTTTAGCCTTAATTGGTTTCCCAGGGTTCTCAGGGTTTTTCTCTAAAGACGCTTTAATTGAAGCTGTGGCACATTCAACAGTCTATGCTCATGAATTCGCTTATTATTGTGTGTTAATCGGGGTCTTTGTCACCTCTTTGTATTCATTTAGACTGTTATTCATTGTCTTTCATGGACCACTAAGTGAACACAACAATAATGTGCAGGAACCTCAGTTATCCATTGTGTTGCCATTAATACTACTATCTATACCTTCTGTGTTTGTGGCTTGGCCAACAGTGGGGCCTATGGTCTTTGACAGCTTTTTTTCAAATTCTATTGTCCAACCCACATCGATAGAACTATTTGGTTATGAATTCACAGATTCACTACATTTCTTAACCCACGCTCTTTCAGGTCCGGTAACTTATATAGCCATATCAGGTATTGGAGTTGCTTATTTGTTCTACATAAAACAGCCAGAAATACCAAACAAATTAGCTCTAACATTTAAACCTATATACAAACTCCTTAGGGAAAAATATTATTTTGATTATCTGTATGAAAATATCCTAGCTAAATTTTTTAGTTCACTTGGAAATAGCCTCTGGAATTTAGGAGATATTAAGTTTATTGATAATTATATTGTCAACGGAACAGCAAGAAAAATTGAATCGCTATCAAATAAAGCCCAACTGCTTCAATCAGGTTATATCTATCATTATGCATTGATGATGATGTTAGGTCTGTCAGTCTTTTTAGGTTGGGTCATCATCAACAAAATTGGAATGGCCTCATGATAGTTGACCAAATAATTTGGCTACCAATCTTAACGGCCCTAATTATTGTTGCTTTGGGTGAAAAACGATCTGAGCTTTCATATAAAATTTCTCTGTTTATTTCAATCCTTGTTTTTGGTCTTTCTGTATATGTCTTGTATTTATTTGACCCAACCACCTCAGGATTCCAATTTGTACTTAAAACCCAATGGATTGAACGATTCAATATTAATTATCATTTAGGCATTGACGGTATTTCATTACCACTAATTCTGTTAACTACGTTTCTCACCCCTATTGTCATATACACAGCTAAAACAACATCAAAAAATAAACTTCACCAATATTTGGCGTCCTTTTTACTTCTTGAAGGTCTAATGGTAGGTGTCTTTTCAGCAATGGATGCTTTTTTATTTTATGTTTTCTGGGAAGCTATGCTGATTCCAATGTTTCTTATCATTGGAGTTTGGGGTGGTAAAAACAGAATATATGCCACCGTTAAGTTCTTTCTTTATACCTTCCTTGGTTCGGTGTTCATGTTAATTGCCATAATCTATTTGTATTTAAAATCTGGAAGTTACTTGATCACAGATTTTTATTATCTGCCACTACAGGTCAATCAACAAATTGTTATCTTTATGGCTTTTTTATTTGCTTTTGCAGTAAAAATACCTATGTGGCCAGTTCATACATGGCTTCCAGATGCACATGTTGAGGCACCCACAGGTGGTTCTGTTATTTTAGCTGCTGTGCTTTTAAAAATGGGTGGTTACGGTTTATTACGATTCAGTTTACCCATTTCACCAGAAGGCTCTATGACACTTGCACCATTAATGATTACTCTGTCATTGATTGCCATCATATACATTGGTTTAGTTGCTATTGCTCAAACTGATATGAAAAAACTTATTGCTTATTCTTCTATTTCTCATATGGGATTTGTGACATTGGGTTGTTTTGTATTTTTCATTGAAGGCAACGCTTTAAATCCTGCCACCATAAACTTGGCCATTAACGGTGCAATGATTCAAATGATCTCACATGGCCTGATATCAGCAGCATTATTCTTATCAATAGGAGTAATGTACGATCGCCTACACACCAGAGAAATAAATGATTACGGGGGAATAGTGACAACAATGCCTAAATTTGCAACTCTTATGGTATTTTTTGCACTTGCAAATGCAGCACTTCCAGGAACATCAGGTTTTGTTGGAGAACTGACAGTTATTTTAGCCGCCTTTAAAGCCAATGGTTTTATAGCTAGCTTATCTGCTCTTACACTCATTATAGGTGCGGCTTATACATTGTGGATGATAAAAAGAGTGATTTTTGGTCCTGTAAAAAACGAAAAAATAAATCAATTAAATGATATGAATAAACTTGAATCTATTTCATTAGGATTACTTGCATTATCAATATTAATTTTGGGTGTCTGGCCTAAGCCATTAATTGATTTGATGAATGAATCAATTAATTTACTCACACTATTTATAACTGGAACATAGCAATACCATGTTAATTAACGAATTATATTTTATCCTTCCAGAATTAATAATAACTTCTTGTATTTGCTTATTAGTACTCATTAATAGTCTTGCTAAAAATCTAAGACAATATTCAGGTGTTTTAATTGGAAGTGCAGCTATGATGGCCTGTATTTTTGTATCATTAATATTATTTAGTGAAAACTCTGTTGATATTTTTAATAATCATTTCAGAGTTGATAATTTAGCAACAGGGCTAAAATTAGTCACTTTTATTACCACTCTTATTGTCATCTTAGGAACAAATACAGATAAATTAAATGCTGATAGCGAAATAATTTTAATTGAACTATTTGCTGTCCTTGGGGTTTTAATACTATGTTCTGCCAATAATTTACTAACGCTTTATCTTGGGTTAGAAACTTTGACACTTTCGATGTATGGGCTTGTAGCTTCTAAAAGATCATCAGAGATTGCTACAGAATCAGCAATGAAATTCTTTATTCAAGGAGCCATAGCTTCAGCATTTTTTTTATACGGTACTTCATTGATATATGGCTTATATCAAACCTTATCATTAACTATTTTTAGTAACCCTGATATCAATAATTCTATAGAACTGCAGTTGGCTTTAGCCTTTATTATATGCGGGATTGCGTTCAAATTCGGAGCCTTCCCCTTTCATAGTTGGGTTCCTGATTCCTACCAAGGATCTAGTAACTCAGTAGCTCTGTTTATTTCTACAGTCCCAAAAATAGGTGCCTTTGCTCTTATATATAGACTCCTAATTACATCATTTATAGCGGTTACTGAATTTTGGACCATCTTAATATTAGTCCTAGGCCTCATGTCACTAATTTTTGGTAATTTAATAGCAATTTCACAATCTAACCTCAAACGACTCCTTGGCTATTCAGCAATTGGGCACATGGGATTTGTTTTGATTGCTATATCAATTGGATCTTTAGAAGGCGCCCAAGCATCCTTATTCTATCTTTTGATATACATATTAATGACCTCAGTCGCATTTATGTGTCTTGAGGTTCTATCCAATAAAAATCGATCAATTGTGACACTCTCTGATATAAAAGATTTAAACTCATCACACCCCTGGATTGCCTTAATAATGTTGTTCAGCATGTTTAGTATGGTAGGTATACCACCTTTTATAGGCTTTTATGCTAAATGGATTGTCCTTTCTGAACTATTAAATGCCGGAATGTTATCTGTTAGCATCACTGCAATTATTATGTCGGTAATTGCAGCTTTTTACTATTTACGGGTCGTTTGGTATATGTATTTTGAAAAAACAGAACTGCCTGTTATGCAAAAAGGATCTACATTAATACAAAAGTCAACACTATCAATAATTGGTGTGATGATACTGTTAATGGGGCTTTATCCTTCTCCAATGATTGATTTTTGTAAGTCGATAATTTCTCCATTTATATTGATTGATTGATAAAAAAAGATTAGTATCTTTCCCACAGATGCGGGGTGGAGCAGTCTGGCAGCTCGTCGGGCTCATAACCCGAAGGTCGTAGGTTCAAATCCTACCCCCGCTACCATTTTTGGTTAGGCCCCGTCTGGGGCTTTATTTTTGTTGGAGAGTAATGAATAGTTTAGATAGTAAAATTATAGAGAAGATTGAAAAATCCATTAATTTAATTGGTTACGAGTTAATGGAAATAGAATGCAGCCCAAATAAAAGAGGGCTTAAAATAGTTACTTTTATCGATCACAGTGACGGTATTACAATGGATGATTGTGTAAAGGCCACTAAAGTCATTACTCCTATACTGGAATTGAAAGAAGATGATGATTATCTACTAGAAGTCTCTTCACCTGGCTTAAATCGTAAATTAATCACTAAAGAACATTTTGATAGATTCAGAGGACAAACAGTCAAAATTAAACTAAAGAATAAAGCTGATGATAGAAGAAACTTTAAAGGTCAGTTGAAATCAAGAAATGGTAATAAAGTAGAAATTACTGAAGATAATAAAGATATTTTAATTGATATCGATTTGATAGATATATGTCGAATCGTTCCTAACTATAAATAACGAGGAAAAAAATGGCAGCAGAAATTATAAAAGTTGTGGATGCAGTCTCTGAAGCTAAGGACGTAGATAGAGAAGTACTCTTCGAAGCAATTGAAAATGCAATTGAATCAGCTACTAAAAAGAAATATGCAGATACCATGGATGTCAAGGTGACGATTGACAGAGAAACAGGAGATTATAAAACTTATAGACGCTGGATGGTTTTCGCTGATGATTCAAGAGAGTTGGAAGATCCTGATATTGAATTGAGAATGATTGATGCGGTAGATGTTGATAAGAATGCTAATCCAGGAGAATTTGTACATGAAGAAATTGAATCTGTTGATTTTGGAAGAATTGGCGCACAAATAGCAAAACAAGTTATTGTCCAGAAAGTCAGAGAAGCTGAAAAACAAAAGACTATAGAGCTATTTAAAGACAATGTTGGTGAACTTGTTAGTGGCGTTGTTAAACGGATGGATCGTAATGGTTTTTATATTGACATCGGTAATAATGCTGAAGCCTTTCTACCGAGACGTGAGATGATATATAAAGAAGCGATAAGACCTCAAGACAGGATAAAAGCAATATTAAAAGATATTAATACTGATCTAAAAGGTCCACCATTAATTCTTTCTAGAATTATGCCTGAATTTTTAATTGAGTTATTCAAACTAGAAGTTCCTGAAATTACACAAAATCTAATTAGTATTGTTGGCGCATCAAGAGACCCTGGATTGAGAGCGAAAATTGCTGTTCAATCTGATGATAAAAGAATTGATCCCGTAGGAGCTTGTGTGGGCATGCGTGGCTCAAGAGTCCAAGCAGTGTCTAACGAACTCAATGGTGAACGAATCGATATTATTCTTTGGTCTGACAATACTGCTCAATATGTTGTCAATGCGATGTCACCAGCAAATGTTGTTTCTATTGTCGTTGATGAAGAAAATAATAGTATGGATATTGCCGTAGAAGAAGCAAAATTATCACAAGCAATCGGCAGAGGAGGTCAAAATATTCGTTTAGCAAGTGAGTTAACAAACTGGAAACTTAATGTCTTGAGTGAAACTGAAGCATTAGAAAAAGATGACCAAGAATTAAAAGATGTTTCTGATCTATTTGTTGAAACTTTATCAGTAGGAGAAGACGTTGCAATTCTCTTAGCACAAGAAGGATTTGCTAGTATAGAGCAAGTGGCATACGTTCCTGTTTCTGAACTAGAAAAAATTGATGGATTTGATGAAAAACTAGTCAATGAACTAAGAGAAAGAGCACAAGATCAACTACTAATTGAAGCAATCTCCACAGAAGAAGATCTTGACAAACATGGGCCTGATGAGGATTTATTGTCTCTAGAATCAGTTACTGAAGAGTTGGCTTATGCTTTGGCTAGATCAGGTATTTATAATAAAGACAAATTAGCTGATCAATCTGTTGACGAAATCATTGAGATTGAAGGAATTGATGAAGAACTTGCTGGAATAATTATTATGGAAGCAAGAGCAGACTGGTTTAAAGATGATCAAAATAACGACTAATAATTAGAGAGTATTTATGTCAAACACCACCGTATCTAAACTTGCAACTGCATTAAAAATTAGTTCTGAAAAACTAATATCACAGCTTAATGAAGCAGGTGTTAACGTTGATAAAGAAGTAGATGAAATAACAAATGATCAGAAAATGGCACTACTCAATCATTTAAGAGGTAGTCATGGAACAAAAAAAGAAATTAAGTCACCCTCAAAATTAACCGTTAACAGAAGGTCACAAAGCGAATTAAAACTTGCAGGTGGATTTGGAACATCAAGAACGGTTAATGTTGAAATTAGGAAAAAGAAGACTTATCTAAGCAAAGAATCATTAATCGAAGAAGCAAAATTAGATGACTTAAAGCAACAAAAAGAAGAAGAACAGTTAAAAGAGAAAATAGCTAAGGAATCACAAGATAAAATTTCTAATGAAACTGTAGAAACGACCCAAGAAAAAGTAGAAACTAAAAAAGATCCCATAATAGACCATAGCATTCATGACCAACCTACAAAAACTTCTAAAAAGAAGAGAAAGAAATCAAGACCTACTATTAAAGATGATCCATTTAAAATGGAAGAACTTCATGTTAAAGGTAATTTTAAACGCAAGAAAAAAAGACAAATTAGACGATCAGTTAACCCGGCATCACTTGATCAATCCCATTCTTTTGAAAAACCAACAGCACCAGTTGTTAAAGATGTCATGGTACCGTCATCAATTTCAGCTCAAGAAATTGCTCAAAGCCTAGCTATAAAAGTTAATGAAGTATTATCAGTACTGATTAAGCAAGGCATCATGGTTACGGGTAATGACCATATAGACCAAGACACTGCTATCTTAATTATTGAAGAATTAGGACATAAGGCCTCCCCAATGGATGAAAGATCTGTAGAAGACTCAATCTTTAATGAACAAATCAATGAGAATGAAGCGTTCACTAGACCGCCAGTTGTGACAATTATGGGTCATGTAGATCATGGAAAAACATCCTTATTGGATTACATTAGAAAATCTAAAGTTACAGATAATGAAGCAGGAGGCATAACACAACACATAGGTGCTTACACAACTGATAGTGATGGTAAAAAAATTACATTTCTTGACACCCCAGGCCATGCTGCTTTTTCTCAGATGAGATCCAGAGGCGCTCGTATCACTGATATTGTCGTTCTTGTTGTTGCTGCAGATGATGGAGTAAAACCACAGACTAAAGAAGCTATAGATCATGCAAAGATGGCAAATGTTCCAATTATTGTCGCTATAAATAAAATTGATAAACCTGAAGCAGACATTGAAAAGGTCAGAAATGAATTAATGATAGAAGAAATATTACCTGAAGAATTAGGTGGTGAATACTTATTCGTTAATTTATCAGCGCAAACAGGGGAGGGTATTAGTGAACTCCTTGAAACAATACTACTTCAAGCTGAAGTTCTTGATTTAAAGGCACCAAATGAAGGAAGACCGATAGGATCCGTAATAGAATCCGGTATTGAAAGCGGTAAGGGAGCTGTAGCTACCGTTTTAATAAAAGAGGGTAAACTCAATAAAGGTGATCTAGTGCTTGTTGGCGAAGAATTTGGACGAGCTAGATTATTATTGAACGAAACAGGTGAACAACTTAGTGCTGCCACACCTTCAATGCCTGTGCGTCTATATGGATTATCATCAGCACCAAATACTGGTGAAGAAATGAGGGTGGTAGAATCTGAACGTCAAGCTAAAGAAATTATAGAAATTAGGAAAGAAAATAGAAAACAAAATGTCTTAAATGATAAGCAAGCTCTTAAGATGAAAACATTCATGGAGAATAATGGATCAAATGATAAAAAAACAATCTCTTTAATGATTAAAGCTGATGTTCAGGGTAGCTCTGAAGCAATAAAAGATTCATTAATGAAACTTGCCACTGATGAAGTTGAAATTGATATCGTTTCAAATTCTGTTGGCGGTATTACAGAATCAGATATCAATCTAGCCGAGGCTTCAAATGCTTTTATTATAGGCTTTAATGTAAGAGCAGATAATACAGCAAGAAAAATAATTAAAGAAACTTCCGTAGACATTAAATATTACAGCGTCATATATGAAACTATTGAAGATATTACTAATATGATCAGTGGAATGGCCTCACCAATCATCAAAGAGGAAATTTGTGGCTTGGCTGAAGTTAAGGATGTTTTTGACTCGCCATCATTAGGAAAAATAGCAGGTTGCTTAGTTATTGAAGGAACAGTTATAAGATCAAACCTAATTAGAGTACTAAGAGACAATACTGTGATTTATGAAGGTGAATTAGAGTCACTAAGACGATTTAAAGATGACGTTAAAGAGGTTAAATCGGGAACTGAATGTGGTATTGGCATAAAAAACTATAATGACGTAAAAGTTAGTGACCAGATAGAATGTTATAGGATTGTTGAAAGCAAATAATTAAATGGCTAATGAATATTCAACAACCAATAGATTAGAAACAAAAATACAAAGAATAATTAGCCAAGTTATTCTCCATAAAATCAAAGACAAGAGACTGCAACGTATTAGTGTAGATGAAATACGTTTAAGCAGAGATCTAAGTTTTGCTAAGATTTTTTGTTCAACTTTAAATACAGATGAATCTTTTGAAACACTTGAGAAATTACTAACTAAGGCATCTGGGTTCTTCAAAACTGAAATTAGTAAATCATTATCAATAAAAAAAGTACCAAATTTATTATTCATCGTAGATAACCATGAAGAATATGCTAATAAGATCAATTTACTTATAGATAAAGTCGTGGAAGATGACAAGAACAGTAAATAACATCAGTGGAATTCTTTTACTAGATAAACCTACAAATATCACTTCAAATAAAATTTTGCAGAAAATTAAGAAATTATTTGGAGCATCTAAAGCGGGACATTGCGGAACATTAGACCCTCTTGCAACAGGGTTGTTGCCTATTTGTTTTGGACAAGCAACAAAAACTGCAAATTATTTGACTAACTCTTCGAAAACATATCGTGTCACAGGGCAATTCGGTATTAAAACTGACACTGGAGATGTTGACGGTAAAATTATTGAAACACAAAATTTTAGTCTTCCAAAAACATCAAAATCAATAACCACTGTTTTGCAATCTTTTATAGGTGAATTAACCCAAATTCCACCGATGCACTCAGCCATCAAATACAATGGAGTGCCTTTATATAAATATGCTTTTAAGGGACAAACTATTAAAAGACTCCCTAGAAAAATTTTTATAAAAGAAATTTCTTTGAATTCATATTCAAATAATTTAATTAATATAAATGTTCATTGCAGTAAAGGCACATACATCAGAACTCTCATTGAAGACATAGCAAAAAAAATGAACACAGTTGCTACTGTCAAAAATCTTAGAAGAGTATCGATTGAAGGCTTTAATGATACAAATATGACCACTTGGGATCAACTACAAGAGTGTCAGTCTCTCGATGAACTACTTAATTATTTAAAACCACTTGATTGTGGCCTGAGACATTTACCAATAATAAGATTGAGCCAAGCTGATTCTGAGCGTTTTAGCTTTGGTCAAAAGCTTTTATACAAGCTTAATAATGAACATCAGCATCTGATTCATAGAATTTACAATGAAAATAATTATTTTATTGGCTTGGCCCAATTAAATAATGACAATGAAATCAAACCCAAGAATGTTTTTAAAATTAATTAATGTATTATCTTGTTGTTGTAATGATTAATCTATGTAGAATAGCGACTTGAAAATAACAATAAACGGAAGTAATGACTTTAACAACCGAGAAAAAGAAAGAAGTTATTGAAAAATACAAAACTTCAAATGATGACACAGGATCTGCAAACGTTCAGGTTGCACTGCTGTCCGAGAAAATTGATTCTTTATCAAGCCATTTTAAAACACATAAAAAAGACAACCATTCAAGAAGAGGTCTTTTGATGATGGTTAATAAAAGAAGAAAGCTTCTTGATTATCTAAAAAGTAAGAATTTTTCAACATACAAACAAATAATTTCTGACTTAGGATTGAGAAAGTAAATATTTCTAATGGAGCAATAAGGCTCTTAATAGAAAGGACAAATAGTGAATAAAATAACAAAAGAGATCATTATCAATGATCAAAAAGTTACCATTGAAACAGGAAAAATAGCAAGACAAGCAAACGGATCAGTTTTTGTCTCATGCGAGGGAACATCAATATTAGCAACAGTTGCTGCAAAAAAAGAGGCATCACCAGATCAAAGTTGGTTTCCTCTTACAGTTAACTACCAAGAAAAAACTTATGCTGCAGGGAGAATACCCGGTGGTTTTTTTAAACGAGAGGGCAGACCTTCAGAAAAAGAAACATTAATTTCAAGACTGATTGATAGACCTTTAAGGCCATCATTTCCAAACGGTTTTTTAAATGATGTGCAAGTAATTATTACTGTTGTCAGCCTCAATCCTGAAGTGCAAACAGACATCTTGTCACTGATTGGAGCATCAGCAGCATTATCAATATCAGATATACCTTTCAACGGTCCAATTGGGGGTATAAGAGTTGGCTACATAGATAATAAATATGTGATTAATCCCTCTGCTAGTAACATGGAGAATTCAAAACTTGATCTTGTTATTGCCGGAACTAAAGACGCTATTTTAATGGTTGAATCAGAAGCTGAAATATTATCAGAAGAAATTATGCTAGAAGCAGTAATGACTGGACATAATGAAATTAAAAATATCATTAATGGTATTGAAGAATTAGTTACTGAGGCAGGTAAAGATAAATGGATCATTGATGAAATAGTTAAGGATGAAACTCTTAAAAATAAAATTGAAGAAGTGGCAGCAGGTAAAATTAATAGCGCTTATCAAATTGCTGATAAAGTGTCTAGACAAAATGAGCTTGATCAAATTAAATCTGACATTGAGCAAACAATTATTGATCAATCTGAAGAATACGAATCATCTGACATAAAAAGTGAATTCAAACAAATCGAAAAAGAAATTGTAAGATCTAGAATTCTTGATGGTCAACCTAGAATTGACGGCAGAGATACTGAAACTGTAAGAGACATAACTATTGATCTTAATCTTTTAGAAAGAACACATGGCTCAGCTTTATTCACTCGAGGAGAAACTCAAGCTCTAGTAGCGACTACGCTAGGTACAGAAAGATCTTCACAGATCATTGATGCGCTTGAAGGTGAATATAAAGATAAGTTTATGCTTCATTATAATTTCCCGCCTTATTCAGTTGGAGAAACTGGATTTATAGGATCACCAAAAAGAAGAGAAATAGGGCATGGAAAACTAGCTAGAAGATCTTTAGAGGCAGTACTTCCTGATATGACAAAATTTCCATATACAATTCGCTTAGTGTCTGAGATAACTGAATCTAATGGATCCAGTTCTATGGCTACTGTGTGTGGTTCAAGTTTGGCACTAATGCAAGCTGGTGTTCCTATTAAGTCTCATGTAGCAGGAATAGCGATGGGCTTAGTTAAAGATGGTGATAATTATAAAGTTCTTACAGACATACTAGGAGATGAGGATCATCTGGGAGATATGGACTTTAAAGTAGCAGGAACCACTGATGGTATAACAGCACTTCAAATGGATATAAAAATTGATGGAATCACTAAATCAATAATGAAAGACGCTTTAGAGCAAGCTAAGAAAGCAAAGCTACATATTTTAAAAATTATGAATGAGGCCATAAAAGAGCCTTCAGTAAATTACTCTCCTTATGCACCTTCAATAATTACCATTACTGTTGCAAAAGATAAAATTAGAGATGTTATTGGCAAAGGCGGCGCAACCATTAGATCTTTAACTGAAGTCACTGGCGCACAGATTGATATCAATGATGATGGTCTGGTAACAATCGCCTCAGTTGATCAATCATCAGGTCAAATGGCTAAAGAAAAAATTGAACTTTTAACAGCTGATGTTGAGGTTGATAAGATTTATGAAGGGAGGGTTGCTAAAATTATGGACTTTGGTGCTTTTGTTACTATCCTTCCAGGAAAAGACGGTCTTGTTCATATTTCTGAAATTTCTCAAGAAAGAGTTGAATCTGTAAATGATGTCTTATCAGAGGGGCAAGTAATTAAGGTCAAAGTAATAGAGATAGACAAACAAAGAAGAATAAGATTATCAATGAAACGAATTGATAATGACGCTAAATAATCTAGCGATTATCATTAAACTGTTTTTCTGTAATCTCTCGTCTTTCTTGTGCTTCTAATGTAAGACCAGCAACTGGTCTGGCTTCAAGTCTTTGCAAACCTATTTGTTCACCAGTTTCTGAACAATAACCAAAAGTCCCGTCATCTATTTTAATTAGAGAGCTCTGTATTTTTCTTATAAGTTTTCTTTCACGATCTCGAGTTCTTAATTCAAGGCCAAATTCAGATTCTTGCGTAGCTCTATCATTTGGATCAGCAAGACTGTTACTGTCTTTTTGCATATGGTTGACAGTTTTTTCTGCTTCTTGTTCTAATTGTCCTTTCCATGAGTTAAGAATCTTTTTAAAATGATTCAATTGTCTTTTAGACATATATTTTTCTTTAACTCTCAACTTATATGGCTTCATGCCAAATTGCTCAATGAGTGAATTATTATTTATAGTTATTTTCTTTTTTGTCATTATGTATATCTATGTATAGAAAAAAGATGATTATACTTTTGATTTTTAATTTGTGAAGTTTTTTTGGAAAAACTTTTTATAAATCTATCTTAGATTTCCAATTTTCATTTTTATGTTGAAATTCAACTTCTGTGTAAATGCCACCTCTGACATTAAATTTAGAACGTACATTTAAGTACTTTGGAGAAAAAGCCTCCTTTAAATGATTAAATATTTGATCAGTAATGGCTTCATGAAATGCTCCTACATTCCTATACTTTGTTATGTATAGTTTTAGAGATTTAAGCTCTATACAACTTAGATCCGGAACATACTTGATATAGATTGTAGCAAAATCGGGTTGCCCTGTTTTAGGACACAAACAAGTAAACTCAGGAATCTTAATTCTAATAATATAGTCTGATTCAATATTTGGATTCTCAAATCCATCTAAATCATCTGAAGTAATCTCTAAACTCATAAATTTACCTTAGTAGTTGAATAAATAATGTACATACATACTATTTAATTTAAAATGAACTAACTAATTTTATAGTTTTTTATGCGACTAAGTAAAATTAAACTTTCTGGTTTTAAAACATTTGTTGATCCAACAACGCTAACCCTGCCTTCAAATTTAGTTGGCATAGTTGGACCGAATGGTTGCGGCAAATCTAATGTGATTGATGCTGTTCGTTGGGTCTTGGGTGAATCATCTGCAAAATACCTGCGTGGTGAATCAATGTCAGACGTTATATTTAATGGTTCGTCCACACGTAAACCCGTAAGTAATGCATCAATAGAGCTTTTTTTTGATAATACTGATAAAAAAATAGGCGGTGAATTATCACAATATAATGAAATCTCAACTAGAAGAGTGCTCTCTAGGGACGGTCAATCAGTATATTTTCTTAATGGAACTAAATGTAGAAGAAAAGATATCACAAATTTATTCTTAGGCACCGGTCTTGGTCCAAGAAGCTATGCAATTGTTCAACAAGCTATGATCTCAGGGTTAATTGAAGCTAAACCCGATGAAATGAGGGTATTCATAGAAGAAGCTGCTGGAATTTCTAAATACAAACAAAAACGTAAAGAAACGGAATCAAGAATCAAGAATACACGTGAGAACCTAAATCGTCTTAACGATCTAAAAGAAGAAATTGAAAAGCAGATAAAAAGACTGAAAAAACAATCCAATGATGCTGAAAGATATAAAAAGCTTAAATTAAGAGAAAAAGAAATCGGTGGAGAAATTATTTACATAAAGATTTTAGAGCTTGATAAAAATATTGAGACTAACAAATCTGACTCGTCTAAATATCAGGAAGATTATGATAGTCAGCTAACAATGTTAAGAAAAATTGAAGCGGACATAGAAGAATTACGAATAAAAAATAATGAAACCAATGAGGTATTTAATTTAAAACAAAAAGATCATTTTCAGATTCAAGCAGACATTGCCAGACTTGAACAGTCAATAGAGTATGAAAAAGAACTAGAGTCTCAGAAATCTATTACTGCTCAAGAAATAAAATCTGAACTAGAACGTTTAAAATTGGAATATGAAAAAGACACATCTGAAATAAAATCAATAACAAAAGAACTTGAAACAATGTCTCTATCATTTAATCAAGATAAATCAGAATTACTAAACCTTAATAATCAACTGAAAGAGATTAGTGAATTATTAGAGAAAACTGACATTGAAAATGAAAATATAAAAAATGAATTAAATGAAATCAATACTGTGTGTGAAAAAGAAGCCGTTAAGGTTAATTTATTACAAAAGCAGTTGTCTAATCAAGAACAACAAAAAAATATTATAAATAATCTTCACAACCTAGAGCGCTCATTTATATCACTAAAAAATAAACTAAATCTGGATATATCCTCATTATCTAAACCAATCATTGAATCAATAGATCAAGAATTATCGTCTTTTGAAAATAAATTGGTTGCTCTTACTGGTGAATTAGAAAGCACCGAACGTGAAATTATAGAAAATGAAAAAGATTTAACAAAATCAAAAAAATTACTCAATGAAAGCAAGCTTATTTTTGAAGAGCTGACAACAAACAAAAAAACATCAGAGCAACAAAAAAATGAATTCTCTAATCAAAAAAATACGATTTCACAAAAAACCAGTAGCCTAAATAACAAAGTTCAAAATCAAGGGCTCAAAGTTGAATCATTAAAATCTTCTGAACTTGCCCTAAAAACAGCCATTCATCGATTAGAAGCACAAATAACGCAACTTAAAAGCAGATCTTTAGAGATTACCTCATCAGGAAATATTAACGAAACATCAGACGATGACACCAGAGTTAAATTAGAATTACTACTTAAGACCAGCCTTGAATCAGAAAAAGGACTGGATACTTCGAGAATGAAATTAGAAGAAAGTCAGTCTATTCTAAGAAATTACGAAATTGATCGAACAAATATTAACAGTCTTGTCAATCAAGCAAGGGAAGATCTTGAACAATTCAAACTAAATCAAAAAGAATATGAAGTAAGAAAAGAATCGCTTAATGAGCAACTAATAAATCAAGGTCAAGATTTTAATTCACTAGATGAATCACTAAAAAATAAAGAAACTAATCAAAAAAATATAAATGATGAACTTGAAAAGGTATTAAGATCAATTGACCGATTAGGGCCAATTAACCTTGCTGCAGCTGCTGAATTTAAACAAGAAAATGAACGAATGGAAAAACTTGATTCACAGTTTGATGACCTAAATCGTGCTCTAGAAACTCTGAATGGAGCAATCAAAAAAATAGATGATGAATCAATATCTAGATTTAATGACACCTTTGGAAAAGTAAATGAAGGCTTAAAAAAACATTTTCCGAGACTCTTTGATGGCGGTAAAGCATACCTAGAACTTGAAAATAATGACGCCTTAGATGGTGGTGTATTTGTCATGGCCAGACCTCCTGGTAAAAGAAACAGTAATATCCATTTACTTTCAGGTGGTGAAAAAGCTTTAACAGCTGTTGCCTTATTATTTTCTATTTTTGAACTTAACCCAGCTCCTTTCTGCTTACTTGATGAAGTTGATGCCCCATTAGATGATACAAATGTAGGTCGTTTTTGTGAGGTTGTTAAAGAAATGAGCAGTAGTGTCCAATTTGTCGTTATAACTCATAATAAAACCACTATGGAGCTCACAAAACAACTTATTGGCGTTACTATGAGCGAACCAGGTGTTTCTAGGTTAGTTTCAGTCGATATAGATGAAGCAGTAGCTATGACTGAAGATCAAAACGATTAGATATGGAATACTCATGGATACTTTTAAGTGCGACCTTCATTGTACTAGTTACTTTCCTTATCTATGAAAATAGGAAACGCAAAAAATCAGATAATCAATTAAGCATAAATGAAACATTTATTATTAATAATAAGGCTGAAAATAATAAAGTACTTAGCATCAGGCTATCAATAAAGAATGACCCAATAACATTAAAAAAATCAATAACTATATTTAAGACATACTCAATAACACTCAATAAAAAAGGTATATTTGAAAAGCACATGAACGACACCCTTTCTTATTCTGTAGCTAACCTATACGAACCAGGGTACTTTGATAATGATCAGAACATTCAAGGTTTTACATTTTATTTTGTATCTGAGTATCAAATCGATGATAAACGTCGATACGATGAAATGAAACAAGACATCACATTAATAAATATGATTTTAAAAGGAAACATTATCTACGACTCCAACGCAGAAAATAAGGAAAATAAAGAATTAGATTAATGTCCTCAGAATCTCCAAAATAAAATAAATGATAAAAATGAATTTATACATTCAATAAAAGATGCAAGAAAAAGATCATAATAATCCTATTCAAAGCGAAATGCCTTTTGCCATTGTCGATGGTGAACAAATTACAGAGATGCCAAAAGATCTTTATATTCCCCCAGTAGCTCTGCAAGTCTTTCTTGATACTTTTGAAGGACCACTTGATTTATTGCTTTATTTAATAAGAAAACAAAACTTAAATATTCTGGATATACCGATAGCTGATATAACTGAACAATACGTAGATTATATTAATCTTATGAAGGAATTAGAATTAGAACTAGCAGGAGAATATCTTCTAATGGCTGCAATGTTAGCTGAAATAAAATCTCGACTGCTCCTACCAATTTTTGAAGACATAGATGAAGAAGAAGACCCAAGAGCTGAATTAATTAGACGACTACTTGAATATGAAAGATACAGAACAGTCTCAGAAAAAATTAATCAACTTGATAGAGTTGATAGGGATATTTTTCTTTCGACAGTTGATACGGACCAATTTAACCAACCTATCGTCCTCCCAGACATACAAGTAATGGACTTAGTTGTGTCATTCCAAGAAGTTCTAAAAAAAGCTGAAATGTTCTCAACCCTACATTTCATGAAAGAACCGCTATCTGTAAAAGAACGAATGACTATGATTTTAGAAACAATTCAGGATAAGGATTTTGTTCAATTTGAAGAATTATTTGATTTAGAAGAAGAAAGGACTGGATTAGTAGTTACATTCCTTGCGATCTTAGAGTTGATGAAAGAGCTCTTGATTGAAATAGTTCAAGCAAAGGAATTTGGTATAATACATGTGAAAACCTTGGTTGAAAAATAATAATGATCAACTTTAATCTAAAACATACTATTGAGGCTCTTTTACTCTCATCGAATGAACCATTGTCCACAGAGAGGCTATTTAAAATAATCAGCAATAAGCATCAAATAACAAAAACAGATGTATTAGATGCAATAAAGGCATTAGAAAATGATTATTTAGAAAAGGAGATTGAGGTCTCTAAAGTAGCCAGTGGTTATCGCATCCAAGCAAAAAAATCTATAAATGATTATCTCAACATTATATTTGCTGAAAGAACTCCAAAATACTCCAGGGCCTTAATGGAAACACTGTCTATTATTGCTTATAAGCAGCCTGTGACAAGAGGAGATATTGAGGCTATCCGTGGAGTATCAGTTAGCTCAAGCATTATGAGAACACTCACTGACAGAAATTGGATTAAAATTATAGGTTATAGAGATGTTCCAGGAAAACCTGCTATGTTTTCTACCACTGCTGACTTCCTTAGTTATTTTGGCCTAGAAAAACTTGAACAGCTACCAGAGCTTCCAGACATTAAAGAGCCAAAAAATTTAGATTTAGAACTTGATAATCAATCAAACACATTGGTTGAGAATGACAATCTCCCAGAAACATCTTTAAACTAAGATGTCTGACAATCGATACTCTGGCCATCAATACCGAGACTATCATCTGACATCAACCAAATATACTTATCCAGGATATCTTCTGGTTTTAATAGTAACTTTTCATCTTCCAATGGATAAGCTAATTTTCTCATCTTTGTTTGAACTGGCCCTGGATTAATACAGTTAAATCGTATGCTTGGTTCATTATGATGTTCAGCACTTAATATTTGGCAAAGAGCTTCGGTTCCAAATTTTGAAACAGAGTAAGCACCCCAAAAAGCTTTTCCAATTTTACCGACACCGCTTGATGTAAAAATCACTGAAGCATTCTTTGATTTATATAAAGCAGGCAGCAGTGTCTGAGTAAGTATAAATTGTGCTGTGAGGTTAACATGCAATGTGTTGACCCATGTGGGGACATCATATTGGCTAATAGGTGCTCTATCACCTAGTATTCCTGCGTTAAGTAATAAACCATCTAAACAACCATATTTATCCGATAGATTATCAATTAAGTCTTGATAATCATTTGCATCAGCTTTAGAAAGATCCATTAATGAAATTATAGGTGTGGGTGACCCATTACTAATAATTTCATCATATGATTTCTCAAGATTTGAAAGTGTTCTGCCCAAAAGAATCAAGTTTGCTCCTAGGGCAGCATATTTAATTGCAGCTGCCTTTCCAATACCATCTCCAGCACCGGTCACTAAAATTGTCTTATCTTTTAACATTTAATGATTTCCATAATTTCATTCGGCTTATTTATACAGTAATCAGCACCCCAAGATAATGGGTTATCACTGTTCATTCTGTAACCATAGCTGCAAGCAATTGATTTTATTCCAGCTGATCTTGCAGATTGAATATCTTTTTTAGAGTCACCAATATAGTAACAGTAGTCCAAATCTTTAAATTGTAACTTTGATAATGCAAGATTTAACGGTTCAGGGTCTGGCTTGATGTTATTAACATCATCACGACAAATTAAACAACTTAATCTGTCCGTAAGACCCAATCGTCTCAGAAGTGGCTCTGTAAATTTTCTTGATTTATTAGTAACGATTCCCCAAAGGTGATTCTTTTCTATTGAATTTAAAACAATATCCATGTCGGTGAATAAAGATGCATGAGTGCCCACCACATCTTCATATAATTTTAAATAACGGTTATAACGCCTTCCTTCTAAGATAGGGTTATCATCATAAACTGCTGAGAAAATTCCTAAAACCCCATTTGAAACATGAGGACGAACATGATCTAGGCTTACTGTTTCTTTTCCTTGCTCAATTAATAGTGAATTCAATGCCATATGCATCTCAGGAGCAGTATCAATTAATGTTCCATCTAAATCGAATAATACTAGTAATTTTTTATTCATTAATTGTCAGTCTTTCCTAAAATACATCATGTAATTAACTGAAACATCGTCTGTCAATTTAAAGTTTTTAGTTATTGGATTATACATAACACCAGTTTGATCAATTAAATTAAGGCCAGAATTTCTAGACCATTTTTCTATTTCAGAAGGTTTTATAAAAGAGTCAAATTCATGTGTACCTTGGGGCAGTAATTTTAAAATATATTCTGCTCCAACAATAGCCATTAAATAAGATTTAATATTTCGGTTAATTGTTGAAAGAAATAAGTGGCCTCCATTTTTAACTGCCTTTGAGCATGATTCTATGATTTGCTCTGGTGATGGCACATGTTCCAACATTTCCATGCAGGTTAAAACATCGTATTGTTGATGATTTACCTCTACAAAATTTTCTAAATTGCTATTGTGATAAGTAATATTTTTTATGCCCATAAGTTCTTGATGATCTTTTGCAACTAAAATTGCTTTATCTGCCATATCAAGGCCATCGACATGATCAGCATATTTTGATAATGATTCAGTTAATATCCCACCCCCACAACCTATATCCAGGCATTTTTTATTGTCTAGTTCTGTCCAATTTTTTATGTAATTAAAACGTAAAGGGTTAAGAGTATGCAGTGCTGCAAAGCTTCCGTCAGGATTCCACCACTCTTGAGCAAGTTTATTAAATTTCCTTACCTCTTCTTCACTTATATTGTCTTTCATTAAGCTCATGATTTAATTAAATTATATGACTGATTTTTTCTTAAAATATTTAATAATATGTTAAAATTATATCCTGTATTAATCATCTATTCCTAAATAAAGAATATTCGAAAACAAACACTTTCTAATGACAAATAAAATATAGTTGATGAGCGACAGAATCTCACAAATTAATCTCGAAGATGAAATGAGAAAATCCTACTTGGATTACGCCATGAGCGTTATTGTAGGACGAGCACTACCGGATGTCAGAGATGGTCTCAAACCGGTGCATAGAAGAGTTTTGTATGCCATGAAAGTTTTAGGTAATGATCACACCAAACCATATAAAAAATCAGCCCGAATAGTAGGTGATGTCATAGGTAAATATCACCCTCACGGTGATAGTGCTGTTTATGAAACCATAGTTAGAATGGCTCAAGATTTTTCGCTGAGATACACACTCGTTGATGGACAAGGTAATTTTGGCTCTGTTGATGGTGATAGAGCAGCTGCTATGCGTTATACAGAAATTAGAATGCAAAAAATTACACAGGAACTACTGGCTGATATTGACAAGGAAACAGTTGATTTCACTCCAAATTATGATGAATCAGAAAGTGAACCTAGTGTTCTCCCAACAAGATTACCTAATCTATTAATTAATGGATCAGCAGGTATTGCAGTTGGTATGGCGACAAATATACCACCACATAATCTCAAAGAAGTTATAGATGGTTGCTTGCTTATACTTGAAAATCCAAACTGTTCAATCGATGAGTTAATAAAAACTATTCCTGCTCCAGATTTTCCAACAGCAGCCACCATTCATGGGATAGACGGTATTAAAAGTGCATACGAAACTGGAAAAGGCAGAGTTCATGTTAGAGCTAAAACATCAATTAAAACAATTAATAACTCTGAAAGAGAATCAATAATCGTTACTGAATTACCTTATCAAGTTAACAAAGCAAAGCTGATTGAAAAAATAGCTGAACTTGTTAGAGATAAAAAGATTGAAGGCATTTCAGAAATCAGAGATGAATCTGATAAAGATGGAATGAGAATTGCCATAGAACTTAAAAGAGGTCATGTGGCAGATGTACTGCTTAATAATCTATATAAACAAACGCTTCTAGAAAGCACATTCTCAATCAACATGGTGGCCTTATTAAACGGTCAACCAAAATTAATGAACTTAAAGGAAATGCTTGATGCATTTATCTCTCATAGAAGAGATGTTGTAACGAAGAGAACAATATATGATCTGAATAGATCAATTAATCGTGCTCATATACTTGAAGGCCAGACTATTGCCTTAAATAACATCGATGCCATGATAGCACTCATAAAAAAATCAAAGACGCCTGCAGATGCTCAAAAAGCATTAACTTCAAAATTGTGGAAGGTAGGAAAAGTTAAACAAATGCTAAAAAAAGCAGACAATGTGTCTACTACACCTAAACAACTTCTTGATATAGAAATTTTTGGTATAGAGAAAAGTGGATATCGTCTTTCATCTGAACAAGCAAAAGCAATCTTAGAATTAAAATTAAATCGTTTAACTGGGTTAGAGCAAAACAACATTTTTAATGAATATATTGAACTGCTAGAAGATATTAAAACATACTCAAAAGTCTTATCAGACCCTGATACTCTTACTCGTTTAATTAAGAATGAGTTAATAGAATCACAAGAAAAATTTGGCGATGAAAGAAAAACTGAAATAGTTGAGTTTTATTCGGACTTAACTGATGAAGATTTAATACCTGAAGAAGATCTTATTGTAACTTTATCCAAAGAAGGTTATGCAAAAACCCAGCCTCTAGATGTATACCAAGCCCAACACCGAGGAGGAACAGGTAAGAGGGCGGCTTCGTTCAAAGATGAGGACTTTATTCGTAAATTATTTATTGCCAATACACATGACACCTTACTCTGTTTCTCAAGTTACGGTAAGGTCTACTGGATAAAGGTTTACCGATTGCCTAAAGGTGGAAGAAATGCAAAGGGGAGACCAATAGTAAACCTATTACCATTAGATAAAGATGAAAGAATTCAAGCAGTTCTACCTGTAAAAGAATTTAATGAATCACAATATGTTTTTATGGCTACAGAACGAGGGGGTGTAAAGAAAACTAAACTCTCAGCTTATTCAAGACCTATGAAGACTGGAATTAAAGCCATAAAGTTAAAAGATGATGACCGTGTAGTGAACGTTGAAATTACTGATGGCAACAAACAGATCATGTTATTTGCAGACTCAGGTAAATCAATTCGCTTTCATGAAAAAGACGCACGACCAATGGGTAGAGTTTCTCAAGGTGTTCGTGGAATGAGGCTTGATAAAGATCAAAAAGTAATCTCATTGCTAGTAATAGATGAAGGCAACATAATAACTGCCACTGAAAATGGCTTTGGAAAACAAACAAAAGTTGAAGAGTTTTCTATCCAAAAAAGAGGCGGTAAAGGCGTAATAGCTATTCAAACATCAGCAAGAAACGGTAAAGCAATCGGAGCTAATCAAGTAAATGAAAATGATGAAGTTATGTTTATTAGCTCTTCTGGAAACTTAATTAGAACAAAAATAAATTCTATTTCAGTCATTGGTAGGAATACTCAAGGAGTTAAGCTTATTAGACTTTCTGATGATGATAAACTCTTGGGCATGGAAAGAATCATTAATGATAGTGATGATGAAGAGTAATAAATGTCAGAAAATATTTATAACTTTTCAGCTGGGCCTGCAACATTACCCAAATCTGTCACTGATCATTTAAAGTTAATCATTAATGATTTTGATCAAGGAATGTCGATCCTTGAAGTCAGTCATAGAAGTAAAGCATTTAAAGACTTTGCATCAGAGTCAGAAACAACATTTAGAAGACTCTTAAATATCAGTGATAAATATGAGGTTTTGTTCCTACAGGGTGGTGCGACTCATCAATTTACAATGATTCCCCAAAACCTCTCTAGAAATGGTCCTGTTGATTATTTAATTACAGGAGGTTGGTCTAAAAAAGCTGCAAATTATGCTGCTCAACAACAAATCGAAGTAAATATTGTTTCAGATTCATCAGACAATAATTATACCGACGTTGACAATCAAGATTCGTGGAACATTAATGCAGATTCTGATTACTTTTACTATTGTGCTAATGAAACAGTTCATGGTATTGAAATACATAACCCTATTAATATAGACACACCGTTAGTTTGTGATATGTCTTCAACATTATGCACAAGACCTATAGAAGTTAGTGACTTTGATGTGATATTTGCTGGTGCCCAGAAAAATCTCGGTATAGCAGGTTTAACAATAGTAATTATTAAAAAAGAGTTAATCAAACAAAAAGCAGAACACTTAAACCCTATTATGAGATATGAAGATCATGCAAAAGATAAATCAATGCTTAATACATCACCCGTTTTTGCATGGTATACAGCAGGGCTTGTATTTGATTGGATTGAAGAACAAGGTGGTCTTCAAGCTATGGCTCAAATAAATCAAACTAAGTCACAGCTTCTCTATGAATATATTGATAATTCTGATCTTTATCAAAACCCTGTTTCAAAAAAATATAGATCATGGGTTAATATCCCATTCATTTTAAAAGATAACGATTTAGATGATATATTTCTTTCTCAAGCAGAAAAATCTGGACTATACAATCTTAAAGGCCATAGAACTGTTGGTGGAATGCGTGCGAGTGTGTACAATGCCATGCCTGTTGAAGGTGTGGAGATGTTAATAACATTTATGAAAGATTTTGAAAATAAACAATAGAGCTTAAGCATGTATAAAATTCTTAAGCTTAACAATATAGCGTCTGAGGGATTGAGTGTCTTTGAAAATGGCGATTATCACCTGGGTGATGAAATTACCTCACCTGATGCTATTCTACTAAGATCATTCAATATGCATGAAATGGATATACCCGAATCCGTTCAAGCAATAGGTAGGGCAGGGTCTGGTGTAAATAATATACCTATAGATAAGCTGTCTGAACTTGCCATTCCAGTGTTTAACGCCCCTGGTGCTAATGCCAATGCAGTTAAAGAATTAGCTTTAGCAGCGATCTTAATAGCAGCTAGAAATATTCACAGAGCAATGGCTTATATTCACAACCTAAAAAGCTCAGATAATCTAAAAAGTGACATTGAATCTGCAAAGAAACAATATGTTGGCTATGAATTACCAAATAAAACTTTGGGCGTTATTGGTTTAGGCTCTATAGGAATAAAAGTCGCTAATGCAGGCTATGATTTAGGAATGAAAGTTCTGGGATTTGATCCCATGATTACTATTGATAATGCAATAAATCTAGTTCCAGGAGTTAAAAAATACAATGATTTAAATGAAGTATTAAAGAATGTAGATATATTAACAATACATATCCCTTATAAAAATGAAACTAAAGACTTCATAAGTGAGAATGAAATTAATTTAATGAAAAATAGTGCAACCATTATAAATTTATCAAGAGAAGAAATTGTAAACACTGATGCTGTTATCAAAGCATTGGAAAATAAAAAACTAAACACTTATGTAACTGATTTCCCTAATGACAGTCTAATAGGGAACCCTGATGTTTTATTATTACCACATTTGGGAGCATCCACAAAAGAGGCTGAAACTAATTGTGCTGTTATGGTTGCAAACAGTATAAAGTCTTATTTAGAAAGTGGTGATATTATTAATTCTGTTAATTTTCCTGATGTTTCATTAGTAAATGATACCAAGCATCGATTAACAATCACTAACCTTAATAAACCAAATATTGTGGGACAATTTACTTCCCTCTTGGGTAAAGAAAATATTAATATTAATGATCTATCCCATAAAAACTATAAAAATATTGGTTACACAATCCTTAACCTTGATAAATCAATATCTCATAAGATCATCGAACAAATCGAACAAATCGATGGGGTTATTAAGACAAATATAATTTCTTGATTGCTATGAATGTCTCATACTTAGGACCTAAAGGATCATTTTCAGAGATCGCATTGTTAGCTTATTTTGGAAATAATGCCACTACGATTCCGATGCCGTCCATTGGTGATGTTTTCAACTCAGTTGAGAATAAAGAAACAACATACGGGATCATACCCATTGAGAATTCTATTGAAGGTTCAGTTAATAACTCACATGATCTTTTAATGGAATCTAACGTTTTAATTAGTGGTGAAATAGAGCTACCAATAAATCAATGCCTACTGTCAAAAAATTTCTCAAAGGAGGGTGTAAATATCTTGTATTCACACTCTCAGTCATTAGCTCAATGTCAAAACTGGATTAAATCAAAGCTTCCGAAGATCAAAATAGTTCCCGTTATTAGTAATTCTGAGGGTGCAACTATGATTAAAAAAGACAATGAAGCATGTATAGGTTCAGAAAAACTATCCAAAGATTACAATTTGAATATACTTGAATATAATATTCAGGATTTTCCTGATAACACAACAAGATTTCTCATCATTGGTCGAGAGGTTTCTGAAAAATCAAACCATAATAAAACGTCTATTATTGTGTCCCCCTCAAATACATCAGACTCAGGATCATTGTTTAAGGTTTTAAAACCTTTTAGCAATCACAACGTTAACCTATCTAGAATAGAGTCTAGGCCCTCAAAAATGGGTAAATGGAGCTATGTGTTCTTTATTGATCTGGAGGGCCATATTAGTGATGAATCACTTATTAATGCTCTATCAGAATTAGAAAAGCTTAACATCCAATTCAAAAACTTAGGTTCATATCCAATATCAAGTGATTCTTAACTATATATCTAATGATCAAAGATAAATCTCTTATAGCTATATATGATGGCCCCATTATTGGGAAGGTGGAAGTACCCGGCGATAAATCTATATCCCATAGAGCTATTCTTCTATCAATGTTATCTATAGGCAAAACAAATATAGAAAACTGCCTTTTCTCTGATGATATTCTCAGGACAATTGAAGTTTCACGTTTGCTGGGCACTAAAATTAGTAAAAATGGTTTATCTCTTACTGTTGATGGTTTAGGGCTGGACGGTCTAAAAAAACCATTAGGCACATTAAATTTCGGTAATTCAGGAACATCAATGAGATTATTAATGGGTATCCTTGCTGCTCAGAATTTTGAATCTATTTTAAGTGGTGATAGTTCATTAATTAACAGGCCTATGGATCGTGTAGCAGATCCTTTAATAAAAATGGGTGCAAATATACAAACCACATCAGGACGAGCACCTATTAATATATTTCCTACTAATGGACTAAAAAGTATTAATCATGATCTACAAATACCTAGTGCACAGATAAAATCAGCGATACTAATGGCCAGTCTTTTTGGTTCTGGTCAAACAACGATTAAAACAAAAACCAAGTCCAGAGATCATACAGAAATTATGTTAAGGGATTTCTCATCATCCATATCATCTGAAAATAATATGATACATATTACCGGGGGGGATTTATTATCCCCAGGGCAAGTCCAAGTGCCAGGCGATGTTTCTTCTGCTGCGTTTTTAATATTAGCCACCTTAATTTCGAAAAGTAGCGAACTTATTATTGAAAACGTTGGACTTAATCCCACCAGAACAGGTTTTATAAAAATAATGAAGTTAATGGGAGGTAATATAAAGACTGTTATCAATAATCAAAAAAAATCATCAGAAAAAATTGGCTCAATTATTATTAAATCATCGAAACTTAAAGGAATTAAAGTACCTAAACATCTCATAACATCAGCAATAGACGAATTACCGCTTGTTTTTCTTGCAGGTGCATGTGCTGAAGGCTCTACTATTATTAGGAATGCTGAAGAGCTTAGATTTAAAGAATCAGACCGAATTAATTCAATGATTAAAACATTGAATACATTCGCAATTAAGACTAAAGAATTTAATGATGGAGCAACTATTGACGGTGGAACTATAACTGGAGGAATCGTGGATTCATTTGGCGATCATAGAATAGCTATGACTGCAATAATTGCCTCTTGTGTAAGTGAAAAACCTATAATCGTAGAAAACTGTAAAAATATTGACACCTCATTCCCAACTTTTCAAAAAATAATGAATCTAATAGGAATGAATATTAAGGAATATTAGAAAGCATGGAAATAATTACAATTGATGGTCCCAGTGGCGTTGGTAAGGGGACTCTAGCATTATATCTTGCTGATAAGCTCGACTTTAACTATCTGAACAGTGGAGCGCTTTATCGAAGTATTGGCTATATTGCTGATCTGAAATCAATAGATTTAACTGATGAAAAAATGCTAATTAGTATTACCCAATCAATAACTTTTAAGTTGAATAAGACGTCTAAAAATACAGAGATTATGTATGAAAATAAAAATATTAATAAGCAGTTATTCAATGAGAAAACAGCAAAAACTGCTTCAAAAATAGCCTCAATAAGCAGTCTCAGAAAGTCTATTGTTAATATACAGAGAGCATTTGCAGAAGAACCAGGATTAGTAGCTGAAGGAAGAGATATGGGCAGCATAATTTTTCCTGATGCAATAATAAAATTATTCTTAACTGCAAACACTAAAACCAGAGCTAAAAGAAGGCATAAGCAGTTGAAGGAAAAAGGAATTAATGTTAGCCTCTCGCAACTAATTGATGAGTTAGAAGCAAGAGATAAAAGGGACACAGTTAGAGAAGTATCTCCGTTAACAGTTCCAGAAGATGCTTTAATTGTAAACACAGATAATAAATCAATTGGTAAGGTACAAGAACAAGTAATGAGTTACATAGGAAATACAATAAAAATATGAGTGAATCTTTTGAAAATATTTTTGAGTCAAGTCAATACAGTAAAAAGCTAAAACTAGGCCAAATAATAGAAGCAGATGTTTTAGATATAACCACAGACCACGCTATCCTTTCTGCCGGATTAAAATCTGAATCATTTGTAAATCTAAATCAATTTAAAAACCAAGCCGGAGATGTGGAGATTGAAATAGGTGACAAAGTTGAAGTTATCATTGAAGAAATTGAAGACGGAGAAGGGAAAACAAAGCTTTCGAGACAAAAGGCTAAAAATGAAATGACATGGAATAATTTAGTCCAAGCACAAGAAAATGATCAAATTATTTCAGGCTTTATACAAAATAGGGTAAAAGGCGGATTTACTGTTCTTGTTGATCAAATCAATGCTTTTCTTCCTGGTTCTTTGGTTGATGTACGTCCAGTACGAGATACTCAGTATTTAGAAGGATCAGTTTCTGAATTTAAAGTAGTAAAAGCTGATAAAAAAACTAACAACGTTGTACTTTCAAGAAAAGCAGCTTTACAAGGCAGCTCAATTGAAAGTAAAAGTGATGTAATAGCCAATATAAAAGAAGGTGATGTTAAAGACGGAGTAGTGAAAAATCTGACTGATTATGGAGCTTTTATTGATCTTGGGGGCATAGATGGATTACTACACATAACAGATATCTCTTGGAGAAAGATTAAACACCCATCAGATATAGTGACATTGGGAGAAAGTCTTAAAGTGATGGTGATAGCGCTTGATAAAGAGAAATTCAGAGTTTCACTAGGGCTTAAACAACTTCAAGAAGACCCTTGGTCTAAAATTATTGAAAAATATGAAATAGGAATGAAAGTAGCTTGTAGTATCTCTAATATTACTGATTACGGCTTATTTGTTCAGATAGAGGAACAAATTGAAGGACTGGTACATGTGTCTGAAATAGATTGGACAAACAATAATCCTAATCCATATAAAATTGCCAATATTGGTGAACAAATTGAAGTAATGATTCTGGATATTGATAATGCAAAAAGAAGAGTTTCTCTAGGAATGAAACAGTGTACAGACAACCCTTGGGAAAACTTTCAACAAACCCACAAAGATGGAGAAAATATAACTGGAAATATTAAATCAATAACAGACTTCGGAATATTCGTTGAACTCCAAGGAGGCATTGATGGTCTTATTCATATCTCTGATGTTTCTTGGGATACTGAAGATAACATTGATCTATCAGTATTTAAAAAATCTGATGAAATTGAGACTGTTATTATTTCAATAGATGCAAAAAAACAAAGAATATCATTAGGCTTGAAACAAATATCTTCTGACCCATTCCAAGAATACCTATCAAACAATCCGAAAAACTCCATAGTTAAAGGAGTAGTTGATCAAATCGATGAAAGAAATGCTCTGATAATTCTTGAAAATGATATAAAAGGTTTACTCAATATAGCAGAGGTTTCAAGAGACAAAATTGAAGACATGAGATCTGTTTTCAAGATAAAAGAAGAGATTGAATCAAAAATTATTGGTTTTGATAAAAAAAATAGAACAATAAAACTTTCTATTAAAGCAAAAGAGGAAAAAGAAGAAAGAGAAGCTATTGAGGAATACCAGTCAGATGAAAAAGAAAGTATCTCAAAAACTAGTTTAGGGGATTTACTAAAATCTAAATTTTCTAGAAAAAAATAAATTAATTCCTATTTGCAATTTTTTTTGATGTAATTTGTATATGAGCATAAATAAAAAAGAACTAATCGAAATTATTGCTAACGAACAAGAGCAACTTCCCTATAAAGATATCGAGCTAGCGATAAAAACCATTATAGAATCAATGATAGATTCACTAAAGAAAGGTAAGAGAATTGAAATCAGAGGTTTTGGTAGTTTTAGTTTAAGATACAGAAAATCAAGAATAGGGCGCAATCCAAAATCAGGTGAGTCAGTTAATATAGATGAAAGATATGTCCCTCACTTTAAACCTGGTAAAGACTTGAAAGAAAGAGTAAAAACAAGCTGAACAATATTTAAACCTTTTTAATGCTTTCTGACAGTATCTTTTATTTATCATCAATATTCTTGATGTTTGCCCTAATGGGCTACTTTTTTCTAAAATATTTTGATCGTGAATCAAATAAAAAAATTAATCCTGATTATCTTACTGGACTTAAATACCTCCTTAATGATGAATCAGATAAAGCTATAGACTTATTTTCAAATATTATTGAAATCGATGATGAAACTATTCAAACACACTTAGCTCTTGGAGTCTTGTTTAGACGGCAAGGTAAAATTGATAAAGCCATTAGGCTCCATGAATATATTCTCAATAAACCTGATCTTGATGAGGAATATTATTATCAAACACTTCATGAATTAGGTGAAAATTACTTTGTTGCAGGAATTTATGATAAGGCTGAAAGTGTATTTGAAAAATTAAAGACAGTAGATGAGCAGACAGTATCAAGCCTAGAGAAATTAATAATAATATACGAATACATGTCCCAATGGGAAAAGGCTTTAGAAAATCTTGAGGAACTAAGTAAAATTGATCCTGATAATAAACATCTAACTAGTACTTCTCATTATTATTGTCAATTAACACAAAAACATATTGATCAAAATGATATCGCTACAGCTGAAACATTTTTAAAAAAAGCAAAATATAATAATCCTAATTCAATTAGACAATTATATTTATCTGCAAAAATTGCTCTTTATAAATCAGATAAATCTAATGCACTAAAATTTTATGCTGAAATGATTGATAAAAATATATTAGCTCATTTAATTTTACTTCCTCTAATACTTAATAAAATTGATAATCATAATGATAATGACTTAAATATAATCTTAGAAAATACCATCGAAAAAAACCCAGACACTAAAAAATATCTTGCTGTGATCTCTGTTATGTTTCCTAACTTTAATAACAAATATCTTTTTAATTCATTTAAAGAACATATTCAAAAACACACAATTATGAATGAATTAATAAAACACCATCATGAATCTAAATCAATGACGTTAATAGATGATCCTCTGATTAATACTTTGAGAACTATTATTAACAATAAAACTAAAAATGATTATAAGTACAGCTGTTCTCAATGTGGGTACAAGACAATAAGCCATTCATGGCAATGCCCAACATGTAAGAGTTGGGAGAAATCCGAACCTGTTGACTTTTTAGAGAAAATATAAGAATGAATAATAAAGCTAAAACTGGAGTCATTGCTGGAAATTTTGACGTAATTCATCCTGGTTATATCCACCTATTTAACGAATGTAAAAAACACTGCTCACAACTAATTATTTTTCTTCATGAAGACCCTTCAGTTGAAAGACCAGAAAAACTGAAGCCCATTCTATCCTTAAGCGAACGTTTATTAATATTATCTTCTCTACAGCAAGTTGATGAGATCGTTCCCTATAGATTAGAATCAGATCTTGCTCATTTACTGTCTGTAACACAGATAGATATAAGGTTTCTTGGAGATGATTATAAAGATAAGACTTATACAGGCCATGAACTTAATATTCCAATTCACTATTTAAATAGATCTCATGGTTGGAGTACGACAAAATTCAAAAAATTAATCGCTGAGAGTTTGTAAAATCACTATGAATTCTGGCTCCCCGGGCCGGACTCGAACCAGCGACAAATTGATTAACAGTCAACCGCTCTACCAACTGAGCTACCGGGGAATAGAATATAAATGGAGTCTGCTTGAAGCCAATAAAATAGTCAAGAGTCGATTATTCTAAGGATAATTTTATTCGTGCAATTGATTCTTTTAGTAATTCCATGCTGGTTGCATATGAGATTCTTATACAGCCCTCTGCACCAAAAGCACTGCCAGGTATAACTGCTACGTTAGCTTGATCAATTAAAAAACTTGAGAATTCAATATCGTCTGCAAAGCCCTTACTCTCAATTACATTGTTTACGTCTGGGAAAAGATAAAATGCTCCCGTTCCAGGTGAAGTATTAAACCCATTAATTTTATTCAAAGCATCGCACAAATAGTCATGTCGTTTTTTGTATTCATTAACCATCATATTTACTGCATCATGAGGTCCATTAAGTGCAGCAATTGCAGCAACTTGTGAAATAGAAGAGGGGTTAGATGTACTCTGACCTTGGATCTTTTTCATTGCCTGGACAATTGTTTTAGGGGCTCCGCAATATCCGATTCTCCAGCCTGTCATAGCATAAGCTTTTGAGACACCATTTATTGTTATAGTTCTATCAAAAAGATTGGGACAAACTTCAGCAAAAGAAGTAAACGGTTCATTACCCCAATAGATGTGTTCATACATATCATCAGTGGCAATGAGAACATTAGGGTAATCTGATAAGATCTTACCCATAGATTTATATTGTGCTTTTGTATAAGTTATTCCAGTAGGATTTGAGGGAGAATTCAGGATGAGTAATTTTGTTTTGTCTGTTAAAGCAGCTCTGAAGGAATCCATATCAATCTCAAAATTATCCTCTTGATGAGTTTTCATAATAACTGGGTTGGCATCCGCTAATATCACCATATCAGGATAGGATACCCAGTAAGGACTTATGATTACTACTTCATCATCTGCTTCTAAAACTGACTGGAATAAATTATATAATGTTTGTTTTGCTCCAGTTGAAACAATAATATTATCTCGCTGATAATGAAGATTATTATCTCTATTAAACTTATTAATTATTGCATCCTTTAATTCTGGAGTACCATCAACTTGTGTGTATTTGGTTTGTCCTTTATTAATCGCTTCAATTGCTGCCTTTTTAATATGCTCAGGTGTATCAAAGTCAGGCTCTCCAGCACTTAAACTAATAACATCGATCCCATTTGCTCTTAACTCCATAGCTTTAGCTGAGATTGTTATCGTTGCAGATGGCTTAACTTTTTGAACTCTATTGGACAACATTGTTATAAATAATTACATTTTAGAGATTAGGGTTTAATTGATGGCTATAATATCAAATTATGAACGAAGAATTCTTTAAATTATTCTCAGATTACAATCCCAAGGGTGACCAACCTATGGCAATTAATCAATTATCTGAAGGCTTACGATCAGGATTGTTTAAGCAAACGCTATTAGGTGTAACTGGTTCTGGGAAAACCTTTACTATTGCTAATATAATTGAAAAAGAACAAAGACCGACGTTGATACTCGCCCCTAATAAAACTCTTGCAGCACAATTATACGGTGAAATGAGGGAATATTTTCCTAAGAATAAAGTTGAATATTTTGTTTCTTATTATGATTACTACCAGCCTGAAGCTTATATCCCAACCACTGATATTTATATTGAAAAAGATGCATCAATCAATGCCCATATTGAGCAAATGCGACTCTCTGCAACTAAAGCCTTAATTGAAAGAAATGACACCATTATTGTGGCCTCAGTTTCAGCAATATATGGATTAGGTGATCCAGAGTTATATCTCAATATGGTCCTACACTTAAGTCTTAATGACAGAATAAATCAACGCAGTATTTTAAGACGTCTTGCAGAACTACAGTATCAACGTAATGCAATAGAATTTAAACAAGGGACTTTTAGGGTTTTAGGTGATGTAATTGATGTTTACCCTGCAGATTCTGATAATCAAGCCATCAGAGTTGAGATGTATGACGATGAAATTGAAGGATTATCTTATTTTGATCCTTTAACCGGTGAAATCCATAAAAAAGTAAGGCAATTAACTATTTTTCCAAAAACTCATTATGTAACGCCTCGAGAAGTAATGCTTAATGCCATAAAATATATAAAAAAAGAATTATCTAAAGAATTAACAAAATTAAATAAAGCTAATAAATTAGTTGAGTCTCAACGATTAGAGCAGAGAACTCTTTATGATCTGGAGATGATTAAAGAACTTGGATTTTGTTCTGGAATTGAAAACTACAGCAGATATTTATCAGGAAGAAAAGCAGGCGAACCACCTCCATGTCTAATAGATTATCTTCCTTCTAATGCATTATTAATTATTGATGAAAGCCATGTAACATTGCCACAATTGAGAGGCATGTATAAAGGAGATCATTCTAGAAAATCTACATTGGTTGAATACGGGTTTAGATTACCTTCAGCTTTAGATAATAGACCATTAATGTTTGAAGAATTTGAAAAACTCTCACCTCAAACCATCTACATCTCTGCAACACCAAGAGACTTTGAAATTGAACAATCAGGGCAAGTTGTTGAACAATTAGTAAGACCCACAGGTCTGATTGACCCCACGGTTGAAATTCGACCAGTAAGTAATCAGGTGGATGACTTGCTGTCTGAAATAAAAAAGAGAACTCCAAAAAATGAGCGAATACTTGTAACAACTCTAACTAAAAAAATGTCTGAGGATCTAGCTGATTATCTTAATGACAACCAAATTAAAGTAAGATATTTACACTCTGATATTGAAACTGTTGAACGTTCAGAGATTTTAAGAGATCTAAGATTGGGAGTCTTTGATGTACTTGTGGGCATTAATCTTCTCAGAGAAGGGCTGGATCTACCTGAAGTATCGCTTGTTGCAATCCTAGATGCTGACAAAGAGGGTTTCCTCAGGTCAGAAAGTTCATTGATTCAAACAATGGGACGAGCCGCTAGAAATATTAATGGCAAAGCAATTATGTACGCTGACAGAACAACTAACTCCATGAAAGGAGCAATTAATGAAACAAGTAGACGTCGAGAGAAACAGGTTCAATACAATAAAAAACATAATATAAAACCTCAAACAATTATTAAGAATGTTCAAGATGTAATGGAAAGTGCTCGATCCAAACCAATCAAGCAATATCTTAAAGTGCCCAAATCAATTAAAGGAAAATTTAATCCTGATGATCCAAATCAGATCAGTAAACTCATTGAGAAACTTGAAATTGAAATGTTTGAAGCAGCCAAAGACCTAAATTTCGAAGAAGCTGCAAAAATTAGAGATGAAATTGGCTTAATCAAGGAATTTAATTTTGGAATCAATTATATTGAACCAACAAAAAGAATCTCTAACTAACCATAATCAATGGCTTTTTTCAGATCTGTCATATATTATTTTTATCTAAATACATGAGGGTTAAAGTGTTATGAAATATTTACTTATTACATCAACGTTTATTTTGTTCTTAAACACTGGAACAGTTGAAGCAAGTAATAAAACAGAAGTTCTTGGTAATTATGAATATGGTGCTCAGTTGGCTAAGTCAGCATTTGGAAGAGGCTGCCTAGGGTGTCATTCTATTGATAAATTCAAAGAGTCATCAGCAGATGAAATTCTGGACAGATTGATTGCATCATGGCATGCAGCTGGTTACACAGACGAAGACCTTAGAGACTTATCGGTATATTTATCTAAAGAAGTTGAAACACAGTAATCGGAGGAGGCATGTAGCTTAGCTGAACTGGTTCTAGTTTGATTATTTTTATTGAATTTAAGATTTAAATAACCCTACTAAAAGTAAAGCTATCATCCCCAACATCATTACTAATCCGAGAAGTATGACTTTCTTCATTAGGTTCTCCTGTTTAATCTATCTCAAGTATATGTCTTCTGGGCAAGTTGTAAGTGTGTCAAATGAGAAACACCAAGCAACGTCTTGAAGGATTGGAACACTGTCCTTTCTACTTGATACCTTAAATATAACACTACATCAGGAGACGGCGAAAGTCTGGGCGTTGTAGGATTTGAACCTACGACCCTCTCGATGTCACCGAGATACTCTACCAACTGAGCTAAACGCCCCAGACTTTAAAATGTAATATTACACTCTTGTCTGGGTAATTTCTTCAACCTATTCAATTCACCAGACAATAGAGACTTAGAGTTATATATAACTAAATACTAATCAATAAAAACTGTGGGTTTTTCATCTTTTTTAGCAGCTCTTATAACTAAAGTCTCAGTACACTGATCATCACCGAATTTTGGCTCGTCAGCATCAAAACCTCCGTGCTTCCACATTGAAGGTTCAAACCAGTAAGAGCCATCAGAGTAAGTTTTCCATTGACCTGATACGTTAGAGGTACCTTTCCCACTAAGGATATAAACTAGTGTTCCTACAGGATGATAGTGTTTTTGATTATCACTATCTCCACAATTTTGGTATTTCTCAACATACAAGTCCATCTCACCAGCTAAATCAAAGATCTCTGATGATACTAATCCACCGATACCTTGTGGCTCATCATGATGGGCTGCAAATAAGTTAAAACTTAAAATAGTAATAACGACACCTAAAGTTAAATATTTCATTATGTTCTCCTTAATACAATCAATTTTTACAATAACTCTTTATGATCTTATCTGCCATTAGTGTTTTATTATTATCTTTAAAAGTGTTAGTATCTTTTTTAAATTTTTGTACGCTATTGGGCAAACGGATAATTTATAAAATTACAAAAAAAAGAGCAACAATTATGAAAAAGCTAACTTTAACTTTCACCGCTATATTAATGACTTCATCGATCTTTGCACAACAAGGTATTGAAGAAATAATTGTTACAGCAAATAAACGTGAACAAACAGTGCAAGATATTCCCATGAATATTTCTGTAATAACATCAAATGATATTACTGAGCGAGGCATATATAACCCCGAAGATTATCTTAGAACTCTTGCGGGCGTTTCAACCCCAGGTGGCGATACATACTATACTATGAGAGGTTTAAACACTGGAACTGCTCAAGTTAATTCAGGCACCTCAAATACCTTTATGAATGAAATATCTATGGGTATAACAAATATCTATGATGTTGAACGAATTGAGATCTTAAGAGGCCCTCAAGGGACTTTATACGGTTCTAACGCTGTTGGTGGAACAATTAGATATATCACAAATATGCCAAATTTTGATGGGCTTGAAGGTAATATTGCACTTGAATATTCAGATAAAAAGCTTGCTGAAGATTCAGGATACGCCTATAACGCTATGGTTAATTTTCCAATCTCGGACACAATGGCGATGCGAGCTGTGGTTACTTCTGGGAAAAACCCTGGAATTTATCAAAACATTGCAACAAATCGACACGATATTGGCAATCAAGAAGATGATGAATACAGAGTAATGTTCAGATATGCAGACGGTCCCCTTGATCTTAACCTTATGGTAATGAAAAGAGAACGTTTTGACTGGGGTCAAAAAGAAAAAGGAAATGCTGACAAACCAGGGACTGCAGATATTGTTGATCCAAATTGTACCTATGACGACGCTTGGTATTATGGAGACACCTGTACAAGAGTCTATGCAACAGCTGGAGGAGATTTGACTGGCTATGATCCAGAACTAGCCTTTTATTCCTTCACTGATGAAACCGATGATAATGAATCTACAACTGTGTCTTTAACTGCAGAATATGACTTTGGTGCTTTTACCGCCATGCTAGTGCTAGCGGACTATGACTTTAAAGATAGAGGTACATCTGACTGGTCAAGAATTGACACAGACGACCTTTTTCCTGATCCTCTTTATTACACTGGCGATTCTGAACGACAAACCCAAGAACTAAGACTCACCTCAAAAGGAGACGGGGCCATACAATGGACTCTTGGATATTTCAACACTGAATATGAGTCTGCTCCAAATAGCGTATTGGAATGGGAAGTAACAAATGCTGATGGACTTGATTATCTTGGTTATATGGGTTTCTCATCACATAATGGTGGTTATGATCCTTCATCCTATGTTTCACCTTATGGTGATACATCATATAATGGCAACACTGGTCTCTTAGTCTATGGAAGTTATAGTTACTATGACTACGCAGAAGAACAAGCTTTCTACGGTTCTGTTGATTACACCGTGGGAGATTGGACATTTACCTTAGGCATGAGGGACTTTGAATTAGCAGATGGGTTTAAATCCTCTGAATACGGAGTCTTCTATGAAGATCCTGACAACACAGGTTGCGATGGAACTGAAGCTGTGGGTGTTACCTGTTCTGAGGAAAATGGTTCAGAATCAGATAATCGTTTCAAATACACAGTTACCTATGAAGTGAATGATGATTTGACTGTGTTTGCAGTCTCATCTGTTGGTTACAGATCAGGTGGTAATAATGCCGCTCTTCCTTACTTTTGTTCTAGTGATCCAGAAGCAGCTGGGTTTGAGAGACGTTACAAGTCTGATGAAGCAGAGAACACAGAAATTGGATTCAAAGCCAGAGGCGATGGATACAGCTTGAATGCAACATATTTCTGGATAGATTGGACTGGAATTCAAGTCACTGTCAGACCTGCCTGTGGATGGAGCTTTACCTACAATGGTGGAGAAGCTGAAACATCAGGTTTAGAACTAGATTTCTCTATAAATCTAACAGATACCCTTGCATTAGATTTCGCAGGAAGTTTTATCAGTGCTGAAATTGCTAATGATATTGCATCACTTAGTGCAGTTGCAGGCGATCGTCTACCTAATATTGCTGAAGAACAAATAGCTGTTGGGCTTTCATACTCATTTAATCTGGCATCACGACCTTCGTTTGCAAGAGTTGATATGAACTATTACGGAGATAGTTTTGCTACATTTAAAATGAGTGATGAAGACATGTCACCAAGTTACACTCAACTTAATCTTAACGTAGGTGTTGATCTGGATGAACAATCAAGGCTTCAACTCTCTATTAATAACTTAACGGATGTAAGAACTGAAGCATTTAGATTTTCAGCTGAATCACCAGGTTATAGAGCTAGAAACTATCTACAATGGATACCACCTAGAACCATAGGGATAACGTATTCAAGAAGCTTCTAGATTTTCTATTAAGGTAATATAAAAAAGCCCATTTCATAATGGGCTTTTTTTATTGTTTGATAACAATTCCGTTATTCATCACGAATTCAACAGCTTCAAGACTTGTAATATCCTCAAGAGGATTGCCTTTTACACCTATAATATCTGCTTCAAAAGATTCTTTAATTTTACCTATATTAGGTACCCCAAAAAGACTTGCAGTATTTATTGTGGCTGCTTGTATTGCTTGTAATGGAGTCATTCCCCATCGGACCATATACTTAAATTGGCGTGCATTTTTACCATGGGGGTAAATCCCAGCATCAGTAGCAAACACTATCTTTGCATTAGCTTTAACTGCTTTCTGAAAATTTTCTCTTTGTTTTTTACCCACTTGTCGCTCTTTATTTAATGAATACTCAGGAATACCTTGTTTAGCCCCTTCACCTAGAATGAAATCAGAAACATATACATCCATTGATAGGAATACTCCTTTTGTCTTAGCTAATTCGATTGTTTCTTCGTCGATTAAGCTTGCGTGTTCAACAGAATCAACGCCAGCGAGTATTGCTGCCTTGATCCCATCAAGGCCATGAGCATGAGCAGCAACTTTCATATCTCTATTGTGTGCCTCATCAACAATAGCTTCCATTTCATCAGCCGTGTACTGAGTTGTTCCTAAATTTGTGTTCTTTGACAGCACTCCTCCGGTAGCACAAAACTTTATTAAATCAGCTCCGTATTTTCTATTTTCTCTCACCTTCTTCCTTATCTCCCATGGGCCGTCAGCGACACCGTCATCTCCGTGTTTGAAATCATAGGGTAGGGTATTATTATCACAGTGCCCACCTGTAATACCCAAAGGAGGTCCAGAGACAAGTAGTGTTGGCCCCAAGACTGCTAGCTTAGCAATTGCTTGTTTTAAGGCGACATCAGAATAGTTACTAGCTCCCACATTCCTAACTGTTGTAAAACCTGCCATAAGAGTATCTTGGGCATTCTTGACACCATATATTGTTGACAAATAAGACGACTCAGATAGTCTCTCCATACCCTTAAGTTCAGTGTTGCCAATTAAATGAACATGAGCATCCATCAAACCTGGAAGCAAGGTTAAATCCGGTAGATTAATTACCTTGAGATCCTCTGAGGCTTTAAAAGAATTAGAGATAGCCATGATTTTGCCATCGGTAACCAAGACTTTTGATTGAATTAATTTACCTGTTTCAACATCTAAGATTTGTTTAGGATTAAGTAGATAGCTATCAGCAGATCCAATGATAGGTATAGCTGTAATTAAAAAACTTATTAGACATATTAGTGCTCTCATTATTTTGCCTCGAATTATTTGTGTAGTTGATATGGGTTAATCATTAGAACATATTATATTCATATCCTTGTCCAATGATTTTGGAAAATACCTCTCAAGTAATGACCATAACGTTGCAGCGGTAGCAATATCAGCAATACCATCGCTTTTCCATGGCCTAAAGTGTTGTTGAAAGGCTCTGATAACATAAAAACTTTGCTTATCCATAGTTGATGTAATATCTATGTTATAACCGTAACGTTTTAAGCCGCATTGAATCTGTTGAATTGATGGTGCTTCATTATTGTTAAATTCACGCCAGTATCTGTCTAGTGTTGGATTATCGTACCAAGCACCAATCCCATTTTGGTGCAACAACTGCCAGGGAAATTTAGGCCCTGGGTCAGATTTTCTTTCAGGAGCAATATCTGAGTGTCCAAATATATAAGTGGGTTTAATTTCCTCATTTGCATCTATTATTTGCTTAACTAGTTTAATCAATAGTTTTATTTGTAATGGATCATAATCATAAAAACTGCATATGTAATTTGATGCGTAATCAAGATTTTTATTTTGGTCTTCATAAAAACATTCTGAGGTATTAACCAATTCAATTCCTATGGATTGGTCATTAATATTAGTTCGCTGCTCCCATTGACTCTCTCCTGCATGCCACGCTCTATCATTTTCATTGACGAGTTGGTAAACCAGTAAATTATCTTCAGGGTAACTCTTGTCTTTACTTTCGGGTATTAAGTAATGTGAACTGACACCGTACTGTGGTTTAGTCAGAACTTTCAATGAGTTTTCCCAATCAAGAGAGGTGTAGTGAATGACTATAAACCTAACTCTGGTACTAAAATTATCAGACTGATATTCATCAATTGTAACAAGCTCTATATCCTTACTTACAAGGTTATTTTCACTGCTCCAATTAGCGGTTGAATAAACAGTAGAGATTATTAAGAAAATAATTAAGAGAGAAATATTTTTATAATTCATTAAATTCTTCTACATCAACACTGAGGTTACATATTGAACCATTTCGAATATTGGCTTAAGCAATCCAAAAAACAAAAGACCTAATACTATAAAAATTCCAAAGGGCTCGATGGTATCTATTAACCGTCCATATTTCTCATTGACCAATGATCGCAATACTCGACCACCGTCTAATGGTGGTATTGGAAGTAAATTAAATATCATTAAAACTAGGTTAATAAAAATACCAGTTTGACACATAAGAAAAATGAATTGATCTAAAACACTAGGTGCTGAAGAAGTGCTGATCATAAGGCTGAATAACAACCAAAGTAAAGACCATAACAGAGTCATAAATAAATTAGACAATGGACCAGCCAAGGCCACAAAGAACATTGCTCTTCTTGGTCTTAAAAAATTATTAGGATTAATGGGTACTGGTTTTGCCCAGCCAAACACCAAACCCCCTAAATAAACTAATAGCGCTGGAAGAATAATGGTTCCAACTGGGTCAATATGTGCAATTGGATTAAGAGTTAGCCGCCCTTGACGATAAGCCGTAGAGTCACCAAATCCTTTAGCAACATACCCATGAGCTACCTCATGAACTGTAATAGCAAATACTAGAGGTACTATAATAGCTATTATTTGCAAAATAATTTCTATCGACATAAAGATTTATTGTGTCAACGGGTATTGTTTATTTATTGGCAGTAAGATTGCAATAAAAACAACACTAAATAACGACTGATAAAAGAATATTTTTGAAGCCAATAAATTGGGATCAATCACACCATATATAAACATCAATGCGGTTATTAATGATCTGATGAGTTCAATTTGGTATCCCCATTTCTTATTCTCAATAATGTTTGTAACTAGAGTAGTGGAAATTATAAGCATCGTGGCTAATAAAAGAGTCTGCAGGTAAGGTTGATCAGCTATTGTGAAAATAATTACTGTTGAAATAGAGCTATTAATAACAAATTGCAAGGAAGTAAAAATCTTCGATACTTTATCAACTTCAGGGTTAAACTTAACAAAATTATCTAAATCATTTGATGTGTGTGGAAATTTTTCATACACATCTTCAGGTCTCCATCCAGTGCTAGAAAACCAAACTTTAATTTTATTTCTCAGTGATTTAGTATGAATGGTATCTCTGATCATTTGATGATAAATTTCTAAATTTGCCCAAATAGGGTTCCAACTTTTAAGAGGTTTTACAGTTCCATATATAGGTTTCAAATAATCTCTTTCAGGAATAAATGTGCCAAATAATCGATCCCAAATAATAAAAACACCCCCATAATTTGCATCAATATATTCAGGATTTTGTGCGTGATGTATCCTATGATTTGATGGTGTTATAAATATTTGCTCTAAAATACCCAATGATCTTATATGCTCAGTGTGAACCCAAAATTGATAAAGTAAATTGATAGCCGCGACAGTGAAAAAGACTTCGCCAGGTATTCCAACCATAAATAAAGGGACATAGAATATCCACTTCCAGATCCACCCAGAACTTGTCTGCCTTAATGCGGTACTTAAGTTAAACTCTTCACCTTGATGATGAACAACATGTGATGCCCATAGCACTTTTACTTCATGGCTCATCCTATGCATCCAATAATAACAAAGATCATAAAAAAGAAAGGCTATCACCCATGTAATCCAACTACCCTTTGGCATTAATTGCATGTTGAGATTGGTTGCGACGTAAGTCCAAACTATACCTTGAACTCCTAAATTCAAGAGAGGAGGGAGTCGACTGATTAAGCCTAAAGATATTGCAGCAATGGAATCATTTAATCGATAATTATTTGTGCCCTTAATAAGACCAAAAAGAAATTCAATACCGATCATTGCAAAGAAGACCGGAACGGCATAAGTAATGTATATTGAACTGTCCATAGCTTAGTGTTTAAAAGATACCATATGATTAATCACATTATTCTACTACAGAATACAGTTGTCTATTTTTAGCAACTTTTTTATTCTCATTGAGTTTAATTAGATGAGCCTCCAGTGACCACTTAGCTATAGGATGAAGAATAGCTGAAACATCATCATAAACCTCGATGATGAGTTCATCGATAGTACTCGGACCAATTTTATTGAGCTTCTCAAGGACTTTTCTCTCTCTCCCTAATCTATGCTCTATAGTGGCATCAATAATCTTAATTGGATCGTGAATCAGCTCTCCATGTCCTGGGGCAATTTTACTAATGTTATATTCTCTCAGTAAATTAAGTGAGTGAAGGTATTCAGTCATGTTTCCATCAGGTGGAGCTATAACCACTGTTGATCCTTGCATGATGTGATCACCTGTAAATAAAATATTTTCTTCTTTAAGCAAATAACACAAGTGATTAGAAGCATGGCCGGGTGTGTGTATAACTTCCAATGTGTATTCGTTCGTCTGAATAAAATCACCGTGAGAGATTTCCTGATCAATATCAATAGGCTCATCTCTTTCTAGAGACGATTCAGTAGTTAATCCTAAGATAGGAACACCTAGTTTTTCTTTCAAGATGCTAGCACCAGGTGAATGATCAGGGTGCGTGTGGGTAATTATAATCTGTTTCAGATAACTTCCCGAAATGGAAATAAGATCATCAATATGATCAATCAGTGCTGGCCCTGGGTCAATAATTGATATTTCTTGATCTCCCAGAAGGTAAGAATTAGTCCCTGGGCCAGTAAACATATTAGAATTACTTGCAGTTATGCGTCTGACTACGGGTGATAATCTAATGGTTTTCATAACCAGTATCTCCAGGTAACAGACCCACAAGTTTACCTTTTTCGAAAAAAAACTTTGGTTCAATAGTAAGAATATCACTTGGGAGTATCGATTCCTTATCTTCCAATATTGATAAAGTTGACGGGTAGCCTGCTATTGCTTCTAAATTTTTTATGGTGGGCATAATGATTGGGAAAGTACCTTGTTTATAGTCATTAAGGGCTTTTTCAATTTTAATCCATAAACTATCGACAGCTTCATAACCGTCATGAATTGCTTCTTGATCATTAGATATACTAGTAATAAAGAACCTTGTACTGTATCTACGACTTTCAATTTTAGGAGTGACCCAATGAGACAAATAAAGAATTCTATCTATAGCTAGTCGTAAATTTAATTTTTTTAGTATTTCTATAAAAAATATACTGTCATCATTTAGCTGGCGTCTTAAATCATTTAATATAATTTTTTCACCCAAACTTGGCTTAAATAAATGTCCATTCTCTCTATAGGCTAACAGGATCCCAGATTCTTCAAAACATTCTCTGACACATGCGACCCAATAACCCAATCCCCCTTCATTGAGATTCAATATGCTTGATGCCTCTTTATCATCTAAGCCCTGACAATAATCTAAAATATTATTTTTTGAGTCTTCATTATCGACTTTTCCACCTGGGAAAACCCAGGCTCCCCCAAAATTAGATTTGTTAGCCCTTTTAATCATAAATACTTCAGCAACGCTATTTGCATCCCTAATCAATATAATTGTTGCTGCTGACTCCAGTTTACTTTTAGGAGAATCTGAATCAGCAAACCGATGATTGATACTATATTTGCTATTATTCATAGACTATATGCTGTTATAGAATTAATGGGTTTCAGTTAATTGATCCATGATCAATTTCTTAACAGGCCAGAAATTATTTCCAAATCTAAGTGCAAGTCGCCTTATCAGTTTAGCTGTGACTCGCTCACTATTATAAAGATCAACAAGCACATTGGTCCCATAATAGAGCGGTCGAGTAATCAATTGGTGTTTCTGATTATATTCTTTCAAAACATCTTTTGAATAATAAGGTGTATTATTAACCTGAGCAGTCTTAATAATGTTTGCAAGATTATAGCTGCCTCTAAGACCCAAATTAAAACCGTGAGCAGTTACCGGGTGCATGCCAACAGCTGCATCGCCAACTAAAACAAAACGTTCAGAATGAAAATAATCTGCATGTGATGCATACAAAGGATAAGAAAACTTTTCACCACAAACTGTCATATCACCTAATCGATTATTAAAACGACTCTGTATATCTTGATTAAAATCCTTATCTGTCATTTTCATAATTTCCGTAGATTTATCAGAGCTGATTGTAATAACCACTGAGCAATAATTGCCTACCATAGGCAATATGGCCAGAGTTCTTCCATAATGAAAACATTCATAAGCAGTATTATTGTGAGTTTTCTCATGCTTCATTTTGCAGACTATAACCGTCTTACCAAAATCTTTAACTTCAGAAGGAATACCCATTTGTCTTCTGGATCCTGATAATCTTCCGTCCGCAGCAACAATCATGTCAGCATTTATTATCTCACCACTATCAAGTGTTACTATCGTACCTGTGTCATTAATACTAAATTCTTTGACTTTGGTTTCTGTCATACAGTGAACATTTTTAAGATTCTGTATGGTTTTGTAAGCTGCAGCTTTTATCAATCGGTTTGGAATTAAATGGCCTAAAGTCACTTGATCAGTTTCTTGGTGACTAAAATGCAGAGAGTAGGGTGACAGCCCATTTAAAACTTTTGCTTCTTTTATCAATGAAATGGATTCTTCATCAATTAAGTTCCAAGAACCAAGCTCACTTAGTATTTTCTTTGAGAGATGAGTTATAGCAACCTCACGACCATCATCAAGTGGTGAAGATAACAACGTTTTTGTCTGTTGATCAACAATACATATTGTTAAATCCAATGATGACAATGCCTTGGCTAAAGAAAGGCCTACAGGTCCTGAACCTATAATAATAATGTCGTAATTCATAAAGTCATCTTTCTGATGTCATAATTTAACTTAGTAATTATAATGTCCTTAATATTATATTTTTCATTTATTTATATGAATAAGTTTAAGAACATTTCAGTTGAAGAAGCCAAAGAACTAATTAGAGCAGATCACTATCTAATTGATATTAGAGATGAGGAAAGTTTTTCAAATTCACATATTGGAGGTGCATTGAATTTAAGCAATGTAAATATAGATGAATTTATTAAAAATTCGAAACCAAATAAGGTGACTATTATTTATTGCTATAAAGGTATTTCAAGTCAAGATGCTGCTCACTATTTATCATCGCAGGGTTTCAAAGATGTTTACAGTGTTGATGGTGGATTCGAAGAGTGGAAAAAATGATTACTAGGTAATCGCTCATAATTATGTCAATAGATTCAAGTAATATTATTAAACCCTTTGTTGAAAAAAAAGGCGGTCTCATGCCTGCATTGCATGCTCTACAACATCATTTAGGATTTATCAGCAAAGATAATATTGCAGAATTAGCCATTGCTTTTAATTGCTCTCAAGCTGAAGTCATTGATGTAATAACGTTCTATGATGATTTTAGATTAGTGCCCATTGGTAAAAACATAATTAAAATCTGTCAAGCTGAAGCATGTCAAAGCCAGAATTGTAAACAATTACTCAGTGATCTTACTTCATATTTTAGTCTAGAGATGGGTGAAACTAGTGATGATTTAAACGTTACATTAAAAGAAGTTTTTTGTTTGGGTAACTGTGCAGTAGGCCCATCGGTAATGATTAACGATACGGTCATAGGCGAAGCAACAACTGAAAAGATTATCAGTCACTTAAAAAACGATGCCACACAGAAATTATGAATGAAGTGATTAAAATTTTCATTCCAAACGAAACTTCAGCAAACTCTGTTGGAGCAAACTTACTGTATCAAGTTATCAGTGAACTGATTAATGATGAGAATGTAGAAATCATTAGAAATGGATCTTGGGGAGCATTTTGGCTTGAACCTTTTATTGAAATAGAAAAGGATGGAATCAGAAAGGGAGCTAGCTATAGGAATATAAATTTATCTCACTTGAACACTATTGAAGAATTCTTTTTGGATTTTGAAAAAAGAAACCCTTTTGATATCAATGAAATTGATTTTATAAGAAAACAAAATAGGATTGTCTTTTCAAGAATAGGTCATGAAGACCCCTTGAATATTGAACATTATATAAACACCAAAGGCTATCAGCCTTTATTAACAGCCTTAGAACTTGGTCCTCAAAAAATAATCAACCAAATCAAAGCATCTGGTCTTAATGGACGAGGAGGAGCTGCTTTTCCAACTGGAATTAAAATGCAAACTGTATTTGACCAAAACAGTTCAGTTAAATACCTGGCTTGCAATGCTGATGAAGGGGATGGCGGGACTTTCTCAGATCGATTGATTATGGAATCAGACCCTTTCGCTTTGATTGAAGGTATGACCATAGCAGCCTATGCAGTGGGTGCTTCAAAAGGCTATATATACTTAAGATCAGAATACCCATTGGCAAAAGACTTTCTGATTCGAGCTATAGATATAGCATTGGATAATAATTATCTGGGAAATAATATACAGAATTCAGATTTTAACTTTGATATTGAGTTGAGAATTGGAGCTGGCTCTTATGTTTGTGGTGAGGAAACCGCTATGATGGAAAGCATTGAAGGTCGAAGAGGCTTGGTTCGATCAAAACCACCATTACCAGCTATCAATGGCCTATTTAAACAACCCACACTAATAAATAATGTAGTGACTCTTGCTACTATCCCGGCGCTTTTATTGAGTGATCAATCGGATTTTTCACAAATCGGCTCGAATAAGTCAATTGGAACCATGCCCTTTCAATTGAGCGGTAATGTAAAGCATGGCGGACTTATTGAAACTAGATTTGATATATCACTCAATGAGATTATTGAAGATTTTGGTTCTGGAACAAAATCAGGAGAACCAATACACGCAATACAAATTGGTGGTCCTTTGGGAATTTACTTATCATCCAGTATGCTGGATACAACATTAACTATCGAGTCACTTCAAGAACTCAAAGGATCTGTAGGACATGGTGGTATTATCGTATTTGATAATTCTGTAGATATGGCTGAACAAGCAAAATTTGCTATGGAATTTTGTGTAAAAGAATCCTGTGGCAAATGCACACCTTGCAGAATTGGCTCAGTTAGAGGGGTTGAGATTATTGAACGATTGCAAAAAAATAAAACATCAAAAGATGATGCCACTCTACTCCATGACTTGTGTGAAACTCTGGAATCTACTTCATTATGTGCCATGGGAGGAATGACGCCAAATCCAATTCATTCTATAATTGAATTCTTTCCAAATGAATTGATTGAAAAATGACTTTATTAAAAGAAAAAAATTACGGTACGCCAAAAGTAATTTCTGAAAATACTGTTACTGGGTATATAGATGGCATTGAAATATCGGTTCCTGAAGGCACATCCATTATGAGGGCAGCTTCAATGGTTGGAATTGATATACCGAGTTTATGTGCGTCAGACAATATTGATGCATTTGGTTCTTGCAGACTATGTATTGTGGATTTCGAAGGTAGGAAAGGTATTGGCTATCCATCCTCTTGCACATCACCACTCAATAATGGAATGAAAGTCATAACCAAAAATGATCACTTAGAAACTTTGAGAAAAGATTTATTAGAAATGTACATTTCTGATCATCCACTCGATTGTAATACATGCTCATCAGATGGTGACTGCGATCTTCAAACTCAGGCGGATAATCATCATCTACTAAAGAATAATCATTTAGTGCCTTCCAAATATAGCTTTGAAGATAGTTGCAATCATTTAGGGGCTGATGTGGATGTTTCAAATCCTTATTTCAACTTTGATCCCGAAAAATGCATTGTTTGCTCTCGTTGTGTTAGAGCTTGCAATGAAGTTCAAGGCACTTTTGCACTATCTTTAGAATCAAGGGGTTTTGAATCAAAAATTAAACCCGGTATTTCAGAAAACTTTTTCGATTCTGAATGCGTTTCATGCGGAGCTTGTGTGCAAGCCTGTCCTACAGGAAGCTTGATAGAGAAATCTATAGTAGAAAAAGGCATGCCCGATGAAACCGTTCTAACAACATGTGCTTATTGTGGTGTTGGATGTTCATTTAAAGCTGAAATAAAAAACAATGATGTTGTCAGAATGGTTCCATACAAAGATGGCAAAGCCAACAAAGGACACAGTTGCATCAAAGGAAGGTTTGCGTGGGGCTATGCAAAACATCAAGACAGAATCACTAAGCCAATGATTCGAGATGAAATAATAGATAATTGGAAAGAAGTAGACTGGGATGAAGCCATTCAATTTACAGCGAAACGCTTTAAAGATATCCAGAACCAATATGGTATTAATTCTATTGGTGGAATTACTTCTGCTAGAACCACTAATGAAGAAGCCTATATTGTGCAAAAACTAATAAGAACTGCATTTGGAAACAACAATGTTGATACTTGTGCCAGAGTTTGTCATTCACCTACTGGTTACGGTTTAAAACAAACATTCGGAACATCCGCTGGAACGCAAAACTTTGACAGTGTGCAAAGTGCTGATGTCATCATGATTATTGGCGCTAATCCTACAGTAGGGCATCCTGTTTTTGCATCACAAATGAAAAAAAGAATAAGAGCAGGTGCAAAATTAATTGTAATCGATCCAAGAAAAACAGACATCGTAGAATCACCTCATATAAAAGCAGATTTTCACCTACCAATATTACCAGGCTCTAATGTTCCACTGATAAATGCATTTTCTCATGTGGCTGTTCATGAAAATTTAATTGATCATGACTACATTAAAAACAGATGCGAAGAAACAGCATTCAATGATTGGATTGAATTTATAAAAGATGATTCAAATTCTCCTGAAGCAGCAGAAAAACCAACTGGTGTTAATGCTGATATCATCCGAAAAGCAGCACGTCTTTATGCTTCAGGTGATAAAAGTGCAATCTATTATGGATTAGGTGTTACAGAACATTCACAAGGCTCAACAATGGTGATGGGAATGGCAAATCTAGCTATGGCCACTGGTAATGTTGGTTATATTGGAGCTGGAGTGAATCCATTGAGAGGTCAAAATAATGTTCAAGGCTCATGCGATATGGGTTCTTTTCCACATGAACTCCCTGGTTACCGTCCCATTACAGATGATGATGCAAGATCAGTGTTTGAAAAGAAATGGAATGTTAAAATTCAAAAAGAAGCAGGGTTAAGATCTGTCAACATGTTTGATGCAGCTGTCGGTGGTGAATTTAAAGGCATATACATACAAGGCGAAGATTTTGTCCAGTCTGAACCGAATACTCAACATATAGAAGAAGCTTTTCGATCTATGGAATGTGTTGTTATTCAGGATTTGTTTTTAACTGAAACAGCAAACTTTGCTCATGTCTTCTTACCAGCAACCTCGTTTTTAGAAAAAAATGGAACATTTACTAATGCTGAGAGAAGAATCAATAGAGTCAGACCTGTAATGAAACCTCTTACAGGAAAACATGAGTGGGAAATCACACAAGAATTGGCTAACGCTATGGGTTATGAGATGAGTTTTAAGTCTTCTGAAGAAATTTTAGAAGAGATAGCTGAACTAACACCTACCTTTACTGGCGTGTCATTCAAAAAACTAGATGAAATTGGGAGTGTTCAGTGGCCTTGTAATGAGTCTGCTCCATTAGGAACTCCAATAATGCATGTGGATGAGTTTGTTCGTGGAAAAGGGCAATTTATGATCACTGACTATGTGCCTACTACTGAAATTGCAAATCGAAAATTTCCATTGCTACTTACAACTGGGAGAAATCTTGTTCAATATAATGTAGGGACACAAACTAGGAGAACACATAATAATCTATGGTCCAATGAAGATGTGTTGGAAATACATCCTGCTGATGCTTCTGCCAGAGGCATTAATAATGATTCATTAGTTCTTCTCAGAAGCAGAAAAGGAGAAACCACATTAAAAGCAATTGTTACTGAAAAAATACCAGCAGGAGTTGTGTATACTACATTCCATAACCCAGAAACTGGTACTAATGTTGTAACAACAGAAAACAGTGATTGGGCTACTGATTGTCCAGAGTATAAAGTTACAGCTGTAGAAATTGAACCTGCAAATCATCGATCTAAATGGCAAAAAAATAAGAAAAATGATACGAATCAACTTGGACTAATTATAAACACTTAAGAAAACATGCTATCTATAACTTTACCCGATGGATCAAAACAGGATTTACTGAAAGGATCAACTGGCCTAGATTTAGCTAAAATAATAGGTCCAGGCTTAGCTAAAAGCGCAATAGCAATATCTATTGATGGTGTTCAAAAAGATTTGGAAGATACAATTGAACAGGATAGCTCAGTATCAATAATCACTATTGATTCTGACGAAGGCTTGGAAATTATGCGTCATACTATTGCAGCTCAAGTTCTTGCAGCTGCTATAAAAACTCGTTATCCAGACTCACAATTAGCGATTGGCCCTACCATAGATAATGGTTTTTATTATGATGTGTTCACTGATAAAGCTATTTCATCGGAAGACTTGGTAGTTATTGAAAAAGAAATGCAGAAGGTTATTGAAAACAAATCAGTAATAAAGAAAACCCTCCATTCTAAAAAAGAAGTCGTTAAGTTTTTTAAAAGCAATAACGAAGACTATAAGCTAAAAATTATTGATGAGGCAGAACAAGATAATAATTTCCAAATTTACACAAATGAAGACAGTAAATTTATTGATCTTTGTTTAGGTCCTCACTTACCAAATCTAAGTTTCATAGGCCCATTTAAATTAACAAAAGTATCTGGTGCCTACTGGCAAGGTGATTCTAGTAATGAAATGTTAACAAGAATATATGGAACAGCATGGAGAACTCAAAAAGAACTTGATAACTATCTTGCTCAAATTGAAGAAGCTGAAAAAAGAGATCATAGAAAAATTGGAAAAGATTTAGATTTATTTAGCATCCAAGAAGAGGCAGGAGGAGGCCTTGTCTTTTGGCATCCTAATGGTGCTAGAGTCAGAAATATTATTGAAAATTACTGGAAACAAGAACATCAAAATGCAAATTATGAACTTCTTTATACCCCGCATATTGCTCTTGATACACTTTGGCAAACCTCAGGACACACTGATTTTTATGAAGAATCAATGTACAAACCCATAGATGATGAAAATCAATTTTATCGTTTAAAACCTATGAATTGTCCATTTCACGTTTTAGTTTATAAAAATACCCTCAGATCCTATAGAGATTTACCCATTAGATGGGCAGAACTAGGAACAGTATATAGACATGAAATGACAGGGGCTCTTCATGGATTGATGAGAGTTAGAGGATTTACCCAGGATGATTCCCACATTTTCTGCTCAGAAGATCAAATTGAGAAAGAAATAAAAGATATTCTTGATCTTGCTCTAAAAATGTTAAAAACATTTACTTTTGAAGAATTTGAAATCCATCTTGCAACTAGACCAGAAAAATTTGTTGGTAGTGAAGATATATGGGATAAGGCCACAGACTCTTTAATCAAAGCACTGGAATCAAAAGAATTAGATTATAAAACAGACATTGGTGGTGGAGCATTTTATGGGCCAAAAATTGATATTAAGATAAAAGATGCTATTGGAAGACTTTGGCAGTGTTCAACAATTCAATTAGATTTCAATCTACCAGAACGATTCAACATGAACTATATTGGTAGTGATGGTAAGAAGTATCATCCGATTATGATCCATAGGGCATTATTAGGATCAATTGAAAGATTTTTTGGTATTTTGGTTGAACACTTTGCAGGAAAATTCCCTCTTTGGCTTGCTCCAACACAAATTTGTGTCATGTCAATCAATCAAAAACAACATAAATACGCACAAAGCATATGTGATGAAATTAAAAAAAATGGCTTTAGAGTCGAAATTGACTTGAGAAACGAAAAAATAGGCTCTAAAATTCGCGATCACACTTTAAAAAAGGTACCGTATCTAATAATTTTAGGGGATCGTGAGTTCAGTAGTGAAGAAATCACTGTAAGAACTCAAAAGGGTGATGATCTCGGTAATATGGAACTTAAAACGTTCTTAAGAAATATTGAAAAAGAACTAGTTATATAAGGAGGAAACTATCGCTGCAAAAAAAAGGGTTCGGAAGAATAAGCAAATAAAAGCTTCAGAAGTAAGATTGATTGATGAAGATGGCACACAACTTGGCATTCTAAACATTAAAGAAGCAATTGAATTAGCCACAAATAAGGGCATGGATGTAGTTGAAGTATCACCGAACACAGAACCGCCAGTTTGTAGAATCTTGGATTATGGTAAATTCTTATTCGAACAAAAAAAGAAGACACAGGGCGCTAAAAAGAAACAAAAGTCTATCCAAGTAAAAGAAATTAAATTCAGACCCTTGATTGAAATAGGTGACTATGAAGTTAAGTTAAATAAAATTAGGGCTTTTTTAGAACAAGGCAATAAAGTAAAAGTATCACTAAGATACAGAGGGAGAGAAATGAGACACGTTGAATTAGGTCACAACCTATTAAAACGTGTAGTTGATGACATAGAATCAATAGCAGCTATCGAACAAGATGCAGAATTTGAAGGCAGACAACTTGTCATGGTCGTTGCACCAAAACATAACTAAATAAAGAATAATAATGCCAAAATTAAAAACAAATAGAGGGGCTGCAAAAAGGTTTAAAAAAACTGGAAGCGGTAAATATAAAAAAAGTTCATCGCATATGAACCACATATTAACTAAAAAAAGCAGTAAAAGAAAAAGACATCTTAGATCTTCTTCTCTTATTGCAGATGCGGATGTAAAGAGCGTAAAAAAACTCTTACCCTATAGTTAAATTAAGGAAAAAAAATGGCTAGAGTAAAAAGAGGCGTTACCTCAAAAACAAAACATAAAAAAGTACTGAAGAAAACTAAAGGTCAGTACGGTGCTAGAAGTCGCCTGATTAAGGTCGCTAAACAGGCAGCAACTAAAGCTGGTCAATATGCCTACAGAGACAGAAGAAAAAAGAAAGGTCATTTCAGATCCTTATGGATAATTCGAATTAATGCAGCAGCTAGGTTGTCTGACCTATCTTATAGTAAATTCATGAACGGTTTAAAATCTGCCAATATAGAGATAGATAGGAAAATTCTGGCTGATCTTGCTGTCAATGATTTAGAGGCATTTAAAGCACTCTCAGAAAAGGCTAAAGCAGCTTTAGAGAATTCTTAATATGACTGACCGTTTGTCAGATCTATCTAAACGAGCTCTCAAAGACATTAGAAACAGTTCCACTCTAGAAGAACTTGATTCTGTTAGAGTTCAGTATTTAGGAAAAAAAGGAAGTGTCAGTATTCAACTGAAAAAGCTTTCAGATCTTGATCCAAGTGATCGCCCTAGAATTGGAAAAGAAGTCAATAAACTTAAAAAGTTAGTTGATCAAGAAATTACTAATAAGAAAAATTCACTCAATGATGAGAAAATTAAATCCAATATTGAAGACTCTTCTCTAGATGTCACAATGCCTGGAAGAACATCAATAATTGGCAATCCACACCCAGTCTCTTCCACGTTAAATGAAATTGAAAAAATATTTTTAAATGCAGGCTTTCTTGTTGAAGATGGCCCAGAAATAGAGGATGAGTATCATAATTTTACAGCTTTAAATATTCCAGAAAATCATCCTGCCAGAGCTATGCATGATACTTTTTATTTTAATACACAGTATTTACTTAGAACCCATACATCACCTATTCAGATAAGATCTATGGAAAAATACGGTGTACCCATACGTGTAATTGCACCTGGTAAGGTCTATCGAAGAGATTCAGATATTACGCACACGCCTATGTTTCATCAAATTGAAGGCCTAGTAATTGATAAAGATATTAACTTTACCCATCTTAAAGGGATTCTACATGACTTTATAAATACATTTTTTGAAGATGATATGAAATTGAGATTTAGGCCTTCTTATTTCCCTTTTACAGAACCTTCAGCTGAAGTAGATTTATTATCAAAAGACAATCATTGGCTCGAAATTCTTGGGTGCGGTATGGTCCACCCAAAGGTATTAACTAATCTAGGGATAGATAATGAAACATTCAATGGGTATGCATTTGGTATGGGCGTAGAAAGGCTTGCAATGCTTAAATATGGGATCAATGATATCCGGCTTTTTTATGAAAACGATTTAAACTTTTTAAACCAATTTAAATAATTTATGAAACTTCCAGTTGAATGGCTTAAGGAGCACAATAAAAAGGATACTGATGTTCATAATCTTATCCATAAGTTAACTCTTGCTGGTATTGAATGTAAATTAATTAATCATAATAATAAACCGGTTATTGATTTCTCGTTAACACCCAACCGTGCTGATTGTTTTAGTCTCAAAGGAATTTTGCAAGAAATTGCAGCAATCGATAATAAAAAATTAAAAAAGCTCAAGACTCAAACCTCAAAGATTAACCATAACCAAACCCTCCCAGTAGAAATTGAGTCAACTCAGGATTGTCCTGTGTTTATCACTCGAGTTATTAAAGATTTTGACAATAAAATTAGCTCACCACAATGGCTTAAAGATCGACTTGAACTATGTGGGTTCAAATCAGTTAATTTAGTCGTGGATATCGCTAACTATGTGATGCTAGAAACTGGCCAACCCCTTCATACATATGACTTTGATAGCGTAGACTCAAAGATTATTGTTCGTAGAGCTAAAAACAAAGAATTAATTAAAATTCTTGATGGAAGCAGTAAAATCTTAAATAAAGATTTTCTTGTTATTGCAGATAAAGATAAAACACTAGGTATAGCGGGCATTATGGGAAGTGAAGCATCAGGTATCTCTGAAACAACCACTTCCATACTTTTAGAATCTGCATACTTTAATTTTGAAACAATTATGGGAAAATCACGCTTACTTAATTTATACAGTGAAGCTAGTTTAAGATTTGAAAGAGGAGTAGACCCCAATATTCAATCTCATGCAGTGGAACGATTTACAGAATTGTTAAACCAGGAAGCAGGTGGTAATAACGGTCCAATTAAACAAACATTAAGTAATAAAGATAAGCCAGAGAATAAGTTTATTTTTCTTAGAAAAAACCAAATAAGAAAAACTTTAGGTGTAACTATCCCAAATAAATCTATTGTCAATATCCTTAAAAGATTAAACATGGAGCTGCAAGAAAAAGACTTTGGTTATGAAGGATGGAGTGTAAAGGCGCCAAGTTACCGTTTTGATCTTCAAGATGAATGCGATTTAATTGAAGAAATAGCGAGAATTTATGGATATGAAAAAATACCTGAATCCACAGAAAAGCAAAATATAAATCTTCAGTTAAGCTCCTTGAGAGTAGAAAAGAAAAATAAGATTAGTAACCTTCTCTGCAACTTTGGCTATTCAGAAGTTGTTAACTACAGTTTTGTTAGTCCAGCAATGAATTTACTATCAAAAAAATCATACTCTGATGCCTTAGATATACAAAACCCTTTGTCTATTGATATGTCTGTTATGCGAAACTCATTGTGGCCAGGTCTAATGACTAATCTTTCACATAATATAAAAAGACAACAAAATGATATTTGTTTATTTGAGATTGGAAAAGTCTTCTCTTCTCATAAAAAAATACCAGATGAAAAGCTTGTAATATCAGGACTTGCCTATGGAAATAGACACAATGAGCAATGGGGCGAGACAACTAAATCCGTTGATTTCTATGATGTTAAAGGACATCTAGAGGATATATTTAATCAATTTCAAATAACTGGAAATATTTCATTTAAAAAAATTAAGCATAATATGCTGTGTCCTGGTAAAAGTGCTTCAATTCAACTTAGAAATAAAACAATAGGCTTCATTGGTGAACTAAATCCAGAATTATCTGATGAGCTTAAACTGGACTCAAACCCAGTTATGTTTGAGTTAGATTATGATGCCCTTAAAATGAATAAACAGATTAACCATATTCCCACTAAATATTTTCCATATTCTAGAAGAGATCTTTCTATATTAATGGATATTGATATGGAAATTAAATCCATAATAAAAATGATAGATGCTCTTAAAATCAAAGACTTAAGTAAAATAATTATTTTTGATGTGTACATGGGTGATAAGATGTCTGCTGATAAAAAAAGTGTCGCTCTAGGGTTGATTTTTCAATCAAAATCACGCACCCTAAAAGATGATGAGATCGATAAATATATGCTGAAAATAAATCAACTTATACTCAAAGAAATGAATCTAATAATAAGATAATGACCTTAACAAAATCAGACATCGTTGAAGACTTAAACAATGAAATAGGTCTTAATAAAAGAGAAGCTAAAGAATTAGTAGACTCTCTATTTAATAATATAAAAAATAAATTAGAGAAAGGCCATGAAGTTAAGCTTTCAGGTTTTGGTAATTTCCAACTAAAAAATAAATCACCCAGACCTGGTAGAAATCCACGAACTGGTGAAGATGTTGAAATAACAGCACGAAAGGTTGTTACATTTAAATCAGGTCAGAAATTAAAGGAAGCAGTCAAGACTTTATCAAGTGATTCAGAATAACCCTCAACTTCCCTCAATACCTACAAAAAGATATTTTACTATTAGTGAAGCTAGCGATCTGTGTAAAGTAGAGGCTCATGTATTAAGATATTGGGAACAGGAATTTACACAACTAAAACCCATAAAAAGACGGGGAAATAGAAGATACTATCAAAGACATGACGTCCTCCTTATAAGACAAATCAAAGAATTACTCTATGATAGTGGATACACTATTAAAGGAGCAAAACAGAAACTAACACATGATGAAACTGAAAAAGTTTCAAAACAATCAACATTAAGTGATGTTAGATCTGATCTTGAAGCAATCATTGATATCTTAGATTAATATTTTTCTACGGGGCGTGGCGCAGCCTGGTAGCGCACCTGAATGGGGTTCAGGGGGTCAGAGGTTCAAATCCTCTCGTCCCGATATTTTCTTTAGTTCTTTGTATGTCCGTTAATGACTCTAGATATTTGTCGCCTAGAATAACCTGTATCTGCAGCTATAGCATCTATAGACCAATTCATTTTATTAAGCTCCAAAACTCTCAAATGCCTATTCTTAACTGTTTTAGTTCTTTTATTAGTAACTTTCAGAAGTTTCTCTATAGAGTCAACTAAAATATCACTATAATTTTGATCCCTAGCCGTAGAACAGTGATCCCATAACATTATAAGGTTATAACAAGCATCTTCAGCATCATCTCTCCTTAAAGCCTCACGAAGAAAATGCGTTCTAAAAATAATATGACATGCTTCTTTTAAGTCTTCATCAATGGATTCTTTATTGAGGTAATTTTGGATAGCTTTAAGCTCTGCTTGCAAACCAAAACTAGCTAAGGTTAGACCTGCTTTAAATTCTAATTCTCTAATTACATTGTCTACAATATTGTTCAAAATATAAATACTGTCTATTCTTTTTCCGTTAACATTATAATTATTTAAGAATTTTTAAGATAAAAATACAAATGAAAAGTGAAAATGCATATCTAATCCTTCTGGGTATAATCACCATATTATTCTCAACACTGTTGTTTGACTATTTCATTCCTATTTTCTGGGCAGTCATTTTTTCAATACTTTTCTCCCCAATGCACAATGTCATAAACCGATATATAAATAGACCTTCGCTCTCAAGTTGTTTAACTCTAATTGGTATCTTATGCATAGTCATCTTACCTAGTTTTTTTATTCTTGCTGCAATCACAAATGAAATTTATCAAATACTTTCAAATATAGAATCAGGTCAATATGATATTCAGTCCTTCACAAAATCAGCCATAAGTATATTACCGCTCCTTGAGCAAACAATAGATAAATTAGGCCTAAATATTGAAATGATTGGTAAGCAATTAAATGACTTTGCCTATGGTGTTGCTCAATTTTCCTACTCTGCCGTAATAAGAGCTAGTGAAAATATTGTTAATTTTGTTATCTCATTGTTGGTAATGGTTTACCTACTATTCTTTTTTCTAAGGGATGGTACAACTATTTTAGATGCCTGCATAGAAGCATTCCCATTGGAGGATCAGCATGAAAAATTTCTTTTAGATCAATTTAACCATGTTACAAAAGCAACCATTAAAGGTACTTTTTTAGTTGCATTATCACAAGGTTTTCTTGGGTTTATAATCCTAACCCTGCTAAATGTTCAGGGCGCTGCATTGTGGGGCTTTATTATGGCTCTTTTTAGTATTTTACCTGGTATTGGAACTGCTATCGTATGGTTACCTATTGCTCTAGTACTCTTTTATAAGGGATTATGGTTCGAAGCTTCAATCTTAATATTTTCAGGTTTCTTTATAATTGGTATTGTTGATAACTTACTGAGGCCTTATTTAATCAGCAAAGAAACTAAATTACCTGATTATCTAGTATTGCTAACCACCATTGGAGGAATCAGTTTATTTGGAATATCTGGGTTTGTATTAGGGCCAATTATTGCAGCACTTTTTATTTCGTTATGGTCATTAATGAAAAAGATGAATGCACAGCCATAGCATACACATATAAAGATGCCTCTAAATTTAAATCACTTTTTAAAGGAATTTGAAATAATAGTTGGTACCAATAACTGCATCTCTGATCAATCAAAGATAAAAGATTATCTTGAAGACTGGAGAGGGCAAATCAGAGGTTCTACCCCCCTAATACTATTTCCAAAAGCTTTAGATGAGGTTCAAAAAATTGTTTCACTTTGTTTTCTTAACGATATCAAAATTGTAAGTCAGGGTGGAAACACGAGCTTATGTGGAGCTAATCTTCCTCAATCAAGCAAACATCAAATAGAAATTGTTTTGAATACTTCAAAATTAAATAAATTCTTGAGTTTTGATCCATACAATCAATCAATCATTGTAGAATCAGGCTGCATTCTTCAGAATATCCAAGAAATAGCAGATGACAATGATCTATTTTTTCCTTTGAGTCTTAGTGCTGAAGGGTCATGCCAAATTGGTGGCAATGCTTCAACCAACGCTGGAGGAGTTAATGTTCTGAAATATGGCATGACGAGGGATCAAGTTATGGGGATTGAAGTTGTGCTTCCTGATGGTTCTATTTTTTCAGATCTAAAATCATTAAAAAAAGATAATACTGGCTATGATTTAAAACAACTCTTTATTGGCGCTGAAGGAACATTAGGGGTAATTACAAAAGTGAGTCTAAAACTTGCATCTAAGCCAAAAAATACGGTGACATGCATGGTTGCCGTTAAATCTGTTGAAGATGCTATCAATCTTTTACAAAACACAAAAATAGCTTTCAGAGACAACGTCTCAGCGTTTGAATTCATGAGTGACACATGCATTCAAGCTATAGAAAAATATTTGAATCATATGAAATTACCCCTCGGATCTAATCACTCATGGCAGATTATTTTTGAAATCATTAACCAGGAAGAACAAGATATTATTAATTTCCTTGGAAATCATATTGAATCAGGTCAAATTATTGATGGATTAATTGCTAACTCTGAAAAAGAAAAGAATGAAATATGGTTAGTTAGACATAGTATTTCAGAGGCTGAAAAACTATCCGGCAATGGTATTCATCATGATATTTCAATACCTATCAAGCGAATTCCTGAATTTCTTAAAATGGCAAAACCGGCTATGAAAAAAATAGTAGGCTCATCAATTGTTTATACCTTTGGTCATCTGGGAGATGGAAATCTTCATTTTACTAAAACACAACCTGAGACTATGTCTGAAAGTGATTTTTTAGATAAAACCCATGAAATCAATCGTAGCGTACATGATACTGCAGAAACTTTAGGCGGTTCATTTAGCGCTGAACACGGAATCGGATCAAAACTGATGGATGATTTGGTTCATTTTTCTGATCCTGTAAAGATTCAACTAATGCAAACCATTAAAAAATCTGTGGATCCAAAAAATATAATGAACCCCAATAAGCTGATTAAAATCTAAACCTTAAATGAGTAATCTTTGCTTGGATCCTTAAATGCTAGATCATTAACTTCTTTTAGAATCTGATTCATAACAGTTTGATTTAAAAACTGGGAATGACTAAAAAACCAGTTCTTCTATAATTATTAAGTTGGGAGTCAGAGAGTTGCATTATTTTTCCTTATGTCTATTCGCCAATTCACTTGAAATCTCATTTAAGCTTAGATCGGAAGACTGAAGCAATACCAACATGTGATAAATTAGATCAGATGCTTCCCAAATAATATCATCACTTGAAGAGTTATCGTCTAAGTAAGCGACTGCAAGTTCACCACTTTCTTCAATTAACTTCTTGGCAATTAATTTTCGACCACCATCTAAAAGGGTGTTTGTATAACTTCCTGTGATTGGATTATTAATCCTTTCTTGAATTATTTCTTCTAGTTGAAAAATAAAATTATCTGAAATACTGTTCATAGTCTTACCTCTATTTTATTATCTTTCAGGTGTGTTTTTAAATCAGATATTTTGATGATATCTTTATGAAAAACTGAAGCTGCCAAGGCGCCACTAACATCACTTTTTAAAAAAACATCAACAAAATGATCAATTGTTCCTGCACCACCTGAAGCAATGAGCGGAACATCTGAAAATCTCTTCATCTCCGAAAGTTGTAAAATATCATAACCTTTCCTAACGCCATCCTGATTTATGCAATTTAGGACAATTTCACCTGCACCTCTATCTTGAACCTCTTTTAACCATTCAGCTGTGAGTTTACCGGTTTGTTTTGTTTTATCGGGATCTCCTGTATAGCTATAGACATAATATTGATCATTCATTTGGCAACTATCTATACCAACAACTACACATTGACTACCAAATTTATCCGCGAGAGTATTGATTAATTTAGGTTGGTTGATCGCAGGTGTATTAATTGAAATTTTATCAGCACCAAAGTTAAGTATTTCTTCTGCGTCTACTATTGATTTAATGCCGCCAGCAACGCAAAAGGGTATATTGATATGTCTTGCAACTTCGTTGACCCATGAACGATCAACACGCCTACCTTCAGGACTAGCAGTTATATCATAAAAGACAATTTCATCTGCCCCCTGATGGCTATATTTACTAGCTAAATCAATGATGTCTCCAACAACTTTATGATTTCTGAATTTAACTCCTTTAACCACCATGCCATCTTTAACATCTAGACAAGATATTATTCTTCTTGTAAGAATTTTTTTATCTCCTTATCTGTGATTTTTTGTTCTAAAAGTGATTTTCCAGCAACAGCAGCATACATTGATAGGTCTCTTAGTTTTTGAAGATCGTTTAAACTACTTATGCCACCTGAACAAATAATTTTAGAATCTACAGAATGTTCCATGCACTGCTCATAAAGGGCTAGATTAGGCCCTAGTAATGTTCCGTCTTTATTGATGTCAGTTATTAGAAAGTGAAAGAATCCACTATTATTAAATTTATTTAGCATTGACCATAAATCTAAATCAGTCTGTTTTTGCCAACCATCTATCATCACCATTGGCATGTTATTATCAATAGAGATATCTAAAGCAATGATCACTCTTGATCTATCATCCACATCAAGGCATTCGATAAATTCATCAAATTTTGTTATGGCAAAACTTCCTATCACAAGTTGCGTCAGGTCAGATTTTATCCATTTTCTTATAAGCTCTGGGTTTCTAATGCCACCTCCCATTTGAATTTTTAAATCAATGCAATTTAAGAGATTTTCTATTATCTCAGTATTAGTATTGACACCATCTTTTGAACCATTCAAATCCACTAGGTGAAGATTGGTGCAGCCTAATTTTTGATAATGCTTTGCAAGTTCAATTGGATCTAAATCGTAATACGTCACTTCATCAAAATTACCTTGATAAAGTCGTACACATTTCTGATTCAGAAGATCAATTGCAGGAATTAATTTCATAGTATTTATAGGTCAGTAAAGTTCCTTAAAATAATAGATCCCTGTTCACCTGATTTTTCTGGGTGGAACTGTGTACCAATAAAATTATCTTTTTGTATTATTGCAGAGAATTTTTCTGAGTAAGTGGTTGATGCTATGGTTTCACTGCATAAAGGGACATAGTAACTATGCACAAAGTAGAAATGTGTCTCGTTATTAATACCGGTGGTTAGATTAGATGGAGACTCTAACTCAATTGTATTCCAACCCATATGAGGAACAGGATAATCCTCTTCGATTTTAAACAATTTGCAGCCATCATTAAAAATGCCAAGACAACTAGTATCGTTTTCTTCGGAGTATTCCATAAAAATCTGCATTCCAAGACAAATACCTAATGTTGGTTGCGAGAGATCAATCACTGTTTCAATAATTTCTTGTTGAGATAGTTTATTCATGGCATTTTTTGCCGCACCAACGCCTGGCAAAATAACATGTGAAGAATTCCTTATTTGACTAACCTCATTGGTAACGATGAAGTTTATATTAATGCGATCCAATGCAAATTTTAATGATGCAAGATTAGATCCAATACAATTAATGATAGCAACTTGTTTTTTCATTGTTATAACAAACCCTTTGTGGTGGGTAAATCTCCACTGTCAGTTTGCTTGATAGCTTGTGATAAGGCTCTTCCAACAGATTTAAAGCAAGCTTCAGCTTTGTGATGATCGTCCTCACCAGTTATTGATATATGAATATTAGCTTTCATACTCTGACTAAGAGTATAGAAAAAATGAGTAATAAGTTCAGTTGGCAGATCACCAATCTTTTCTCTATTGAATTCACCTTCAAACTTAAAGTAAGGTCTTCCTGATAAATCTATAGCCACCATAGCAAGAGCATCATCCATTGGGAGTGTGAATCCATATCGACCAATCCCAACTTTATTACTGAGTGCCTTATATAAGGCATCACCTATAGTAATTGAAACATCCTCAATTGTATGGTGTTCATCAATATGTAAATCGCCCTTGCATTCAACCTCCATGGATATATTGGAATGTTTAGCCAGTTGTTCAAGCATATGATCAAAAAATCCAATTCCTGTATTAATCTTAATTGGTGTCGAAGCAGATAAGTTGACACGTGTAAGAATTTCAGTTTCATTTGACTTTCTTAAAACCTCTGCCTGTCGGTCAACGTTAAGAATTGTATTCACTATCTTGTCCCATGCGTCATCTTTATAAGGATCTATCCTGATTCCTTGAATTTTCATCTTTTCAGCAAGCAACATATCTGCCTCTCGATCACCAATAACATATGATCTAGCTGTATCAATATTTTCATGGGTCAGGAACTTAGTAAGAAGACCCGTTTTAGGTTTTCTGCAGTCGCACTGATCCTCAGCTAAATGAGGACAAATCAGAATTTCTCGAAAGTCTATTTCTTGAGTTGAGAATAAATCAAGAATGAATGATTGGCATTTATCAAATGCTTCTTGAGGAAACGAATCAGTGCCAAGACCATCTTGATTAGATACTATGACTAATTGGTAGCCATAATTATTGAGTTTCTTTAATGAAGATATCACTTTAGGAACTAACCTAATTTTAGATAAATCATCAACCTGATAATCTTCTGGCTCATAAATAATTGTTCCATCACGGTCTAAAAAGATAACTTTTAATGCCTGATCACTCATTTTTCAGTCCATTGATTAATTGTTGATTTTGATGCTGGTCACCAACTGTAATCCGAACACAATTCTCTAAAGTAGGGTGATAACTCATATCTCTAAGAAGAAAACCTGATTCTCTAGCTATATTACAAAATTTCACTGCATCACTGACTCTAACTAACAAAAAATTAGTTTCAGAAGGAAATACCTTGCTGACATAATCCAATCTTAATAAGTTGTCCTTAAGTATTTGTCTTTCTTGAATAGTTTTTTCTATATTTTCTTGTGATCGCTTAATGCCTAGATTTGTTAAAGCATCTAAGACAGATTTTTCAGCTGGCTTTGAAAAAGAATAGGGCGGCATCACACGCATAATAAATTGACATATCTCTGGCTTAGCAATTAACATGCCACATCTTGATCCTGCTAAACCAAAAGCTTTAGAGAGTGTCCTAAGCACCACTACGTTATCAAAGTCTTGAAGAATATCTTGGTAAATATTTAAATCACTAAATTCTGCATAAGCACCATCTAAAACCACCAAACCTGAATCAGAAACTTCTTGGCATACGGAGTAGATTGCTTCCTTTTCAAATGGATGCCCGGTTGGATTAGACGGAGAACAAATAAAAGTTAGTTTTGATTTATTTGAAACAGTCTTTTGAAGTAATTCAATATCAATAGCATATTGATGGTCACTCATTAAATGAACTGGAGTTACCTTAATACCTTGGATTGCAGCATAAAACTGATACATTTCAAAAGTTGGAGGAAAGATAATGATCTCATCTACACCAGGAGAACAGAATGTACGGATCAAAAGATCTATGGCTTCAGTGCTTCCACGAGTAACCACACAGCAATCTTCATTGATATTTAAGTAATCGGCAATTCTTTTTCTGATTTCATCAGGTCTCGCGTCTGGGTATAGATTTAATGTATTCGATGCAGCAAAATCTGTAACCGTATAAGGACTCTCATTTGCATTCAATCTAATTTTATTTTTAACTTTTTTCGCAGGCACGTAAGGTTTTAGAGCTAAGACCTCGGATCTGACTAAATTTTTAATTTTCATTTATCCATCCTCACTTCGACTGCTCTTGCATGTGCTTCTAAGCCTTCGGCTCTAGCTAAATTAATGATGTCATTTGACATTAATCGTAAACCTTCTTCTGAGAGTTTCTGCACAGAGATTGCTTTTCTGAAACTATCTACAGAAAGTCCACTATATGAGTTTGCAAAACCTGAAGTTGGAAGCACATGATTAGTGCCACTGCAATAATCGCCAGCCGACTCTGGACTCCATTCTCCTAAAAAGATAGATCCTGCAGATTCTATAACATCTAACCATCTCTCTGCAGATTTCATAGAAACGATTAAATGTTCTGGCGAATAGTTATTAGAAATATTGAAGGCACATTTAATATCTTTCACATAAATAAACTTTGAATTTTTTAATGATTTCTCTGCAGTTTCTCTTGTGGAAATAAACTCTAAGGCGTTGTTAATTTCAATTCTGACCTTATCAAGAAATCCTTTATCATCACTTAGTAAAATAACTTGTGAATCAATTCCATGTTCTGCCTGTGACAATAGGTCAAACGCTACGAATATCGGATCTGTATAACCATCACTAATGATCAAAACCTCTGTTGGTCCAGCTGGCATATCAATTGCAACGGGTATATTCAAAGTTGATATCAGCTGTTTAGCAGTGGTAACCCAACTATTCCCAGGCCCAAAGATTTTATCTACTTTAGGTATAGTTTCAGTCCCGTAAGCCATTGCAGCAATTGATTGAGCTCCACCAACTTTATAAATTTTATCAATGCCACATAAAGCTGCAGCCGTGACAATAACATCATTAACCAAACCCTCTTCATTAGGAGGTGAAACAACAATCCTTTCTTTATTCCCTGCCAGTATTGATGGCACACCGAGCATGGTGACAGTAGAAGGAAGTGGGTTATTGCCTGCTGGTATATACAATCCAACTGAGTCAATGGGTCGGTAAATTGTTTGACATTGAACACCTGGATTAATATCAATGGGATCTTTTTCTAAACCCATTGTGTATTCATGAAATTTTTTTATGTTTAATATTGCATTATTTATTGAATCTTTTAATACATCTGAGGTTCTATTTACCGCTTTATTAATTTCATCATCAGTCATCATGAAGTTATCAATTTCAATATTGTCATATAGCAATGTATATTGTCGAAGTGCATCATCGCCATTACTTTTGATGTTTTGAAAGATTTCTATGACAGTGTTTTTTTGATCATCTAAATTACAAATAACAGGTCTTTTTAAAGTTGATTCCTGTTCATCAGGCGATAATGTATCCCAATTTATTATGCTCATGCACATCTATTTCACATCAACATTTTTTCAAGTGGAACGACTAAAATTGAAGATGCTCCAATTTTTTTTAACCCTTCTAAGGTTTCCCAAAACACTGTTTCTTTACAAACAACATGAACAGCAACGGTGGTATTAGTGCCCTCAAGTGGCAATACTGTAGGTGCTTCAGTTCCAGGCAATAGCTCAGTTATCTTTTGAAGGGAATCCTTAGGTGCATGCATCATAATATACTTGCTCTCACTGACTTGTATAACGCCATTAATTCTTTCAATTAGTTTTTTAATCCAAGCTTCTTTAGAATCGCTTAAAACCTGAGTTGAGCGTAGAACAGTGGCCACGCTATCTAAAACTACCTCACCTTGAATTAGATTATGAACCTTTAAAGTATTTCCAGTAGAAACTAAGTCACAAATTGCCTCTGCCTTTCCTAAGCTTGGTGCCAGTTCAACTGCCCCAGAAAATTGAGTAACATAAACATTCAATCCTTTTTCTTTTAGAAATTTTTTAACAATATTTGGATAACTTGTTGCAATTGTTTTACCTTCAAGATCATAAATAGATCGATAGGAACTGGATTCAGGGTAAGCAAAAGTCAAGCGGCATTGACCAAAATTCAAGTTTTCTTCAAAACTAAATAAGCAACCCTGTTTACTATTATCCATGGCTATTTTTTTTTCTAGGGCAACATTCTTTCCAACGATCCCCAAGCTACATAAATTCTCTTGAATTAAATCAGGAATATCATCGTCTCTTACAAACATAAGATCAATCGGCATATTTTCTCCATAACCAATCAATTGATTCTTGGCTTGACTAAAAATTAACCCACATTTCTGAAGTAGTGTAGTGCTATGTTCAGTCAGTCTCCCAGATTTTTGTATCGCTATTTTTATCCTTGTCTCTGACATTATTTAATCCTTTTTAATGCAAGCGCATAACCGTCTGAACCGTCATATAAGAATCTAGCAACACGACCAATAGTTGTGACACTAACGCCAGTCATAGAGTTGATTTCTCTATAGGTATAACCTTGATTAAGAAATTCAGCTACTAGCCATCTGTCTTTGATTGATTGAAGTTCAGCAGGTGTAAAAATATCACCAAAAAATGCACGATGTTCATCAAGATTTCTCAATGACATAATCGCTTTATATAGCCTTTCTTCAGCTGCTGTCTCTTCTTTATTCGTTAAAACTCTATCTAATTTCATAATTTATATAGTATTGTATTAATGTGTTAATACATTATATATTAATTATTATCGATAATTCAACAAGTAATAGAAGAGGGTGTGTTTATGAAGAAATTTTAGATGCTATAGCGTTGCCCATAGCTACGGTGCTAACAAAATTTTCTTTGGATAAATCTACGGTAAAAATTCCATCGTCAAGGACTGATTCAACTGCATTATCTATTGCTGAGGCCTCTTCTTTTAGACCTAATGAATGACGTAATAACATAGATGCTGACAGTATGATTCCACATGGATTAGCTAGTTCCTTACCTTGTATATCTGGTGCAGAGCCATGGATAGGCTCATAAACCCCAAAGTTATCATCACTCATAGATGCAGACGGTATCATGCCTATAGAGCCAGTTAACAAAGACGCTTCATCAGTAAGGATATCTCCAAACAAGTTATCAGCTAAAACCACATCAAAATCCTCTGGCCTTGTTAATAAATGCATAGTAGCTGCATCTGCTAACATGTGTTCAAGTTCAATGTTCTTATAGTTAGTTTCAAGATAGTCAGTTGTAACACTTCTCCATAATTGGGAAGTTGCCATTACATTAGCCTTATCAACTGAGGTAATTTTCCCTCTTCGCTGTTGTGCAAGATTAGCTGCAACCTTGGTAATACGCTGGATCTCAGAGGTTGAATATTCACAAACATCTTTTGCATAATCATCCAGTCTTACTTTATCTCCAAAATAAATACCGCCAATCAATTCCCGAACAAACATAATATCAATGTCATCTAAGTAGTCGTTTTTTATTGGAGAACAATTAATTAATTGAGGGTAAGTCCTGATGTGTCTTAGATTAGCATAAACACCTAAGTCAGATCTCATATCGAGGAGACCTTTTTCAGGTCTAGTTTTAGCTGTTGGATCACTCCATTTAGGGCCTCCAACAGCCCCTAGAAGAACAGCATCAGCCTGCTTACATAGATCCTGTGTTTCTTGGGGGTAAGGTGAGCCTGTTTTATCAATGGCGATTCCACCAAAAAGAGCATGATTTAGAGCAAAGCTATGGCCAAACTCTTTTTCAATGGCTTTTAGAATTTTAACAGCTTCATTGGTAACCTCAGGACCAATTCCATCACCAGGTAATAACGTTATTTCACTTTTCATTGTGCATTTTCATATTTAGTAATTTCTAGTTCTTGACTTATTATGTATCCAAGTTGATCAATGCCATTTATTAAACAATATCTAGAAAATGATTCCATAGGGAAACTACATGATTTGCCTGTTTCTGTTTCTAATTTAAGACTTTCTAGATCAACTGCTACTTCGATACCTTCATTGTCTAATAGCGTTTTATGCATATCTTCGGAGACAGTAATTGGAATTAAACCATTCTTTAATGAATTATTTTTAAAGATATCTGCAAATGAGGTGCTGATAATTGCTTTAAACCCAAAGTCTACTAGAGCCCAGGGAGCATGTTCTCTTGATGATCCGCATCCAAAATTATTCCCTGCAACAAGAATAGAAGATTTTTTAGCCTCAGGCTTATTGAGAAAAAAGTCCTCTATGGGGTTTCCAAATTTATCAAACCTCCAATCATAAAACAAACAATCACCAATCCCTTCTTTTGAAGGGAGAGTAAGAAACCGTGCTGGAACTATTTGGTCTGTATCAATGTCTTCATTGGCTAAATTGATTGTTGACGAACTAAATTTTAAGATTTTCTCCATAGATTATTGATCCTCATATATTCTTGGGTCCTGAACAAAACCCGATATAGCTGATGCAGCGGCTGTTTTTGGGCTAGCCAATATAGTTCTTGAGCCTTTTCCTTGTCGACCTTCAAAATTTCTATTGCTGGTACTTATAGCTAATTGACCTTCACCAACTGTGTCTCCATTCATTCCTAAACACATTGAACAACCAGATTCTCTCCATTCTGCACCTGCTTTTTTAAAAATTTGATCAAGGGCTAAGTTTTCAGCTTCAGCTTTAACAGCTTGTGAACCTGGAACAACCAAAGTTCTGACATTACTAGCAACTTTCCTATCCTTTAATATATCAGCAGCATCTTGTAAATCTGACAATCGTGAATTTGTACAACTACCAATGAAAACCACATCTATTGGTTTTTCTAGAAGCGGCTTACCTGATTCAACTTTCATGTAATTCAGTGCCTGTTTAAAACTTTGATTACCATTATGGTGAGGTACTTCTGCATCTATAGACATAACCATTCCGGGATTAGTCCCAAAGGTTACCATGGGTTTTAATGCATCAATATCAATGTCAACTTCTTTATCAAAAACAGCTCCTACATCTGTCACTAAGTTTGACCATTTGTTAACAGCTTGTACCCAGTGATCCCCTTTAGGTGACATGGGTTTATTTTCCAGATACTCAAATGTTGATTGATCAGGAGCAAACATTCCTGCACGTGCACCTCCTTCGATACTCATATTACAAATTGTCATTCGTTGTTCCAATGACAGAGAAGAGACCGTGTTGCCTCGATACTCAATAACATGTCCAGTGCCTCCATCTACTCCTATGTCTCCTATAATTTTAAGAATAATATCTTTAGCACAAACTCCACTATTAAGGGTGCCAGATAAATTAACTGAGAGTGTTTTAGGTTTTCTTTGAAGAAGACATTGAGTTGCAAGAACATGTGCTACTTCTGTAGTTCCAATACCAAAAGCTAGAGCACCAAAAGCACCGTGGGTGCTTGTATGACTATCACCACAAACCATTGTCCTCCCAGGTTGAGTTGCTCCTAATTCTGGCCCTATAACATGAACAATACCTCTTCGATCACTATCGAAACCATACAATTCTATACCGAAATCATTGCAATTTTTGACCATGTTACGAATTTGTTCAGCAGGTCCTTTTTCTGAAACAATATCAAGATCTCTTAAACTAGTGACAGGCACAGTAGGAGTAGAATGATCCATCGTTGCCAAAACTTTTTTTGGGTTCCTAACTTTAAGGTTGTTTTCTCTTAAAAGAGTAAATGCTTGAGGTGTTGTTACCTCATGGATCAAATGCAGATCAATATAGATTAAAGCCGGGGTGTCAGGAGTCTCAGGAACGACAACATGTTGTTCCCATATTTTTTCAAAAAGGGTTTTAGGTCTCCTACTCAACGTTATCTAGCCAACCCCATTGATCAACAGTAGATCCATCAAATAATCCAAAAAAAGTTTTCTGAATCTTTTCAGTAATTGGGCCCCTTGTTCCAGTACCAATCTGAATTCTATCTACAGTTTTAATCGGAGTTATCTCAACAGCGGTACCAGTAAAAAATAATTCATCAGCAACATAAAGTTCTTCTCTTGTAATTTCTCTTTCTATAACAGTGTGCCCCAATGTTTCAGCAATTTTTATTACAGCATCTCTAGTGATTCCATCAAGGATGGATGAACTGAGAGGAGGGGTATAGATTGTATTGTCCTTAACAATAAAAATATTTTCTCCAGCTCCTTCGCTAACCATTCCATTTGAATCTAAACAAATTCCTTCGTCAAAACCATTTTGCTTGGCTTCAATAGCGACAAGTGTTGCAGATAAATAGTTGCCTGAAGCTTTTGCCATAACCGGTATAGTATTGGGTGCAATTTTATTCCAAGAAGAAACACATACATCTACGCCACTCTCTAAACCTTCTTTTCCAAGATAGGCTCCCCATTCCCATGCTGCAACAACCACCTCTATATCATCATCTAGAGACGCATGCAGACCAAGATCATGGAATCCTCTAAAAGCAATCGGTCGAATATATGCACCATTGTTTAATTCATTAGAAACAACAACAGTTCGACATGCATCCATTATTTGGTTTAAATCAAATGCCATATTCATTCTGTATATTTTTGCAGAATTAAATAATCGCTTAATATGATCTTCTAATCTAAAGATCCTAGTACCGTTATTTGTAGAGTAGGCTCTGATCCCCTCAAATACTGCTGCACCGTAATGCAATGCATAACTTAAAACATGGATTTGAGCTTCCTCCCAAGGAACAAGCTTGTTATTAAACCAGATGTGTTTGGTTGGTTTTAGCGGCATATCTTCCTCTAATGTCTATTTCTATTTCTTTCTATTCTGTTTATAACTTCAAGATAAGCTAAAGCGCCTGACTCTATTATATCTGTACTGATCCCATGCCCTCTAAAGTCTTGTCCTTCATAGCTCACAGTAACAGTAACTTCACCTTGTGCGTCTTCGCCGACACTAACACTATGAATCTCAAAGTTGGTTAATTCAAGATTGTATCCGGTTATTTCCTCAATGGCATTAAAAACTGATTCAATTGGTCCACTAGAAGGTTGTTCCGCTGTCGATACTTCATGTGTAGATCCATCAAAATGTTTAAGCTTTAACTCTGCACAAGCACCCCAAGAAGATCCTGATGATGTTTCTAAATCAATAAGTTCCCAAGTGCTTAGTGTTCCCCCATCTGCACTAAGAACAATTGCCTCTATATCACTATCAAATATATCTTTTTTTCTATCTGCAAGTTTCTTAAACTCCCCGAATGCAGGATCTAAGTCTTCATTGCTTAATTCATAACCTAACTCTTTTACTCTGTCGAGAAATGCATGTCTTCCACTGTGTTTACCCAGCACTAGATTTGAACGGCCGATGCCTACATCCTGTGGTTTCATAATTTCATAAGTAGAAGCGTGTCTCAACATCCCATGCTGATGAATGCCTGCTTCATGGGAAAAAGCATTATCCCCAACAATAGCTTTGTTTCTTGGCACATGCATGCCAGTAATGGTTGATACTAATCTACTTGTCGGATAAAGCTTCGTGCTGTCAATTGACGTGTAAAAATCAAAATACTCTTTCCTTGTTCTTATTGCCATACAAACTTCTTCAAGTGAAGTATTCCCGGCTCGTTCACCAATACCATTGATAGTACATTCTACTTGTTGTGCACCAGATTCTAATGCAGCCAAACTATTAGCAACTGATAGGCCAAGATCATCATGACAATGGACACTAAAAATCACGTCTTCAGCATTATTACAATTAGTGATTAGATGTTTAAATAATTCACCAAATTCATAAGGTATGGTGTAACCAACTGTATCAGGGATATTAATCGTTGTGGCTCCAGCTTCAATTGCTGCATTAACAACCTCAGTTAAAAAATCATGATCAGTTCTTGAAGCATCTTCAGGTGAAAACTCAACATTCTCACAATACTCTTTAGCCATTTTTACACCATTATAAGCTGCCTTGATAACCTCATCTTTAGCCATATTCAATTTATGCTTAAGATGTATCTCACTGGTTGCAACAAATACGTGGATTCTTCCATTAGGACTTACTTCTAATGCTTGTTGAGCCTTTTCTATATCTCCCTCATTACAACGAGCTAAGCAACATATAGTTGGACCTTCAATTTCACTTGCAATTGCTTTAACTGATTCAAAATCACCTGGAGATGCTGCTGCAAAACCTGCTTCTATAACATTCACATTCAAATCTTTCAGTGCATGTGCAATTTTTAACTTCTCACCCAAAGTCATACTGCACCCTGGAGCCTGTTCACCGTCTCTCAAGGTTGTATCAAATATAATTATCTCTTTTGATTTATTCATAAGGAATTACCTACTTCTAGTTCTTAGATTTATCAACTATTTTATTTGTCTCTATCCATGGCATCATCGACCTTAACTCTTGACCAACTTGTTCAATAGAATGATTAGCTGCTTCTTTTCTAAATTTTTGCATCACTGGTCCACCTTTCCCAAGATCACTTTTACGAGAATCATCCATAAATTCTTGAGCAAAATCACCTGATTGGATTCTATTTAAAATAGATTGCATAACCTGTTTTGTATCTGCATTTACAACTTTAGGACCACTAACATAATCTCCATATTCAGCTGTATTTGAAATGCTATATCTCATATTTTGTAATCCACCTTCATAAATTAAATCTACAATGAGTTTTACCTCATGAAGACATTCAAAATAAGCCATTTCAGGAGGATATCCGTTCTCAACCAGAACCTCATATCCAGTTTGTATTAATGAAGTGAGACCTCCACATAACACAGCTTGCTCACCAAATAGATCAGTTTCTGTTTCATCTTTAAAGTTTGTTTCAATAACTCCCGCTCTTCCTGAACCGATTGCACACGCATAGGAAAGACCCAGTGATCTAGCATTACCTGAAATATCTTTATGAACTGCCAATAAACACGGAACTCCTGCTCCTGATTCATATTGTGATCTAACAGTATGTCCTGGGCCCTTGGGTGCAATCATTATTACATCCAGATCTGTTCGAGGAACTATCATTTCAAAATGAATATTAAACCCATGTGCAAAAGCTAAAATAGCACCTTCTTTTATATTGCTCTCAATCTCATTCTTATATGTATCAGATTGTAATTCATCAGGAATCAAGATCATCACCATATCAGCATCTTTGACTGCCTCACTCACTTCTTTAACCTCTAAACCTGCTGTCTCAGCTTTAACCCATGAGGATGAATCTCTTCTAAGAGCTACAGTGACATTACCTCCTGAATCTTTTAAGTTGTTTGCATGAGCATGTCCTTGAGAGCCATAACCTACAATTACCACGTTTTTATTTTTAATTATTTCTAGGTCAGCATCTCTGTCGTAATATATCTGCATTATTTTTCTCCTAAGTCAGATCTTGTTAAAAAAAAACCCCGCTTTTCTGCGGGGCTCTTTTAAATTAAACTTTTATAAAAATCTATAAGTTAGCCCCACTAGCATCTATTTCTAGCAGAATTAGTAGCTCTAAGGCTAAATAGAGTGACTTATTCCCTCTAAATTGATCGTTGTTTTTTCTATTCATGTGGCAAATGGTCATAGAAGTATGTGTTTTTGTCAACATTTATTAAATAAATAATTATTTTGGAACACTAAGAGTAAATCGTTAAAGACAAAAAAATGATGAAATTAAATTAATTTTTTAGTTTTGTCCCAAGCAGATGACTTTTTACTATATATAGATTATTGATTGTGAATTTTACATTGTAAATTTTTTATGTATAACCCTTGGAGTATTTTTTGATTATGCTATTATCAAATGCTGCAATGGGCTAGGGGTAAAGCCTTAATAAAAAATCTATAACATCTGAGGGGATTGTATATGAAAAATTTTCATAGATTAACTGGCAAGATTCTAATTGGTGGGGTGATACTAATTACACTGCCGATGATTCTTCCTGCTGAAACTTTGAGTCAAGTTCTCAATGGTCAAAACGAAAGAACTTTGCTTGCTCAAGAATCACAACAAAGAGTTGAAAAAGTAGCAGACCAAACAAGAAAAATGGAAGATAAATACAGGGCTGCTTTGAAAGAAATAAATGGTC
>JAPYQN010000001.1:169458-186947 GCA_029941465.1 Gammaproteobacteria bacterium
CAAACAAGAAAAATGGAAGATAAATACAGGGCTGCTTTGAAAGAAATAAATGGTCTTGAGATTTACAATCAGTTATTAGAACTTCAGATAGAAAATCAAGCCAGGGTTAAGGTTGATTTAGAAAAATCAATTATCGTTGCTTCACAAATTAATAGACAAATTGTCCCTGTAATGACCCAGATGATTGAATCCTTAGATCAGTTTGTCCAACTTGATGTTCCTTTTTTAATGGACGAAAGAACTAAAAGGGTCGACTTCCTTGAAGAATTAATGCAAAGAGAAGATGTCACAGTTGCAGAGAAATTTAGGAAAGTCACAGAAGCATATCAAATTGAAAATGATTACGGTAAAACCATTGAAACCTATAAAGACACTTTAGATGTAGATGGCAAAACTCTTGAACTAGATTTTCTTAGAATTGGAAGAATTTCTTTTCTGTACCAATCAGTTGATGGACAAGTATCTGGAGTTTGGAATCAAAAATCACGGTCATGGCAAGATGCTAGTAATAACCGTAATGAAATTAAAGCTGGCTTGAGGATAGCTAAGAAACAGGTTGCACCTGATTTAGTTATTCTGCCTGTAGATTCAGCGGAGGCAATATAATGAAAAATATTAAAATACTTCTTGCTGTTATTTGTTTTATTGCATTACCAGCTTACTCTCAACAATCAGCTACAACCATTGATGGTCTTTTGGATAGGGTTCAGCAAGGAAAAATTAATGACAATCTAGAAAATCAAAAAAGAGAGACTGAATTCAGACAAAAAAGAGATCAACAAGAATCACTACTTGCTGATGCTGAAATAAATAAAGTCAACGAAGAAGTTAGAAGTACACAACTAGAAGCTCTTTTTGAGAAAAACGAAGCAGTTAATAATGATCTTCAAGAAACACTTAACGAAAGACTAGGTGCTCTTAAAGAACTTTTTGGAGTTATGCAGCAAGTAGCGGGTGACGCTAGAACTCGATTTGATAATTCACTTACAAATATTCAGTACCCAGATCGATCAGCTTTCTTAGAAGATCTAGCTAAAAAAATTGGAAGCAATTCTAAACTTCCATCAATTGAAGAAATTGAAAGACTTTGGTTTGAACTTCAAAGAGAAATGACTGAGGCAGGTAAAGTCGTAAAATTCACAACAGATGTAATTGATATAAACGGATCTAAAGCTCCAATAGAGGTCGCTAGGGTGGGTTTATTTAATATTGTTGCTGATGGCAAATATCTCAATTATTCCCCTGAAACAGGAAATGTAACCGAAATACCAAGACAACCAGAAGGCAGAAGATACGTTAGCAGTACCTCTGATTTATTTAGCGGATCTGATAACAAAATTGCTTTCGGATTAGATCCAACACTAGGCGGTGTACTTGCATCATTGGTAGGCAGACCTAACCTAGTTGAAAGAGTTCAACAAGGTGGAATAGTTGGTTACTTGGTAATACTGCTAGGCCTATTTGGGGTTAGTATTGCAGGACACAGATGGTATGTACTACAAGCGGCGGACAAGAAAGTGACTGCTCAACTAAATTCTAGCTCTATCAGTGATGATAATCCTCTTGGTCGTGTACTTGGTGTGTATGAAAAAAATAAGACTGTGGATACAGACACCTTAGAACTTAAATTAGCAGAAGCTGTATTCAAAGAAACTCCAGAACTTAACAAGGGACTGCTCATCATTAAAGTAATCTCAGTTGTGGCACCACTCATGGGGCTTCTAGGAACAGTTACAGGTATGATTAAAACCTTCCAAGCTATTACCTTGTATGGAACTGGTGATCCTAAGCTAATGGCTGGCGGTATTTCTCAAGCACTTGTAACAACTGTATTAGGTTTGACAGTAGCCATTCCGACAACACTTCTTCATACTATTGTAAGCGGAAGAAGCAGAAGAGTAACTCAGGTAATACAAGAACAGGCAGCAGGAATTATTGCTAATCATTCAGAAAAATCATCTGGTTAATCTTTACTAAACGAAGGATTGAAGAATGAGTGATATAATAATCGCAGTAAGGGACTTCCTTGAAATGGGGGGGCAAGTGCTAAATCTTATAGCAATAGTGATATTCTTAATGTGGATGCTTATTCTCGAACGTCTTGCTTTTTTCCAAACTGAACTTAAAACATTGAAATCAAGCACTCAATCCTTATGGCATTCTAGAAACGATAAAAAATCTTGGAATTCAGAAGCCATTCGTGGGAAATTAATCTCTGAATTCAGTATGTCTGCTAATAAATTTATTCCAATCATTAAAACACTTGTTGCACTGTGTCCACTTCTAGGGCTAATGGGAACAGTCACAGGCATGATTGAGGTATTTGATGTAATGGCAGTTTCTGGATCAGGTAATGCAAGATCCATGGCTTCAGGAGTATCAAAAGCAACGATTCCAACAATGGCAGGAATGGTTGGAGCACTGTCAGGAGTGTTTCTTGTAACTATATTGACTGAAAAAGCAACTTCAGAAATTGATGATCTTGAAGAATCGTTAGGATCAGATCACTAATTAATTAAGAGGAAAGAATAATGAGAAAAAATTTATTTCAAGCAGCTCCAGAAGAAGAAGCAGAAATTAACTTAACACCGATGCTTGATGTAGTCTTTATCATGCTAATTTTCTTTATCGTAACTGCCTCTTTTGTTAAAGAATCAGGATTAGATGTTAATAGGCCAGATGCACCAACTGCAGTTAAAAAGGAAAATGCTAATATTTTGGTTGCAATAGGATCAAGTAATGAAATCTGGATTAACCGAAGACGCATAGATCCCAGAGCAGTAAGACCAAATATAGAAAGACTCCATGCTGAAAACCCTGAAGGGTCAGTCGTAATTCAAGCAGATAAAAAAGCATTTCATGAAACAGTCGTCTTGGTTATGGACGCTGCCAGACAAGCAGGGGTATACAACGTTTCAATTGCTGCGGAAGCCGGTGATTAACTCTAATTAACTATTATGTCTGAAGCAACTGAACAAATTAAAAGTAACTTTGGTATAGAAGACCCTATAAAACGCTTAGCTGTTGCCGCGATAGTAGCAGTGTTTACTACCTTTTCTATTCTTTGGTTAATGCAAGTTCTAATTGCCACAGGTAAGGGTGCCATTACCTCTAAATATGAAGGTAGATTTGTTGATTTTGTCCGTATAAAGAAAGACGAGGATTTAGATTTAAAAAATGCTAAACCAAAAAAGCCTCCTGAACCAGAAGAACCTCCACCTGATACACCTCAACAATTAGATGATATTGATACCTCTGCAGAAACAGTCAATATAGGCGCTGTGGATACAAATGTTGGAGTAGGAGCAGAGATAGGGGGGTTTAATGCTGGAGAAGGCGAATACCTTCCCATTGTTAAGGTTGCACCAATTTACCCTAATAGAGCTTTATCTAGAGGTATTGAAGGCTGGTGTATAGTCGAATACACAGTTACCAGAAATGGCACAACTGATAACGGTAAAGTAGTTGAGTGCACCAGCAGTTTATTTGCAAGCGCCTCACTTAAAGCATCAGCAAAGTTTAAGTATAAACCAAGAGTGATTAATGGAACGCCCATTGATGTTCCTGGTGTACAGCATAAAATTACATTCGAATTAGAAAGATAAAATGAAATCAAAATTTATATTTATACCCCTTATCGCAGTTCTGTTAACTGGACTTGATGTCAGTCATCATTCTATTGGCTTCATGACAGCACAATCACAAGAAGATAATAGTAAAAGAAAAACAAAAAAAACTGGCTCAATGTCTGAGAAAGTTGCTAAGAAACTTGGTGAAGCACAAGAACTTATAGAGGATGAAAAACTTGATGAAGGTGTCGCTATACTAGATAGTATTCTTGGATTAAAAAAAATATCACCTTATGAGAGAGGGCAGGTAAATTATTTTTTTGCCTATGTCCGTTATCTTAAAGGTGATTTAAAAGGTGCTATTACCTTCTATAAAAGAGTTGCCGAAGATCCTAATGTTCCTGACGGTCTCATTGAATCATCAAAGTTTACAATTGCACAACTCTACTTTCAGATTGAAGATTGGCCTAGTGTCATCACAGCAGTTGATTCATTACTTAGAGACCAACCAAATAGAACCGATTTATACGTTCTTAAAGGGTCTGCAATGTATCAACAAAAACAATATGAAGAAATGATACCAATCATCAAAAAAGCCATCTCTATCGCTGAAGAGGCAAATGCATTTAGACTTGAGCAAAGACAAAGGAACATTGCTGAAGTAGCCAGTAAATATAGGGTTAAATATGATAAGGATCAAGTTGACTATATTTCTCTAGCATCACAAATAAAAATAAAACTCAAAGAGGACTTAACGAGTATTAGAACAAGTAGTGAAAAATACGTTGATATTGAAGACGCTATAAAAAGTGTCGAGGCAGATGCAAAAAATCTCGCTATAGGTCCTACAAAAGAAAACTGGTGGCTACTCCTGCGTGCAGCTTATTTTGAACTTGAACAAATGGATAATGTGAAAACAGTGCTTCAAAGACTAGTCATTGAATGGTCAAAAAAAGAATATTGGACACAACTTTCAGCATTTTATGGGCAAGATAAACAAGAAAAAGAACAAATGGCGGCGTACCAAACAGCCTATCATGAAGGTTTCTTAGAAAAGAGTTCTGAATTTGTTCAAATGGCTCAACTCTATTTGTCTGTTGAAGCTCCTTATGAAGCTGCAAGAATCCTTCAAAAAGCAATCGATGAAGGTAAAGTTGATAAAGAAGAGAAAAACTGGAAACTCCTAGCTCAAGCGTGGTTTTTGGCTCAGTATGATGAAGAAGCAATAGTTGCTTTGAGAGAAGCAGCCAAGCTATCAGATGATGGTGAACTAGATATTAGGTTAGCACGCTCTCTTTCAAATATGGCTAATTTCAAAGACTGCATTGATGCGGCACAAACTGCTATAAAAAAAGGTGATCTAAAAAGATTAGACGAATCATATATTACTCTTGGAATGTGCCAGTTTGAAGAGGCAAGGTATGACGATGCTAAACAAGCTTTTGCTAATGCAAAAGTTGATGCAGATTATAGAAATGATGAAGCTCTCAAGGAATGTGCTGCATCAGAGAATTTAGAACTTGGAGAACTTCTGGTTACCTTAGAAACCCAAAAAGCGTTTAGAGAAATGAATAAAGAGATCGAGGGTAAAATTATTTCATGCTCTATACCGTCATCATTGAAAACTGTGGCTAATTGGCAAAAATTCTTAGACAAAGAAGTTCAACGAGTCACTATGCTAGAAAATCAAAAAAAGACTCTTATAGAGCTTTTAGCTAGCAATGAATCTCGGGCTTTGTCTTTTTAATTGCTAAATTAAGTCACTAAACATTTTTAAAGCTGTAAGCCCTAGAAAAATCCCAAATAGTTTCCTCAACCCTTTTTGGGAAGACCGATGAGCTAATTTGACACCATAAGGAACTGTGATTAATGTAATTGGCACGATCAAAAGAAATGCTAACCAATTCACATAACCAATTGAAAATGGTGGAAGTAATTCAGACTGATTAAGCCCCCCTAGCATAAATCCCAATGATCCTGGGATAGCAATCACCATACCTATTGCCGCAGATGTTCCCACAGCTTTTTTTATGTCAATACCAGAGTAATTTATAATCGGCACACTTAAAGTGCCGCCGCCAATACCCATCATTGCTGAAAAAAGTCCTATAAACAAAGGAGAAATTTGAAATAAAGATTTAGGGATATTTATATTTTGCTCCTTGGTTTTAGTTCCTATAAACATTTGTATTGAAACAAAGGATGCTATGCCGGCAAATAGAAGTGTTAAAACTTTAAATGAAGAGTAGCTGGCCGCTATACTACCCAAACCAGACCCTACTGCAATTGGGACTATCCACGACTTGAAAACTTTTTTATCAAATGACCCTCTGATTCTATGTTCTATTGATGAACGAATACTTGTGGGAATTATAATAAATAAAGACGTGCCAACTGCTGTGTGCATAATAATTGATTGATCGTATTCTAATAAGTTCATTACATAGTAGAGTAGGGGAACAATTATAATTCCTCCGCCTACTCCAAGAAGTCCTGCTAAAACACCAGCAATTGATGCTGAAATTATAATAAGCAAGAACACCGAAAATAAATCTATTTGACCTATCATTTCCATCTCTTGTGTCTTTAAAAAAAAGGCCGGTACTTCTACCGGCCTTTATATTAACAATTAACTAAATTGATTATTTAGAAATCATATCTGTATGAAACTCTAATCAATCTTGGCATATCCTGGAATTGAGTTACAAAACCAAGGGTACCAAAATCTAATGTGGAATTAGCGTTCCTTTCATCAGAGCAATTTGAACACCCACCAATAACTCTCCAATTGCCGTCATTTGGACGATAAGTTACATTAAGATCTAATTTACCAACAGCAGGTCTAAAGCCAGCAGGAGTGTTATTTTGGTTGCTGTAATAATCATCTTCCCTGTTTAAAACAGCAGTCAAACTAAGTTCTCCATTAGACACAGCTAGATCATAAAGAATACCGTATCTGTAAGAGAAATCAGGGGTTCTTTTAAGGTCTTTCTCGGCAATTCCTTCGGCACCTGGTTTAAGATCCGTGTAACGTCCCTCTAGTGTTGCAATATTAGCGAATAGAGTAAGGTCGTCACGAATTGCATAGAGAAATTCACCCTCAATTCCATCAACCTTAGCATCGGCTTTATTTGAGTAAACAAATGCACCAGTTGCTTGATCAATCGCTGTAATTTGAAGATCAGTGTAGTTAGCACTAAAGTAAGTTAGATTAACTCTTATTTTGCCGTCATTCCATTCACTCTTCACACCCATTTCAAAATTATCAACAAATTCAGGTTTAAGAGCTTTAAAATCAGCAGCAGCAGTTACACGAGAAGCCCATCCGCCACCTTTAAAGCTGTCGGCAATACTGGCATAAAACATGATGTCATCAGTGTATTGGAAATCCAGAATAACTCGACTGGTAAACTCATTAGTATCAATTGTAGTTTTAGTCCCTAGAGCTTCAAGAGTCGCATTATCAAATGGTTGACCTATAGCTGCTGTTGATAACCATCCACTTCGATCCATAAAATTAGATCGATCTCTAGCTTCCCAAGGTACGCCATTAAGATCAAGAAATTGTTCAACGTTTACTTTTCTCTCATCCTTAGTATATCGACCACCAGCAGTTAAGCCCCAACCACCGCCTAGATCAACAGAAATATCAGCATAAACTGCTCTTGCTTCAGTAACATTAGTCAGATCTCGCATAAAAGTACCGGCTACTGCACCACCGAATAAGAATAGAGCATCACCAAACACAACTGCATTATCATCATCATAATAAGACGCGCCTGCAGCCCATTGAATACCAGAATAATTTGCTCCATCAAGTGACCCAGTAAAGTTTAATTCAACACTTTTTTGAATATGATCACTTAGATTAGGGATTGAATACGCAGGAGTAGGTTGATCTGAATAGTCATTGTTAAAGCTATGCTCTAAATCTCGATCAGCAGCAATCAATTCCATTTGAAAATTATCAAACTCAATCGTTGCCTTCATACTAAGTGCCATTAACTGAGTACTAGCCCAGGTATTTGCAAGCCCGCTTTCAACCACAAATAAGTCATCACCACAACACGCACTCAACTTGTTAGCACCTACTGCGCCACCAGTGTCATCGCTAGAATATTCAGCAGTAAATAAAAATTCAGTGCGATCATTTGGAACATAGAGAATTTGAGCTCGAGCTCCATTAGCATCTCTTTTCCATTGATCTTTTTTTAGAGTTACGTTGTAAAGAAACCCATCACCTTGATCAATATAGAATGTGGTAATTTTTGTAAAAACCTTATCTGTTAATGCAAAGTTAATTTTTCCTGACATTTCTATTGTGTTGTATTCGCCATAAGCAATATCAATAAATCCTTCTGTCTGTTCTGTGGGTTTTTTCGTAATAATTCTTACAGCCCCACCAGTCGTATTTCGACCATAAAGAGTTCCTTGTGGGCCTTTTAAGACTTCAACGCTCTCAATATCATACAGCCTAGAATTATTTGCAATTTGCCGAGAAACAAAAACACCATCGACAAAGGTTCCTACAGCCGGATCAAGTGTAGCCACTGATTCATCCTGGCCAATACCTCTAATAAAATAAGCGGCAGCTTGAGGCAAACCAACATTAGTAACACCGGTCATTCCTGGAATGTTTTTTACCAGATCAATGGTATTACTGATATTAAATCGCTCTATATCGTCTTCAGAAAAAACTGAGATTGAAATAGGTACTTCTTGCAAAGATTCAGATCTTTTTTGAGCTGTAACAACAATTTCTTCTAAAGCCCCTGAGTTTTGTGCCCAGGCAGTGACATTAAGTGTTATTGCAAATAAACCACCAATTAAAAACACAGCTAATTTGTTTACTTTCATCATATTCCTCCAGTAATCTAAAAGTTGTGTGTAAGTTTATATTAATAACAGCTTAAAAGCATACTAAATTAGTTTTTTAGAAGAGTTTTATTATTGATGAATAAGCTCGATAATCTCTTGATTTTGGCCATGGAGCACACTACATTTTTTACTTTTTAGATTAGGTAAGTTACATCTGTAGGTATCAGAATTGTTTATCTCACTTTGATAATAGAGAAAACTAACAATAGATATCCCTGGCAGTAGATACCCTGGCTCACCTAATCTCCTTTCTGACCCTTTAGGTAACTCATCTATTTCAATCAAGGATTGATCTTTTATTGGAATAGCTGATGATTTATATTGTGTGTTCTCGGGTTTGCCAAATGCTCTTGAAATAGCTCGAATGCGTGAATCCATAACTGGTGTTTTTTCTAAATTAAAGGCATCACAATAAAATGTTTGCATCTGGTCCATCGATTGACCAGCTAAGATTACAATAAATGTTTGATCAACATCACATCGAGCTTCAGGACTATCAAACTCTTGTAACTTAGATTTAAACTGAGTCAAATAAAGAATCTCCTTAGATGGACCTATGACCTGCATAGCACGAATTTGGTCTGTAAAAGATAGATCCGCTGGTGGGCCTATGATTTCAAATTGTGAGTAGAAAAGCTTTTCTGCTAAATCATCAACATCCTTAACAATTAGTTCAGCTGCATTCCATCCGGGGCTTTTAAATGGGATATAGTCATTTTGAATATCTTGTTCAATGAACCTAAAAGAAAAATCATCAGAATTTTCGGGTTGTAAAATTATGTAGTTTGAGCCCTCAATATTTTCAGCGTTCCAATTAACAGCTTCTTCTTTTGTAATCTGACCTCTATCAACCATTCGATAACCTAAAAATTGAGTGTATAGCTCTGCCGTATTTGATAAATCTGGGCTGGGAACAGTTACAGCTGAAATTCGTCCTATATTCATATGTACTATTAATTCAAAAGATAGAGAATATTACAATATTTGTTACACTTGATCACAAATAAAAAATCAATTGTGGGGGTATTCTACGTGTCTAAAGTTTCAATTCTTGAGGTGGGCCCTAGAGATGGTTTGCAAAGTGAGCCTGAGATTCTACCCACAGAGATTAAAAAAGAATTTATCACTAGAACCATCAATGCTGGAATAAAAAATATTGAGGTGACTAGTTTTGTACACCCTAAAAAAGTCCCTCAGATGGCAGATGCTGAAAAACTTGTAGAGAGCCTTCCAGATAGAGATGATGTAACCTATATTGGTTTGATAATGAACCAGAGAGGTTTTGAAAGAGCCAGAGATTGCGGTATTGATGAGGTGGGTATGGTCATTGTAAGTACTGACACATATAACATGAAAAACCAAAACGTGGTCACACAACAATCCATTGATAATTGGCTTGATATTGCATCATTAGCTAAAGCTGCTGGTATCAGAACAAGTGTAGTAATTGCTTGTTCCTTCGGTTGTCCTTATGAGGGAGAAGTTGATCCAGAACACATAGCTTCCATTGCTGAACAAATTTTAAAAGGGGAGCCTGATGTTTTAGGTTTAGCTGATAGTGTAGGGGTAGCTGTGCCCAATCAGATCAAAACAACCTTTTCACTAATTAAAGATTTAGCTCCAGCAATACCTCTGAGAACTCATCTTCATAATACAAGAAACATAGGATTAGCTAATGCTGCAGCTGCAATCGAAGCTGGGGTGAGTATCATTGATGCTTCAACAGGAGGCATTGGTGGATGTCCTTTCGCCCCTAAAGCCACAGGTAATATCCCAACAGATGATCTTCTTTATATGCTCGACCGATCGGGTATTGAGACCGGGGTAAACTTAAAAGAAATTGTAAAAACCACGAATTGGTTAGAACATCAACTAGGCAGATCAGTACCTGCAATGGTTCCAAAGGCTGGAATTTTTCCAGATAATGCTGAAATTAATACGCAATAAAAGTATTATTAGCAATCAAGTTTTTAATTAAAATGATTTTAAAAATTAGTAAGAAATCAAGAATCATTTGAAAGAAATTTTAGACCTATTCTTTCTTTCTAAATGTAAATAAAAAATTAGGAGTTATTATGAGCTATCGATTAGGTGTTGATGTAGGAGGAACTTTCACTGACCTTCTACTTGTAAATGAAAAATCAGGGGACCTTCATACTGCAAAAGTACCCAGTACCCCGGAAGATTCATCGATTGGAGTTTTCGATGGTATTACTAAAGTCTGTTCAATCGCCAATGTAGATCCCTCAGACATTACCTCAGTAATGCACGGCACCACAGTAGCAACCAACACTATTCTTACTGGCACAGGTGCAAAAGTAGGTCTGATTACAACAAAAGGCTATCGCCAGGTTCTTCAGATCGCAAGATCTTTTGTACCAGGTGGATTGGGTGGTTGGGTTATCTATAATAAAAGTGATCCTTTAGCACCATTAGCTCTAACCATTGAAGCTGATGAAAGAATGTCTGCAAAAGGTGACGTGCTTTCAAAACTTAAGAAAGGCCAATTGGCTAAAGATATTAAGGAATTATCGAAAAAAGGTGTTGAAGCAATAACAGTGTCATTAATTAATTCATACGCTAATGATCAACATGAAAAAGAAATTAGGTCAGAAATAAGGAAGAAGAAATTATTACCTAAGATTCCTGTTTCTCTTTCCTCAGAAGTCGTTCCAGAAATGCAGGAGTATGAAAGAACAATAACGACTGTAGCTAACTCATATGTCAGACCAAAAGTAGCTGAGTACGTTAAAAATCTTCAAAATGGTTTGAAGAAAATGAGAAAAGACATCAAGTTACAGATTCTAAGATCAGACGGTGGATTAGCATCTGCAAAAGCAACTTCAGACTCACCCGTAAATCTTTTAATGAGTGGACCTGCAGGAGGTGTATCTGGTGCTATTTGGATTGCTAAACAAGCTGGTTTTGAAAATATTCTAACTTTTGATATGGGCGGAACATCCACCGATGTATCACTGGTCAAAGATGGAATCGCAGAACAAAGTAGAGAAACAACCGTAGGAGATGTGACTGTTCGTGCTTCCTCTGTTGATGTAAGAACAGTAGGTGCAGGAGGAGGTTCTATTGCTCATGTACCTGAACTAACCGGCGCATTAAGAGTGGGCCCTCAAAGTGCTGGAGCAGAACCTGGTCCAGCAGCTTATAACAAAGGGGGTACCGAGCCCACAGTAACTGATGCCAATGTAGTCCTAGGTTATATGCCAGGAGTTGAATTGGGTGGAGACTCGGAATGGAAACTAAGGAAAGATCTAGCTCAAGACTCAGTAAAACCTGTAGCCAGTGCGTTAGGATTATCTGTCAATAAAGCCGCAGCAGGTATCATCGATATTGTAAATGAAACTATGTACGGTGCACTTCGATTGGTTTCTGTTGAGAAAGGATATGATCCAAGAGACTTTGCCCTAATTGGTTTTGGTGGAGCCGGTCCATTGCATGCCAATGCTCTTGGTAAACTTATTAATTCTTGGCCAGTCATCATACCGCCTGGTCCAGGAGTACTGTGTGCTTATGGCGATGTAACAACTAATATTCAAGATGAATCGTCTATGTCGTTCATTAGAAAGTTTAAAGACACTAATAAACAAGAAGTAGTAAAGATCTTTACTAATCTTGAAAAGAAAGCGTCTAAAACGTTAGATGCAGAGGGCTCTCCTAAGAAAGATAGAACAACCTCTTTTCAAGTTGATATCAGATATCATGGTCAAGGTCTCACTATCACAGTAGACTTTGAGTTATCGGATCTTAAAAAGAAAGGGCTTGATGCTATCGGAGATAAATTTGATGTTCAGCATGAACAACTCTTTACATTCTCTTTGGATGCTGAAAAAGAATTGGTAAACCTTAGGGCTGTAGTGAAAGATAAAGCATTAAGTATAAAAGCTCCTTCGGTTGGTAGAGGCAGTAAAGAGCCTACCAAGAAATCAATCATTGATGATAATGCTGAAGTCTTTATGGAAGGAAAAAAACAAACAGCTACGATTTACGAACGTTCACTATTAAAACAAGGCAATGTTATCCAAGGTCCAGCGATTGTGACTGAGATGGATTCAACGACACTAATTTTATCAGGACATAATGGTCGAGTTGATAAAATTGGCAACATTCTAATTAACCCAGACGCTTAAGGGAGTAAGAAATGACAGCAAAATTAATTCAAACAAACAATAAACCATTCAAGAAAGTTAAACTTGATCCTATTACTCTTGATGTAATAGAAAATGCAATGTTCTCAGCCAGATGGGAAATGGATGCAGTGTTATTCAGAACTGCTATGTCCCCAGGAATAAGAGAACAGGGTGATGAGTTCCCAATGATTGCCAATCTTGAAGGTAAAATGGTCGTGGGCCAATTTGGTAGCTTTATTCATGGCTTTAAAGAAGCTTTTGAGGGGACTATTGAAGAAGGTGATATGTTCCTTACCAGTGACCCTTATTCTTGCAATGGTGCAGTCAGTCATAATAATGATTGGCTTCTTCTTAGACCCATTTTTAAAGATGGAAGACTGATCAGTTATGCTGCTATGTTTGGTCATATGACTGATGTGGGTGGAAAAGTCCCTGGAAGTTTACCAACAGATGCAACAGAGATTTTTGAAGAAGGCATTAGAATCCCGCCAACAAAGATTTACAAAAAAGATGTGCTTCAGGAAGATATGCTTGAACTAATATTGCATAACTGCAGATTACCTCAATGGAATAGAAGTGATTTTAATGCCATTGTAGCGTCAATTAGAACCGCTGAAAAAAGAGTTATTGAAGCGGCAGAAAGATTCGGTGATAACGTTTACTACACTGCATTAGAAGAACTTCTAGATCGTAACAAAAAAGCGATGGCCAAACTGATTAAAACAACAGTGCCAACCAAAAAACAATACTTTGAAGACTACATTTGTGATGATGGCTTGGAAATGGGTCCTTACAAAATCAAATGTGCTATGTGGAGACAAGGCGATAAAGTTATTTTTGATTTTGAAGGAACTGATCCACAGTCAACCAGTTCAATTAATTTCTTCTTAAATGAAGAGATGTTTAAAATGTTTTGTGGCGTATATATGATTATGGTGTTTGACCCTGCAATTATGTTTAATGATGGTTTTTATGACCTGATGGAAGTAAGAATCCCAGATGGCAGTATATTAAAACCAAAATATCCTGCAGCTCTTTCATGCAGAACTCATGCATTAGGAAGAATATTTGATGTACTTGGTGGCTTATTAGGACAGGGAGCTCCTGACTTCCTCTGTGCAGCAGGATTCTCAGACAGTCCACATTTAATGTATTCAGGCTATGATAAACATGGTGAATGGTATCAACTCTATATGATTGGATTTGGTGGTGTTCCTGCGAAACCAATGGGTGACGGTCCTGATGGTCATTCTCTATGGCCTAGCTTTACCAATGTGCCTAATGAATTTCTTGAGAGTTATTTCCCCTTAGTAATAGAAGAATACTATACCGTTCCTGATTCAGGAGGAGCAGGCTTCTATCGTGGAGGAAATGCTTTAGCAACCACTTATAAGTTTTTAGAACCAGGTAATGTGTCCATACATGATGACCGATGGCTCACTTATCCATGGGGTGTAAATGGTGGACATCCAGGTGCTAGAAGTACTAAAACATTAGTACGAAAAAATGGTGATACTGAAATTCTTCCCTCAAAATGCGATAGGGTCCAAGTCCATGAAGGCGACACACTTTATCATGTCACATGGGGTGGTGGCGGTTGGGGAGATCCATTCACGAGACCTGCTGAAAGAGTTGCTTTTGATGTAGAAGCAGGATTGCTAACAAGAAATGGTGCTAAAGATAATTATGGTGTGGTTGTAAAACCTGATTATAGTGTCAGTAAAGCCGCTACAACTAAATTAAGAGCAAAAATGTCTAAAGCTAGGGGCAAAACAAAATTGTTTGACAAAGGTTTTGAAAATATTACTGAACTCAAGAAACGTTGTAAAGCAGAAACAGGCTTGGATGCTCCAAGTGATCCAATATTTCAAACTTGGGTAAAAGCAGCTTCTTAATCTAAAAAAATAATGGGCATAACTTTAATGTTATGCCTCCTTATTATGAATATGAACATCTGTTTGTGGATATGGAATGGATAAACCTTCTTTATCAAAGCTCTTTTTTATCTGCTCTAGAAGAGAATACTTAACTGCAAGAACATCTGAAGAATTAACCCATGGCCTGACTATAAAGTTAACGCTACTGTCAGCTAACTCTGACACAGCAATTTGTGGCTTTGGATCCTTTAATATTCTCGACTCATTATTAATAATATCTTCCAAAACAATTTTAACCTTATCTATGTCATCTTCATAACTACAACTGGCTATAATATCAATCCTTCTAGTTTCCTGACCTGAATAATTAACAATACTTCCATTCATAATGCTGCCATTAGGTACTATGACAACTTTATTATCTGGGGTTGTGAGCACTGTTGAGAAAATTTGAATATCCTTAACTGTTCCAGCATGGCTTCCTGCTTCTATAAAATCACCAACCTTATAAGGCCTATAAGCAACTATTAAAATACCCGCAGCAAAATTAGCTAAAGAACCTTGCAGAGATAGACCGATAGCTAATCCAGCAGCACCTAATATCGCAATAATTGAAGTGGTTTCTATCCCAAGCTGATTTATGGCAGCAATAAAAACCACAATCATCAACAATGTGTTGAGTAGATTAGTTACAAAAATCCTTACTGTGTCTTCTGTCTTTGATTTCTCTAATGCTACAGAGATAACTCTTATAACTATTTTTACTATTTGTCGCCCAATGACAAGAATAGCTAGAGCAAGAATAAGGCTCAATCCGATAGTACTACCTGCCTCAATCAGGTAACCCATTAGTTCTTTTGTGAATTCTTTATCCATTAATTTATCCTCTAGCTTTTGAATGATAATCAGTATTTGGCATAAGATCTATTGCTAACGCCATTCTGTTACTCATATTATAAAATGAAGCCACAGCTGAAATATCCCAAATATCCTGATCATTAAATCCATTATCTCTTAATACCTGTCTATCAGCTTCAATAATCTTTTCTGGTGATTCTGATAGTTTCCATGAAAAATCTAACATTGATCGATGTCGATCTGATAATTGTGCAGCACGGTAATTCATTGACAACAACTCTCCCAGTGCCGGGTCCTTAGACATATGACGAACTGCAGCACCATGGGCCACAATACAATAGTAACAACGGTTATATGAAGAGACCACCACAGCTATCATCTCTCTTTCTAGTTTGGTTAAACCAGAATCATCAAGCATTAGGTTATTATAAAAACCCATAAAATGATCTAATTTTGACTCATCATAAGCATAAGCAAGTAAAACATTAGGCACAAAACCAAGTTTTTTAGCGCATTCATCAAAATAGTCTTGAGTTTCTTGCTTTAAATGTTTTGTCTCTGGGTTTTCATTGACACTTAAAGCCGACAAATATTTAGGTTGTGACATCTGATTTCCTCATTTATATATGATTATAAAATTTTATTTATTGATATTATGATCATTATATTAATAGCCTATAAAGGAGAATAACATGCCCACAGTATTTGTTACAGGTGCCAATAGGGGTCTCGGATACGAGCATGTCAAGCAATATGCCCATAAAGGTTGGAAAATTATTGCTTGCGCCAGAGAGCCTGAAAAAGCTAACAAGCTTCAAGAACTTTGTGGTGAATATGGGGATAATTTTATTATTGAACAGCTTGATGTAGTCAATCACTCAGACATTGATAAGCTCAGCAGAAAATTTAAAAACACTCCTATAGATATTTTAATCAATAATGCAGGGACGAGTGGTCCATTAGGTATGCCTGGAGCCATGGCTTATCAAACAATTGATAACATGGATTATGAAATATGGAGAAATATTTTAGAAGTAAATCTACTCTCTCCATTTAAAGTGGCTACAGCATTTCATAACCATATTGCACAAAGTGAAAAAAAACTATTGGTTATGATGTCCAGTGATTTAGGCTCTGTTGAGCAAAATACTTTTGGAGGGTTTTACTCTTATCGAGCCAGTAAAGCAGCATTAAATATCATTTCAAAGGGCATGTCAGTTGATTGGAAAGATCTTTCAGTTATAGCCTTAGCTCCCGGGTGGTGTAAAACTTATTTAGGAGGAAAGGAAGCAGAGATTCAACCCGATGAGAGTGTTGAAAAACAACAAGACATGTTTGAAAAGATAACCTCTAAAAATTCTGGAATGTTCTTAGATCGTTTTGGTAAAGAGGTGTCTTGGTAAAAATTAAAAAATAACAGTTGTGGCTTTTGTTTTAAGATAAGGATCCAAGCCTTCTTGACCAAATTCTCTTCCCCAGCCTGATTGTTTATTTCCTCCAAATGGGATAGCAGGGTCTACTGCAGCATGGCAATTAATACTAACCTGACCGGCATCAATTAACATCGCCATTTTGTGGGCAGTTGATATGTCTTGAGACCAAACACTTCCTGAGAGCCCATAATTGGTATCATTAGCACGTTTAGCAATTGATTCAAAATCATCATCACCAAATGATTCAGCACACAGTACTGGGCCAAATATTTCTTCTTTGGCTATTCTCATATCTCCTCGAACATTTGCAAAGATTGTTGGCTGCACAAAATGGCCTTTATCGCCCACTGATTCACCGCCAGTTATAAGATCTGCACCTTCTTCTTTTCCTATCTGGATATAGTCTAAGACACGATTTTTTTGTACTTCTGAAATCAAAGGGCCAAAATCATTTGCGGGTATAAGTCCATGACCAATTGTAAAGGCTTCAGCCATTTCTTTAACACCATTAATAACTGCTTCGTAGATATGCTCATGAACAAAAAGCCTTGTACCAGCCATACAATTTTGCCCTTGGAGAAAGAAACAAGCTCTAGCTGCTCCAGGAATGACTTTTTCCAAATCGGCATCAGGGAAAACAACGACTGGATTTTTACCCCCCAATTCTAGAGTGACTTTCTTTAAATTACCCACGGAAGCTTCTACAATTTTCTTTCCCACTTCTGTGGA
>JAPYQN010000002.1 GCA_029941465.1 Gammaproteobacteria bacterium
TTGGATCAAAAACCATCTATTCTGGACTGGATTTATATTTTTGGACTATCGGCTGTTTGGGGAAGTGCCTTTGTTTTTATTAAAATTGCAGCCCCTGAAGTAGGCGTTATTGGCTTGGTCTTCATGAGATTAGTTATTGCTTCTTTGCTCTTAGGTATTATTTTTCTTAAAAAGCATCATTGGTCTATTTTTAAGAAAAACTTATTGCCCATTATAATTATAGGAGCAACTAATGTTGCTCTGCCTTTTTATTGTTTTGCTTATGCAGCTTTGTATATCAATGCCAGCTCTATGGCAGTCATTAATGGCAGCACTCCGTTATTTGCTTTCCTCTTTTCAATGCTTATTTTGGGGTTCAAATTTAGAATCATACAATTTAGTGGGATAGTGATCGGCTTAGCTGGCTTAATCATCTTTGTTGGATTCGAATCGCTAGATTTTAATCTATTGCCTATATTAGCTGCAGCAATGGGTGCTGCTTTTTATGGCATTTCTATGGTTTATATTTATAAACTCAATATAGTTGACACAAAAGCAATGGCGGCTATCACGATGATCATAGCAACTGTTTTAATTAGCCCCTTTTTATATCTTGAGCCGCTCAACTTAATGGATTTAAATACCAAAGTTCTCTTCAGCATCCTCTTTCTTGGGATTTTTTGTACTGGTTTAGCTTATCTTCCCTATTTTATTTTAATCAAGAATGTTGGGCCTGTTAGTACCTCAATTATCGCCATGTTAGTCCCAGTCTTTGGTATGCTTTGGGCTTACCTTTTGTTAAAAGAAACGATAACATTAACAATGTTAGGGGGATGTTTGTTGATTATTATGGGCGTTCTTCTCACTAATTTTTATGGAGACAAAAAACAAGCATGATAACAATATCTAGTTTTAAAGGATTAAAGGCAAAATTTATTTGCTTTAACTTAGTTTTGATTTGTCTCGTACAATCCACTGAAGCCCAAGACAAGAGGATAGTAAATTTCTTCAATTGGGCTGATTACATAGGTGAGGAAACCATCGAAAATTTTCAGAATGAGTTTGGAATAAAGGTCAATTATGATCAATATGACTCTTCAGAGATGGTTGAAGCAAAGCTTCTCAGTGGTAACTCTGGATACGATCTTATTATTCATTCAAGCATGTACTCTAAGAGATTAATGCCGCTTAATATTTTTCATGAAATTGATACCTCTAAATTAAAAAATATTAATCTACTTGACCCTGAAATAATGCAACTGATGAGTAAGTTTGACCCGGGTAATCAAGTTATGATCCCTTATAGCTATGGTTCCACAGGCATCGCTTATAATGCTGATATGATCTTTGAGAGATTTCCAGATGCACCCATTGGCAGCGGTGACATGCTTTATGATCCTGAGGTTCTATCAAAATTTGCTGATTGTGGGGTCAGTATATTGGATTCACCAACAGATGTGATTCCTCAGGTGCTAATATATTTAGGCTATCAAGATGACACTAAAGACCCAAATGCACTCAGAGAAGCAGAAGATTTATTACTTGGTACAAGGCCTTATATCAAAAAATTTACATCAACCACTTTTCTGAATGACTTACCTAATGGGGACCTTTGTCTATCAATGAGTTGGGCTGGAGATTATGCGACTGCTAAAATGAGAGCGAAAGAAGCTGGAAAAGATGTTGATCTACGATATTTTGTTCCGTCTGAGGGTGGTTTAATGTGGTTGGATATCCTTCTCATTCCAGATGATGCACCACATAAAGAAAATGCCTATCTTTTATTGGACTATCTTCTAAGACCAGAGGTAAGTGCTGATTTTGTGAATCTCACACACTATGCAAGCCCCATACCAGCTGCCGATGAATTCATTGAAAAAGAAATTCTTGATGATCCTGCAATCTATCCAACACCAGATATAATGAAGCGTTTACAACTGTCTGAAGTTCTGCAGCCAAAATATGAAAGAATGAGAACAAGAGCATTTACTAGGTACAAAATTGGGTATAAGAAAAAATAATAATTTGAGAAGAAATTATGAATGATAATGAAAAGGCATTTATTGAAATAAGAGGGATCAGCAAATATTTTGGTGATTTTGCTGCTGTCTACAAAGTGGATCTCGATATCAAGAAGGGTGAATTATTCTCAATTCTTGGAGCGTCAGGGTCAGGGAAAACAACCCTATTAAGAATGATGGCTGGCTTGGAAATTCCCACTGAAGGTAAAATTTTTATTGATGGAATAGACATGACAAATGTCCCTCCGTATAGACGCCCAGTAAATATTATGTTTCAAAATTATGCCCTATTCCCTCACATGACAGTCTTTGACAATATTGCCTATGGGTTGAAAAAAGAAGGTGTAGCCAAAGATATTATTCAAGATAAGGTGAGTAAAATGCTGACCCTGGTAAAACTCTCTGAGTATGGCAAAAGAAAACCCAATCAACTATCAGGCGGTGAGTCACAAAGAGTCGCCCTTGCAAGATCTCTAATCAAGGAACCAAAAGTGCTGCTTCTGGACGAACCCCTAGCAGCTCTAGATAAAAAACTCAGGCAAAGCACACAATTTGAACTCATCGATATACAAGAAGAACTGGGAGTTACCTTTGTAATCGTCACGCATGATCAAGAAGAGGCCATGACTCTTTCTGATCGAATAGCTGTTATGAAAGAAGGTGAATTTGTTCAAATTGGAGCTCCTAATTTAATCTATGAACACCCTAAAAATAAATTTGTTGCTGACTTTATTGGCAATATCAACATGTTTGATGCCACAGTTATTGATTCTAATGAACAAGATGTATCGATTCACTGTGAAGCACTAGGAGGAGACATTGTGCTACAAAAGCCTAGCCGCGCTTATAATATAAAAGAGATCTCTGTCGCATTAAGGCCAGAAAAAGTGATGATTGATAAGCAACAGCCCACTGATGAAAATATAGATTTTGTCACTGGAATTGTGGAAGATTTTGGCTATTTTGGAAATCTTTCAATTTATCGTGTTCGAACTAATAATGGACAGATCATTCAAGTTAGCAAACAGAATAGAATCAGATCAGAACATACCATCACATGGGCAGATGAAGTCTATCTCTCTTGGGAATCAGACAGTTTAATTTTACTGGAGAGCTAGTGTCAGGATTACTCATAAATCTGGATAATTCTTTCAGAGATAGGCTCTGGAAAAATACGATTGTTGCCATCCCTTACTTATGGTTACTGCTGTTTTTCTTGGCGCCTTTTCTGATTGTCTTAAAAATTAGTTTAGCTGATCCAATCGTTGCTCAACCGCCTTTTACACCCTTATTTCAAGAGAGTGAAAATGGATCATTCTCGATATTCACGACATTTGATAACTATCTTTATTTATTTCAGGATTCTCTCTATTTTATAACTTATCTAAGCTCCGTGAAATTAGCCTTTATTTCAACAATACTTGCATTACTGATTGGTTATCCCATTGCCTATGGAATTGCCAGATCACCACAACCCACTAGAAATATTCTGCTCTTGATGGTAGTCATACCGTTTTGGATTTCATTTCTACTTAGAGTTTATGCTTGGATGGGCATCCTAAAAACAAAGGGCCTATTGAATGGCTTTTTACTTTGGATTGGTATTATTGATCAACCTTTAGAACTACTTTATACCGATACTGCAGTATACATTGGGATGATTTATTCATATTTGCCGTTCATGATTCTTCCGCTTTATGCAAACCTTGAAAAACTAGATGTTAGATTGTTGGAAGCAGCATCAGACCTTGGAGCCAAGAGGTGGGAAGTCTTTAAGGATGTCACACTTCCACTATCGGTTCCCGGAATAATAGCTGGTTGTTGTCTGATGTTCATACCTGCTATCGGTGAGTATGTGATTCCTGCATTATTAGGAGGTGCCGATACACTCATGATTGGTAGAGTCTTGTTTGATGAGTTCTTCTTAAACAGAGACTGGCCAGTGGCATCAGCAGTAGCGATTGTTTTAGTGCTCCTCTTAGTATTACCCATAGTGTATTTCCAAAAAAAGCAGAATGAAGAACCTCTGACCGAGTCATGAATCAAAGATCAACATTTATCTTTTCAATGCTCTGCTTTGGGTTTGCATTTCTCTATATTCCAATTTTACTGGTGATCATTTATTCCTTTAATGACTCCAGACTTGTCACCGTCTGGGGTGGTTGGTCGATCAGGTGGTATATAGAGTTACTCAATAATGAAAATATCCTCAATGCTGCCTTACTGAGCTTCAGAATTGCAGCAATTTCAGCAACAGTTGCCACTATTTTTGGGACAATGGCGGGTTTAATTCTTGCAAGATTAAGAGCGTTTAAAGGTCGTTTGCTGTTTACGGGGATGATTGCTGCTCCATTGGTAATGCCAGAAGTAATCACAGGCTTAGCATTATTGCTATTCTTTGTGAGCCTTCAAAATCTGATTGGATGGCCGAGTCAAAGAGGAATGAACACAATTACCATTGCCCATATAACATTCTCCATGGCTTACGTTGCAGTGATCATTCAATCGAGACTAACAGAAATTAATGAATCATTGGAAGAAGCTGCCTTGGATCTTGGGGCAAGACCTGCAAGAGTAATCTGGGACATTACATTACCTATTATTCTGCCTGCCATGGTTTCTGGGTGGTTGTTGGCATTTACTCTTTCTTTAGATGATTTAGTAATCTCAAGTTTTGTATCTGGTCCAGGAGCCACCACTCTACCTATGTTGATTTTCTCAAAAGTTAGATTAGGCATTGCACCTGATATTAATGCTCTTGCGACAATCTTAATCCTACTGGTTACAATTGGTGTTGGTATTGCTGGATGGATAATGCATCGCCAAAAACAATCAAAAACTATATCCTGAGCCCCCATAATTTAATTTTATAGTATGGCTAAAGACCAAATTTCTGCTTTAAAAGCTTCTTTTGATAGAGCGAAAGCATTCCTCAATGCAGGCGACGCTAAAATGGCAGAGAATATCTGTCGTTCTTCATTAAAAAATATCTCTAGTGGAGACCCTAATATGCAAGTGCTTTTATGTGTTGCACTAATACGTCAAGGTCGATCTGGTTCAGCAGTTAAGCGATTAAAACACGCGCTCAGAATGTTCCCAGATTTTCCTCAAGCACATGAAGAATTAGGCAATGCTCTATTGGCACAAAATAAACCAGAGAAGGCTCTAGAATCCTTCAAAAAAGCCACTGAACTTAATCCTAACAATCCAGATGCATTCATAAAACTTGGAAAAGTATTTTCGGCTCTTGGTCGAAAAGAAGAGGCTGATGAATCTTATAAATCTGCATTAGCTCTTAACCCTATCCAGGAACAATTGGCAACAGCAATGCAACACTTCACGAGGGGGGAAATTGAACAGGCTGAACAAATTTGTAGGGAAGCATTAAAGAAACAGCCTGATGATGTGAATGGTCTGAGACTGTTGGCATCGATAGCTTCAAAAATGGAACAAAAAGAAGATGCCATAGTGCTTTTAGAAAGAGCTGTAGAACTCAAACCAAAATTTGCTGGGGCTTGGGGTGATTTAGCTGAATCCTATACGGAAATAGAAAGCTATGGTAAAGCTCTTGATGCCGTTCAAAGAGTTATACAACTTCAACCAGATCTGCCCTTTGGTTTTATGATTAGAGGCAGTATTCTTGGAAAAATGTCTGATCATGAAGGCTCCATAGAAGCTTATCATCAAGCACTCAAAATTGAGCCTGATCATTTAGGTAGCAATATGGGACTAGGAAACATACTAAAAACAGTGGGGAATTATGATGACTCTGTTGCTGTTTATAAAAAATGTATTGAAATTCAACCCTTATTTGCAGAAGCCTATTGGAGCCTAGCTAACCTCAAAACTTATACCTTTGAGGACTCCGAAATAGAAGCAATGGAAGAACATGTACAAAATGAAGTTATGCCTTCAAGTAACAAGGCATTTTTTCATATTGCTCTAGCTAACTCGAAAGAAAAAGAAAAACAATACGATGAAGCGTGGGCACACTTTGAAACTGGGAATAACATGAGGAGACAGGAAGAAATTTATGATTCAGTGCAAACACAAGTGACTCATGATGCTTTGATTGAAGTGTTTGATAAAGAGTTTGTTGAGTCTAAGAAAAATATGGGCTCTCAGAGTAATGCACCAATTTTTATAGTGGGACTCCCAAGATCAGGGTCAACTCTTGTTGAACAAATCTTAGCCAGTCACAGCAAAGTAGAAGGCACTAAAGAATTACCAGATTTATCATTATTAGGTAGGCAGCTTACAAAATCTAAACCCAGAGGTGTCAAATACCCTGATGCAGTGAAGGAGATGACAAATGAGGAATTCGTTGAATTTGGTGATAACTATCTCACCACAACTAAGCGATATAGAACTGATAAACCTCATTTCATTGATAAAATGCCAAACAACTTTGCTCACATTGGGTTCTTAAAATTGATACTACCGAATGCCAAAGTTATTAATGCGATGAGACACCCTCTGGATAGTTGTATTAGTTCTTATAAGCAATTGTTTTATAAAGGACAATCATGGAGTTATGATCTATTTGAGGTTGGTGAATATTATTTGGAATACCAAAGAATTATGGACCATTGGCACCAACTATTTCCTGGTGAGATACTGGACCTTCAGTATGAAAATCTTATAGCCAATCAGGAAAAAGAAACACGTCAGTTATTGGATTATTGTGGGCTCGAATGGGAAAATGAATGTTTAAAATTTTATGAAACAAAAAGATCCATTAACACTGCTAGTTCAGAGCAAGTGAGACAACCAATTTACAAAGGAGCAATGCACGCTTGGAAAAATTACGAAAGCCATATTGGACCATTAATGACAACGCTTAGACCCTTAATCGATCGATTGGATATAAAAAACTAGAACTAACTTTAACTCAGTGACTTTGCTTTAGATTTTATAGCTGGCGGCATGTAGTCGAAAATAAATGTAATTCTATCCTCATCGCCTCGATTCATAACACTGTGGGTGGATTGGTTGTTTACTTCATAAGCCTTACCAACCTTTAGATGAAAAGGTCGGCCACCTATTGTAAATCTCACATGATCATTGGTTGTTATCGGGATATGTATTCGGTGTGCGAGATGGAAGGACGGGTGTTTATCTGTGTGAGGAGTAATCCTCTCACCTGCAAATAACTTTGCAGCCATAGCTCTAATAATCATGCCTCCCGGCTCATAGTGTTTGTTAATAATCTGATCCATTAGTGGCACAGCACTGTCTGCAAGATAATCCCAAGCGACCTCTTTTGAAACAGTCATCTCAGGCCAACCATCGCAAAAAACTAACACCAAAGAACTGGTTTTTTTATGCACATCAAACATCTCCTGGCGACTTACATTCTCATCCCAAGTGTTATCGTCAAGAGAGAGAATCTTATCTCTTAAGGGCATATAATCTATATCGCCAAGTTCTTTTAATGGTTCACCTATGTTCATAATTCTTACCTAAAGTGCTTATTTATAAGAAGTTTACTTAAAGATTTGACCCCTGTAAAAAGAAACATTTATTTGCGAAACATTAATCAGTATAAAACTAATATTTATTATTTATTAACAACAACTTAAACACTGTCTGGCACCTATGTGTTGTTATCTTGCAACAAAGAATGCAATTAGTAGCTAAAATTAACAAAAGAAGACTATGGATTAATGGTTGTATTATGCTTATTATCCTATAGTATCTCGAAATAGAGTTATGTCTTAGGCTAAGGCGTAGGGCAATCTAAATTTTTAATATAAATTATTTTTTAACTAGGGGTTAAATTTATGTCAACATTAACTAGAACACAAAAAGTTACAGGTGTCGCGGCAGCTGTTTCAGCAGCACTAGCTGGTTACACTACAACACAAGCTCAACTTGAAGAGATTGTTGTAACAGCAACAAAGAAGGCCGAAAGCCTGCAAGATATTGCTGGTAATGTTCAGGCCATTACAGAAAGCGCTCTTAAGAAAGCTCAAGTTGTTAACATGGAAGATTACGCAAAACTTATACCAGCTATGAGTTATATTAACTACACTCCAGGGACTGGTAAGGTGTATTTCCGTGGTATAGCAGACGATAACGGAACTTTCATATCAGAAGAATCATCAGCTTTATACCTAGATGAGCAACCAATTACTCAGTCCGGTATGGCAGTCGATGTACGAATGGTTGATATTGCTCGTATTGAAGCACTGGCTGGACCACAAGGAAGTCTTTACGGTTCAAGTGCTCAATCAGGCGCTATTAGAATCATTACCAATAAACCTGATACCAGCGAATTCGCAGCTAGTGTCGATATGACATTGAGAGCTTCAGCAACATCCCCTAGAAATGAAGACAGCTGGGACATCAGCGGTATGGTTAACGTTCCAATATCTGATAATTTCGCTATCCGTGCAGTTGGCTTTACAGCTGAAGATGGCGGTTATGTTGATGTTATAGAAGGCGTTAGTGCAAGATTTGGTCTTAATAAAAATACGGACTTTAACCCTTCAGTTGTTCGAGAAGATGTTAACACCTTCAAAACGAGTGGTGGAAGAATCTTTGGTAAATGGACCACTGATGGTGGTTATGTTATGGGTGGACTCTCAGCACAAAATAACCATTCTGATGGTTATAACTACTTTGACCAAAGTAAAGGTGATCTTCAAAGGGTTTCTTTTTACGATGAACCCAGAGACGATGATTGGACTCAACTATCTTTGACGGTAGAACATGATCTTGGTTTTGCAAAGTTAGTCTCTGCAACATCATATTTTGATAGAGATGTTTTCTATCAACAAGACAGAACCACTTACTCTATGTATTTTGGTACCTTCTGTTACTACTACAATGGATACGCATCAACCAGTCGCTATTGTTTTCAACCTGTTGGAACCTCATACGCATACAATGATATTCCTGGTTGGCAAACTCTAGTCCAGTGGAATACATCTAAGACTCAAGAATTTAGATTATCAAATCAATCAGCTGATCTTGATTGGGTGCTAGGCCTTTTTTATCAAGAAAGAGAAGAAGGTTGGGACTTTGAAACTATGACTGTTGATTATAGAAATTCACTTGGTTACGCTAATCAAATGGCTTCTGTAGCAACTTACCTGCCTGATAGATTACCGGTAGCACCAACTGATGTTTGGTGGGCATCTTATGATAGAACTGAATGGCAAACCATGGCTGTTTTCGGTGAGGTCAACTATCGATTTAATGAAAAAGTGGAACTCACTGTTGGTGGACGTTTCTTTGATCGTGAAGCTGATAAGTCGTACTGGGTAGAAAACCCTAAAGGGGCTTTAACAGCTGATGGTGTTTTACCTAAGAACAAAAGAGATAATGAAAGTAACAGTGACTTTGTCCCTAAAGTAAGCATTAAATATAATATCAATGATGACATGATGGTCTACGCTCTTTATTCAGAAGGCTATAGACCTGGTGGTGTTAATAGAGGTAGATCATCTGCACCTATTTACCCAGATAAATACGATGCTGACTTCCTGTTGAACACTGAGATTGGTTTCAAATCAACTCTTGCTGATGGCAATGTCAGATTAAATGTAACTTACTTCACCATGGATTGGGAAAACTATCAAATTGAATTGGTAGACCCAAGTAACCTCCCTTGTGGATCAGCAGAAGCATACCCTGCACCTGCATGCGGACAACCTTGGCAAAAAGTGGTTGCCAATCTAGGTGATGCAACATCTAGCGGTTTACAATTAGAAGTACTGGCAGCAATCAATGACAGTATTGAATTAGGCTGGAACTCTCAATGGGGAGATAGTAAAACCAACACAGAACTTGCTGATGGCAGTGCCCCAGCAGGCTCGAGGTTACCTCAAGTGCCGGAATTCAAATCCAATCTTTGGATTGAGAAATCATTGAATATTGCTGCATTTGGAGCAACTGAAAGCTTTGTGAGAGCCTCATTGAGTTACACGGGTGATACTGTTAGTGCGGTACAGCCTGATTATTCATATGATCAAGCCTCATTCACCATAGCTGATGTGAAAGTGGGTATTATGGGTGATGATTGGGAGCTTGATCTCTTTATAAATAACCTGACAGATGAAAGAGCTCAAATCGCTGTAAACGATTGGTACTTTGACTTCTTCTTCGGTAACGCTAGACAATATACTAACCGACCAAGAGAAATGGGAATTAGATACACCAAACGGTGGTAATATTTTTCAGTAAATAATAGAAAAGCCCCCACAAAGGGGCTTTTTTATTTTCTAAAGCAATATACAATGTTTTGAAATGTTTTTATTTAAGGCAATAACATGATTGGAACAGGACCATACGATTCACTAAGAGATTATATGGAGGCAATTGAGACACATGGAAATGTCATTCGAATAGAAGCCATTGACCAAGACGCGTATGAGCTAACTGGTTTTATGTATAAACTCATTGATAAGCATGGATGGCTAGGTGCTCCATCGGTGATAGTAGAGAGCGTTAAAATTTCAGGTGAATGGATTCAAGGACCCATCGTAATTAACCAATATGGGATGGCAGCTCATGAGGCCATGGCTATAGGTGTCCCACTTGATGATATTGAAGCAGGGCAACACGTTCAAAATTACAAAAAAGCGTTGAAAAAGATGATGGATATAGGAGAGCTGTCACCGATTGAAACTAAAACAATTGATCAAGCAGCTGCCCCAAGTAAAGAAGTCATCCTAAAAGAAAATGAAATTAATATCTTAGATTTTGCATTCATCCAAACTAACCCTGGCGATAATGGCAGATTTATTAACACTGGTAATCTTGTAACTATTGACCCGGAAGCTGGAAGAAATGTTGGCACATATCGAATGCAGATTAAGGGCCCAAGAAAAATTGGTATTAGTCCTGAAAAAGGCCAGGATGGATGGAAATTTCTTATGAATATGAAAGAGAAAGGGGAAGATGTGGCTCAGGCTGCGGTGGTGCTAGGAACCGACCCCATTGTTTTTGCGATGAGTAGTTCAAAAACTGCCAGATCAGGACAAGATGAACTCGAGATTGCTGGAGGATTTAAAGGTAAGCCAGTTGAAGTTGTTAAATGTGAAAACAGTGATATTCTGGTGCCAGCTAATGTGGAAATGATTATTGAGGGTGAAATCCCTTTAAATGACCTGGAAAAAGAAGGCCCATTCGGAGAGATGTATGGCTACATGGGTTTACCTCATGAAGAACAATTCTATATGAACATCAAAACAATTACACACAGGGTCAATCCAATGATTGTCAATCAATTCACTGGGGTTACAAGAGGTTATATTACAACTCCAGGTGAAGCAGCTTCACTAAGAGGATTCTCCAAATTTATGCCTGAACTAAGAGGATTTCATATCCCCATAGATCATGTTGGATTTCTTTTTCTTAGCATCGAAAAAACCAAACCTCATCAGGCAATAGAGCTTGCTGAGAAATTTAATTTCTTGCCATTAGGAAAAATTGTGATTGTGGTTGATGAAGATGTGGACATCCATAACACCAAAGAGGTATTTCAAACTGTTGGCGCAAGATGGCAGCCATACCCAGGTGCAAAACTCATTGAAGATGGACCAGGTTTCTTCTTGGATCCAAGCGCTAAAACAAGAGGTAAGTCTTCAAGAATTCTCATCGATGCGACTAGACAATTACCAGAAGAAAATGGCCCTTCACCCTACCCCAAGTTAAATAGAGAACACCTGATTGAACATGCTCCAGAAATCTTTGCTTTAGTCGAAGAAAAATGGGGACACTTAATATAAAAAGGAGATCAATATGTCCAATGAATCTGATTTAAAAGCTTTTGAGAATGGAGATATTCTTGTTGGAGCAACAATACTAAATAACCCTGATGATGACCATGCAGGTGACGGACGAATTATCCAATATGATCATGATCTTAACTTAAAGGGAACACTCTGGACTCAGCACACCACTCACTTAGTGGGTGGTCTCAAGTTTGATAAGGGTAATAATCTCTGGGCTTTTGATAGTCAAAACTACTCGGTTATAAAGGTGGCTCCAACAGGCGAACAAATTGATCAAATAGATTTTGGAGCTCGTTCATTTTCAAACGCATGTTTTAGTAACAGTGGCGACGTTTATCTGGGTGAGCATCTTGTTGGTGATGAATCAAATAATAAGGCACTTGAAGGTCCGAGAAAGCTGGGTACAGTGCTGCCCTTTATGCCTGATACTGATAGATACGGTGACGGTAATTTGTATAATTTCTCATCAGATGGTGCCCTTAAAGAAACTTATGAAACAGAAACACATGGAGGGATGCCAGGGTTTTTAGGGGTTACTGCATCGGCCTTTGATCCCGATGAATCAAAAATCGTTTATATTTCTGAATTAGGTAATCGAATCTTCCAATACGATATTATTAATAAACAACAAATGAATGATTTAATCACTTATGAGCCTGACAGCGGTAATCTTGTTATTGCTATAAGTTATGCACCAAATGGTGATTTTTATTCCATTAAAGCTAACTTTAGAGAGGGTTTTGCTCTCTGCCAACATGACCCAAAATCTGGTGAGATTATTAAAGAGAAAGTATTACCCGGGCCTGGTTGGGCAACACTTTGTCTTTCAAGTGACAATGAAACAGCTGTTATTGGTAATTTCTTCAACGGGCAAATTGGAAAATTTGTTATCGAGACTGGAGAGATAACTGCTACAGCAGAAACCAATGTGGAGCGATCATTAGCAGGGATAGCTGAGTCTAGTTAATGCTAGGCTTAAACTACCACGGCACAGGTTTGCCATTATAATTAATATAAGCAGCGGTATTCTCCACAGTGATGTTTTCAATATTACGAATCATATCGGCTACAGCAACTTCAGGTTTTCTCATAGGAAAAGGAAGGCCAGTCATAAAATCAGTATCGGTAGCCCCAGGATTCACCATGCCTACAGCAATGCCCCTACTCTTAAGCTGAAGAGCGAGATTAACCATTAACATATTTAATGCAGTCTTACTTGATCGGTAAAAAAACAAGCGCCCGCCTCCACGTTTGAAAGCTGTTTCTATTGATCCTTCACTACTAGACACAGTAATAATTTTTTTCAGTTGGCTACCTTTCACATGAGGGTAAAAAGCCTCTGCCATTTTCAAAGGTCCTATTGTGTTAACTGCTAAAACATCTTCATAAACCTTGTAATCCATGGTGCCAAAAATTTGGTTACTTGATCCTCCAGAGATCCCTGCATTATTGAGCAGTACATCTACTGGAATACCACTAAGCTGAAGTGCTAGCTCGTCAATTCTATTATGATCCGTAACATCCAGTTGCATAATGCTTAAGTGATCTGGGTAATTCTTCTTTAGATTATTTAACTCATCTGCTCTATCTGGGGTACGGCAAGTGGCTATAACTTTCCAACCTTTTTGCAAATATTGTTTTGTAAATTCTAGTCCAATTCCACGGTTTGCACCTGTAATCATGGTGGTGGGAGTATATGGTTCTGATTCTGATCTAAGTTGATCATTGAACATTAGCCCTACAAATAATGTAACCGTAAGAAGGTTGGTAAATAATTTTGATAGATTGTTCATGTTCTTGTATTGATTCATTTTAAATACATAAAGATTTAACTCAATGGAATTTTATCAAGCACCCAGCCTTTTTGCTTCTTTCTCTCTGGCGAAGGAATTGCAAATGCTTTTTTACCGATATCTTGTTTGACAGCTTCGGTGTTAATTTTCCATCCCTTTTTCTGCCATCCTGAAAGAAGTTTTCTATATTTAATACAAGGTTCATCAGCCGACACTAGAAATTCTTTAGTGTTAGAGCTTGGAGTTAATACCGGTTCTAATTGCTCAAGAACAGTAATATCCTGTTGTGCAATGACCATACAACGATCAGCTATTGGTTTATCCATATTTGGATCAAGCATCATTTTTCTCATATTAACCAAAAAGATTTTTACATGGTCTTCTTCAATTGGACATTCAAACATATATTGTCTAAATTCTGAATTCTCATTAAAAACAATATAGGTCCACATTTGATTAGGGCCGACAATACCTGAACCTGCCATTCTTTCATCACTAGCCTCTTTTATCTGTGGCCCTTCATTTTTTGAAGCTGGAGATTTAAACGCGTGCCAAAAACCAAATCCCCATTTCTTTGGGCCAAACATGTTGTCGACAAATTTAAACTCATTGACATGATAATCATCATCTTTGCCTTCATGGCCATGCGTTGGATGAACGAATTCATTATGAGCAGCATCTAGTCCATTTTCAATTGACCGTTCAAAATTAATTTTTGCCTCGTAAGTTAACCAATTAGCTCGCCAATTTTTTTCATCTTCAAGTTCAGCTATCGGCATAATAGGAGGTCTTTTGCCCTGTTCTAGATCGCCTAAAAATGCAAAAACAATACCGTATTTTTCCTCTGTAGGATACGCATCTATTCTTGTCCTTTTTGGGATTTTTGCGTCCTTGCCTAAAGAGGGTATACGCTTACATGCACCATCACCATCAAATCTCCATCCATGATAAGGACATTGGATACAGTCACCTCTTACAACTCCACCAGACAAAGATCCACCCCTATGAATACAGGTGTCACTTAAAGTGTGTGGAACTCCTTTAGAATCCCTGAAAGCCACAAAATTCTGGCCAAGCATCCTCACTCTAATGGGTTCATCTTTCAGCTCTTCACTAAAAGTTACCGGATACCAAAAATTGATATACACCCTCTACTCCTTTTAAAACTATATAAAGTTACAACAGACTCATATATTAATCTAATTTCTCTAACAGTAGAATACGATATATAAATCAAAAAGGATTTGTAACTGATATATTGTTTTACTACTGTTAAACATATAAGCGACAAAAAGAGGAAGGAATATGGCAATGATGCAAGGAAGTAATAAACCAAAAAATCAAGGCAAACCAGCTGGCGGGCCTCCATTAGAAGCTATGACAGCTGAATATTTAGCTCCACCCACTGGCATGGAAGGCAGAGAAGAAGACTTAGCTACAGCAATGCAGATATTGGTCAAAACAATGAAAATACAAATACCGTATCCCCATGATACAAATGATGCCCTGCTTAAAGCACATCTTAATGCGATTCAATTTGCGAAGAATAACAATTTACTGGAAGCATATGTTGAACATGATCTTAATACCATGAAACCGTTACTTGAGCGAGTAAAAGCTATGATAGAAGCCACTGGCGATAAAGAATTAGCTTTGGTAATGAATTTTGAAAGAACAGGATGCTTTTTCCAAATGTTCCTAGATCCTCATGCTGAACCTGGAAAGAGAACTTTTACTTTCCCTTTTAAGAAGGTTCTGAATGCTGCCAAAGGTCTAGGACAATTTGACCTAACTGAAGAAGAAATACTCGATAAATGGTGGAGACCTAGGTATTTAGGGTATGGCCAAGCAATGGGTGTCGAATTAAAAATTTCTGATATGGATGAAAATGGAAAAATTACTGTCGAGATCGCATAATTTACTATGAAACCAGCCCAGGAAGCTTCCAATCCAAGTTATATTCCTACCAGGAAAGAAATAACTAAAGCTGCGACTGATCTCATTCCAAAACTCAGAGAAAGGGCAGAAGAAGCTGAAGATCTACGGATGATGCCGGAGACAACTCTTCAAGATATGAAAGAGGCTGGGATTCATAAAATATTTACCCCTAAACGCTATGGTGGCTTTGAAATGGATTGGGGAACACAGGTGGATGTTGCAAGAGAACTTGGTAAAGGCTGTGCATCTGCATCATGGATGTCTTCGGTGGTTATGTCTCATTCATGGAACTTGGGAAGATTCCCTGCAGATGCTCAGGAAGAATTCTGGCCTTCTTGCCCTGATGCAATAATTGCCACTGCTTTCGCTGGAGGAGGTGAAATGCAGGAAACCGAAGGGGGTTATATTCTCAATGGGCTTTGGCGCTTTGCTAGTGGAGTTGATCACTCTGATTGTGCAATTGTGGCTGGTCAATTTAAAAACGCTAATAGCAAATCAGGAACGGTTCTCGATTATAGAATGGCATTAATTATGCCAGATCAATATGAAATTATAGACAACTGGCAAGCTGAAGGTTTGAAAGGCACTGGGAGTAAAGACATTAAGGTTGTTAATGCTTTTGTACCAGAACATCGAACCGTTAAATCCTTGGAACTTGGGGGTAAAAACCCACCAGGATCTGAGTTGCATAAGAATTATATATATCGTGTTGAAATGGGGATGTATTTCAATACCCTCTTATCAGGACCTATGTTAGGTGCAACCCATGGTTTGATGCTTGACTACTTAGATCAGACCAGATCTAGGTTTGGATCAATGTTTGGAGAGAGAGTGTCTGAACAAGCTGCAGTCCAGCAAAAGATAGGTGAATCCTATGAAGAATTGAGAACTGCTGATTTAATCATTGATAATCTTTGTGACTTCCTCCATCACCAAGGTAAAACTGAGCAAACTATTCTAGGTGAAGATAGGCTTAAGATCAGAAGAGAAACTGCAATGGCAACTCAACTCTGTATGAGTTCAGGAACACGCTTATCAGGTATGATGGGAGTCACAGCACAAACTGGAAGGAACCCAGTGCAACGACATTTTCGAGATCTTAGAACCATGTCTACCCATGGTGCAGTTCACTGGGATAACGCAACCACTCCGACAGGCCGTTATCTTTTGGGTATTGAAACCGGTGACCCACTCATTGATGAAAACAATGAGTTACTAACTACTTAGAGTTGTTTAGAAAAAATATAAACTCTGTAACGACCTTAATCGTCATCCTCATTAGTTCCTTGGTATCAGCTCCAAATCTAGCAGACACAAAAGCTGTATATCCAGAGAAACTTGCACATTTAGCACTTGAATGTGTTCATAAAGAATACCCAAATAAAATTTCACACACCATGCAAAGTGATATCGATCTTAAACCACCTAGAGAATTAACACCCTCTTTTTATGGATGTTTTGATTGGCATTCATCTGTCCATGGGCATTGGTTGTTGGTGAGGTTAGCAAAACTGTATCCTGAGAAAGATTTATCTGTGCAATCAATAGAAATACTTAATCAGAGTTTTGCAAAAGAAAACCTTTTGATAGAAAAAGATTATTTTCAAGGAACGGGCAGAACAGCCTTTGAGCGACCCTATGGGCTAGCTTGGTTGCTCCAACTGGTCGCTGAATTGGAAGAATGGGATGATAATCAAACAGCAATCCAATGGAGGGAAAATATTAAACCCTTAGAAAATATAGTGATGGAAAGAATTGTCAGCTGGTTACCTAAATTAACTTACCCAGTAAGAAGTGGTCAACATTCACAAACAGCTTTTGCTTTGGGTCTTTTTTATGATTGGGCAATAATAACCAACAATATAAAAGTATCTGAATTAATTAAAAACAGGTCATTAAATTTCTATTATGATGATAAAAATTGTCCTTTAAATTATGAACCATCAGGTTCTGACTTTTTATCTCCTTGTTTAGCTGAGGCAGATTTAATGCGTCGAATATTAGCACCGAATGAGTTTGCACAATGGCTTGGTGATTTTCTTGAAATTCCAAGTGAAAAAAATACAGTGTGGATTGAACCAGCTATTGTTAGTGACCGCTCAGATCCTAAGCTTGCTCATTTAGATGGACTAAACTTAAGCAGAGCTTGGATGTTAGAAGGAATAGCTACTGGCTTACCAATGGATGACCCGAGAAAAGACATTTTAATTAATTCTGCGTTGCAGCATGCCAATATTGCATTGGATGCAGTAACAGGAGAATTTTATGAAGGTGGCCATTGGCTTGGAAGTTTTGCAACCTACCTTGTCACACAAAGAGGTCTTTAATTTAGGGTTTTCTGAACTTTAATACAAAACGGCTTGTACGATCTCTAATTTCTTTTTCGAAAACCATTGATGTCAAACTATCATCATGATTTTCTAAACTATTCAACTCCTCTTCAAGAATAAATCCGCTCGCCTCAACTTCCTTGATAACAAAGTTTTTCTCTATTCTGTGAATACTATGACAATCATTGATACCGTGACCAGATTTAGCATGATGATCTAAAATTCCATAAATACCACCAGTAATTAATGCATCAAAAATACTTCTATTCATTGCAGAACGATCAGCTTTAGTCCAAACAGAATCATGATAGGTCATAACATTGAATATCTTATCGAGTTTCTCAGGAAAGTTTGGTGACTCCATTTCGCCAACAACCGGGATCAAATTATCTTGAGGAAACTCACTAAGTCTCTTCTCAATAGGGTTGCCCTTCCATCGTTCTACGCTCATTGGTGAAGTATGAGCATAGACTAAACCACCTTGTCGGAGGGCATAAGCCATGATCGAAGAAAAATACCCACGCCCTGCATTGATTTCACCAATTTTATCTGTTGTTTGAATTTTAAAAAAATCCAGAACCTCGCTTGGCTTTCTGTTCTGATCTCGTTGTCGGTCAGAATCTGGACGATTTTCATGCTCAACTGCAGTTAAGATATAGTCAGCAGTCAATTCTTACTCCTTGTTTTTTAATAAAAGTCTTCCTGGAAGTTCACCTGTGAATTCTCCGTTATTTAAAACCCTAGTGCCATTGACCCAAACTGAATCAATGCCCTCTGATTGCAGAGTTGAATTTGAGAATGTGGAGTTATCCTTAGTGTTTCTTGCATCAAACATTACGATATCTGCAAACGCACCTTCTTTAATTACTCCTCTGTCTTTTAGACCTATATTTGTTGCTGATAAATTTGTCATCTTATATATAATCCGCTCAAGTGAGCCCAGACCATCCTCACCACGGTATTGAGAAATGACTTTAGGAAATGTTCCACAACCTCTGGGATGAGAACACTCCAGTCCACCGTCACTAGTAACATTGCTGTATGGCCAATTAAGCAATAGGCGAACATCACTATCTATCATTCCTTTAGCGACCACATATTCTACTGCTGAGGATGCTGAGCCTAGTCTATAGCTTTCATCACTTAAATGAGAAAGCATCTCAACCTCACTTTTACCAGCCTCATTGGCTATATCTGCGACTGTTTTTTGCACATAATCAGGATGTAAAGAATGGTAAACAAAGGTTATATCTTCAGCAGAAGATAAATTTTCTAATATAAATTCCGTCTCTTTTATATCATTGAAATTTCTTTCTGGGTATAGACTGGTAATACTGCTAGACCATGCTTCATAGGGATAGACATCAGTGGTTATATTAATCCCCTCTTCTCTGGCTGCATCCAAGATCGACAGAACCTCATCTGTCCGACCCCAGTTAAATTTTCCATTCAATTTAAAGTGATCAATATTGACTGGAATTTTTGCCTGTCGACCTATTTCAACTGTCTCAACTATAGCTTCCCAATATTCCCTATCCTCACTTCTGATATGACTTTTGTATTTACCATCATAATTCGCAGCAACTTTAGCCAATTCAATTACCTCAAGTGTTGAAGAAAAGATCCCAGGGTCATACTCCAAACCTGTGCTTAATCCGTATGCACCTGATCTCATGTCTAACTCAATTAAAGAAGCCATGGCCATTATCTCTTTTGCAGTTGCTTCTCTTTTAAAATCTTCTCTCATAACTTCTAAACGAATACTATTATGTGCTGAAAAACTAGCCACATTAATAGCAACTGGGATTGATTGAAAATACTCTAAATACTGATTGACTGAAAAATAGTCAGCAGCTTCTGGTCCGTTAGAAAAACCGTCCATTCCTCTAACAATTGTAGTAACACCTTGAGTAATAACTGCAGCTGCATTTGGCTCCATATCCAGTCCTATATCATGGTGACTATGCGTATCAATAAAACCAGGCGCTAAATCCAAGCCTTTACCATCAATTACTTGGTTATCTGAACTCAGTTGTGGTTGGTTGCCTCGTTCGACATGAAGAATTCGATCTCCCCTAATCCTTACCTGTCCTTTAAAGGGCTTGGAGCCAGTTCCATCATAGATCATGACATTGGTAATTAATATTGTTGGGGGACCATCAATAAGAATTTCTTCTAAAGCAGAAATCCTGTAATTTACCCCAAGCATTACTAGAAAAACAAAAACTGTCTTCGACTTGAAATGAACCACAATATTCCTCCTATAGTTATTGAAATAATTTAATATAATGCCGCTAGGATAATAATAATTTTAAATCTCATGGATGACAAAGAAAAAATTCTTGGAAAAGGCTTTAAAGCATTGAGGCCGAAATCTGAATATTCAGATGATGTCATTGCACCTCCATATGACGTCCTTAATTCAGAGGAAGCAAGAGACTTAGCTAAAGGTAAACCCTATAGCTTTCTTCATATCTCAAAACCTGAAATTGATTTGCCAGAAAATATAAAGACAGATGATCCCCGAGTTTATGAGAAAGGGTTGGAGAATCTAAATCAGATGATTAATGAAAATATTTTGATCAGAGATAATAAAGAAACTCTATTTATTTATAAGATTACAACAAATGATCATAATCAAACTGGTATTGGATTTGTGGCTTCAATTGACTCATATGAAGGCAATTTAATAAAAAAACATGAGCATACAACACCTGTAAAAGAACTGGATAGAGTGCATAATATTAAAGCACTGAATGCCCAGACAGGACCGGTGTTGCTAACTTATATTGATAACATTCAATTAGATGAAATGATTAATCAATACACTATTGAAAATCAGCCAATCTATGACGTCAACACCAGAGAAAAAATAAATCATAAAATTTGGCAAATCACAGACATTAATGAAATTAATAAAGCTACTACTGTTCTGAATAAACTAGAATCACTGTATATTGCTGATGGACATCATCGCTCTGCGGCAGCCAGCAAGGTAAGAGAATCTAGAATGAATGCTAATCCTGAGCATGATGGTAATGAAGGTTATAATTACTTTTTAGCCGTTGCTTTTCCCAAAAGTAGAATGAAGATTCTGGACTATAATCGTCTAATTAAGCACACAAATGGCAAATCAACTGATGAACTAATAACAATGATTGAAGATAATTTCAAATGCACCCCTTCAGACAAACCTGTTAAGCCGAACAAGGGGAAATCATTTGGTATGTTCACTGATGGACAGTGGTTCAACCTACAGCTCATAAGCGATTACAACAAGAATAGTCCAGTGGATTCACTTGATATAAGCATTCTTCATAATTTTATTTTAGATCCAATTCTTGGTATAGAAGACGAAAGAGTTGATAAAAATATTGATTTTGTTGGAGGGGCAAGAGGTTTGGAAGAGCTTGTGAGAAGAGTCAACTCAAACGAAATGGCTATTGCTTTTTCATTATATCCAACTCCTATCGATGCTTTAATTACAGTTGCTGATGCCGGTCTTATAATGCCACCCAAATCAACTTGGTTTGAACCCAAGCTAATAGATGGGTTGCTCTCACATATAATTGATTAATTTTTTTTTACCTCCTCACTTCATGTTTTGAGTAAAATTTGACACAATCAATGTTAATTAATTTTATTTAAAGGAAAAAAAATGGACGCAGAAGCAATTAAAGAAAAAGCCAACAGCGCGGATGAGAACATTACGTTTACAGACGGCGCTTGTGAAAATTTAACTCAGGTACCTGATTTCGCAATGGATATGGCTATCAGTCACATGGTTAATGCAGCGAAAGATCAGAGTGTTGATACAATTGATTCTGCTTTCTTGGACGCTAATAACCCTATGAAGTAAATAAAGTCTGGTGGTGATGGGTGGACTTGAACCACCGACCTTCGCGTTATGAGTGCGACGCTCTAACCGTCTGAGCTACATCACCAATATTCTTTGAAAGATGGATTTTCAATCTGAAAAACCGTTCTGTCAAGCAGAAGAGCTAATTTAGAATACTTAATTAATAAAAGAATTATGCAAAATAGAAAAAAATATTGTTTTATAACACTAATCTCCCTGGGGCTGATAATCCCTATCTCAGTTGAATCCAAAGTATTCCCAGGAGATGAATGGACAACAAAAACTCCTTCGGAACTTAATATTCATCAAGACAAGATTGATCACTTATTCGACCTTTCCTTTGATGATGATGCAACACAAGCAGTAGTATTAATAAAAGACGGTTATCTCATTGGTGAGCGTTATGCAGAGGGTTTTGATAAAAATTCATTTGGCACCTCTTGGTCAATGGCAAAAAGTTTCTATTCCAGTCTAATTGGAATTTCAATTGAGCGCGGCGAGATCAATAGCCTAGATGATAAAGTCAGTGATTATTTAGAATACTTTAATGATGACAGATCTGAGATCACCATCAGAGATCTTCTCAATATGGCATCCGGACTCCAATTCCCTGAACACGAACATGAACTGATGTTCTTTGAGCAAGATCATCTTGCTTATGCAAAAAATATTGGTGTCGAGAAAGAACCTAATACACTCTTTGAGTACAACAATGTCAATTCAATGTTGTTAGGTGACATTTTATTAAAAGCCACCGGTAAAAAAGCCGATAAACTCCTCAATGAACGAGTACTGCAACCCATTGGTGCTGACAATTTAACTCTTTGGAGGGACAGTGCAGACAATGTGCTCACCTATTGCTGTATCGATATGTCAGCAAGGGATTATTCCAGATTTGGACTGCTCTTCTCTAGAAATGGGCAATGGAACCAACATCAGATTATTGCATCAGATTATGTAGATGAAACGTTCACACCTTATTGGAATTTTACTCCCAAAAGATTTACTGATTTAGATCGCGGTTATAGTCTTCACTGGTGGTTTTCTAAAAACGATGAAGAAGGACAAATTTTTAATGCCAGCGGTAAATTTGGACAATATATCTTTGTTGATCGAGAAAATGACGTGATTTTTACAAGAATAACAAAATACTATCCGATGCCTGGTTCACAGCAAGATTGGGACATCTTGGGACGATTTGATGGTAACGATGTAGAAAGTTTCTTAATAATTTCACGTTTTCTGGAAAAAATAGGTTTGCTAGATGATGTCAAAACACCGAATACGACAGCTGATGGTGAATCTAAAGAGTTTTATGAAAACTACAATGAAATCATTGATGCGATGGCAGATCTAAGCAGAGATTAACTAAACATTGAATCTGAAGTAAATCACGTCTCCTTCCTTCACAATATAATCTTTACCTTCAAGTCTTAACTTACCCTTTGATTTTGAGCCGTTTTCTCCTTCATACTTGATGTAATCATCAAACGAGATAACTTCAGCTTTTATGAATCCTCTTTCAAAATCAGTATGAATGACCCCAGCAGCTTGAGGAGCATTTGAATGCCTTTTAATTGACCAAGATCTTACTTCCTTAGGCCCAGCTGTAAAGAAGGTTTGAAGATCCAATAAACGATAAGATGACCTAATTAATTTATTGATTGCTGGCTCATTGAGATTAAGTTCTTTTAGAAATTCGTCCTTGTCGTTTGTATCTAATTTTACTATTTCGGACTCTAAAGCAATGCAAAGTGAAATGATCTCAGTATCTTCAGTTTGACCTACATATTTCTCCAATTGTCCTAAATATGGACTAATATCTGAAATTGAAGCTTCGTCAATATTGGCTACAAATAACATTGGTTTTGCTGACAGTAAGCATAGTTCTTTCATCCATAGATTTTGATCGTCACTGATTTTAAAAGATCTGGCAGGCTGATTGGAATTCAAATGATCTAAAAGGTCAGTTAAAAAAGCTTTTTTAGCCAATTGAATCTTATCTCCTGTTTTGGATTGCTTTTCAGCTCGAAGTAGATTTTGATCAAGTGTTTGAATATCTGCTAATAATAATTCGGTATTAATGATTTCAAGATCATCCAAAGGATTGATCACATCCGACACATGAGTGATATTCTTGTCTTCAAAGCAACGAATAACATGGATGATAGCGTCTGTTTCTCTAATATTAGCTAAAAATTTATTCCCCAAGCCCTCTCCTTCTGAAGCACCTTGAACTAATCCTGCAATATCCACAAATTCAATGACTGAGGGAATAATCTCTTCTGGTTTTGTAATTGTTGCTAATTGATCCAATCTTTCATCTGGAACTGTGACTATGCCAATATTAGGCTCAATGGTACAAAAAGGATAATTAGCTGCTTCTGCAGAGCCATCTGATAAGAGATTAAATAGGGTTGATTTTCCCACATTAGGAAGACCCACTATGCCACATCGAATACCCATTGCTATAAATTATTGTTGTACTGATTTGTTTATATTGCTTTGTTTTTAAGAAAAGTCACTTTAAAGTGTTTGGAGTTTAACAAGTTAATAAAAAAAATGGCAAAAAAATTTAAAGCCACCACAGCAGGCAGCTTACCAAAATATGGATGGTTAGCTGAAACTGAAACCCTTTGGCCAAAATGGAAAGTTCCCGAGAATGAACTGTGGGAAAAACAAAAAGAATCTGCAATGCTTTGGATTGAAGAACAAGAAAAATCAGGTCTTGAAATCATTTCAGAGGGTGAGCAATTCCGTATTCATTTTGTGCATGGGTTTCTTAAGAAAATTAAAGGTATTGATTGGAATAAAAAAACCAAGATGGGTATTAGAAACGATCGCTATACTGTTGAAGTACCTACTGTCGTTGATGTGGTCAGTCGAGAAGAGTCTATACATTTAAAAGAAGCTCAAGTGTTAAGAGAACACACTGAACAACTCACTAAATTCACATTACCAGGACCCATGACTATTACTGATACCATCGCTAATGATTTCTATAGTTCTAAACAAGAAATGGCAATGCATTTTGCCCAATTATTGAATGCTGAAGCTAATGAGTTATCACAAGCTGGGATAGATATTATTCAATTCGATGAGCCAGCATTCAACTCCTTCACAAATGAATCTGTTGAATGGGGAATAGAGGCACTAGAAATCGCTATAAAAAATTTAGATTGTAAAACAGCTGTTCATATTTGTTATGGTTATGGAATTGATGAGAATTTAAGGTGGAAAGACAGCTTAGGAAATCAATGGAATGAATACAAAACCCTATTCCCTGCACTTAATAACAGCAATATTGATCAAGTGTCTTTAGAATTCGCTGGCTCAAAAGTTCCAGCAGAGTTAATGCGTTTATTGCCAAACAAAGAAATTATGGTTGGAGTAATAACTGTTGTGGCTGATCACATAGAAACGCCTGAGGAAGTTAAATTAAATATAGCTGAAGCTCTGAAACATGTTAGTAAGGATCAATTCATAGCCTGCAGTAATTGTGGCATGGCTCCAATACCTATTGAGACTGCAAAGTTAAAAATAAAAGCTTTAGGTGAAGGCACTAAAATGGCAAATACAGTTTTTTTAGATTAATTGAATTGGTTCATTGCTTCATCAATACCTTGATCAATAATTGTTTCAATACCCTCTACTGCATTGAAAATAGCTGAATTTAAAGTCTCTTGATCACCCTTATTAGGCCTTGAAAGAACATAGTCTATAACCTCTTTCTTGTTAGGGTGACCAATACCCATTCTAATTCTAGAGAAATCAGGTGCGCACTGCTGAATAATGCTTCTTAGTCCATTATGACCACCATGGCCGCCGCCAAATTTGACTTTAACCTCGCCAACGTTGAGGTCCAAATCATCATGAATGATGCACACATCTTCCATCTTAATTTTATAGTATTGCATTAATTGGTTAATAGAAATTCCACTCTCATTCATAAATTTAGAAGATTTAAACAAGGTCACATTTTTATCTTTTAAGACAAATTGAGAGGTGCTGCCAGAGATCTTAGAATGTTTTCTAAATTCTATTGTTGGATACTTCTCAGATAATTTATCTAAGACTAGATAGCCTAGATTATGCCTAGTTTGCAGGTATTGCTTGCCTGGATTGCCCAACCCAATAAAGACTTTGGGAATAAGTTTTAGAGGACGCATAAGGATACTATACTATCCCTCTTCTTTATTGTCCTTTGTATCTCCGTCAGATGCTGCGCCTTCAGTAGTGGCCTCTCCTGAGTCTTCGCCTTCTTCGCCTTCTTCGCCTTCTTCGCCTTCTACATCATCAATTGTTTCTTCAATCTCTTCTTGAATTCTTAACAATCTGATAGCGACTATCGGATCATTTGCTGGCTCATCTTGAGTTAATTGTGGAAGCTCTACGCCTTCAGGTAACTCAATGTCTTCAAGATAAAGCATATCATCTAATTTCAAATTGCTGACATCCACTTCCAATTTTTCAGGCAGATCTTTAGGCAGACAACTCACTTCCACTTCATTCATTAATGCAGTGACAGTTCCACCTTCCAATTTCACCCCATCAGATTGGTCTTCATTTATAAATTGAAGTGGAATACTTACTCGAATAACCACATCAGACTTAACTCTTTGTAGGTCTAAATGCATAACTTGTTTCTTTGAAGGATGAATCTGAATGTCTTTAATTAAAACGGCTTCTTCTTGATTACCTATCTTGATGGTCAAAATGCTATTAAGAAAGCTTTCATTGGCCAATTTTCTCAATAATTGATTGTGATCAATAGCCAAATTCAGAGTCTCTTTTGCAGCACCATAAATAACTGCTGGAACCATTCCTGCATGTCTCATTCGTCTTGCGTTAGAGGTTCCAGATGTTTCCCTAGATTCTACAATTAAATCGATTTCTTTAGCCATAATTTGTCTGTTGTAAAAATATATTTTATCAAAAAAGTAAAAATCTTTGTTATTTGCTGTAAATAGTAGAGCTATACAATAGATTCATTTATTTGTCTTTACAAATAAGCAGTTCGACTTTTTTACCCATGTCAAAACATTCCTCCGTGTGACGTTCGGTCATCAACTTTTAGAGCTTTAGCAGGCCATCTAAATGACCCGGTCCTAAGGTGGACCTAATTAAACAATATTAATTGCTTGTAGTCCTCTGGGACCTTTCTCAACATCGAATGTCACAACCTGATTCTCCTCGAGCGTTGCATTTCCTTCGGCTTTAATACCGGAGAAATGTGCAAACACATCGTCACCACCGTCATCCGATGCAATAAATCCAAATCCTTTAGCGCTGTCAAACCATTTTACTTTTCCTGTTGCCATTTTTTTTCCTCTAATTGTGAAGTGTTAACTTCGTTTATATTGAAAGGTATTACCTTCATTTGCATTAATATCCAGAGGTTTTATGAACACACGCCTCAGGACAATCAATTTCTCCACATACGTATTTATCCATCTTTGAGTGATAAACCGCTGTTGGCCCATTTAAATAAAAAATGGTGGCAAATAATAACCGATGTTGTGCAATGAAGCTAGTGAAAAATAGCTTATATTGGATTTGTTAGTCTGCGTAGAGAGAACTAACAGATTGATCATCGAGCATTCGTTGAATGGTTTCTCCTAGTATCTCTGCAATTGATAACTGTCTAATCTTTCCTACAGCTTTAGCTTCGTCTGTCAAAGGTATGGTATCTGTGACCACAAGCTCATCTAAATTAGAGTCTTCAATTCGTTCAATTGCTGGACCAGACAACACTGGATGTACTGCATAAGCCACTGCTTTTATTGCTCCTTTTTCTTTAAGGGCTGCGGCTGCATTACAAAGTGTCCCTGCAGTATCCACCATATCATCAAATAATATAGCTGTTTTTCCTTCAACATCGCCTATGATGTTCATGACTTCTGATTTATTTGCCACCTCCCTTCTCTTATCAATAATTGCAAGACCAGCACTATCGAGCCTTCGAGCTATAGCTCTTGCTCTCAAAACTCCACCAACATCAGGAGAAACAATAACTTGGTCTTGATATCTCTGTTTCCATATGTCACTTAATAGAATTTGAGACGAGTAAATATTATCCACAGGGATTGAGAAAAACCCTTCAATCTGATCAGCATGAAGATCAACAGTAATTAATCTTTGAATACCAGCAGTTTCAATGAGGTTAGCCACTAACTTTGCTGACACAGGGCCTCGTGTGTTTCTTGGCCTCCTATCCTGCCTGGAATAACCAAAGTATGGGATAACTGCCCAAATTGATTCAGCAGATGCTCTTTTACATGCATCAGCCATTAACAGAAGCTGCATTAAGTGTTCATTACCAGGTTGATAAGTCGATTGGATAAGAAATATATGCTTACCTCTGATGTTCTCTGCAATCTCTATGCTGGTCTCACCATCGCTAAATTGATTAACTTGTATCCAACCAAGAGGCTGATTCAGGTGACGGGCAATCAAATTTCCCAGTTCGTTAGATGCTGGTCCAGAAAAAAGAATTAGTTTGTCTTTATTCATTATGTAATTAAACCATGTTAATGATCTTTTTTATAAAAAATTTATGGCTGGGGTGGCAGGATTTGAACCTGCGCATCACGGGATCAAAACCCGTTGCCTTACCGCTTGGCTACACCCCATTAAAAACTCAAAGTAATAAACAAGACATTCTGAAGTTGCTTGATTACTGTGTCAAGTTGGTGAGAATTTTTATTCAGCTGATTTCAAGAGTTTTGATTGAAAATGTTGCCTGATAGTCAGTGCCAGTAATAACTATTTTTTTAGGAATCATTAATTCATTGATGCTTTGGTATAAAGAAAAATCTACTTTATGATTATTAAGCTTGATTCTCAGAAGAAAACCATGCTGGTCCATAACCATATCATCAACTCCTTCAGAAGGAATTTTTGCTAATAATAAAGAGGATAGACTAAAGTTAAGTGAAGAAATTGTCTTTAGTTCATCCGCAGAAAAGTCTATACCTAATTCCACAAACAATGAAGCTAGGTCAGTGCTTATGGAGGATAAGACCTGTTTACCAAAAAAATCTCTAAGAATGAGCATTTCCGCACTGTTTTGGTGATTAATTGTATAGTTGCCTAAAAAACTATCTGTTGTGTTTTTGAAAGAAACTGAACCGCCAATAGAATAATCAGTAAGTGCAATAATTTTAGTCTGGTTGTCTTCCCAATTAATTGTCTTATCAAAAGAGCCAATATTGTTGCAGCTAACAATGGTAAAGGTTGATAAAAATACTAGTGATAGTAATAAATAACGACTATTTGAAGCTATTTTGAGTATAAAATAGTTTAAGCAATTTTTTTTACACATTATGAAAGATTCAATCATAAAAAAACTCAAGATTATTCAGGAAGAATACCATTCTATTGGAAATCAGTTATCAGATGAAGATATACAAAAAAATAATCAACTGATGATCCAACTCTCTAAAGAGTTTTCCAAAATAGAGCCTGTAGTAAAATTGTTTGAACAATATCAGAATTTAGTTGAAGAAAAGAATAATGCGGTTAGTTTGATTGACGAAAAAGATGATGAACTCCGAGCATTGGCAGAGGAAGAAATTCATATTATAGAAAATCAACTAACAGAAATAGAAGAACAAATTACGCCATTACTTCTCTCTAATGATCCAAGAGATCAAAGTAATGTATTTCTAGAGATTAGGGCGGGCACTGGTGGCGATGAAGCGGCAATTTTTGCCGGAGATATGTTTAGAATGTATGCCAGATATTGTGAAGAACAAAAATGGTCTATTGAAATTTTAAACCAAAGTGAGAGCGGGCAAGGAGGCTTTAAGGAGATCATAGCTCGTGTCATTGGTGAAAGTGTCTTCTCTAAACTTAAATTTGAATCGGGCACTCATCGTGTCCAGCGAATTCCAAAAACAGAATCTCAAGGTAGAATTCATACTTCTGCTTGTACGGTAGCTGTAATCCCAGAAGTTGATGAAGTGAATGAGATTGAAATCAATACAAATGATCTCAGGATTGACACATACAGAGCATCAGGAGCTGGTGGTCAACATGTCAATAAAACTGACTCAGCAGTTCGATTAACACATATACCCACCGGGGTTGTTGCTGAATGTCAGGACAATAGATCACAACATAAGAATAAAGCTAAAGCCATAACATTACTCAAAGCTAGAATCTATGACATCGAACAAAAAAAGATTGCAGATCAACAAGCAGAGGAAAGAAAGATGCTTGTGGGTAGTGGGGATCGATCTGAAAGAATAAGAACCTATAACTTTCCTCAAGGAAGGATAACAGATCATAGAATAGGTCTAACACTCTATAACTTGTCTGAAATTATGGAAGGAGATCTCCATAACTTAATTGATTCTTTAGCCCAAGAAAATGCAGCAAAACAAATGTCTCAATTGGAAAATTAACATATTGAATATGGATAATTTTACCAGTGATTTGATGCTTGATGAAGCGACTGATTTTCTATCCAAGATAACTAAAAACCCAAGATTGGAGTCAGAAGTATTGTTAGCAAAGATTCTAGATAAAGAGAGAGAAGATTTCTATAAAAGCAATATCCTAGTAGATGCAGCAACGTATCAGCATTTCAGAAACTTACTAAAAATCAGACATCAGGGCAAGCCCATAGCTTATATTGTTGGTAAAAAAGAATTTTGGTCATTATCATTTAAAATCAATGAGCATGTATTAATCCCTAGACCGGAAACTGAATATTTAGTTGAATGCTGCCTCTCATTGATGCAAGAAACAAATAGCTACAAACTCCTAGAATTGGGCACAGGATCAGGAGTAATATCAATAGCCTTGGCTAAAGAAAACCCTAATCTTGAAATCACAGCAGTGGATATCTCATTAAAAGCTTTGGAGCTGGCTAATGAAAATGCACTCTCTCATAATATAAATAATATTGTGTTTAAAAAATCTAATTGGTTTGAAAATATTACTGAACAAGATTTTGATTTTATTATTAGCAACCCACCTTATGTGGATAAAACTCAACTGACAAAAAAAGAAATGATAAATCTAAAATATGAACCAGAGATAGCTCTTTTCTCTATGGATTCTGGAAAATCAGCCCTGCTTCATATAATCCATAAAAGTCATCTATTCCTAAATCAAGGAGGCACTCTAATAACAGAACACAGCTATAACCAAAAAGAATTTTGTCAAAATCAAATGCAAAAACAAGGGTTTATTAACATAAAAACTTTTGATGATTTAAGTTCTCACCCTAGGGTCTCAATGGGCTCAAAATCTAATTATGGATAATCAGTTAAGATACAGCAGTCATACTAGACTAGAGGATTTTGGAGAACAATCACAAAATACACTGCTTAGAAGTTCAGTTCTGATTATTGGAGCTGGTGGCCTAGGTTCGATAGCCAGTATTTATTTAACCACTTCGGGAATTGGTCAGATTACGGTTGTTGATTTTGATACGATTGATGAATCTAATCTTCCTAGACAGATATTATTTAAAGCTGATGACCTTGGGAAAAATAAAGCTTTAATTACAAAAAAAAGACTCATGGAATACAATTCAGAAGCCATCATCAATTCCATTGATAAAAAACTTTCAGAAGATGAAATGAAGAAGTTAATCAGTCATGTTGATATCGTTATAGACGCAACTGATAATTTAGAATCAAGATTGATGATTAACAAAATTTGTTACAACATAAAAAAGCCCTTGATTGTAGGAGCGGCGATTAGATATGAAGGTCATGTACTTAAATTAAATAACACAAAAGATCATAACAGTTGCCTTAACTGTCTATACAGTTCTAGTGATGAAAATTTAGAAAATTGTGAAGGCAATGGGATCATGTCACCAGTGGCAGGTATGATTGGCTCTATGATGGCAAACGAATGCATTAAAACTCTTATTGGCATCAACAATAATAAAGAAAATACTATCTCAATCTTTGACTTAAAAAATAATATCTATCAGAGAATTAATATTCCTAAAAATAAGAAATGTTCAGTATGTTCTTAGAATTTCTTCGAATATACATCTATTTTCATTAATCTCCTGCTATTATCTAATTAATGATTTGATAATATCTTAACCATTAAATCATTAACAAGTTTAGGGTTTGCCTTACCTTGTGTCTTTTGCATTACCTTGCCAATTAAAAAACCAAGCACTTGTTCTTTGCCTGCTAGATATTGGTCTTTTTGTTCTTGATTTTCATTTAATACAGTTGTAATTACTTGCTCAATCTCATTTGTGTCTGAGATTTGCTCAAGCCCTTGTTCTTTGATTAATTCATCAACACTCATCTCACTTTCTATGAGTTGGCTAAATATATTTTTAGCAATTGTTGATGAAATTGTCCCATCATCAATTCTCTGTATTAACTGACTGACTGATTTTGCACTGATTGGTAGGCTTGCTATGTCGATCTTATCTTTATTTAAAATAGCCATTACCTCAGTGATTAACCAATTAGCTAATAGCTGAGGATTACCATTATAGGTATTAAGAGCGTTTTCAAAATATTCAGCTAATTCTATATTTTTTGCTATTTCTGTTGCGTCAACATGTTTTATTGATAGTGTCTTGACATAACGATCAACTTTTTGATCAAACAACTCTGGAAGTGATGAAGCAATCTTTTCTATAATCTTTTTATCAATTTTTACGGGCAACAAATCAGGATCTGGGAAATAACGATAATCATTAGCCTCCTCTTTTGTTCTCATAGATCTGGTTTCCCCTGCATCAGAATCATACAAACGAGTTTCTTGGACCACAGAACCTCCTTGTTCTAGAATTTCCTTTTGTCGTTCAACTTCATAATTAATAGCATTCTCTATGAATCTAAATGAGTTAATATTTTTAATCTCAGCCCTGGTGCCTAGTTCAGTATTATCTTTTGGTTTTAATGAGACATTAGCGTCACATCTAAAAGAACCTTCCTGCATATTTCCATCTGAGATTTTAAGATAACGAACTAACTGATGTATTTTTTGCATATATAAAATTGCCTCTTTTGCTGAACTAAGTTCAGGCTCTGATACAATTTCAAGCAAAGGGGTTCCAGCTCTATTTAAGTCGATGGCAGACGTGCCTGAAAACTTATCATGAATCGATTTACCTGCATCCTCTTCGAGGTGAGCCCTGGTAATTCCTATTCTTTTTTCTATTCCATTATCTAGTGTAATAAACAACTGTCCACCTGACACAATCGGCAACTCATACTGACTGATTTGATAACCTTTTGGCAAATCCGGGTAAAAATAGTTTTTTCTGGCAAAAATTGAAAGATCTGCTATTTCAGCATCAACTGCTAAGCCAAACTTAATCGCCATCATGACTGCTTCTTTATTTAAAACGGGTAAAACGCCGGGGTAACCAAGATCAATCAATGAAGCTTGTGTGTTTTGTTCTTTCCCATAAGTTGTGGATGCACTTGAAAATATTTTGCTGTCACACGCCAGTTGCACGTGAATTTCTAACCCTATGACAGTCTCCCAATGCATTAGTCATTATCCTCTGAACTCTTTAACAGCCGTGGCATAGCCTGATGCCAGTCTGTTACTTTCTGGTATTGATGAGTTAGGTTCAATAAATTGAGCTCCTTAAAATGAGGAGCAATAAGTTGCAGCCCATACGGTAAATCTTCAACAAAACCGATAGGGTGAGATATAGCTGGCAAACCTGCTAGATTTGCTGAGATTGTATAAATGTCATTCATATACATACTCACCGGATCATCTATTTTTTCGCCCAACTTAAATGCTGCTGTTTGGGTTGTTGGACCTAAGATGATATCTACTGACTCAAAAGCTCTCGCAAAATCCTGATTGATTAATTGTCTTACTTTTTGGGCCTTTAAGTAATAAGCATCGTAATAACCTGTAGAAAGAACATAAGTTCCTGTTATGATTCTTCTTTTAACTTCTTGTCCAAACCCAATCTGACGATTGGTTCTGTAAAATTGATCAAGATCTTCAATATTTTGCGAGCGATAACCAAAACGCACTCCATCATACCTAGCAAGATTTGAAGAACATTCTGCAGGAGCTACAACATAATAGGTAGGCACTGAGTATCCAATATTTGGTAAACTAATTTCTTTAAATACAATGCCTAGTTTTTTGTAGTTATCAATACTCTCCGCAATTAGAGCTTCATAAGCACTACCTAAACTGCCATCAAAAAATTCTTTGGGCAATCCGATAATTTTACCTTTAATATTTTCTTCAAGATACTGACTGTATTGAGGCACAGGTTCTTCAACAGATGTTGAATCAAGAGGGTCAAAACCAGCCATAGACTCCAAGAATATAGCCGTATCTTCTGCTGATAGGGCCAAAATTCCTGCTTGATCGAGGCTTGAAGCAAAAGCCACCATGCCGTATCTTGAGCAGCGTCCGTAAGTTGGTTTAAGGCCTGTGATACCTGTAAAAGCAGCAGGTTGTCTAATTGAGCCTCCCGTGTCTGTGCCTAAAGCAATTGGTGCAAGACCGGCTGCAACTGCAGCAGCTGAGCCTCCTGAAGAACCACCAGGAGTCCTCTCTATGTCCCATGGATTATGAACAGAACCAAAATAACTGGTTTCATTTGAGGAGCCCATGGCAAATTCATCCATATTGGTTTTTCCCAGTAACACTGCGCCTTGTTTCTTAAGCCTTCTAACCACTGTTGCATCATAGGGCGGTATAAAATTCTCAAGCATCTTTGAACCACATGTGGTTTTTATGCCTTGCGTACAAAAAATATCTTTTGCTGCATAAGGAATCCCCGTAAGTGCAGAATCAATTGGTGACTCCTGATCTTGATCATCACTCATATATGCAGCATTGGGTTGAATATCAGTTGTAATGAAAGCATTGAGCGATTGATCGTAATCAGCAATTCTAGAACTATATAAATCAAACAGTTCGGCTGCGCTAATTTGCTTATCTGAAAGCATATTTTGAATTGCTTTTACAGTAAATCTTTCCATAGAATCAATTTGATTTCTTTCGATCTTTATTCAATAACTTTGGGTACTTTGTAGAATCCTTCTTCTACATGTGATGAATTCTTTTGATAAATATCGCGGTGATTGGTCTCAGTCACAATGTCTTCCCGTAAACGTTGATGCATGTCTAAAGGATGGGCCATGGGTATAATTTCATTCGTGTCCGCTGATTGAAGTTGCTCAATCATTTCCAATATATCTGTCATTTGTTGAAGATAAATTGGAACTTCATCATCGTCCAAATTGAGTTTAGACAACCCACAAAGATGCTCGATATCAGATTTAGTAATAGTCATTAATTAAATTTATTAAAAAAGTATTAAGTTATGATAACTTCCAGTTGCTCAAAATCCTACACGTTGTTAGAGTATTCTTTCTACCGTATTTTTTTTAAACCAACTAAACAGTGATTAAGAACATTATAGGTTATTTTTCCAATGATCTTTCAATAGATCTGGGCACCGCAAATACACTGGTATATGCCAGTGGCAAGGGTATTGTTTTAAATGAACCCTCCGTGGTTGCTCTGAGAAGTGAAAATGGGAAAACAACAAAAACTGTTGTTGCAGTTGGCACGGATGCTAAGGCTATGCTGGGCAGGACTCCAGGCAGCATTGAAGCCATAAGGCCACTCAAAGATGGTGTCATTGCAGATTTCATAGTAACTGAAGCCATGTTACAAGCGTTTATTAAAAAGGCTCATGGTTCCCGATATTTCAGACCTGCCCCAAGAATTTTAGTTTGCGTCCCTTTTGGATCAACACAAGTTGAGAGAAGAGCTATTAGAGAATCTGCTGAAGGAGCTGGAGCTAGAAAAGTTTTTTTAATCGAAGAACCCATGGCTGCTGCAATTGGAGCAGGTCTTCCAGTCCATGAGGCAAGAGGATCGATGGTTGTAGACATTGGCGGTGGAACATCAGAAATAGCAGTCATATCTCTCAATGGAATTGTCTATGGAAACTCCGTCAAAATTGGTGGTGATACTTTTGATGAGTCAATTATAAATTTTATAAGAAGAAATTATGGAATTTTAATTGGTGAAGCCACAGCTGAGAGAATTAAACATGAAATTGGTAGCGCATACCCTGGTGACTCGGTAAGTGAAATCTCAGTAAAAGGAAGAAACTTGTCAGAAGGCGTGCCACGAACCTTTACACTCAACAGCAATGAAATACTTGAATCACTTCAAGAACCTCTTCAATCCATAGCCAATTCTCTTAAATCAGCTTTAGAACAAACGCCACCAGAATTGGGGTCAGATATTGCTGAAAGAGGTATTGTTCTAACCGGGGGTGGAGCACTGCTTAATAACATAGAAAAACTGCTAGCAGAAGAAACAGGTTTGCCTGTGTTGCTCGCTGACAACCCTTTAACCTGTGTTGCCAGAGGTGGTGGTAAAATTATTGAAATCCTTGATAAACAAGGTGCTGATTTTTTTGAATTGAATTGATTGCCTAGAGAATCAATAATAACGGATGAGTTAAAACATGCCGTTACATCCACAACAAAGAATAAATAGATTTGAAAAAAACTTCTCTGCTTATCGCCTGCTCATAGTTGTCATTATATCTTGCGTATTGATGTACCAGGATTACCAGAAAAATTACCTCTCTGCATTAAGAGTTTATCTCTCTGCATCACTCTACCCAGCACAATATCTAATTAATCTACCGAAAAATTTTATACAGAAATTGAATACAAATTTCTCTGAACGGGAGCAGCTTCTGCAAGAGAATAAATTCTTAAAAAAAGATAATTTTGAGCTTAGATCAAAAATTCAACAAGTTTATAAGCTAGAGTCTGAAAATAAAAGACTCTATGCTCTTCTTGATTCACAACCAAAAAAAGATAATAACTATATTTTTGCAGATATCATTGCCGTTAGTCCTATAGCTGAGAAGCATCAAATAATAATTAATAAAGGGAGTAGAGATGATATTGTCGTTGGTTCAGCAGTGGCTGATAGCAATGGGATTTTGGGTCATATAATACGTGATCAAATCTTTGGGTCAGAAGTGTTATTGATCAGTGATCGTGAACACGCCATACCTATAGAGATCGTAAGAACTAGCCTTAGAAGTATTGCTGTGGGTATAGGGAATTACAATGAACTTAGAATCAATACATTGCCAACAAACACGGACGTCAAAAAAGGAGATGTCCTTATCACGTCTGGTCTAGGTGGACGATACCCTGAAGGCTTTCCAGTTGGAACAGTAAAAGATGTTATCAATAATCCAGGGGAATCATTTCTAGAAATTAGTGTTACACCTTTTGGTAATTTGAAAACTGTTAATGAAATTTGGGTAATCCAACCAACAGAGGGTAACCAATGAACCATCAACTAAGAAATTTATTTTTTATTTGGTCAATGATTTTGTTATCAATTATTTTAATGGTCATACCTTTGCCTGATGTCTTAGATCAATATAGGCTTCCATGGTTAAAGATGGCAGTAATATTCTTTTCAATATTTAATATTTCACTTATTGGAATAATCTCAGTCTGGTTTTCTGGGTTAATTCTAGACATTATGAGTGGGAGTCTAATGGGGGAAAATGCCTTAATACTAGCTGTGCTCTCTTACCTTTCTTATCGTTTTAGATTTCAGATTAGAATTTATCCAATGTGGCAGATTATGATTGTTGTTTTAATGCTATTGTCCTTGGGTGAGTTTATTACTCTATGGATTCATGGGGTAAGCGGCACTATGTTTTTCAATATTTATGATTGGATTAATGTTGGTATCGCTGTTCTTGTTTGGCCAATATTTATGAGGGTTCTTGAAAAAATGCAATCCTTATTCCTAGAATAGTAACAACTATGGAATTCAAATCTCCAAATACCCAAGAAGTAGAAAAAGAAGTCTTCCTTTCTAGAATTCTATTTTGCTCTATTGCTATATTGATTCTGGCAACAATTATTATTACGCGTCTATTCTTTTTAATGGTGATCGAGTCTGATCAATATAAACTAAGATCTTTGAATAACACCATAAGGATGCAATCACTCCCAGCATCAAGGGGTTTAATTTATGATAGAAATAAAAATGTTATAGCCAATAACCAGCCTATCTTTCAGTTAGAAATGATCCCTGAACAAGTTCTTGATATAGACACATCTCTAGAACAACTAGCAGACTTGGATCTTATTAAAAAAAATAATATTGATAACATCAAGCAAAGAATTGATAAAAATCTGCAATTTAAAAGCATTGTTTTAAGAAGAAATCTAAGTGAAAGAGAAGTCGCCGTGTTCGCAAATAATCGGATTAATTTTAAAGGAATTGATATCAAGTCCAGGTTATCTAGGCATTACCCTAAAGGTGAAATATTCTCACATGCCTTAGGTTATGTAGGGTCTATATCAAGTGGAGATTATTCTCGTTTCGACCCTAGTTTTTATACTGGTAAAGAGCAAATTGGGAAAACATCAATTGAGAGAAATTATGAACCCTATCTAAGAGGCAAACCAGGTAATCAAAAACTGTTGGTTAATGTTAGGGGCAGAATAATGGAAAGGATTGATCAGAATCCATTTCTACCAGGCAATAACCTTATATTGACTATTGATAGTGAACTCCAAGAAGCTGCTTACAAGGCCATGGGTAAGCAAAAAGGAGCTGTGGTTATTCTAGATGCTTCAAATGGAGAAATACTAGTGATGTTAAGTTCTCCAAGCTTTGATCCAAATAAATTAAGCTTTGGATTAACCCAAAAAGAATTTAATACGTTAAGCAAAAATAAAAATAAACCATTATTTAATAGGGCTATAGCAGGTCAATATCCTCCTGGTTCAACCATTAAACCTATGATTGCATTGGGTGCACTTGAAATGGGAATTATCGATCCGGATGTTTTCATGCCATGTGAAGGTAGATTTTTTCTTCCAAATTACTCTCGCCCATTTAATGATTGGTCAACACATGGAGCAGTTAATGTTGTCAGAGCCATTCAAGCATCTTGTGATGTTTACTTTTATAACATAGCGAATGAAATGGGGATTGATAAAATGAGTTACTTCTTAAAACAATTCAATTTGGGTGCATCAACTCAAGTTGATATTGACTCCGAGAAAAATGGTGTGATGCCTGATAAAGAATGGAAGAAAAATAATTTTACTTCCAGAGAAAATCAAACTTGGTATAAAGGTGAAACTGTGATTGCTGGAATCGGTCAAGGGTATATGTTAGTAACACCTCTTCAATTAGCTTTAGCAACAGCTATTATTGCGAATAAAGGTACAGCACATAAGCCTCATATGTTAAAAGCAATTGAGTACACCAATAGTGGGAAAATTCAGTATCTAGAATCAGAGAGTATTGATTATATCAATTATATTGATGACAAAAATTGGAACCTAATTCATGAAGGCATGGAAGCGGTCGTTAATGAAAGAAGGGGGACTGCATATGGTATTTTCCCTGCTAATTCCTCAATTGCGGGGAAGACAGGCAGCTCTCAAGTTTTTAGCATCGATAAGAGAAGCAGCAATGAAGTTCCAGAAGAGCTTAGGGATCATGGTCTATTCATTGGCTTTGCTCCCATTGATAAACCGGAAATCATTGTTTCTATTATAGTTGAAAATGGCGGTGGAGGAAGAGTAGCTGCTGCTCCGGTTGCTGAGAAAATCTTCGCCTCATATTTAGAAGGTAGCGAAACGAATAATGCAAACTAACCAATTTCAATTAAAAACTGGGAATATACTTGCAGATAGGGCTCACATTGATATGCCTCTACTCTCAGCTTTTTTTATTATCTTTCTAATTAGTGGTATTGCCATGTTCAGTGCCTCAAATGGTAACAGTAATTTTGTTATTGATCACAGCATCAATATTGCTGTATCTATTGTTGCTATGACCATCGCTGCTCAGTTAAGCCCTATATCCTATGAAAGAATAGCCCCTTGGCTCTATTTTCTATGCTTAATGCTTTTAATTATGGTCTTAGTATTTGGAGAAACAAGAAATAATGCTACGAGGTGGCTTAATCTTGGTATCACCTTTCAACCTTCTGAATTAATGAAAATAGCAATGCCCTTAATGATAGCTCGTTACATAGCAACTGGAACCCTACCACCAACAAATATTTCTATTTTCATCTCCTTACTAATTGTTCTCTTACCAACAGCTATGATTTTATTACAACCAGATCTAGGCACTTCTATTCTGATTGCCTTCTCTGGATTGGTGGTTGTGTTCTTGTCAGGTATAAAAAAAAGGTACTTGTTCACGGGCCTACTCCTCTTTATAGCAAGCCTTCCCTTTATATGGAGAAATATCCATCCCTTTCAGCAAAAACGAGTTCTAACTTTTTTAGATCCTGGCCAAGATCCTTTAGGGGCAGGTTATCACATCATTCAGTCAAAGATTGCAATTGGCTCGGGTGGGCTATTTGGAAAAGGATGGATGAAGGGAACACAAGGGCAACTTGATTTCCTACCTGAGCGAACCACTGATTTTGTGTTCTCTATTCTTGCTGAAGAATTTGGATTAATAGGAGTGGTAATTATTGTCATAGTCTATTTATTTATCGTTGGTAGAGGTTTATTAATAGCTATTAACTCACAAGATCTTTTTTCTAGACTAGTTGCATCAAGCATCAGTCTGACTTTCTTTATTTATGTTTTTGTAAACATAGGTATGACCACAGGCATACTACCTGTTGTAGGAGTGCCCTTACCACTAATAAGTAAAGGGGGAACGTCGAGTGTAACGTTAATGATTGGCTTAGGTATACTGATGTCAATCAGAACACATAAACGACTTATATCAAAATGAATTCAAACCACAACATTGCTTTATCGTTAATCTTATTGATCTTTGTCTCAGCTAATCTTGTATATCCAAAAAATATTCATGCATCTAATGACAATTTAGATTTGGGTAAATCTTCACTAATGGATGAATTAATCAATGATCATGGATTTGATGAACAATATATTAGAACCATTTTTAAAGACATAATATTCTTGCCTGAATTAATTGACACTATTTCTAAACCTGCAGAAAAAACTAAAACTTGGGATGAATATCGTGGAATTTTTCTCACTCCTAAAAGAATAGCCGCAGGCGTTTTTTTTGCTAACCAGCATAAAGATCTGATAAACAGAGTAGAGAAAGAAACAGGAGTCCCAGCAAAAATATTACTTGGTATTTTAGGAGTTGAGACTTCTTTTGGCAATATACAAGGTCGATATAAAGTGATTAACTCTTTGTATACTCTTGCAGTTGGTTACCCACCTAGAAGTAAATTCTTTAGAGAGGAATTAATCAATTTATTCTATTTGTGTAGAGAGCAAGATCTATCGATCTCAGAGATCAAGGGATCCTATGCTGGAGCGATGGGTGCACCACAATTTATTGCATCGAGTTATAGGGCCTATGCAGTTGACGGGGATGGTGATGGCAAGATTAATCTGTTTGAATCCTGGGAAGATATCTTGATGAGTATAGGTTACTATTTGAAAAAAAATGGGTGGGAAGAATCAAAAAATATTATCACCAGAATACAAATTGATCACAAACGAATGCAGCAACTTGCCTCTAAGACTGTTACCCCAAAAAGCACTGTTGCTGATCTGCTTGCTTCAGGGATTCAGCTGAATCCCTTATTGGGACTAACTGAACAAGCACAAGTCGTTTACCTTGAAGGATTAAAAGGCAGTGAAGAGGCAGTAATTGGTTTGCATAACTTTTATGTTATAACCACTTACAATAGAAATGTAATGTATGCCCTAGCTGTTTTGGAATTGGGTGAATCAATAGAAGGTTGGTAACTACCAATGCATTTTCATTTAATTAAAGAAAACCTGGTATTGCTTATATTGATCTCTTTGATTTCAAGTTGTGCTCTGCAAAATAATGAACCCAAACCAACACTCAACACCAAAGAAGTTGCCAGTATATTAAATGATGGCTGCACGATTAATCGAGATCGTAAAGAAAGGTATAAAATTGATGGGAAACGATATAAAACCTTATCCTCCAGTAGAGGCTTCAAACAAAGGGGAGTGGCCTCTTGGTATGGATCAGATTTCAATGGGAAGTTAACTGCTTGTGGAGAACGTTATAACATGTATAAATACACAGCTGCTCACAAAACATTACCGCTACCAACTTATGTCAATGTTCAAAATTTAAGGAATGGTAAATCAGTAATTGTAAAAGTGAATGATAGAGGTCCTTTTGTTGATAACCGAATCATTGATCTATCGTATGCAGCTGCTAAAAAGATCGACATGCTTTCACAAGGGACAACGTTTGTTAAAATTACTGCTGTCTCAGAACAAGTCGCAGCCCATGCGATGAAAAAAAATGATCGTGGTATCTTTTCGAGCAGTATGTTTGAAAAGATCGTGCTTCTTAATAAAAATAAAATTGTCTTGCAAATAGGGGCTTTTACTGAAGAAAAAGGGGCAAGAGAACTAAAGAATAAGGTTGAAAAACTAGGCGTTAATTCTGTTTTTATTACCAAAGTAAGGTCCGCAAGAACAATCTATTATCGAGTAAGAATAGGGCCAATTAAAACATTGAAAAGTTATGAAAGAGTGATCTCTAAACTTACTTCCTTATCACTTGATATTAATTTAATCTCTGAGTAAGCCTTTCTTAATGACTTACCTATGTTAAAAAATTTATGTTATGGTTCCTAGAAATTATGGATGAAGACAGCTTGAAACAAACTGATTATAAAATCAATATGAGTGCTCTATTTATAGTGATTATGTGTTTCTTTATACCCAAAGTTAATGCCATTGTAATCGTGCCTAAAGCACCTAAAATTGATGTGGTCAGTTATGTGTTATTAGATGCTGAAACCGGCTCTATTATTGCAAAACTTGAAGAAACTAAACCAGTCAAGCCTGCCAGCATTACTAAACTCATGACTGCCTATACAACTTTTCATGCCTTAAAAGAAGGGCAAGTCTCCTTGGATGATCCTGTGAAGATAAGTAAAAATGCCTCTTCAATTGGTGGATCAACAATGTTTCTTAACCCTTATATGGATGTAACGATTGAAGATCTTATTCAAGGCATGATTATTGTCTCAGGTAATGATGCGAGTGTTGCTTTAGCTGAACATCTTGCTGGTAGTGAAGACACGTTTGCAGAATATATGAACATGTATGCTGAAGCACTTGGCCTAAAAAACAGTCACTACACTAATGCATCAGGTCTAGATGACGAAGAACACTATGCTTCAGCTCTGGATATGGCTTTGCTTGCCTCACAAATTATCAAAGAATTTCCTGAATATTTTCATTTGTACTCAGAACGGTCTTATTCCTTTGATCAAGCTGTTGATCCCACAACAAAACAACCGATCTTACAATATAACCGTAATAAATTACTAAGAAGGGATGCAAGTATTGATGGTATGAAAACCGGGTACACACAATCAGCTGGTTACTGCTTAGTTGCAACAGCTAAAAAAAATCAAATGCGATTTATAGCGGTTGTTACTGGTGCGAAGAGTGCAGATGATAGAAATAATTCTGCCTATGCGCTGCTAAATTATGGCTTTAGATTCTTTGAAAATAAGAAGCTAGTAGATAATTCAGTCTCTTATGGTGAAGCTAAAGTCTGGAAGGGTGCTGAAGATACTGTTGGTCTTGTGGCTCACCAAGAAATTATCAAAACCATAACTAAAGGAACACTCAAAGAGATTCAAAGAAAAATAGAAATTTATGAACCATTAATTGCACCGTTAAATTTAGACAAGGCAATTGGTAAGTTATCAATGGTTTATAATGATGAAGTTTTAGCTGAGACACCTTTGTATGCTGAGAAAATTATTAAAGAAGATAGTCTTTGGGGTTGGCTATATGACAGTGCCATTTTACTATTGAATAAAACAGAAAACTGAAAGAATTAAAACAACCTATCCTCTTTAAAAGCCTAGGCTGCACAAACTACAGTAACACTTTAGTGGGCATGCAAGAGTTCACTTCAGAAAGAAATCAACACACTCAAGATGAAATTTGGTTCCTTGAACATGAACCTGTGTTTACTTATGGCATAAGCTCTAAAGAAAATGAAATGCTATTTGAGAACTCTATCCCTATTATTAAAACTGATCGTGGTGGAAAAGGAACCTATCATGGCCCAGGTCAACTGGTGATTTATGCATTAATGGATTTAAAAAGACGATCACTGAAACCTAGAATATTTATTAAGGCTTTCTATCAGGTTATATTTAAGAGCGTTGTTAAATACCAAGCGAATCTAAAGCTAATTGATGCAGATCCAGGGATCTATTGTGATAACAAAAAATTAGTTAGTTTTGGTCTCAAAATCAATAGAAGAGGCACTTACCATGGAGCATCAATCAATGTCTCAATGAACATGGACCCTTGGAATCAAATAACCATTTGTGGGGATAATGACACACAAGCCATTGATCTTGAGCGTCTGGGAAGCCATGTGTCATTAGAGAGGCTAAAAGAAGAACTTAAAAATAACTTATCAACAAGATTTGTTTAACTAGATCTTCTTTAGTCTGTTAAAACCAGATTCTAAATCATTAATTAAATCACTAATATCTTCTAATCCAATGTGGAGCCTAATAATAGTATTTTGTAATTGATCTAACCCTGAGACCCTTTCTTTTTGTAACTTACAAGGTGTCATCAAAGACTCAAAACCACCCCAGCTATAACCCATAGCAAATAACTCCATATTATCTAACATAACTGCCAATTGGCTATCAGTGTATTTTTTGTCCAAAATAATACTCATTAAGCTGCCTCCCCCAGTAAAGTACTTTTTCCAATTATCATGAGAGGAAGAAGAGCTCAAAGGTGGATAGAGAACTTCCGTAACAAGCTCTTGTTTTTCTAACCAATTGGCTACCTCAATTGCACTCTCAAACTGGCTCTGCATCCTGATAGCCATTGTTCTGAGTCCCCTAAGACCAAGGTAACATGCATCTGGTTCAGCTGATATCCCTTGATTCTTCGATGAATTCTTTACAGATTGATAGGTTTTTTCAGTGCATGCTACAAGACCCAGCATGGCATCTGAATGTCCTACTACGTATTTAGTGGCAGCCTGAATCTCTATGTCTATATCGTGCTCAAGTGGTCTGAAGTAAAGTGGTCCAGCCCATGTATTATCAAAGGTAATCACGATTTCTGTTCCCAATTCTTGACTCTTATCTCTGATACTTTCTACTAAAATATCAATATCAGGTATTTCAAATGTATTGGAACTTGGAGCCTCTAAATAGACCAGTTTTGTTTCAGGTACAATTAAATCAGAAATTTCCTTGCCTATTGACGGGGATATGAATTGAGTCTTTACCCCAAAAGGTCCTAGATGCTTTGTAAAGAGTTCTGCGGCCGGTTCATAAGCACCCTGAGTCACTAAAGCATGGCTCCCTTGTTCTAAAAAAGCACTTACTGCAATATTAATTGCTGACATACCAGAATTGGTTGCTACTGAACGATAAGCACTAGTTAATTCTGAGTAAGCTTCTTCTAAAGCAAGGCTATTAGGTGAACCTAATCTTCCATACCTAAAACTGCTGTATGCATGATCCCAAGCTTTATATTCCTCTAAAGTGTCAAATAACACCGTGGACGATCGATATGGAGGAATATTTACAGCACCATTAGCATATAATTTATTTCTTCCTGCATGCACCAGTGAAGTTGCAGGCTTCATTTTTTTCTTTTTATTCATATTAGTTTTTGCCAAATTTATTATGAGCTCTATTTAATCTTTCAACAGTTCCAACATCAAGCCACTCACCTAAAAATAATTCACCTGAAATGAGATTATGATTAATTTTATCCCTGAAAATATCAACCAATGATGAAGGCCTTTCAGTGGTTTCATCAAACATTCTACAGGAAAGAAAACTGATGCCACTAAAGGTAAGCATTTCCTCAGATTCATTAAGTACTTGATCTGACCTTAATCCAAAATCACCAGTGGGGTTATGCTCTGGATTTGGCACTAAAATAAGGTGACCAACTCTGTTATTGAGAAGAGAAATATTGGGTAAACTAAAGTTGGTAATAATATCTGAATTCACTAACCAGAAATTTTCATTGAATAACAGATTACAATCCATGGCATTGTATACTGCTCCAGCTGTCCCTAGCGGCTCTGAACCCTCATAGAGATAGTGTAGTTTTAATCCTTCTAATCGGATATTAGAAATAAAGGATTCAATTTTTTCTCCTAACCATGACCCATTGACGATAATCTCGGTAATGCCCGATTGATATAAAAGAGTTATGTTTCTTTCTAATAAAGTCTGCTTCCCTACTTTAACCAATGGTTTAGGTATATGTTTGGTTATTGGCATTAACCTTAATCCCCTTCCAGCAGATAAAATCATGGCCTTCATTTCAAATTGTAAAATCGTATAAATTCATTGAGTGGTTCAAGAAAATCATAGCGAGCAGAGACCTTATCCAAATAAGAAAAAGTTCTTGGTATGTCTTTGATGTAATTGTTCTTATGGTCCCGATGTTTAAGTCTTGAGAATATACCAATTGCTTTGAGGTGTCTCTGAACTCCCATAAGATCAAAATCGATCTTAAAACACTCGAATGAACAATCAACTAATCCCTTAGAAGATAATTGCTGATAATACTCAGAAAGCCAATAATCAATGTCCTTGTCTGATAACTCATAATAACAATCTCGTATTAGAGAAACAAAATCATAGGTAATAGGGCCTTCAACAGCATCTTGGAAGTCAATAATACCTAATTGACCTGTGTCTGAGACAATGATATTCCTTGAATGGTAATCTCTGTGAACAAAAACCTGCTTTTGCTCCAAAGCTCTTGCTGACAAACGATTAAAGAGTTCTTGAAAATTAAACTCTTGTAGAGTCTTACTATCAACTGCCAACTCTTTTCTACAATACCATTCGGAAAATAAATCCATTTCACTGTGTAATAACACCGAATTATATTTTGGTAACTGTTCTTGAAAAGCAATCCCATTGGTTTGGATAGAAACAAGTATATTAATTGCTTCGCCATAAAAACGATTGAGTTCTTTGGGAGTGGATATATTTTTATTTAATAATGTCTGCTGACCAAGATCAGTTAAAAGAAGAAACCCTGCTTGTAAATCTTTTTTTATAATCCTAGGAGACGGTATGCCCATTTTTATAAGCATTCCCGAAATAATAACAAATTGTTCGTTATCCTCTTTCTCTGGAGGCGAATCCATTAGAATATAGCTCTTGTGCTTGTCATCATACACGCGTAAGAAGCTTCTAAAGCTTGCGTCTGAATGCACTGGTTTAATTGAAAATATTGATGAATCAATACTTTGACCCACCCAGGCTTCTATAAGTTTATCCCTTTCTGTAGAATCCATATGAAAAAATCTGATTTATAAATTTAATATTACATGATAATAAAAACTATTAACCCAGAAAGGTCAGGAAAATATTGGAAGATCATATAGAATTACTAGAATATTTCTTATTCAAAATATAGACCATGAAATTTTTGAGGCTGAATCTTTTTATTATCATAGCTTTTATAGCTACCCCTATTAAATCTGATGAGCCAATCATCAATACTTGCCTAGCTCCAGAAATAAACGAAACCTCAACTTTATTTGATATTAATCAAACATGGAATATTCAAACGGGTCAAATAGAGGGACAGAGCGGAGAAGAAATAAAGATAAGGGATAAAATTAAAATTGTTTCTGGTGATAATAAAATCATAGCAGGTGAGGTTGTTTACAGTGAAGCAGGAGGAACGATCCGAGTAAATAAAGGGTTAGTCCTTGAAAATAAAAAACTCTATGTTTTTGCAGACAATGCGGTTATTGAAACACAAGACAATAGTGCAGTGATCAATAATGCGGAATATCAATTTCTAAGCCCTCAAGCCAGAGGCAAAGCTGATGAGATCAAAATTAATCCTAATACAAGCTATAGCCTTATTAATGCAACCTATACCACATGTAATCCCATCGATGATTCTTGGCAGCTAGAAGCAGGAGAAATTCAAATATTCCCTAATCAAGGTATTGCTAAAAACTTAATCTTACGAGTGAACAATACACCTGTACTTTACTTGCCTTACCTTTCATTTCCAACATCCGAAGAAAGAAAATCAGGCATTCTGATACCTAATTTTGGATCCTCTTCGAAAAAAGGGGTTGAAATTAATATTCCTTATTATTGGAATATCTCACCTAATATGGATCTCATCACATCCTTTGATTGGATGGATAAAAGAGGTCTGCAATTGGAGAATACATTTCGTTTTCTTACAGCGAAACAACAAGGAGAAATCCAAGTCAACCTTCTTCCAGATGATAAGACTATGAATGAAAATAGAGAGTATATAAATTATAACCAATTATTGAACTTGAGTTCCCAGTGGAGAGTTAATATAAAAGGTGAATACACTTCTGATAGTCAATATTTCGAGGATTTAACAGGCAATATCAACTCAACAAGTAAGACCCACCTATTTCGAACAATCAATTTACAAGGGTTCTCAGAAAATTGGCACATGAAGATGGGCATGGATAGTTTCCAAGTCTTAGACCAGTCCATTATTCCAACAAACAGACCTCATAAAATCTTACCTTATATTAATTTCAATGGGCGTTGGAGCGATCAAAACATGGGAGTAATGTTTGGTGTTAATGCTGATGTTGCTAATTTTGATAGTGCAATCAACACTTCGGGAACTCGCTTTCACTTGATGCCGAATATCTCGAGAACATTTAATCTTAATGGCATTAAGATTAAACCCGCAGTTGAAATTGATTTAACTTCTTATGATCTGGATGAATCGCCTAATAATATAGAAACATCGCCCAATAGAGTAGTGCCTATATATAGCTTAGATATCCAAGCGTTATTTGAAAAAAGTTGGCATGATGGAGAATATACACAAACATTAGAACCAAGAATATTAGGTGTGCATATACCTTTCCAAGAACAAAATGATTTCCCAGTCTTTGATTCAATTCTTCCTGATCGTAATGCCCTAGAACTATTTAGGAAAAACAGGTATTTAGGCCAAGATAGAGTTGGTGATACATCAAAATTGAGTTATGGAATAACCTCTAAAATATACAACGATAGCTCTGAAATCTTTAGCTTTACCTTTGGTCAAACTCGATACTTTAAAGATCGAAGAATTCGTTTGCCAGGTGAGTTGGGATCTGATCATAATTCTTCAGCCTATTTAACAAATATGCAATGGGCCATTAACCCACAATGGAGATTGCAACTTGGTCATATCTGGGACTCAGAGAATAATCAATCTATGAAAACCCAGTTGGGGTTTCGATACCAGTCTGAAGGATCAAAAATATTCAACTTTTCTTATCGTTATCGACAAAATAATATCAAACAAATAGATACCTCATTCTCTTGGCCGATAAGAAATCAATGGAATATTGTTGGTCGCTACAATTATTCAATTGAAGATAGAAAAGCACTTGAACACTTCCTCGGAATTGAATACGAAACTTGTTGCTGGGGCATTCGTGCTATTTCTCGTAAGCACTTAATGTATCGTAACGGAGAGAGTGATACCTCTTTTTCAATTCAATTCATTTTTAAAGGCTTAGGAGAAATAGGTATGCCTATAGAAAACCTTCTGGAAGATGGAATATTGGGCTATGATGTGTCATAAATTCAAGGGTCATATGAAAAGAAATCTAAAAATTATAGCTTATAGCCTGGTGCTGATGTCATCTCTTGCTGTTCCTCAAACCAGAGACCTTGGTGGAACAGGTGAGTTTATAGACAGTATTGCTGCAATTGTGAATGATGGAGTTGTATTGAGAAGTGAGGTTGAAATACAGTTTGAGTTGATCATGGATAATTTAGAAAAACAAGGAAGTCAAATCCCGCCTGTTAATACTATTAGAGAAGGAGTGTTAGAACGATTAATTGTTCAAAGGATTCAGCTCCAAAGGGCTGATAGATATGGGATTAGAGTCTCAGATGAAGCCTTAAATGCTGCTATAACTAATGTGGCTAGAAACAACGATGTTAGCTTTGAAGAATTTCCAAAAATGCTGGATAAGGAAGGCATTAATTATAACGACTATCGCAATGAATTAAGGCAGCAAATAACGATTGAACAACTTCGTCAAAGAGAAGTAATCTCAAGAATAGCAGTTTCCGAGAGTGAATTAGAAAATTTTCTGGTCTTCCAAAAAGATCAAGACAGACTGAATTATGAATATAATTTATCACATATTCTGATACCCGTAAGCTCAAAGGCTGGGGAAGGTGAAGTTAATAACAAACAAGATTTTATTAATGAATTATATGAAAATATTATTGGTGGCAAGAGTTTTGAGGAAGTAGCAATAGAATTCTCTGAAGGCCAACAAGCATTGTCTGGTGGTCAGTTAGGGTGGATGAAAGGCGAACAATTACCTGATATTTTTGTGAAAGTAGCAAGCGAATTAAAAAATGGAGAACTCAGCTTCCCATTTGAAAATTCTAGCGGTTTTCATCTAATTAAATTAAATGAAATAAAAGGTAATGAGCCAATTTTGGAAGAACAAATTAAAGTTCGCCATATTTTAATTAAGACTAATGAAGTGCTGGATGATTCGGCTGCCGAAGAAAAATTAAAAACTATAAAACAACAAATTATTGATGAAGGTAATTTTGGCGCCGTTGCTTCTGCTGTGTCTGAAGATATTGGCTCTGCTCAAGATGGAGGTGATATGGGATGGGCAGCTCGTGGTTTCTTTGTGCCTGAATTTGAAGACGTTGCTTACTCATTAGAAGAGAATGAAATTAGTCCACCATTTCGTTCACGCTATGGTTGGCATATTATAGAATACTTGGGTAAGAGAATTTTTGATAACACCGAAGAAATTCAAAAAAGAAAGGCAGTCTCTGCTATTCGAAACTCAAAACTAGCCAGTGAAATAGAAATTTGGGCGCGTGAGCTTCGTGATGAAGCATTTGTTGAAAAACTACCCTATAACTAATTTCAAATTGCTTTTTTAAAAATGAACAAACCTTTTGCTGTAACCACAGGGGAACCAGCTGGAATTGGTCCTGATATCTCTCTCTCAATTGCGTGCCGAGATGATGCCTCTGATTTTGTTGTGTTTGGTAATTTGAACTTACTCAAAAAGAGAGCTCGAGTTCTGGATATAAAGTTGTCATTTATTGAATATGAACCTCAATCACAACCAATCGTCTTAGAGAAAAATCAATTACTGGTTCAAGATTTCAGTCTCACTGAAGAAGTTCGGTGTAGTTATTTAAATGAAGCTAATAGCCCGTATGTGCTTAAAATGATAAAACAAGCCACTAAAGGCTGTCTTAGAGGTGATTTTTCTGGTTTTATCACGGGCCCTGTTAGTAAGGAAGTAATTGCAAACAGTGGTTTTGAATTCAAAGGTCATACTGAATATATTGGTAATTTGTGTAAAACATCACCCGTGATGTCCTTTATATCAGATGATATGAAACTGGCATTAGCAACAACTCATGTTAGCTTACAAGAAGTGCCTTCACTAATTACTCAAGATTTGCTTATGAATATTTGTGATATTATTTCCTTCGACCTAAATCAGTATTTCGGTATATCAGAGCCTCGTATTGCTATATTAGGGCTTAATCCACATGCAGGAGAAAATGGGTTACTTGGCAGTGAAGAAATACAAACTATAATTCCAGTAATTGAAGCAATGCGTAATAAGGGTTTGAATATATTTGGTCCCTATGCTGCTGACACCGTTTTATTACAAAACAATGATATGGATATCATTGTTAGTCTTTTTCATGATCAAATCCTACCTCTTTTTAAGTATTCTTACCCACATCTTGCTGCTAATGTCACCATGGGACTTGGTATTATTAGAACCTCAGTGGATCATGGTATTGCCCTTAAACAAGCTGGAAGAAAAAACACAAATAACCAAAGTCTAAATTTTGCGTTGGATACAGCAAAAAAAATGTCCGCTTGTTATGCCAGAAGTAAAAGTAACTAACGCGCGTAAACGATTCAGTCAAAATTTCTTGCATGACAAGAATATTATCAACAAAATTATTAACGTCATCAGCCCAAATATTAAAGACCATATTCTTGAAATTGGACCGGGTCATGGAGCTTTAACCTATGCCTTATTAGACAAAATAAACTTCATAGAAGTTATTGAAATAGATAGAGATTTAGCAAAATTAATGATTGAAGGCCAGCGTTCTGAAAAAATTTTGTTACATCAGACAGATGCCTTGAAATATAACTTTAGCTCAAGCTATAAGAATAAAAAAATTAGACTGATTGGCAACTTACCCTATCATATTTCGACACCTTTAATTTTTCATATCATCAAATATAATCAGTATTTTTCTGACATACATCTAATGCTTCAAAAGGAAGTAGCAGAACGAGTGGTGAGCCAGCCTAATTCTAAAATATATGGGCGGCTATCAGTTGCAATTCAGGCACGTTGTAATGTTCAAAAGTTTTTTGATATAAAACCAAATGCCTTTTACCCAGCCCCAAAAGTAATGTCTTCTATCATTAAACTCACACCAAAAGCACCACTTGAAGATCAAATTGATATTGAGCTTAACCAAATCCTCATTGCTGCTTTTAACCAACGTAGGAAAAAGATAACTAACTCCTTAAAAGGCCTATTGACAATCGATCAAATTAAGAAAGCAAACATTAACCCTGAATGCAGACCTGAAAACCTAACTGTTGATGATTTTTTAAGGTTATCAAAAGCCAGGAATAAGTGAATGAGTACCTACGCCATTGGTGATGTTCAAGGTTGCTTCGATGAACTCATCTTATTACTGGAAAGAATTAATTTTAATACTGCTACTGACAATCTTATTTTTACTGGAGACCTTGTCAACAGAGGCCCTGATTCGTTAAAAGTCTTGGAATATCTTTATTCAATCAATGGATCAGTCATTAATGTGTTGGGCAACCATGATTTTCATCTCATTGCTCTAACTTTAAAAAATGGAAACATTAAAACAAAAGATGAAACACTAAAACCGATATTAGAGTCTCCAAATAAAATCAACCTTATTGAATGGCTGCGCCATCAACCCTTACTCCACATTGATAAAGAGACGAATATAATCGTGGTTCATGCAGGCATCCATCCTCATTGGAACATTAAGCAGGCGCAAGCTTATGCTCATGAGATAGAAACTATCATCAGTGTGAATCAGGCTGATGATTTTTTTAGCAAGATGTACACCAATGAATCATGGAAAAAAGGACTTGAAGATACTGAGCGACATAATGCTATCGTAAATACTTTTACTAGAATGAGATATTTAACTGACGATGGTATATGTGATTTTAAACAAAAAAACTCACCCGATAAGGTCAATCACTTGATACCTTGGTATGCATATCCAGAGAGAAGAATTAATAAAAATCTTATAGTTTTTGGTCATTGGTCTACAGTTAATTACTTGCATGATCAAAGGGTTGTTTGCCTAGATGGAGGCTGTGTCTGGGGTGGTCAACTAATAGCTATTGATCTTAGTAAACCTAATTTACCAATTAAAGTTGATAGCCTTAAATTGATATAGGTGCTGGTATATGCGGATGATACTCATAGTTAGTTAACTCAAAATCATCATAGGCATAATCGAAAATTGAATCTGGCTTAGTCTTTATCATTAATTGAGGCAAGCTATACGGGGTCCTTGCAAGCTGTTCCTTAGCTTGCTCTAAATGGTTAAGATACAAATGTACATCCCCACCAGTCCAAATAAATTCGCCTAATTTTAGGTCACACTGTTGTGCCAACATGTGAGTCAATAAACTATAGGATGCTATATTAAAACCCAGCCCTAGAAATGTGTCACAACTCCTTTGATAGAGTTGACAAGATAACGCACCTTGAGAAACAAAAAACTGAAAAAAAGCATGGCACGGTGCTAGTGCCATTTTGTGATTCATTACATTGTCTTGAGGTGAAATTTTTTCATCCGGTAAATCAGCAACATTCCAGGCACTGACAATAATTCTTCTTGAGCTTGGATTATTCTTCAATTGATCAACTACATTCTCGATTTGATCAATAGGCTTCCCAGTATTATGGTCTAGCCAGTGTCTCCACTGGTAACCATATATTGGTCCTAGATCGCCAGATTCATCTTCCCATTCATCCCAAATGTGTACACCATTATCTTTAAGTTTCTTGTTGTCTGTTGAGCCGTCTAGAAACCAGAGTAGCTCGTAGACCACCCCTTTAAAAAAAATTTTCTTTGTCGTCAATATAGGGAAACCATCATTAAGATTAAAGCGCATTTGATGACCAAAAAAACTACGTGTGCCAGTGCCAGTTCTATCCTCTTTTACCTGCCCTTCGTCGAGTATCTTCTGAAGTAAATCCAAATATTGTTGCACGAACAGCTCCTTATCAATTAGAAAAAATAAATATTTATTTTACCCTTAGTTTGTTTGCAATAATAATGCAAAAACCAAATATCATCATTGGAATTGTAAGTAAGTGGCCCAAGGTTAACCACTCCCCGTATAAATAGCCAATATGCGCATCAGGTAACCTAAAGAATTCAATAAAAATTCTAAAACACCCATAAATTATTAAGAACACAGCGGCAGGAAACCCACTGGGTCTTTTTTTCTTAGTGTATAGCCATAAAATAATAAACAACAATAGTCCTTCTAGAGTTGCTTCATAGAGTTGTGTTGCATGCCTTTGTGTTCCTTGAACTAAAAAACCAACAACAGAATCTGTTGGCCGTCCCCATAGTTCGCCATTAATAAAATTACCTATCCTTCCTAACCCAAGACCTATAGGAACCAAGGGTGCTACAAAATCTATAACTGAAACAAACGGTTGCTGAACACGTTTTGATATTATAAACACTGCAAACAATACCCCTAATAAACCCCCATGAAAGGACATCCCTCCATTCCATAATTGAGGTAGCGCTATTAACCATGACAAAGGATTGCTAATTAAATGCATGGTGTCATAAAACAGCATATAGCCAAGCCTACCGCCTAGAATCACGCCAATAACAGCATAAAAAATTACATCATCAATGTGTTCCTTGGATAGTGGAGACCAATCTTGTTTAACTCTTATTCTCGCTAACCTGAATGCTGCAACAAAACCCAGCAGATACATAATCCCGTACCAAGCAATTGAAATTGGACCAATCTGAATTGCTATAGGATTAATCTCTGGATAAACCAACATAAATCAATCATTCCTTAATCATTACCAAGGAATGATACCCTTGTTATAATTGGTTGCCTTACCCCTATTTTTCCTGATTGTTTGAGGTGAAATTTCTTCAATCACTTCTATCAAGCCAATTGCACTGTCATCTGTGGTTATCACTCCAGGACCGGCATAACCTGACTCATCTAATAGTTGCGTATCAACCATCCCAGGAGCAATAAGTGCCGACATTACCCCTTTTGATTTCAAACTAACATTCATTGCTATCACCCCCATATTCAATGCTGCCTTACTCATCCTATAGAAATAAAAACGATCTGTGTTGCCTGTAATCTGCATAGAACCTAAACCGCTGGTCATTGACACTATTTTTTTTTGCTTGCTAAGTGCAACATTGTCAGAAAATGCTTCGGCGACCTTTAAGGGCCCATAAGCATTTACTGCCATAACTTTCTCAAAAGTTGACTGACTCAAAGAACCAAACGTTTGAGCTTCAACATCACCAAGAATACCTGCATTGTTTATCAGAACATCTATAGCAACGCCTTCATATTTTCTCGCTAAAGACTCTATTTCATCTAAATCAGTTACATCTAATTGCTCAATTAAAATATTAGGATAATCACCCAGTAGTTTATTCAAGTCATTAGCACGTTCAGGGCTACGGCATGTTGCTATTATATTCCATCCTTTAATCGCATAGTTTCTTACTAGAGCTAAACCAATACCTCGATTTGAACCTGTAATAAAAACAGTGGGATTGCTTTGATCATATACTTTTACGTGATTATGATCTGCTTTAACAGTTGAAAAAACACTCATTAGGAAACTAAAAAAAATGAGGTAGATTGTCTGCGCAATCGGAGATTTTTTCATTGGGCAACTCCTTATCTTGAGTTATCTATTGTAAATAAAAAATATAGTTTATATAGAACTGTTTGTTGTTGAGGCATCAATTAGGTTCTACAATGGTAAGAAAGGAGCGAAATTTATGAATACTCAAAAAACTGTGCTTTTATCCTGCCTAGTATTAAGCAGCCTATGCAGTAATTCACTATTAGCAAGTAACCATCACGACAGTGAATCTAATGAATTAAATGGAACTGGCCATTGTATTTATATGGCAGATAACCCATTTGCGGGTGAGCCTTATAAAGCGTGTAGAACAAATGTCTCAGAAGAGTTTTGCATGAACTATCCCGAGGTTGGTGATGGCATGGTCAGCATTCTTGAGCCTGCCTATTCGGAAGGGGATTGCCCTCGAGAAGAATCCGTTGGTTCGTGTGAAAGAGGTGGATGGGAAGAAGTCTACTATCAAGACAGCAATCAGGGTCCTATGGGCGTAGAATTTGGTTGTAATTTTGCTGGAGAATGGATAGCTCCATGATTTAAACATTTTCTGAACCCAAGAAAGAGTATTTTACAAAATTAAAATACAAAGAAGTTTAAAAATGTTTTCTAGAATTTTTTTAAGGCTCGCTTTGGTCTTAGTAATTCTTGGCTATGGTGCATTAGTCATTTATGCCTATCTACCCTTAGAAGAAATACCAATTAATGAATTGGCTACTGAGGAAGATTTTTTTATTAAGGTCAGCGGCCATGATATTCGCTATAGACAACACCTTACACAGGAAGACCATAGTCCAAATCTAATATTGATTCACGGGTTTGGAAATAATTTACATTCATGGAGATCAATCACTCCTCTTCTGTCAGAAAACTATAATATTTTTGCTTTAGATTTGCCTGGGTTTGGCTTATCAGAAAAGCCGACAGATTATGACTACAGTAATGCTAACCAGGCTAAAACCATTGGAAAATTTGCTGATGCTTTAAACCTTAACTCATTTATAGTGGGTGGCCATTCTTTAGGTGGCGCCATTGGCTTGCATGTTGCAATGAATAACGAAAAAACCAAAGGTTTGATTTTATTCAATCCAGGCATTATCAACACAGGCGTACCTGAGTTTGCAAGATATATTAATTTGATTTTCCCCTTTTCTAGGGTTTCAGCAAAGCAGTTTGCCAATAGAGAATTTAGAGAAGAATTTTTAAAACGTTCTTATCATAACCCATCAATTGTCAATGAACAGGTAATGGATGAGATCATGATAGGATCAAAAACTGAAGGCTATCTTGAAGGAACAAGCAGTATGTTGGGTAAGTTTTATGATGCGAATGAGGCTGAGTTGATGGATCAAGTAAGTACTCCAACACTAATAGTTTTTGGAATTGAGGATCGAAACAAATCAATGGCAGAAGCTCTGCAACTAAAAGAAGGTTTTAAAAATAGTAAATTACAATTGATTAAAGATGCTGGTCATTATGTTCATGAAGAAGCGCCTGTCATAGTTTCTGAAAGCATCATTAGAGAGATGACTTTTCTAACTGAACGAGGCTAAAATTATTCTATGTCAAAGATTATCAAAGCTCATATCAAACATTTAGATGAAGTTGCCAGGCTATTTAACCTTTATAGAGTATTTTATAAACAACCAGATGATTTAGAAAGGGCTCATCAGTTCATTAAAAACAGAATGGAAATGGATGAATCCACAATTTTTGTTTCTGATAATGGCGACGGAACCTTAAATGGTTTCGTTCAACTCTATCCCTCTTTTTGCTCAGTGAGCACCATCCCTATTTTAATTCTTTATGATTTGTTTGTTGACCCTGATATAAGAACTAAAGGTATAGGGAGAGCTCTAATGAATAAGGCGAGTCAATACGCTAAAGAGAATGGCTTTAAGCGCTTAGAACTGTCAACAGCAAAAGACAATTTCATTGGTCAATCCCTCTATGAGTCTTTGGACTATGAAGTTGATGATGAATTCCTTCATTACAGTTTAGAGATTAATGAGGATTGAATTTTATTAATTAATCAGCCGGAATCAGGTACTGATCTTACACGTTCCCTATTTTGCTGCTCTCTTAAAATTCTTTGGCTTTTTTTTGCCATAGCTTCTTCTTCTTCAATCGTATAGCAAACCTTTTTTTTAATTCTACTTCCAGAGACAGAAACTTGACGACAAATTTTATTATCTTTTTTTGCCTCTGCAGTTGCTTGGCTTTGATTGTTTTTGTTAGTGATATTTTCCTCTACTTCTTGATTTGCAACGCACCCGATAAGTAAAAGGAATATAGGGAAAACTTTTAAGGAAATCTTCATATCTTATGGTATCAAATTAGATAGATTTCAGGAAGACAGATGAAATTCAGCAACCCCGCCAAAACTTCTTTTTGGAACTGCAAAACCAGTGTCAATTGACCCAACCACTTTTCCATCATCTAAACTAACTTTTAACATGATTCCTGAAAAGATATTTGCAGTAAAAAAATGTTTGCCATCAGATGACGGGGTTAATTGAGCAATACCCCATCCGTGTTCACTCAAGTCTATGGTTTGAATCACATTGCCCTGCTCATCTAAGATCTCAATATAATCTCCTCGTGAATGAAGCAATCTTCCATCAGGTAAATAATTAACTGCGATAGCCACTACCTTATCGGTTAAATCGCCAGGTAATACCACTAGGTCATTCATTTGCTGACGATTCACAATATCGTACTGCATTACTTTTTTCCCTATTTCGGTGGTGTAGGTGATGAATTGTTCACTGGGGTGCATAGTTGAATGGGTTATACCTTTGAAATGGTGAAACTCAGGGGAATAAACTACATCAAAAACATCAACCAACTCTAAATCTGAATTAAACTTATGTATATTTGCGTAACCCAATAAATCAAGCCCTGGAAGACGTTTCATGTAACTCCCAGGGTATGGGGTATTACCAACAAGGGCTTCCCCTAAATAGATATTGCCGTCTTTATCAAAAGTCGCATTTGAAAATGCCCGATCTCCAAAATGATGATGTGGCATCTGATAACCATCTGAAGAAACCCTCACAACAATATGATTATGCATATCAAATCCCCATAGGGTTCCTTGTTGATCGATAGTTAATCCAATTACTAAATGCTCAGTGCCCTCTGTCCATAACACTCCTTTAGATTGAAGATTCTTGTCATACTGCAAGATTCTCCCGTCCCCTTTGTGATCATCAGTCTCATCATTCAAGTAAGTACAGCCGAGGAAAATATCCCCATCTGCGAAAGGTTTTATCGTGTTTTCTTTATTCATGTTTTCACAATTTGAGCTATATCGATAATATAAAGCTAATATTAGAGTTGATTACACAATAGTTAAATAAATTTTTATGATAAAAAAAATCTTTAAAATCACTCTGATCACTTGCGTTTCCATTCTGAGTCTCTTTTTAGTGAGTCTTTTCTTTGGTGCTCGCTACCCTATGGATAAGAGTGCTGAAGAAATTGAAGCAAAGTATTTAGAAGAGAGTTCATCTTTTATAAATATTGATGGTGTTAAGATTCATTACACTGATGAAGGTTCGGGTCCAGTCATCCTATTGCTACATGCCAACTACGCTAACTTAATTGACTGGAAACCTTGGGTTGAAACACTATCCCCTAACTACAGGGTAATTAGATTAGATATACCAGGTCATGGTTTAACAGAGGCTGATCCTTTAAATGATTATTCAATGCCCAGAACACTCTTCTTGATTGAAACATTGCTTAATTCCTTGGGCATAAAACAATTAAGTATTGCTGGGGCATCATTGGGTGGAACTATTGGAATTCATTTTGCACGTAACAATCCCGAGACAGTGGATAATCTTATTTTAGTTAGTCCTGGCGCTCTTAATAAAAGAGTAAGAGGGAGCAATGAGCCACCAAAACTACCCAGAGTATTTAATCTGATCACACAAATAACACCCAGGTCCTTGGTCAAAGGTTTACTGAACTCCGGTTTTGGTGAACCCAATAATATCTCTAACGAATTAGTGACCAGGTGGCATGAACTGCTTTTAAGAGAAGGCCAAAGAGATGCTCAAATGGCTAGAATGAAACAATATATTTCAGGTGATATTGATTCGGTGATTGCACAAGTACGATGCCCTGTTTTGATTATGTGGGGTAAAAAAAATAAGGTGGTTGAGGTTGAACTTGCTGATGAAATGAAAAGACTTTTAATTAATTCACCTGCAGTGGAAACAATTATCTATGAAAATGGAGGGCATCAGCTAGTTCAAGAATTAGGAACTGAAACGGCTACTGATGCTTATCAATATTTAGTACAATTTAACCTCAGGAGGACGTAATGAATATATTAAGAAAATTCTTTGTCCTAACGATAGTATTAATCTCAAATTCTTCGTTAGGTGCTAGTGATTATTTAGATCTAGGCATAAATATTTTATCTGACTTAGTCGCAATTGAATCAACTGCCAACGAGGGTTTAGCAACAGAAGCGAGTGAGCATTCTAAAACTCTACTAATTAATCGTGGCTTTAAAGAAGACCATCTCTTGGTTGTGGGTCCCAGTGAGTCTACTAAAGGCCTATACGCTGTTTATAAAGGTGAATCCTCAAACAACCCTACTGTGGTTATGGCCCACCTTGATGTGGTACCAGCAGTTAAAGATTCTTGGGAATCTGACCCGTTTCAACTGACTGAAATTGATGGCTTCCTTCATGGGCGAGGTGCCAGTGATAATAAAGGGGGCGCAGCTGCATTGCTGACTACCTTTATTAGACTTAGAGACGAAGGATTTAAACCACAAAACGACATCATCATGCTACTGACAGGGGATGAAGAAACAGGAATGTTAGGCATCAAATACTTTAGAGATAATTTTGAGTCTGTAAGAAATGCACACTTTGCTCTTAATGCAGACGGTGGTTATCTAAGTGGAACAATGGAAAACCCTGAGGCATTCCGCTTACAATCAGCTGAAAAAGTTTATATGACAGTGACCATGACGACCTCTAATCGCGGAGGTCACAGCTCCATACCACGAAAAGACAATGCAATTTATGAGTTAGCAAATGCTATAAAGAAAGTAGAAACATACAAATTTCCAATTAGCTTAAACCAAACCACTGAATCGACACTTGAGTTCGCTCTAAAAAAAGCAGAAGGCCGTGCAAAAAGAGAAATTAGAGCAATCTTAGATGGAGGAAAACAATTGGGTGATTTTGAAATGGTAGATAACAACCCTGCAGTGAATGCCATTCTAAGGACAACTTGTGTGGCTACAAAACTGATTGCTGGACATGCTGAGAATGCTCTTCCAGTCTCTGCTACAGCTACTGTTAACTGCAGAGTATTACCACATGAAGAACCTGCAAAGATATTAACGACTTTACAAGATTTAGTGGGAAACAATGTTGACATTGAACCCGTAGCTAATTTTCAAAAAAGCCCCGTTTCTCCAATTACATCTGAGATCAAAAAATTGATTGAAGAATCAATGGGTAAAATTTTTCCCAATCTGCCTATAGTGGCAACTATGTCAACAGGCGCAACGGATGCTATTTCTCTGAGAAGTATTGGGATCCCAGTTTATGGAACCAGCGGGATGATGACAGATCCTACTGGATATAGAGGTCATGGGTTAAATGAAAGAATAGAAATCAGTGCATACCAAGTTGCACTTGAATTCTGGTATGAAATTATGCAAGAGCTATAGATTATGAGTGATATAAAAATTTACAGTTTTGATAAATGCCCTTTCGCGCAGAGGACGAGAATGGCTCTGATTGAAAAAGGACTTGATTTTGAATTGATTGAGATCGATGTCTATAACAAACCAGACTGGTTTTTAGAGATCTCACCATACGGGAAAGTTCCTGTCGTAGTTCATGAAGGAAGGGCCATCTATGAATCAGCAATCATTAATGAATACCTAGAGGAAAAATACCCAGAAGTTGCTTTGATGCCAGATGATCATTATGAGAGAGCACGAGCAAGAATTTGGATCGATTATTGTTCTAATTATTATCTTCCAGCTTGCACAAGACTACTCCGAGACCATCAGGATGATGATCGTCAACAACAGAACTTAAAGATAGTTGGAGAGCGTTTACTTTATATTGAAAAAGAATGCTTTGCTCAAAATGATGGTGGTGTTTTCTGGATGGGTGAACAATTAACACTGGTCGATTTACATTACGCACCTTTTTTTGAACGCTTTGGTGCCTATGAACATTTATTTGATGCTAAATGGCCAAAAGAATGCAGAAAAATTAGATCCTGGTGGGATGCTATGCAAGATAGAAAGAGCTATTTAGAAACATTTTTACCGACTGAATCACATATCGCAACATATTCAAATATGATGCAACGAATTGCTTCTTAATCAGTCCTTAAAGCTTCGATCGGGTCAAGTTGAGCTGCTGCCCTTGCAGGCAGATAACCGGCTACTAATCCAATAAATAGAGAAATGATGACTGCATAGACGATATATTCCCATGCGACAGCAATTGGCATGTCAGGATAAATAGCCAGCGCTATATTGATGGCTAAGAACCCAATCGAAAGCCCTAACAAGGCCCCTAAGATTGCTAAAAAAATAGATTCCAATAAAAACACATCTTGAATTCTCTTGCGTGAAGCACCTAAAGCTCTTAACACTCCAATTTCTGAAGTTCTTTCATTGACAGCAACTGTCATGATTGTGAATATACCGACCCCACCCACTAAAAGTGAAATTCCGCCAAAAGCTGCAACAGTAAATTTCAACCATTTCATAATATCACCTAAGGTTTCCAACATATCTGCTTGAGTGGTAATGGTGGTGTCGTCACCACCATGTCGACTGATCAGTAATCTTTTTATTGAAGCCACAGCCTCATCGGCTGTTACCCCGTCCTTATGAATGACATCAATCTCTTGGAACCCATCCCTATTGAACATTGAATTAAATTTAGCTATAGGAATATAAATAGCGTCATCAAGATCCATGCCTAAAAAATCACCTTTTGCTGGCAACACGCCCACCACACGGAATCGTACGGAATTAACCCTAACTGTTAACCCTAACGGGTTGTTTGTGCCAAATAATTCCTCTTTTAGTTTGGGGCCAAGAACGGCATAAGCTCTTGGGGTTTTTGGATTATCATCAGGCAAATATTCACCGAACATCGTATTCTCTGCACCAACAATAATATCGTAATCTGAACCTGTGCCTATAACCATTGATCTTCTCATTCGATCAGCACTTTCAATCTCGCCGCCACCTCCAGAAACTGGAACGACTGTTTCAACGACTGGGAGTCGTTCAAGTGCTTCTGCATCTTCAAATGATAAAGGTCTTACAGTACCAAACACTCCCAACGGCAACCCCATTGTTTGCTCTTTACCAGGCGATATTCCAATGATATTAGTACCGAACTGAGTAAATTGTGAAACAATGTAATCTTGCAAGCCTTGTCCTAAACCTGTTAAAAAAATCACACAAACAACGCCAACTGCAATTCCCAGGGAAGTCAGAAAACTCCTCATTTTCTGAGAAATTACTGAGTAGGATGAAAAGAGAATAATATCTTTAAGTTTCATATTATTTGTTCCCAGATAAAGCAATCACAGGATCCAGTTTAGAAGCTCTTCTAGCAGGAAGCAATCCAAAAACAATCCCTGACACCAAAGCCACAATTATCGAAACAAACGATGCCCAAAGTGGCGGTAAAAAGTTGAAGGTAGGAAACGCTAATTTTAAAACTTGAGTTATCGTGTGTCCAAAGACCAATCCAAGAATTGCTCCTGTACCAGATAAAATAATGGCTTCAGTCATAAACAAATAACTAATCTGCTTATTTTTTGCGCCAATGGCCTTAAGCAAACCAATTTCTGATTGACGTTGAGAGACCGCGACTAACATAACATTCATGATAAGAATGCCAGCCACAAATAAACTGATCGAAGCAATGGAAGCTAAAGCCATGGTCAAAACATTAAAGATATTATCAAAAGATTGCATGACCGCATCTTGCCTGATCACGGTAATATCTTCCTTTCCCTGATGACGCTTTTTGATAATTCTAATGATGTCTTTCTTGATCTGGTCCATCTCCCATGTGTTGCTTGCCTGGACAGCGATCCTAAATAGTGAAGGTCGATTGAATAATGCAGTGGCTAAACTCACTGGCATAACCACAATCTTCTGAGTGTCAATCCCAATGGCTCTTCCTTCAGTGCCAATAATACCAGTGACACGACATCGCCTATCGCCTACCCTAAGCCATTGCCCGATAGCATTATTTTTACCAAAAAGTTCAGACTCAACCTCTTTACCAATGACACAAACCGGAGGGGAACGGTCTAGGGTAACTCCAGGTAAGAAATTACCTACCTCCATTTCCCAGTTTCTGACGGCTAAAAAGGAAGGGGTTGTGCCTATTATGGGAACAGATCGCTCCAAACCATTAAATTGAGCTGGAGTTTCTCCAATAACGATTGGAGCTATATTTTTCACTCCCTCAATTCGCCTTAGACTAATGGCATCTTCAACAGTCAAATCTCTTGGTGCGACGCCAGCTAAATCTACAGGTCCCATTCCTCCTGAGGTTTCATTCTTTCCAGGTACAACAAAGAGTAGATTGGTCCCCATATCCTTAAATTGACCGGTGATATAGTCCCTAGCCCCTTCTCCAACAGCAGTTAAAAGGATCACTGCCATTACACCAATGGAGGTTGCGATGAGCAACATTAGAGTTCGTAATGGGTATCGTACAAGAGTACTAAATGCTAAAAAAATTAGATCATAGAAACGCATAATTAATTCTTTTTATCATTAATAATTTTTCCATCAAGGAGTTCAATCAATCGATCAGAGCGTGAACCCATCTCAACATCATGGGTTACAAGCATAAGAGTTAAACCACCCTTGTTAAGCTCCTCTATTAATTTAATAATTTCTTTACTGGATGCCGAATCAAGATTCCCTGTTGGTTCATCAGCTAACAAGACATCCGGTTCCATAACAATTGATCTGGCTATGGCTACACGCTGTCTTTGTCCTCCTGAAAGTTGCTCGGGTCTGTGATCTGCTCTGTCAGTCAGACTAACCCTAGCCAAAGCGTTGTCTGCCCTCTCCTTTCTTTCTTTTGAGTTTAGGCCTGATAAGACCATGGGTATTTCAACATTCTCGGCAGCTGTTAACCTTGGAATTAAATGAAATGATTGGAAAATAAATCCAATTTTTGTTGATCGAATATGGGCCATTTCATCGTCATTCATTTTTGATGTATTAATACCAGATAAAACATAATCACCAGAAGTTGGTGTGTCCAATAAGCCAAGTATATTAAGTAGGGTAGATTTCCCAGACCCAGAAACTCCCATTATCGATAGATATTCTTTTTTATTAATCTCTAGAGTTACTTCATCCAAAGCACGGACTATCTGGTTGCCCACTTCAAAGTGTCGACATAAGTTTTCTAACTGGATCATTGGTCAATGATATATTAGCCGATTTTAACTGCTATATCGGCTTCGTCATCTGAGTCTTTGTCTTCTTGTGAATTATCTATTTCCTCAATAGTGACTCTGACTCCATCCTCTAATCCTAGTCTATCCACTGATAAAACAATCTCATCCTCAAGGGTAAGACCTTCTAAAACTTCAGTGTGTTGCCAATTAGAGAGACCGACTTCAATCTCTTTTTTAGAGATGGAGTTATCTGAGTTAATGAGGTACACAAAACCACCACCCATTAAGGCTTGTGAAGGGATACTTAAGGTCGCTTCAGATGTGTCAATGATAATTGTAATGTCAGCACTATACCCAGGCAGAAGAAACTCTTGAGGATTATCAAAGACAGCTTCAATTTCAACTGTTCTCGCCTGTTTTTCTAAATCAAGAACGTAGGGAGCGACTCGCCTTACTGTGGCAGGAAACTCTTTTTGCCCAAAAGCATCCATAGTAATCCTTGCTTTCAATCCAGCAATAACTTCAGGTGCGTCTATCTCATCTATCGGTGCCTTAATATAAATACAAGTGTTATCAATTAAATCAAGAGTTGGTTTGGTGGCAACGCCCACGGGTGATGGAGTAACATACTCTCCTAGCTCCCCTTCGATCTCTGCAACAATTCCACCAAAAGGTGCAATCAATTGAGTCCTCTCCAAAGATGCCTGGCTGACTTCAACTTGAGCTTTTGCAGCATTACAAGCAGCAGCTCCAGATTCAGCATTGGTTACAGCGGCTTCTTTTGCTTCATCAGAAGTTAACCCTTTAGAAAATAACTCATTGGCTCTTTCTGCGTCACGTTGAGCTTTTGCTGAGATAATACAAGTTTGTTCAGCACTTCTTTGTGCTGCCTTTACTCTAGCCTTGGTCTCTTTGTTCCAAAGCTCAAGAAGAACCTGGCCTTTCTCAACCATGTCGCCCTCTTCCACAGCTAGCACCGCTATCTGCCCGCCCATTGCCGGTGACATTTTTGATCTTCTGCAAGCATCAATTGTGCCAGCCCTGGTGTTAGAAACTGACTGTTCTACATTTCTGATTTCTGGTTTAACAGCAATTACTTTTATGGCGTCTTCATTGCCTTGATAGAAAAAACTCGAGGCAACCAGGAGTAAGATAATAACCGCTATAATTTTTTTATTTCTAGTCATCTTGATAAATAATTTTGAATAATTGTATACGCTTCATGAAAGAAAGCTATTCTAAGATACAATTAGTTACACCGCTACAACATTATCTTAAAACTCATTTTTTCTTCACAATCTATTGATATATTATATTTGCATTGCTTAAAAGTATTTCGATGATGAAAAATTTATTAACAGCACTATTTCTTATTACCCTGTCAGGGTGTGTGGCTAATAACTCTAGTTCAATATTTGCAGGCTCAAAACCTATTATTGATACAAAAGGAGTGAATATGTCACAGTATGAAATTGATCTTGAGGAATGCTCGATCTTCTCTGAAGATATATCAACTGGAAAAAGTATCGCTAAAGGAGCAGTAACTGGTGCAGCTGTCGGTGCTGTCATAGAAGCAATTACCGACGATGTTCGATCAAGACGAGATGCTATTGAAGTGGGCGCTGTATCTGGAGGAGCACAATCAGGTATAAGAGCTGTTAGAGAAAAAGAACAAATCCTAAAACGCTGTTTGAGGGGTCGTGGCTATAAAGTTCTTAACTAATCAGCAGACAGATTAAAGGAAACACCACAACCACCATGCCCGCAATACCCATCAGAATTTTTAGCTAAATATTGCTGATGATAATCTTCAGCATAATGAAAGGTCTGAGTCTGGAGTACTTCTGTAACAATGTCGCCATAACCAGCATTGTTTAAACTTAACTGATATTGTGCTTTTGTTGTCTCAATTAATTCAAGCATAGACTGGTCAGAATAAAAGACTGCTGATCTATATTGGCTGCCAACGTCGTTGCCCTGTCTCATGTATTGGGTTGGATCGTGACCTTCCCAAAACACTTTAAGTATTTCACCAGTGGAAATAAGTTCAGGTTGATAAACGACTGAAACGACTTCGGCATGACCAGTGGTACCTGAGCAGACCTCTCGATAAGTGGGTTCATCCTTTACCCCTCCGCTATAACCAACACTGGTGGTATGGGCTCCTTCCAATTGCCAGAACATTTTTTCAGGTCCCCAAAAACATCCCATACCAACCCTTAATTCTAAGCACCCATCTGGATGGGGGGAATGAATATTATTTCCATTTACAAAATGTTTTTCTGAGATTTCCATGTCGTAATTTTATTTAGCTTATCCATAATAAGAAATAAATATGATAAATTAATCATGTATTAATTCAAAAATCATTAAGCATAAGAGATGAATAAATTAAGTTATATTTTTAATCAATTAATAAGAATTATAATTCTTATCCCTGTCCTTGGCTATACTCAAGCACAGAATCTTAATGAAGCTGAACAGTTAACCCTAAGAGGTGCTTTACAACAAGAGTTTCTAAGCTTCTATGATCAAGAACGATTTCAACAAAGCATTTTGCCCGCAAAGAAAATTGTGGCGTTGACGAAAGAAATTTATGGTGAAAAAAACTTCAGACTTATTACGCCACTGAATAATCTTGCTAGCGCATACTATATGGTGGATGATTTTGAGAATGCACAAATTGCCTTTCTTCAATGCATTGAGCTAATTGAATCCAATCAAAATATTATATCTCCTGAGTTAATTTCTCCTCTCTACGGATTTGCTTTAACTTTAAACCGCTACAGTCAATACCAAGAAGCCATAACAATTCTTGAAAGAGCCTTAAGGATCAATCATGTCAATCAAGGTTTTCATAATCTTGACCAACTTAAAATTCACGACACATTAACTGAAAGTCTGATTGGTGCAAAAAACTTCCAACAAGCAAACCATCATCAGACCTTTCAAGTTTATGTCAACAAAAAACACTTTGGTGTAAACAACTCCATGGTGGATGAATCATTAATGAAGTTAAGTAATTGGTATAAACGAACCGGTCAAATTTTTCTTGAGCGTGAAGTGCACGAAGAATTACTTGAAAGACAGACTAGCCGAACAACAGACCAGATCAAACCATTGATCGAAACCTATAAAAATATTTCCTTCTCTCATCGAAGAGAAGGTGTTGACATCTATAAAAGTATAAACCCACTTAAACAAGCATTGGAAAAAATTGATGCCATGGAAAATACTAATTTAATTTTAAAATTTGAGGTATTGCTGGATATTGGTGACACCTACACTAGCTATGGACGTGCACAATCAGGGATGAATGCCTATCAAGAATGTTGGGGTTTAATTGATGAAGATCCGAGTATGAGTAAACTAATACAAGAACGTTTCTCAACACCAGTTAAGGTTCGTAATATCTTACTGCCCAACACCTACCCCATACCAGAAGTTGGAGAAGAGAACGAAGCTGATCAAACAGGTTATATTTCACTTCGTTACGCAATTGGCGTTAGTGGTAAAACAACAAATATAGAAGTTATAGAATCAGATCCAGAAGGGTTAATAGAAAGAGTTGCTGTGTCGGCGATCAAAAAAACAGTCTATCGGCCTGTTTACATCGAAGCTGAACCCCAAGAATCATCTGCTATTAATTTTCGTCATGAATTTTTATACTCTATTGGATCTAAACCTAAAGATTCGAATACGTCTGAACCTAAAGAGAAGATAGAAGATAAACCCTTAGAAAATCCGATAGCTTAACTTCCTAGATTATTGGTTGACTTTGATATGGCATTACTTCCTATGAAAATAATAAGGTACATAAAACCTACTATTGACATTGACCAACCAAAAGCTGCATTCCCAAAAAGATCCATAGCTTTCCCTACAACTGGAGGGCCAAGTATTTCACCTAAAGATAGAAAAAAAATAAAGCAAGCATTGGCAGAGGCCAAAACTTTACCTTTAAACTCTTGGCCCAGTAAGGTCAGCCCCAAGGAATAGAAACTCATAATTGTTCCACCAAGAATAAAAAGCAAAAGGAATCGTAAAAAGGGAATATTGAAAATCATTGGTAATATTGCTAAAGACAGCACGCTAATACTTGAAATATAAATCATTAATCTTGCTTTATCATAACGATCTGCCATCCAGCCCACTATTAATGGCAATGTCAATTCACCACTAGCTAGCCATGCAACGGTTCTGGACGATTGAGAATAATCATCCTGAACATAAGGTAGTGCAAAAATAGGGAGTAAAGCAGCTGTGCCTGCATAAAGAAATCCCATCATCCAGCTGGAGCCCATAAGACCAGGCGCAGTTACTAGATACCTATAAAAAGAAATATCTTCCACAACATCAAAATCTGGTAGATCTGTCATATTCCATAATGGAATTGCAGCGATAATTGTTATAAAAGCTGAAACATAAAAACCTCCACCGGATTCAATCGATATGAAAGACATGATTAGCACACCAACAATAAAACCTAAAGATATCACTGATGAATAAACCGCAATAACTTTTCCACGATGTTTATCGTCAGTAAAGGCATTAATCCAAACCTCACTTAATAACCAAATACCTGTTGCCGCGATTCCGATAATAAATCGTAAAAAAAACCAACTATAAATGTTCTTAAATGCAGGTAAAAACAGAATTGCAATTGGCAAAATTATTAAGCAAAATCTCATGATTTGCATTTGCCCAAAACGATTGATTAATTTAGAGAAAAAAGGAGTTATTAATACCGTAGCTAAACCAACCATTGAAGCAGAAAAGCCTATAACCACAGACGTGACGCCCCATGTTTTAAGGGTTAAAGAACTCAATGGAAGATTAATACCAACCATTACACCCACAAGTGCTATTGCTGTCATTACTTTAGCAAGTGCTTTGATATTATTTTGACTGCTCATTTGTTGAGCTTACTAGATTGAAATTCTTTTTTGCCTCGGTTAATTAATTCAAGTAATTCAAGTGATCGCCCACCAACCTGCTTAGCTAATCTTTCAACTTGACCCTGGGTTGCATCCTTCCATTGTTGTCGTTGTTCGTCATTCAACTCGTAAACTGTGATGCCCATTTGTTCAGCTTTAGCTAAATCTTCAGCTGCTTCGGCTCTCAATGATCGTCTTGACTCGCTCGCTTGTGGCCAAGCCTTTTTAATTATCGCTCGTTGTTCTTCACTAAGCTCATCCCACCATACCTTTTTCGCAACCATAATAGACATTCCAAGTGAATGCTTGGTAAGGGTGTAATGTGGTGCCTCTTGTTCTTTTCCACTTTTCACATAAAGAGCCACTGAATTATCGCCTGCCTCGATTAAATCAGTTTGCAATGATTGTACAATCTCACCGTAACCCATGGGTATTAGGTCCGCGCCAATGGCTTTTGCAAAATAGCGTGAACTTAAACTTGCAGAGACCCGGTAGCGTTTTCCCTGTGCATCTTCAGGGCTCAAAATTGGCTGTTTTGCATACACATTATGAAACCCGATTTCACTCCAAGCAACAAACTGTAAGTCTTTCTCAGCTAATAAATCAGTGAACATAGAGGTTAAATAATTATCATAAATAAAGTCTGCCTCTTCAGCGCTGTCGAATAAATAAGGTGCATATAATAATGCGGCTTCTTCAACCAATGTTGAAACAATGATTGCTGAGAGATTAGCAAATTGAACCCGATTTCTTCTAAGTCCTGAAACCAGATTCTCCTCAGAGCCTAGTTGACCGTAAATCAGCATTTTAGTTTTCATCTCAGGTAAGTTTTGTGTTACAGCCTGCTGAAAGTCTAAGAAATGTTGCGCTCCAACAGTATTCGGTATTCCAGTCCCGCCAACTGTCATTGATAAGGCATTGTCCTGCTTGCCAGAATCACAAGCTGTTATAAGGACTAAGAAAATTAGTAAGGATGATTTATATTTCATATTTAACCCTGATGGAGAAAAATCATTGTCTCATTTGACCAGGTTGGCGTCTATCAAGGAATCCGTTAAAATACGCCCTATAACTTTTATAAAGGATCTTGATGTCGTCAATAAGAAAATCTAAGCAAGTCATTAAATCATCAGAAATTACGCCAGAATCTGTCTACCTAAATCGTCGCTCTGTTCTGCAAACAATTGGCACGTTATCGACAGGACTCGCAATCAATTTATTTGTAAATGACAGTATTAATGCAAATGAAAACCAATTGACTTTTTCTCCCAATAATAAATATTCCACTACAGAGTCACTTAATAGTTATGAAGATATCACCACGTATAACAATTTTTATGAGTTTGGAATGCAAAAAAGTGATCCTTATAATTATGGCAGTCAATTTGAACCAAAGCCATGGTCAGTCAAGGTTAGCGGTGAAGCCAATAAAACAGGGGTTTTCGATCTTGATGATCTAATAGATATAAATGCCCTAGAAGAAAGGATATATAGATTAAGATGTGTTGAGGCCTGGTCGATGGTAATCCCTTGGGTAGGTATTCCACTAGCCAGCATTATCAAAAAATTACAACCAAAATTAAACGCTAAGTATGTTGCTTTTGAGACTGTGTATAGACCTAAGCAAATGCCAGGTCAAAGAAGGCCTGCTCTAGACTGGCCTTATATTGAAGGATTAACAATGCAAGAAGCCATGCACCCTTTGACCATTATTGCTGTGGGCTTATACGGTAAGGAATTATTGAATCAAAATGGTGCGCCGATGCGTTTAGTTGTTCCGTGGAAATACGGATTCAAAAGTATTAAATCTATTAATAAAATACATTTTCAATCAAAAAAACCTTTAACCAGTTGGAATATTTCAGCTCCAAATGAATATGGATTTTTAGCTAATGTAAACCCAGAAGTTGATCACCCAAGATGGAGCCAAGCTAGAGAAAGAAGGATAGGTGCTGGATTCTTTGGAACCAAGCAACCCACTCTTATGTTTAATGGTTATGCGGAAGACGTTGCAAATCTTTATAGTGGCATAAGTCTTAGGCGTAATTTCTAAGATATATTACAAATTAAATAACCATGAAAGCCATAGTGAGAATCATTCTACTAGTGAGTTTTTTACCCTATGTTCTGCTTAATCTTAAAGCTTTTGGGTTTTTTGGGGGGTTGGGTGCTAATCCTGTAGAGGCAATAACCCATGACACAGGAATATGGGGCATTAGATTTCTGATCTTAACATTGGCACTAACACCCTTGTATCACTATTCGAAACAAGAAGTGCTTAGAAAATTACCAAAACCAATTGGTCTGGTTGCTTTCTTCTATGTTTTAAATCACTTTCTTTGTTATGCGATTATAGATCAAGCAGGTGATCTTGGTGTGATTGTGATCGATATTATAGAAACTCCATATCTGATTGTTGGTTGGGCAGGTTTTTTATGTCTATTGGCGGTTGGATTAGCTTCCTTTAATTCATTCCAAGAGTGGTTTAATAAAAACCGATCAACAATCAGTGGCTTAGTTTATACAGCTGCCATACTAGGTGTTTGGCACTTCTACTGGCAAGAAAAAGTTGTTAGTTATGAAGCCGTTCTTGACTCAGTTATGATGATCTTACTTATTCTTTGGCGTCTTAGAATATCGACTGAAAAATCCCCTAGTTGATATCGTCAACTACCCAATTAAGTAAAGCCTCTCGAAAAGGTGAAATACGATATGAATAATCAGGAATATCATTGTGAATAAAAACAAATATATAATCTTTCCCGGACAAACCGGTGATGAAGCCTGCCAGACCACTAACTCCATCTAACGTTCCTGTTTTGAGCTTTAATCTCTTCTTTAATAAATCGGTTTGATATTTATCCTCTAGCGATCCATCAACACCAGAGACAGGTAATGAATTGAGTAAGATGTCAGATGACGAATGTTGCTTCATTGCTTGAAGTAAATCTAGAATAGTCTCTGGCCTTATTTTTGTTTTTCTAGAAAGCCCAGAACCATTTTCAATAAAAGTACTGTTTGTAATTTTGATACCATTATTTCTCAATACCTTCTTCATAATCTTTCTTGAGGTTTTATAATTTTTCTTCCCCAAAGATTGGTTAAAACTCAGGAAGATATGTCGAGAGATCAAATTATCACTTTCCTTAATGCTTTCCGTCACAATTTCTGCAAGAGTTGCCGAGTCAAAGGACACTAATGGGTGATCAAACAACTTAGCATTTCCTTCCCTGATATACCCTGTGAAGTTGCCTCCCGATTCTAGCCACAACCTTTTAAAAGCACCGAAAAAATAATGATTAGCATCTGTCAATGAAATATCGTGCTCAAATGAATCACAATTCCCAGGGTACATACCAGTCAATACGATAACAGTATGAGGCGGGTATTTTTCTTGAATGATCTCGGTAAAATTAACATCATCTCTAAAATTACCACATGACCCAGCTCCTATTTCTAATCGATCAAGGAAAGACAATCCTTCGGGTAAAAAAACAGGTTCTATTTGGATGGTGTTGCTGGATTTTTTGTTAACGATAAAGTCAATCTTGTTGGAATTAACTAAAAAAGAAGTGTGCATAACATTGTATGGCCGCAGCGGATCATCATCGAAAACTGCTGTGGAAATTTGAGGTTGCTGGAAAAATTCCTGTTCAACAATCAACCCATTTTTAATGGTATGAATCCCTAAGTTTCTTAATTCTGACACCATCAGTTTTAGACGCTCTATAGTTATATAAGGATCGCCGCCACCTTGAAAAATTAGTGAATCAACAACCCCGTCATTGATAGCATCTGAGCTGAAAACTTTTGTGGTCCAAGTAAAATCAGGGCCTAGATAATCTATAGCCACGTATGCGGTGAATAATTTTGTAACCGAAGCTGGACTTCGATATACATTTGAGTTGAGACTAATCAGCTGAATCTCTGAATCAACTGGCTGAACGATAATGCTTAGGTTATCTAAAGGAATACCATGCTTAGAGGCTAAAGATTCAATCTCTATGGGTAGAATATTTTTTGCATAAGCAGTAATGCTTGTCAAAAAGACAAGAATGAGAGACATAAGAATAAATGTTTTTTTATTGACGCAACAGGCTAGCATCAAAGAAGTTTACTTGTATCCATCAAGTAATTTGTGCAACGCTTCCGAACCTGGACATAAATCTTCAAAAGCGATTTGGTTAAGTGGTTTGATAACAGTGTTCTCTGTTTCTGTAAAATCTGGTTGTGATTCATTAATATATAGGAGCCCAGTTAACAGTTCTCCCTTGTCAGACGCATCATTAATAGCCTTGATAGATTGACCTCTGTCCAGAGGACTAAAGTTATCGTCAGCTTTATGCAGAACAACTTTGCCACCTTCATGGAGATCAACCTCCACACTTGTGCCTTCATCATACTGAACCTCTATTTCACTAAAGGGTGCTATATAATCCGTGTAAATGGCTTCACGTTTTGTTTCTCTTGTGCTCATGTAACTCTTTGTAGAGCCCTCATGATCGTTAAACGTTACACATGGTGAGATCACATCAATCATGGCAAAACCTCGATGCATAAGCCCCGCTTTAAGTAAGGGAACCAATTGATCTTTATCGCCAGAAAAACTTCTAGCAACAAAAGAAGCACCAAGTGAAATAGCAACCGTACATGGATCAATAGGAGTTTGTAAATTAGGTGCGCCTTTTTTTGCTGTTGACCCTAGATCTGCTGAGGCAGAGAATTGCCCTTTAGTTAAACCATAAACACCATTGTTTTCAATAATATAGAGCATATTAAGATTTCTTCTGATGGCATGTGAAAATTGCCCCATGCCAATAGACAAGGTATCACCATCGCCTGAGATGCCTATACACAGTAATTCACTATTGGCAGCATTTGCTCCAGTGGCAACAGAAGGCATTCGACCATGCACAGAATTAAATCCGTGTGACTGGCTTGCAAAATAAGCTGGGGTTTTTGATGAGCAACCAATCCCACTGAATTTAATCATCCTATAAGGTTCTATATTTAAATCAAAAACTGTTTGAATAATTGCCCCAGTAATAGAATCATGTCCACAGCCAGCACAAAGAGTTGACATTACCCCCTCATAATCATCAAAGGTCATGCCAAGCTTGTTCCTAGGATCGTTGTCTCTTATGATCTTTGGTTTCTTTATGTAGCTCATGCTGCTTGTCCTGCATTTATTTCTAATTGTATCTTGTCTACAACATCCTTAGGGAATATCGGTATTCCATTATAGAGTCGAATAGATTTTATTTTCTTAGGGTCAACTTCAGTCTCTGTGATCAATAATTTTGATAACTGACCGTCACGATTCTGCTCAATAACAAAAATCATCTTATGAGCATCGAGAAATTTTTGAACTTCTTTTGTAAACGGAAATGCTTTAACTCTTAAGTAATTTAAATTCTGGTCTTGTTGTTCCAAAATATCTCTTGCTTCACGGATAGCATCATCACAACTACCAATACTAATAATTCCAACTTCATTATTTTTTGAGAAGTCCACTGCAGGTTTTGGCACGAGAGTTTTAGCTGTTTCCCATTTAAGCAGTAAGCGATCAACAACGTCTTGATATTCTGATGCATCTTCTGTGTATCCGCCAAATTTATTATGTCCGGAACCCCTAGTAAAATAAGATCCCTTAGGATGAGATCCAGGTATCGTTCTGTAGGGAATTCCATCACCATCTACATCAAGATAACGATAAAAACTATCCATATTTTCTAGCTCTTCAGAAGATAATACCTTGCCTCGATTGGGTTTAAACTTATCATCCCATTTTAAATCTTTAATCATCCAGTCATTCATACCAATATCAAGATCACTCAATACAAAAACAGGTGTTTGCAATTGTTCTGCAAGGTCAAATGCTTCAACTGAAAGATAAAATGCTTCTTCTGGATTAGCGGGATATAGGCACACATGTTTTGTATCGCCATGAGAAGCATAAGCACACATAGTGATATCACCTTGCTGAGTTCTGGTAGGCATACCCGTAGAAGGACCTGTTCGTTGAACATCAAAAATGACTGTAGGTATTTCAGTGTAGTAACCATACCCTATAAATTCACTCATCAAGGAAATACCTGGTCCACTAGTTGGAGTGAATGATCTAGCGCCATTCCATCCTGCCCCCAGTGCCATACCAACGGCTGCTAGTTCGTCTTCAGCTTGAATAATGGAGTAATTATTTTTTTCGGTTGCCTCATCTTTCCTAAAAAAAGAACAGTATTGTGTAAAAGCATCCATTAAAGATGTTGACGGAGTGATTGGATACCAAGAGCCCACAGTTGCTCCAGCATAAACACAACCTAGTGCAGCGGTAGAATTTCCATCGATCATAATGTAGCCATTGGTCTTTTTAGACGCCTTAGTTTTAAAAGGTAGAGGACATTTGAAATGATCTTTTGCATAATTAAAACCCAGATCAAGGGCCGTCTTATTGGCATCAACGAGATGGGTTTTTGAGCCAAATGTATCTAATAGTAATTGCTCAATCACGCTAACATCCATCTCTAAGAGTGCAGCCAGAACTCCAACATAAGCAGTATTTTTCATCAAAGTCCTAGCACGAGCTGTGTCAAATTTCTCATTACACATCGTTGCAAGCGGTACACCAAGAACAGTAACGTCATTTCTAGCCATTAACTCTTCTCTTGGCCAGGAAGAATCATAAATAAGGTAACCACCTGGTGCCACTGCTGCTAGATCTTCTGTATAAGTTTGAGCATTCATGGCGACCATAATTTCGACACTGCCCGAAGGTGCTAGATAGCCTTTATCACTAACCCTAACTTCATACCAGGTAGGCAAACCTTGAATATTAGATGGGAAATAATTTTTACCAACAACAGGGATGCCCATTCTAAAAATACTTTTCATAAACATGCTATTTGCACTGGAGGAACCAGTGCCGTTTACATTAGCAAATTTCACGGTGAAATTATTATGGCTAGTTTTACCCATCAGCTCGCTTTTTTTGATTCAATCCTTTTGGATAATTGGCCTTCATCAACCGCATAGGGGATCTCAAGTGTAAACTTTTTCATATCAAATGCTGCAGTTGGGCAGCGTTCTGCACACAGCCCACAATGTATGCAAACGTCTTCATCTTTGACCATAACTCTTCCAGTTTGAGGTAAAGTTTCAGAAACAAAGAGCGCCTGCTCTAAATTATTTGCAGGGGTTTTTATATGTTCTCTAAGTACTGCTTCATCAGCATTTTCCGAGATCATCAGGCAATTAACTGGGCATACATCAATACATGCATCGCATTCAATACAAAGTTCTGCGGCAAAGTCTGTCTGAAGATCACAATTTAGACAACGCTCAACTTCTTTTTTAAATTGCCCTGGCTCAAAACCTAATTCAACTTCTATATTGATATCTTTGAATCTTTTCTCCATAGGAACAGTTGGTACCTCTAATCGATTTTCATAACCGTAATCATTACTAAAAGTCCACTCATGTAGACCCATTTTTGCGGTCACTAAATTCATTCCGTAGGGGAGCCTTTCTGTAAGAGATTCATTATGACAATACTTATGCATTGAAATAGCAGCTTGATGCCCATGTTCAACTGCCTCTATAATATTTTTTGGACCAAAGGCTGCATCGCCACCAAAAAATACTCCAGAGACGGTTGATTCATAGGTAGTAGGATCAACAACAGGTACTTCCCACTCATCAAAATCCAGACCTATATCACGTTCAACCCATGGGAAAGAATTTTCTTGGCCTATCGCTAAGATCACAGTGTCACATGGAATAACCACTTCACCTACTTTGGTTGATTTCAATCTACCATTCTCACCCTGTTCCCATTCGAGAACACCAAATTTCATTCCAACCAATGTGCCATTTTCTACTATGTATTCTTCAGGCGAGTGATTCAAAACTAATTCGACCTCTTCTTCTAGTGCGGGCTCTAATTCCCAATCTGATGATTTCATTCGATCTCTACTGCCTCTATACAAGACTTTAACGTCTTTTCCACCAAGTCGAAGTGACGATCGACAACAATCCATTGCTGTATTGCCGCCGCCAATAATTAAGACGCGTTCCCCCACAGAATCAATGTGTTCAAATGCCACAGATTCTAACCACGCAATACCTACAAATACTTGATCTGTCTCATATCTTCCCGGTAGATCAAGCTCTCGACCCTTAGGAGCACCAGTGCCTACAAAGACAGCATCATAATCTTGTGCCAACAAATTTTTCATGCTCTCAATGGGATGATTCAAATACAGATTTACTCCCTGATCAACTATCACATCAAATTCTTCATCTATAACTTCAGGGGGCAATCTAAATTTGGGAATATTGCTTCTGATCAGTCCACCCATTTTAGGTAAAGATTCAAACATATCGATTTCATAACCCAAAGGTAAAAGATCATTAGCCAGAGTCAGGGAAGCACAACCTGCACCTATGCAGGCAATCTTCTTTCCATTTTTTTGTTTAGGTATGGGCGGTAAATATTCTTTAAAATCACCTTTCAGATCACCCGCTACTCTTTTGAGTCTACAGATAGCAACCGGCTCCTCTTCAACTCTTACTCTTCTGCAAACTGGCTCACACGGACGGTCACAAACACGACCAAGGATACCCGGGAAAACATTTGATTCTCTATTTAATAAATAAGCCTGAGTATATTCGCCTTGTGCAATGTGTCTAATATAGCCGGGCACATCAGTATGTGCTGGGCAACCCCATTGGCAATCTACTACCTTATGATAATATTGAGGATCTTTAGTGTTAGTGGGTTGCATGATGAAAGTGGTGTCTGACGCTTATTATTTAACGCTATATGTTTTCGAAAATTTAACTACAAAAGTTTTCAGTTTCTTTTTATCTCACAACCTAAAAGGTTAGAAGTGAAAATTAACATATCCTGATTGGAAAAAAAACGATATTTTATATCCTATTCTGAGAAAATATTTTTATTCAAAATCAATACGTATTCCCGCAGGTTTTGTAAGAATATTGCCTGCGTCATAAACTAATTGCCCATTAATAAATGTCTTATTAATCATAGAGTTAAAAGTTTTGTCTTCAAAGGGACTCCATGCACATTCGTAGAGAATATTTTCTTGGCTAACATTGGTTTTACTATCTAGATTAACCAAAACAAGATCAGCCCAATAATCTTCTCTAATAAACCCGCGATCTTTGATGCCATAAATCTCAGCAACATTGTGACTGGTTTTAGCTGCAATGGTTTCTAGAGTTAATTGTCCTTGATGGAAAAACTCCAGCAGTATCAGTAATGAATGCTGGACTAAAGGTAATCCTGACGGGCAATCAGGATAAGATTTCTCCTTCTCTTCCAAAGTATGGGGTGCGTGGTCAGTTGCGATAATATCAAGGCCCCTGTTGTTGAGGGCCTCCATTAAAGCAATTTGATCGCTTTGTGTTTTGATAGCTGGGTTACATACAATCAGTTGTTGAAACTCATCATAGTCTGAGTCGTTGAAATACAGATGGTGCACACAAACCTCAGCAGTGATATTTTTTTCTCTATGATCTTTGTTTTCAAATAATGAAAGCTCTTTTGCAGTTGTTAAATGGAGAACATGAAGTTTAGAACCAAATTTTTTTGCAAGCGAGACGGCTTTTGATGAAGAGTTATAGCAAGCTTCCACGGATCTGATATTTGGATGTTCTGATACCGGAATAGGTAAACCTTGATATTGTTCACGCATAAGCTCCAAATTCTTATTAATCAAAGGAGTATCCTCACAATGGGTAGCGATCAAAACTGGCGAATTAGAAAAAATTCTTTCGAGAGTATTATCATTATCCACTAACATATTGCCAGTTGAGGCCCCCATAAAAACCTTTACTCCACAAGCTTCTCCTTTTTTTAAATTCTTGATTTCCTCTATATTGTCGTTAGTAGCTCCTAAATAAAACGCATAGTTTGCATGAGCCTTACCTGCTGCTAATTTATATTTTTGTGATAAAAGATCTCTGGTAACTGTCGGTGGATTAACATTAGGCATGTCCATGAAAGAGGTCACTCCACCAGCGACTGCTGCTGCTGATTCTGAAAGAATACCACCCTTATGAGTTAAGCCTGGTTCACGAAAATGCACCTGGTCATCAATTAAGCCTGGCAATAAGTATTGCCCTTTGGCGTCAATGACTTCGGTTTTTGAATCTATTTTTATTTGCTTATTGATTTGTTTGATTCGACCACTATCAATCAAAACATCTCGTTGATTAATAGACCCTTCATTGACCACATTAGCATTGATAATTGCTATGGATTGTTTGCTCATAACGTTATTATAACAGTCTAGCCTATCAATGGATTTTTAAGCGTGAGTTATTTGGCATGAAATCGAAATTAAAAAATCTTTTTCACGGATGGTATGTTGCTATGGGTTGTTGCTTGATTTATTTCTTTGTCAATTCAATGACGCTTTTTGTTCCTCAAACTCTGTTCCCAAGGCTAATGGAGGAATTTTCTGTCAATGAGGCAGAAATTAGTCTGACTGTTGCTAGAACCCTTTTATTTGCGGCTATCTTCTCTCCAATCTCTGGAATATTAATTGATAAATATGGTGCCGTTAAAGTGTTAAAAGTGGGTGTTATAATCATGGGATTAACCTATAGTTTCTACCCATTTGCAACATCCATTGACACACTCTACAGGTTGCATTTTTTAATGGCCATAGGTCTGGTTTGTTCAGGGTTAGGGCCGAATGTGATCATCGTGTCTAATTGGTTTAATGAGCATCGAGGCAAAGTTGTCGGTATGTTGGTTGCAGGTTCAAGTCTAGGGGGAGCCACTCTGCCTCTGCTGATCTCACCTATCGTCAATGCATCAGATTGGGGTTGGCGTTGGGGATACGGAATATTGGCAATTCTTTTTTGGATTTTTGCGGTCATCCCTGCCTACACATTTATTCGACCAAACCCTCGGTCAATGGGGCTGCACCCAGATGGGCTTGACCATGAGCCTAAGATTGAAAATGAAACATCATCAGGAGTCAGCTTCATTGAGGCTCTTAAATCTCGAACCTTGTGGTGCCTTGGAATTGGATCCGCTTGTTTATGGTTTTCTATTCAGGGTTTAAATAGTCAAATCACTATTTTCTTTGAACAAGAAGCTGGTTACACAGCTCAACAAGCTGTGATTTTGTTTTCAACACTATTTTGGTTTAGTTTTTTTGGGAAATTTGCTTTTGGTGCATTGAGCGACAAAATACCTAAACAACGTGTCTTTCTGATCACCTCTTGTATTCTCTTTATAGGCTCTTTACTCCTTTTTGAAATTAATAATGGTCAGTTAAGCTTTACCCAAAACCGTGCTCAGTTAACTATATTCACGATCCTATTTGGTCTAGGTTTTGGTGGGAGCTTCAGCATGATTCAATTGGTTGCATTAGAAATATTTGGAAAGGCTTACTTGGGGAGAATCTTAGGATTAATTTCCTTAGTTGATGGCATGGGTGCTGCTCTTGGAACCAAGCTATTAAGTGAACTTAAAATCAGTACTGGAAGTTATTTTGTCCCCTTTACTCTTGTCTCATTGGTAACGCTTTTTGCCATTATTAACGTTTTCTTGATTAAGCCTATACAAACTAAATCGCAAACATCGAGCTAATGTTTGTCATAAATTACCTTTAGCGTTAGTCTTAATAGTTGCTTATGGGGAAGACATATAAATCATTTGAAATAAGAGAAATGACAGCCGCACTTGGTGCTGAAGTTGTAGGTCTGGATATCACATCTAAGCTATCTAAATCAGCACTCATTGAAATCAATCAAGCATGGTTAGAACACCAAGTTTTATTCTTTAGAGATCAGCCTCTAACTCCTGAACAACATGTCAACTTTACAAAAAATTTTGGAGAACTCCAAGGGCCAGGGTACATGCCCACATTGGATGGTTTTCCTAATGTTTATGTTCAAGAATACCCAGACCTATACAAAGGTATCGTTTCTGATGTTGACTGGCACATTGATGCTTCTTTTATGAAAAAACCCTTAAAGGGAGCGGTACTCCATGCTCTAAAAGTTCCAGCGACCGGCGGTGATACAGCTTGGGTCAATTTATACAAAGCCTATGATCTACTCTCTAAACCTATGCAAAAACTCTGCTCAAACCTAACAGCAGTGCATGATAACTTTTATAAGAACCTAGCCAATGTCTTAGATAACTATGGTGCACAAGGTTATGAAATAGCAAGGAAAGCCACTCCACCTTCAGTCCATCCCTTGGTCTGCAAGCACCCTGAAACAGGGAAAAAATGTCTTTTTTATAGTGAATTAATGGTCTCTCATTTTAATGAATTGAATGATGAGGAAAACAAAGTAATAAAAGAATTTCTGGTTAATCATATTAAAAAGCCCGAATTGTGTTGTCGGTTTAAGTGGGAGAATGATTCGGTTGCTTTTTGGGATAATCGTTGCACAGCACATAAAGGTATATTTGATTTTGGTCAACAGCACAGGCTAATGCATAGGGTGGCTATTCAAGGAGCAACAAAACCTAAGAAGTAATTATGTGGATTAAAAAATTTCATAAAGATGATGAAGAGGATAAAAGATCACCTATTCCTACCCAGGTAATCTCTAATGAGGAATATCTTCCTAGACCACAAACCAAACAACAAAAACAAGTTGAGAATCTTATTCAGTCTCTCGCTGAGAAATACGGTAAAAAAGTTGGGCTCTCAAGACGAGAATTATTAAAGACCGCCAATGGAATGGCTATTGCTTTTGTCGCTATGAACCAAATTTTTGGGAAGTATTTTAATGTTCAAGCAGAAGAAATGGTTGATCAATCGATGATTGAAGAATTGTGGCCAAAAAACGAGTTTATTTTTGATGTTCAAACTCACCATGTTGCAACAGGGAAAACAGAGCCTTTAGGTTTTAGAGTCATGGCTTGGCCATTTAATGAAGAATTAAAAGGTCAGCGACCTCAAAAAGATGATCTCAGATTTAATAATTATGTCAAAGAAGTGTTTTTGGACAGCGACGTATCAGTTGCTTGTTTAAGCGGCATTGCATCAAAATTACTGGATGTGATTAATGTTGATGAAATGGTTGATGCAAGAAACACTGTCAATGCTATGTCAGGTTCTGAACGCATGATTTGTCATGGCCCGATAGCTCCCTACATACCTAACTTTTTAGAAGAAGCTGAACGACAAGCATTAGAACTCAACATAGATGCTTGGAAATTTTACACCGGTGTCTTTGCCAAAGACGGTGAGTATCAATGGTGGATGGATGATGAAGAACTGATTTATCCATTCTATGAAAAAATAAAAGCTTGGGGGAAAACCACAGTCTGTGCTCATAAAGGTTTACCCTTCAGACAACCGAGACCAGGGGAAACAGATTACACTCATCCCAGAGATATTAAAAAAGCTTCCTTAGATCATCCCGATCTAAATTTTGTGGTCTATCACTCGGGCTTTAAAGATCAAAACATGGACTTACCACCCGAAGATGTCTACCTAGATGAGAATGCTTATTTACCCTACACCACTGATTTATGCAACGATCGATTAGCAAACCCAAAAATGACCAACGTGTATATGGAATTGGGCACAACCTTTGGGCACACCGTTATTACTCATCCAAAAATATGTGCTCACCTCTTAGGTCAAATCATTAAAGCATTTGGAGTAGACCATCTTCTCTTTGGTACAGATTCAATATGGTGGGGGTCACCACAATGGCAAATTGAAGCACTGAGAAGATTTCAAATTCCTGAAGATATGCAAGAAAAATTCGGCTATGCGCCAATCTCTGATGAGGATAAATCAAAAATTCTGGGGCTGAATGCGGCTAAGCTCTATGGTGTAAATGTTGAAGACAGAAGACAACAAATTATTACAGATCGAATGACTCAATTAAAAGAAGTCTATTTAGCTGAAGGTGGCAAACCAAGTAATAATGTCTATGGCTGGGTTATGAGTTAGTGTTTAATCTCTATCTTTTAAGGAGATAATTTTACCTTGCATATGATCAGTGCCCTTAATCCCTAATATGTCTGCGATGGTAGGGGCTAAATCTATTTGGTGAACTGGTCCTAATTCTTTATGCTCAATCGCTGCACCGATGGCATAAAAAATACCCCACATGTCTGGTGTTTCTGGTCGATAACCGTGCATGCCTTTCGGTTGACCATAACTTGAAAACATATTGGGTGCAGCTGTGGTCACGACAATATCACCAGTTCTTGATGGGTGATAAAGATGGAATGCATCTGGAAGATCTTTCTTTGTGTACACCGCAAGATGTTCCTGTTTGCTTAAAAAATCTTTAGCTTGCTCGATGTCATCTGCTTGCAAAAAAATATGTGCTACAGCAGGCCCTGCTGAAATTTCTGCCTTGATTCCTGAAATTCTCAATAACTGCTCTAAATTGATGTAGTTGTTCACTTCAGTCATCCCATGATCGCTGACCACAATGAGTGTAAGATATCCCCATGCCTCCCTGACATCAATGGCGGTGATTAAATCCTGCAAATGTTTATTCTGTCGCCGTAGCTGCTCAGAAACTCTTGGGCTTTCTGGGCCGTCAATGTGCCCCAAGTCATCGGTCCCATCCCAATAACTCATGATTAATCTGGGTCTATTGACCTTGTCCATATCAACCCATTTAAGGATCTGCTCGATTTTTTGTTCTTCTTTGATATTGGGATCAAAGGGGGCTTTGCGATAAGAGGCTCCGACACCATGCCAATCGGTTTCAGAGCCCACCCAGAAAAAAACCGCGGACTTGATACCTTGTTGCTCGGCCAGCACCCATATGGGCGGCACTTCAATCCAATTGGCATCGGCATCGTAACTGAATCGGCCCTGTTGGGTATCTATAAAAGAATTGTGAAGAAT
>JAPYQN010000003.1:0-4125 GCA_029941465.1 Gammaproteobacteria bacterium
TTAAGTCGACAAGACTTAGACAAAATTTCAATGACTAGACCCATTTTAGTGATTCATCGTTCTTTCCATGAGTTTATTTTGAACTCGAGCGCCCTTGCTTTTTTTGGTATTACACAAGAGTTAGTGAATAATTTTGACGAGGAAGCAAAAAAGTATGCAAGTTTTGAAAAAGGTCATTTTTCTGAGCAGGGCATGGTCTCCATTCTTCCGTATTTGATGAAATATCTAGCTGCACCAGATCGATTGATTAAAGGCCTCCAAACAACTGAGAAATATTTACACAACAATGGGGTCACGATGGTTGCCAACCCTGGTGCTTATTCCCTGAAACCAATTCAAGACGCAAAGAATTTTGTTTTTGGTGATGAGGAAACACCATTTCGATCTTTCTACATACCCAGTGGTTTGCTATTAGCTGAACAATATCCAGCAGATGAGTTAGTTGAAAGATCCAAGGAATTTTTGTCTTGGGGTAGAGGCAAAGTGGAATATTTGCCATTACAGATAAAGTTATTTACTGACGGAGCCATGTACTCTCAAAACATGGTTATGAGAGAAGGTTATCTTGATGGCCATCAGGGAGCATGGTTAATGCAAGAAGAGATCTACCGTGAAGCCTTTCAAAGGTTTTGGGATGCGGGCTATCAGATTCATATCCATCAGAACGGTGATGCAGGTCTGGATCGTCTTTTGGATGTATTAGAAGACAATTTACAACGCAATCCTAGAGACGATCATCGAACAGTCATAGTGCATTTTGGGTATTCTAATTTTGACCAAGTGGAAAGAATTAAAAAGCTAGGGGCAATTGTTAGTGCTAATCCATATTATGTTAACGCCTTATCTGATTTATATAGTCGTGTAGGCGTTGGGGCTACTCGTTCAAGAGATATGGTTAGATTAGGGGATGTTCATCGAGCAGGTATACCTATATCACTCCACTCAGATATGCCGATGGCACCGGCAGCACCTTTATTGTTGATGCATGCAGCTGTTAATCGGGTTAATTTTGCCAATAAGGTGGCAGGACCTAATCAGCGTATTAGTCCAGAGATAGCCCTTCGTGCAGTCACTTACAATGCGGCCTATGTTCTTGGTATGGAGCATGATTACGGAACCATTAGTTCAGGGAAATATGCTAATTTTACTTTGCTCTCTGATAATCCATTGACCATTGACCCGCTGAAAATCAAAGAGATTGAGATACGATCTACTATGGTAGAAGGACAACATTATCCTATCAATTAGGTACCGCAGAAGGTCTGATGAACTTTTTCATCCTCTTTAGGTGGCAGGCTAAAATCTGCATCCACATCTTGTTTTATGAAAGGGTTTTCCAAGACCTCTGACAATTCCAACATATAAGAAAAGTCGTTATCTTCAATAGCCAGTTTTATTGCTCTTTCCACCAAATGATTCCTCGGAATATAAAGGGGGTTAACTGAGTTCATCGAATTATAAATTTCATCTGTCTTATTGGTTTCCTTATTAAGCAAGGTCTTCCAAGCATTTAACCAATCTGAGATTAAATCCTTGTTAGCAAACTGAGATTTAAAAGCTTCCTCTTCATTATTAATCACATCACTCAAATGTCTGAAGGAGAGAGTGTAATCAGGTTTTTCCTCATGCATGATTTTAAGTAATTTTTTTAAATGCTCTGTGTGTTTTTTGTTTTTATGATTAAGACCAATTTTTCTTACCATTGTCTTTGATATGGCTTTATTAACCTTTGTTGAGAAGTCTGTTAATAAATCATTAATTTTTTCTTTGGCATTAGTCTCATTCTTATCAACTAAAGACAACAAGCAACTTGCAAGACAGGCTAGATTCCATTGGGCAATTTGAGGTTGGTTGGCAAAAGCATATCGCCCATGATGATCAATCGAGCTAAACACTGATTGAGGGTTGTATTCATCCATAAATGCACACGGACCATAATCAATCGTTTCTCCAGCAACAGAGGTATTATCAGTGTTCATTACTCCATGAATAAAACCAATGCCCATCCATTTGCCTATTAGTTTGGATTGTTTCTCCGAAAAGGAATACAGCATTTCTAGGTATGGGTTATCTGCATCTAGGGCTTCTGGGAAAAGTCTCTCAATGACATAGTCTGCAAGAATCTTAAGGTTTTGATGGTCATTTTGTGCCATGAAATATTCAAAAGTGCCTATGCGTATATGACTTTTTGCCACTCGGGTGAATACGCCTCCAGGCAAAGACGTTTCTCTATACACGTCTTCTCCACTTGTTACCGCTGCTAAGGCTCTGGTGGTGGGCACATTTAAGGCATGCATGGCTTCACTTAAGATGTATTCTCTTATCACCGGTCCCAGAGCAGAACGACCGTCACCTTGCCTTGAAAATTTTGTCTTCCCGGATCCTTTGAGTTGGATATCAAACCGTTCATTCTGTCCATTGATCACTTCTCCTAAGAGCACTGCTCGCCCATCCCCTAATTGATTAACAAAATGACCAAATTGATGTCCGGCATAGGCTAAAGCAATGGGACTTGATCCATTAGGGATAAAGTTGCCAGAAAAAGTTTCTGCAAGTAACTCATTAGATTCTAGATTTTGAATACCAAGAGAGTGACCTAAAGCTTGGTTAAAGGTAATTAATTGAGGTTGCTTTACAGGTTGTGGATTGACATTTTCATAGAAAATATCTGGAAGCCGTGAGTAGCTGTTATCGAAATTAAAGGTTATTTGATTAGGTGTCATGCCATCAAAGTATTAAAGCTTTCATCACGTTATTATATTTTGTTTGTAATTATGTATAGCATCTAAGCTTGTCGTCAATATTTATAGTAAACTAAATTAATAAAACATCCTCTTGATAAAACCATGGGAATAATCAGAGAAAAATTAAGCCTTTTTCAATTACCTAGAGAGGATCTTGGTTCATTAATTAAGGCCTTCTTTTTTTTCTACTTTGTGCTTTGTGCTTGGTATTCGATTAGACCTGTAAGAAATGAGATGGCCGTGCAAGCAGGATTAGAAAATTTACCCGGTCTGTTATCAATAGTTCTTCTGATTATGTTGATTGCAAATCCTATTTACTCATGGGTAGTTTCTAATATTGATCGTAACAGGGTGGTGATTTATACCTATCTATTTTTTGTTTTTAATCTCATTTGCTTTTTCCTTGGGTGGATTGCATTAGATGCTGAAGGCAGAGTGCTTATAGCTAAGGCCTTTTATATTTGGTGTAACGTGTTTTCTTTCTTTTTAGTGTCTATTTTCTGGGTATCCATGATTAATTATTTCACGAGCCAACAAGGAAAGATGTATTTTGGGATTATTAGTGCTGGAGGCTCATTAGGAGCATTCAGTGGTTCTTCGATAGCTCGCTATTTTTCAACGGAGGTGTGTGGCACTTCAACCATGTCAGATTGGGGACCGTTTTCACTAATTCTAATTTCTATCATGGCCTTGATGGTCGCAATAGTTCTTAGCACCAACTTTCCATCAAGGATCGATACAGATGATTCTTTGTCAATAGATAATCAAAATGAGAATTCTGGTCTAATTGCTAAGTTAATCCCGCTCAAAGGCAATATTATTAAGAATTTAAGCATTTACATGATTCTTTGGACTGCCTTAATGACATTTGGATGGATGATAGCACTAGGCATTGTTCAGGATTGGTCAACAGACCCTTGTCAACGAACAGCCTTTTTTGCAAGGATAGAGCAAATCGTGACACCACTAACCTTGATTTTTCAATTCTTCCTCACATCTTTAATCTTTAAACGACTCAATGTTGGTATTGTTTTGGCAACTTATGGGCTGGTTTTATTTATAGCTCTTCTGTTCTATGAAGCCTACCCAGAAATCATGACTGTTTTGTTTGTTGTCTGTGTTCTAAGAACATTTGAATACGCTTTATGTAAACCTGCGAGAGAAACCTTATTTACGTATTTAGAAACGCAACAACGCTATAAATCCACGGTCTTCATGGATACATTCTTAGCCAGAGCAGGTGAAGTAATGGGCAGTTGGTTTGCAGCTTCAGGTATGGTTCTTTTAGGCTTATCGTCCTTAGCAGCAACTTTTTTCACGCTGCCGTTTGCAGGGCTTCTATCCTATACGGGTTACAGAGCTTACCAAGCATCCAAGAAAT
>JAPYQN010000003.1:4225-84340 GCA_029941465.1 Gammaproteobacteria bacterium
GCTTCTATCCTATACGGGTTACAGAGCTTACCAAGCATCCAAGAAATAAAAAAAAGTAAAAAAAAACAGAGCCGAAGCTCTGTCTTAAGTCGAGTCCTTGGGGTGTCTGAAGCGAAATTTTTTCTTCAGCTCCTTGCCCGACATTTCTTTTCGGACTTGGTGGGAATCGGTTCTTTTTTGTTGCTAGCTTATTTTTCTCCGACTCGCTTTCACCCTTGAGGTCTCTTTCTCTTTTTGACTCTTCTTTCTGCGTCTTAAGTCTACTTCTAGATCGGTCTTATAGAGATGATTAAGATGTTACTTTCCATTAAATATTTATCAAGCATTTTTGATAGGGAAAAATAAACTTTTTTCTAGATTTATCTTTATGTCCTATTGAGCAACTAATTTTAGTTTAAAAGATATTTCTAAGCCTTTGAAATTCAATTAAATATAAAAAATAATATTAAAAAATATGTCCTATTAGGCATTTTTATAAATTTCCAATAAATTTCTATTCTTTGTTCTACTTTGCGCAAAGCAGTTTATTTTTATTAATTATTTTTTAGCTATTTTCTTTATAAAAATCAAACTTAGGTAAACATATCTTAGAAAATCTAGTTTCAATAATCAGTTACAATAAGAGCACTATGAAGGCTATTAATTCAATCGATCTTAATGCAGATTTAGGGGAGTTTAGAAATGAAGGTGAATTTAGCAACGAGGTGGAACTTCTTCAATTAATTTCTTCGTGCAACATTGCTTGTGGTGGGCACGTTGGTGATAAATTGAGTGTGTCTAGAATTATTGAACATGCTAAAAAACTCAACGTGGCTATTGGAATACACCCCTCCTATCCAGATAAATTAGGCTTCGGCAGAAGGCCTATGGTAATTTCAGATAACAAACTTATAAAATCTCTACATCAACAAATCAGTGATTTTATGGAAGTGGCAAGTCAACACTCGGTTGCAGTTGGTCATATCAAAATGCATGGCCAACTTTATAACGATGCCTCAAAGAGCAAAAAGTTATGTGAGATGATTCTGAAGGTCATTAAAGAGTGTGACTTAACCCTTAAGATTGTCGGTCAATTTAATTCAGTGCTTGAAGAAGTGTGCAATGAACACAACCAACCCTTTATAGCAGAAGCATTTATTGATCGACGTTATAACTCAGATTTGTCATTGGTTCAACGATCAAAGATCAACGCTATGATTGATTCTGTGAATGAACAAGTTCTTCAAGCAAAACAAATTGTCATTAACCGTTCTATTATTGTTGATGACCACCCAATCGCAATTAGGGCTGAAACTTTATGTGTTCATGGGGATCATCCAGGTGCCTTAGCGTCATTAAGGCTGATACGATCAGCAATAGAAGCGGAAGGCATTGAGATTAAATACTATGCTTAATCGTATTGAATTCTCAGTAAATAATTTTGCAGAAGATCTGATGCTAATCAAGTGCAAATCAGATGCTCTTAACCAAAACCCTTTAATTTTCTGGCAACTTTCTAAAACCTTGCTTGCCTCATTATCAGATATTGAAGTTATACCTGGTGAAGATTCTTTGGCTGTAAAAATAAATATTTTAAAGAAAACAAGAGTACAGCATCTGGCAGATCTCAAAAATTTATTGGGTACTTATCAGCCTGAAGTCACAGAAGAATCCAACAAATTAACAACCGTGCCTATTTGTTATGACGATGAGTTTGCTCTCGATATGAATGACATCTCATTATCTAAAGGCATATCAAAGGCAGAGGTGATTAGTGCACATTGTGGAATTGAATATCAGGTCAAAATGATTGGCTTTACACCAGGCTTCATCTATATCGGTGACTTATCGGATGAGTTGACTCTACCAAGACTAAAGACGCCGCGTGTTTTTGTGCCTTCGGGTTCAATTGGTTTAGCCAATAAAAGAACTGGAATCTATTCTTTGGGTGGCCCTGGCGGTTGGTCAATCATTGGCAGAACACCCACTAATTTCTTTGATCCAAAAAAAGAAGATCCCTTATTAATTCAACCCGGCATGAGACTGAGATTTGAATCAATTACGAAAGAAGAATTTAGAAACATGTTAGGCAATTAACATGAAAGGCCTTGAAGTTATTTCATCAGGATTGATGACCACCGTCCAAGATCTAGGAAGAATAGGTTGGACTCAGATGGGAGTGCCAGTGTCTGGTGCAGCAGATCAATTCTCAGCAGCTTTAGCAAATGTTCTTTTAGGCAAAGATATCAATTCCCCGGTTCTTGAATGCACACTCTCTGGGCCTAAACTTAAATTACTGATTGATCAACAGGTTGTAGTTACTGGTGCAAGGATGCAGGTCAAGATAAACAATAAGGTTGTTCCTCATAACACAGTCATCAATGCTGATGCTGGAAGTACTATTGGGATTCAGTCAAGTAACTGTGGCTGCCGTTGCTATGTTGCCTTTTCAAATGACATGGAGGTCACTAAATTTCTAGGCAGTGTCTCAACCTATGTGCCTGGGAAACTAGGAGGTATAAACGGAAGAGCCCTAAAGAAAGGCGACACGATTAGCTTTAATAGTATTGATACGAATTTAATAAAATCAAGCCATGGAGCTTTACCGCAATACTATAATTCTTGGTTAATAAAAGTAACTGAAGGTCCAGAGTTCAAGCGACTGAGTTCGCACACAAAAGACAACATAGAAAACATCGAATATGTGATCAGTAATGATTCCAACCGTATGGGAATTAGACTTGAGGGGCCAACCCTAGAGATCAATGAAAGCGGTGAAATGATTAGTGGTCCTGTGTTTACAGGAACCATTCAATGTCCTGGAAATGGCCTACCAATTTTGTTGGGGCCTGACGCGCAGACCCTGGGCGGTTACCCAAGAATTTTTCAAGTAGCTAAAGTTGATCGATTTTTGATCGGTCAAATGCGACCTGGGGACCAGCTAAAATTTAAGCGGATTAAGATAGAGGAGGCTGAAAAACTTTGGCTAGATAGGGTGTTAAGTTTTCCATTTCTTTCTAAGATATAATGTGATTAGAGTGCGCCTGTAGCTCAGCTGGATAGAGTACCTGGCTTCGAACCAGGTGGTCGGGGGTTCGAATCCCTCCGGGCGCGCCATAGTTTAATAAGAAGGAGAAGACAGTGAGTAACGCACACCCTTGGTTAGAAGACATTCCATGGACAACTAAACCGCTTCCTAGAGAACAATTAGAAGAAAGGATTCAACGTGTATTAACCTTTACAAATCTAGGCATGTTAGGAACCTTAGGATTAAATGGGCCTATTGTAAGTCCTCTTGAATTTTATGCTGATGGACTAAGTGTTTATATTTTTCCACAGTCAGGAAGCCCAAAACTAAAAGCCATGGAAAGAGATCCAAGAGTCTCTTTTGCAGTAGCTAATCCTATGGCAGGGTGGGTCGCTGCAAATGGAGCTCAGTTGTTTGGTAAAGCTGCTTTATTAGAACCTGGAACCGAAGAATGGGAATACGGAATGACTATTTTTAGGTGGGAATCTTCAGCCGCTGAAATTAACACTGGTTTTGATGCTCCCCCACAAGGTAAATTGATGAGACTTGATCCTGATCGAATTGTCTACACTGAACACTTTCTGAGAAAAGACGGCTACGGACCAAGACAAATTTGGCGTAGAGATGAAAAAAATGAACAGGCCTCAGATGGGCTTACGGAAGCTCAGAAAACCTAAGATTTTGCAAATCAAATAACCACAATTCTCAGAAGGACGTTAGAAAAGAGGCAGCGTTGCCACCTGTGGTTTCACCTTTTCTAGCAGCGATTAAATAGTTTTTACCGCTGGGTGCATTATCGTCATGGTTACCATAAATTCTTATTACACGATTGTTATGAAAAATCTTCAATTGGGATAAAAACGGCACGACATTTTCCGGGCTCTCACCAAATAGTTCTCGATGCTTCTTAGGCAGACGATACCACGGGATGGTCATATTATGATGATGAGCATTGTGAAAACCAAAATTCAAGGTTAACCAGTTGACCGCTTCTATATCAAATGAATGCGGGTTACTAAATGTGTGTTCTTGTTCCCATTCATATTGACCTTTCCTAGGCGCTTTATCACGACTAAAAAGAGTTAAATTATAGGGATAATCATGCTGAATGGAATCCATAAAACGCAACACAGTTAGCAATAGAATATAAGAAAAAATATACAACACTCCAACTTTCGGGAATAGCAACATGAGTATCGCAAATAAAGAAAATCGTATGATAATAACTGCAGTATTTCTAGAACGCTGGTTTTTTCTTTGAGGAATAATAAATGAAGAAAACGTCATAATAAAATGCATAATAAATTCATGAGCAGGGATATAGAACCATTCCAATATTTTGGTTAATTGAAATAATTTAGGGTTCTCTTCAAAAAAGGCTTCATAGTCAAACCACACCACATCGTCATTATCAACATGATGTCTAAAGTGTTTGTATTGGATATCTTCAAATGTCCCATAAGAAGAACCACAAATCCAACTTAAGAAACGACCAAGATAGGTGTTCAATCTAATTTTTTTAAAAACTAAATTATGCGAACATTCATGAACTAAATAAGCCGCTATAATCATTGCGTGACCTAATAGCAGGGCCGCAAGGGCGTTAATAATAATACTGCTATTGAATAGACCTAAAAACCCTATGACATAGGCGGTGATTGCATAGAGAGTCGCCCCTCCATTATAAATAATGCCTTCTGGCTCTTTAAAATTTTTTTGCATTATCTCTATTATGAAAAAAAATCCATGAAATAGGAAAATTATTATCTATTGACTAATTTTTATTCTTATCGGTTATTTGGTTTTCATTTTCAGTAACATTGACAAACTGGAAGTAAATACCTAATACAATGGCAATCAATCCTCCATAGTAAAAAGGGTATGTTGGATCAATATTGTATAAGACGGTCCCAAGTGGCGGTCCAAATATCATGCCAACAACCGGTGCTGCTGATAAGAAACCTGCAACCTCGCCTTGCTCAGAAGATTCAACACTTAGAGTTGCAGCAGAATTTAATCCCGGCGTGATCATACTAAAGGCGACCCCTATACCAGCAAAAGCAAGATAGAACTGGGTTAGATTGCTAACAAAACTTATTGATATGAGCACCGCACCAAAGACAAGAAAGCATATCCTAAGAAGTGTTGTCGGTTTGAAATGAATTATTTGTAAAACCACAGCTTGCATAAAAGTGGTCGTGAGTGCCATTGACAGCAAGGAGATACTGGTGGCTTTAATAATCTCACGCTGGCTGATTACACCCAATTGATCTTCAATAAAAAATGCCGCAATAACTTGTGTTGAGGTAAAAACTAAAAAGGCAATGGCCCACCCAATGAGATAAGGGAATATTCTATTATCATAGAATTTAAGTGTACTTTTGTTAATTGGGGCAGGTTCAATGTTTGTTTGTTGTAAATATTTCATAGCAAGAAGACCGCCAATGATTGCTATAACTGCTCCAAAATACATTGGAAACAGTGGATGTATAAAGGAAAACCCACCACCAATAACTGGTCCTATCATGGTGCCAATCCCGGCAGCCATGCCAATTAAGGCCATGCCTTGAGCTCTTTTTGAGGTTTCAGTGGTGTCGGAAATATAAGCAACTGCAGCCGGTTGAATGCCTCCAATTAAAGCCCCATAGAAGATTCGTATCAGTAAGAGCATTATGAAGAGATATAACGGTTCAAGCAGTTTCCAAAGACCGATTTGAATGCCAAAAGCAAAGACCGTATAGGCTATCGCGTATGAAAACAAACCAATAATAAACACTCTTTTTCGTCCTATAATCTGACTTCGTTTACCCCAGTAATACGAGGAGAAAACAAGAGTGACATTAGAAATAGCTATGAGCACTCCAAATTGATTTGTGGATAGACCTATGCTTCTAGACAGAGGTGCAAAAATAACATAAAGCAATGAAAACCCGGTTCCGTATATCACTAAACCTAAAATCAATATGATTTTATCAAGACCTAATTTATTCTCGGAAGTCATTTTTTTTGTTTGTCTTGCATAGCGTCCAGTTGTTCTTGGGTAGCCGGCTTTTGATATTTTTTCTTCCATTCGGCATAGTCCATCCCATATATTTTTGCCCTTGCAGTCTCTTGATCAGTGGGGTGTCCTATTGCTGAAGCTTCCTCAACATACCATTTGCTTAAGCAATTCCGACAGAAACCAGCAAGGTTCATTAAATCTATGTTTTGAAGAGCTGTTTCTTTTTTAAGATGATTCACTAATCTTCTGAAGATGGCAGCTTCGATTTCTGTGTCTTTAGTCATGCTAGCTTAACAATTTTGGATGATATCTAAACACAATATCCTTTAGAATAGTATTATATTCTTCCTAAATAATACGACTAGAATTATGAATGATTCACTACGACCATTGTCAGGTATAAAAGTTATAGAAATGACCCATATGGTTATGGGGCCTGCGGTTGGGGTCATCCTAGGAGATTTAGGTGCTGATGTTATAAAAATTGAACCGCTTACAGGCGATAAAACCAGAAAACTAAAAGCCTCAGGTTCAGGTTATTTCTTAACTTATAATCGCAATAAAAGAAGTTTAGCCTTGGACGTAAAAACTCCTGAGGGAAAAGATATTGTTTTAAAATTATTATCTGGTGCTGACGTGTTTATCGAGAATTTTAGGCCGGGTGCCATGGATAATTTAGGGTTCAGTTACTCCGAGTTAGAAAAAACCAACCCTGGATTAATTTATTGTTCTGCCAAAGGCTTTCTAAATGGCCCTTATCAACACCGAACTGCTCTCGATGAGGTGGCTCAAATGATGGGAGGATTGGCCTACATGACAGGCCCTCCCGGCAGACCTTTAAGAGCAGGTTCTTCGGTTATTGATATTATGGGCGGCATGTATGGTGTGATTGCAATTTTGGCGGCATTAGAGGAACGTCATCGTACTAAACAAGGCCAGAAGGTTACCAGTGCCTTATTTGAGAATGTTGTGTATTTAATGGGGCAGCATATGGCACAAACTGCCACCACTGGCTCAGCCCCTCCACCAATGTCAGTGAGAGTACCTGCCTGGGCTGTCTATGATATTTTCGAAACCAAAGGCGATGATCAAATATTTGTTGGGGTAGTAAGCGATAGCCAATGGAAGATATTTTGTGAATCTTTTGGGCTAACAGATTTTATCTCTGATAAAAACATGGGAGTTAATAGTGGAAGAGTTGAAAAAAGAGATGTCATTATTCCTGTATTGCAAAAACTCTTTAAAACCTATACTAAAGTTGAATTGATGGAAAAACTTGAAAAAACCGGCCTACCTTTTGCCCCAATCAACACCCCTGAAGATTTATTTAACGATCCACATTTAAATGTATCGGGTGGGTTATTAGATATAGATATTCCTGATGGAGGGTCAACCAAGCTACCAGCAATGCCTATCGAGATGAATGATCGCCGATTTGGTGTGCATCACCAAGCTCCCAGAATTGGTGAACATTCACACGAAATATTAAGGGAGCTAGGCTTTGATGAATTAGTGATTGAGAGTTTATATAAGAAAGACATTTTCTCTTAGTTTGAATCAACTATCGTCGGTTGTTTTCGAAAATAATTTAGTGACTTAAATCCTGCATAAGTACCTATTAAACCTACAACCAAAGAAACAATGGATATTGAATAGGTAATCAAGCTCTCATCTTTAAAAACAAAATCAGTGATCAAGGCCACACTGGTTGGTCCTAATGTATAGCCTGTCAGACTAATTATAAAGAAATAGACAGCAGTAACTTGTCCCCTAATTTGGTTGGGAGTGATGTTTATCATTGCAACCGGCGCCAATGCTGTTTGTCCAGCAGCCATTATAATTTGTGGCATGAACATTAGTGTTGCTGTTTGGTAGCTTGGCATTAATGGAACCAATGTAGCTGCAACAGTGAGGACAATCATACTGTATGCAAATAACATCACATGAGAGCTATTATTATATTTTGTATAAAGTTTATCTCCCAACCAACCACCCATGGTAGCTCCAAGGGGGCCACCTACTAGAAAAGCAACGCCTAGCCAAAGTGTGATGGTGGATATGGATACATCATATGCACGCATGTACATTGTTGGTAACCAAGAAAGGAATGCATAACCCATCAAGACAGAGCATGCCATTGATAAGAAAAGCCATCCATAAGCTTCTTTTCTTTCGTATATAAATCGGATGGTTTCTTTAATGGATATCTCTTCACTTGTATCACCACTTTTAGTAAGAATCTTCATCTTTCCTTTCCTAGAAGGTTCTTTGATTGTGGTCATTAGTAAAGCAACGAGTAAACCTGGAATACCTATGCATATAAATAGTACCTGCCATTCATAGATCTGCCCAACTATAGGTAGAATGATAGGTGGAAAGTCAGCAAAATAAGCAACAATTTGCCCACCAAGAATTAGTGCAATACCTGATCCTACTGATACTCCCATATTAAAAAAGCCCATTGCAGTTCCCCTTTTTTCCTTAGGAAAGTAATCACTTATTATTGATAAGGCACTTGGACTTAAAGTTGCTTCACCTACACCAACCCCAACCCTTGCAATGAATAGTTGCAGGTACGTTTTAATAATTCCTGTAGCAGCGGTCATTAAACACCAAACACTTATTCCAATTCCAATAATTGTTTTTCTGCTCTTTTTATCAGCAAGTCTTCCAATTGGAATTCCCATGGTTGTGTAAAAAAGAGCAAACGCGAACCCCAGAATAATACTCATTTGACTATCAGTTAATTCGAGGTCAGTTTTTATATCTGTGACCACTAGAGACAGTAATTGTCTATCAAGAAAAGACAACACATAAGCAAGTGTCAATATAACCACCCCATACCAGGCTTGAGTGTGCGAAGGGTATGAACCTAATTCATTTTTATCAGGCGTCATTTGAACCTGATTATTCTTCTAGAGCTGGAGCAGGCGTTTGTTCTCTTGAGTAATATTCTAGACTTGAAATACTTGGACCATAATCTTCTGTAGGAGCAGCCAACATTCCAGGATATCTTTCTTCTGAAAATTTCCTAATATGTTCAGGAATAATTTCAATATTGTCTGACTTTAGCATGGTGCTCATGTAGAGGCAGTGACCAGGAGTTTTACCCATCAGCATCCAAGGAAGCCAAGGAGTTATTCTATTCCATGTGCCCGTATAATTGACTGAGGTTAATTCTGGATTTTCTAAGTCTTTTGCTGAAACAAAATAGCGCATCATTTCTGATACTTGAGCCATTTCGCCTGACGATTCTCTTACCCATTTGTCAGGTTGTAATGCATTTGGGTAGTGTAAGTGCATGTCAGTATTTAGAGTAATAACATCACCCGATCGTTTCCAAGGAAAAAGCAAAGGAATCTTTCTTGGTTCTCCTTTTTTTCCTCCTCCAAAGTCTTCCGGGGCAAGTATGAGCCATTCTGAGATTGTATAGTTGAAAGGGTCATTCGCCACATGAACAACTTTCACCTCTTCATCGGTCCACGGGTTAGTCCATTCGTCTATCATTTGCCCTGTTCTTGAGTCGGTATAAAAGATAACTTCTTTATTTAATCGTCTGATACTCCCGTCTTCTGCTGCCGGCATTAAGCGAGTGCATAAGAAAGTTTCAAACCCGCACAGTTGTTTAACTGCTTCACCTGGTCTTACCCCCAATATTTGTCCAGTCGTATAGCAGATTGATTCTTTTTCTGAATCTAGATCAGCTTGAATTCTTGCCCAAGCATCTCGATTCCAGGTGTTGGATTGGAAATTGATTTCAGTTTCAAATTTTACTCCCATTTTAGTCTCCTTATTATTGTGATTCTCTGATCAAGTAGTTAATTATCAATTGTCTAGTCTCAGGGTCTTTAATACCCTCGAGTCTCATCCTGTTTGCAGGAATATAATTCTCAGGATCTGATATGAAAGCATCGATTGTTTCTGGTGTCCAGACCAATCCGTTGTTACGCATTTCTATTAATGACTGCGAATAGGTGAAATTTTCACCCACCGCAGCTGGCTTACCAAGAATCCTATATAAACTAGGTGCCATTCTAGCTCGATCATCTTCCCTAAGGGAGTGACAGAACCTACATTTCCCGCCTTCCCAACTATCAAATGCTTGTTTTTCTAGTAACTTGTCTTCTTCAGTTGCTTGATCAATATGCAAATCATAGTAGTTGGGAAGATCTAACTCCTTGACCAAGTTCTCAATCTTATCTTCAGACAGATTAACTTGTGTAGCAAAAGGGAAGGCACCAAAGATTAAATAAGGTAAATAACTTGCTACAGCAAATAAAATCACTACCAATAACCAGTGTGTTGCTCTTGCATTAATAAAGTAGCTTCTCATGGTTGTTAGGCAAAAATATTGATACTAATGACTCTGTACCTTAGTAAATGATAGATTCTAAATAATAGAATGAAGAAGATCAGGATGAGATAAAAAAAGGCAAAAACACTATGCAGATAACCAGACGTTACCCAAAGAGAATGATTAACTGAGTCGGCGCCTGGTAGAAACTGAATTAACCCATCTGACCACGCTGTAAAAATTCCTGAGAGCCCTTGTGCAATGAATGATATATAGAGCATGAATTGAAGAATATGAATTTGAGTGTAGGCCTGATCAGGGAGTAATCGCTGAGTATTTTGTGGAGGGAAATACAGCCATAGGTAAACCCGAATGAAGCTAAACACAAGTAACAGTGATCCTATAACCAAATGGAAGCTCCTTAAGATTTCACGTTCTGGTGACTCTGTCGGGATTCTGGGTGTTTCAGACATATTCAAGAAAACTATCACAAAAAGGATAAAGACCAACCAACTGGTTAGAGAAGATAAACGTTGTGTAAATTGATTATCCATATGAAATCCTAGATCTTATTTATAAAGCCTTTAAATTTATTTGCAATGGATTCAGTGTCTAAATCCAATTCTAGATTTTTACCCAGAATTACTTGTGTTTGTGAGTCCGGATTAATTTCTTTTGCACGATTGAAAAAGGGGTACATCACATCGTCTTTTGCGCACATTATTAAACACGGTTGTTGTATTTTTTTATAAGCATCAATGTCAGAGTATTCCCAAACCGCATGATGTATTTGTTCTGCAGAATGATGTGCTCCCAATGCATCCAAAGTTTCTCTTTGCCTAAGATCTAAATCATTTTTTGCACCAAGAATTTCCCCTGCTAGATGCCAGGCTTTTTTAAGATGAGAACCATCCTTTGTTGGGCTCCAATTAGAACTGATATTTTTTTTCATTTTCATTTTTTCCTCTGCTGTTGCTAGAAAAGGTCCCACCAGTGTTAATGATTTGACTGATCGTTCTTCCATGAGTGAGATCTGCATGGCTATTGAAGCTCCAGTGTGATGGCCAAATAAATGATAATGATTAATTTCAAGAGAATTTATTGCCTCAATTAACCAAGATGAGTAGTCCTTAATCATGGGCTGGCCTAGAGGATTAAAGCTATGACCAAACCCAGGAGTGTCAATAGCTACTGCATTCATTCCTTCTAAGGAATGCATTAACTTTTCAAACATTAATGAAGAACTTGGTGTTTGATGCAAGAAAACAATTGGAGTGCCTTGTCCTTCAATATATCTATAATGACATTGCCCACCTGATGTATCGACATAACCTTTTCTTATCATTAAATCGTCTCTTTGTTGGCACCAAAGTATTCACCCGGTGATTTAATTCTTACAAAAATAGCACCAAAGAAGATTATTGCATGTATAAAGCAGATAAGTAGGAACGGCCCTTTTGGACCAAAACTATCAAATAATACACCACCTACTGAAGTTGCAACCAGTATCCCGCAAGCGCCAAAGAATGCGCTGACACCAATTACACTTCCTCTTTCTCTTACTGGAGCTTCTTGCCCAATTAAACTAGCCGTAGCGATCACTGTCCCAATGGCACTGGCAGAGATTAGTATAAAAATCGGTAAATTAGAATAATTCAGTGGTGTATCAACAAAAACTATTGATCCATAAGCTATGACTCCAAGCCCCATTGCAATTACCATTGCCGTTACTCTGTTGATTCGATCGATAATTGATCCAAAAAGAAAAGCCCAGACAATACTCAGAAGATTTGTGATCACGATCACAGGCACAATTTGTTTAAATGCTTCACCTGTAGAGATTCCTAAATCAATCGCACTGGTTACTGCCCACAGCGAAATGAAAATCCCATTAACTGAAACATCAGCACGAGCTAAAAGTGTTGCTGCGAAAGCCAGAGAAATCCTAGGGTTCCTCATGGATTTTATGGCTGTAGCCATTAGATGTTTAAAGCCTGGTTTTTCTTTTTGATTTTCTACTGTGCCTCCTTTTAATCCACCTGCAAATATCAGGCCAGATAAAAATGCAACACTAGCAACAAACAACATCGTAAAACGGCCTGCAGTTATAGGGTCATAGCCTAAATTAGTGAAAACTGTTGGTAGTCTTCCTAGAAACGCAGCAAAGATTGCAACCCCAAGTGCATTAAGGACTGAATGAAGACTTACAAATTTCCCTCTTGATTGTTCAGTTGGATAATCGTTTACAATAATAGCCAATACTGAGGAGAGTGCAGCAGCACCTATTGCAAAAATAGATCTGTAGATGTACAACTCATTAATATTTGCTGCATAAGGAAACAATGCAAAGCCCAATGCCACTACCATTGTTCCAAAAACCATTACTGGCCTTCGACCAATCCGATCAGATAAAATGCCAAAGAAAGACACTAAAATTATGGCAATAATTTCTTGCATAAAAGCAAGGCTTCCACTAATGGTACCTTGTTCAGATCTTGGTATTTCTAGAACTACGCTGAGTATGTATGGCTGAATAAAATTCAATCCAGCCAGAATACCAATACAAATAATGCAAGCATAAAGGTAAGTGACGGCATTAAATCTAGATATACCTTCAGACAATTTTATCGGACCAATTCTTGCTTCCACACTGCCTCCTTGACTGAATTATTGTTATCTTTTTTTGATTTTATGAAGTTATAATAACTAACTAATTTTAACAATGTATAAAAATTATGGCTAATAGATTGGAAGGTAAAGTTGCTCTTATAACTGGTGGAGCTTCAGGTTTTGGTAAGAGAACTGCAGAAATGTTCAAGGCCGAAGGAGCAGTTGTTTATATCTCAGATATTAATCAGCAGGGTGGCGAAATAGTGGCAGAGGAATTTGATCTAAATTTCTTACACCATGATGTCACCAACACAGCAGACTGGGAAAAAGTTGTAGACGATATCCAAGGCGCTGAAGGAAAATTAAATATACTGGTAAATAATGCTGGTATCGGCTTCATGGGAGATGTTGAGGCAACAACTGTTGAAGAATGGGATTTGGTTCATAAGGTTGATTTAGACTCTGTGTTTTATGGCTGTAAATATGCAATACCGCTTATGAGAGATTCTGGGAATGGCTCTATAGTCAATGTTTCTTCTATAGCTGGAATAGTCGCAGGACATAATTTTGCTGCTTATAACAGCGCTAAAGCAGCAGTCAGGCACCTTTCAAAATCTGTTGCCCTTCACTGTGCGAGAACAACAAACTTAGTGAGATGTAATAGCATTCATCCAGTGTTTGCTAAAACTGAAATGATGAAATCTTTTTTTGCAAACCCTAGTGATGAGTTAGTCCAAAAACTAGAAAAACAAATCCCAGCAAGAAGCCTGGCTGATGTAGAAGATGTTGCTAATGCAATCTTATTTCTTGCATCTGATGAGTCAAAATTAATCACTGGAAGTGAGTTAGTTATTGATGGGGGCTTATCTGCCCAATAGAATCCTCTATGAAGGGTATTTTATTTCCCTTTAATCAATGGAATAGGGTCTAGAACCCAGTTTTTTTCAGTTTTCCTGTCAGGACAAGGAATTGAAAAGGCGGTGTTATGTTGCTTATCTTTTAGTTCTTTTGTGTCTATCTTATAGCCCTTATTTTTGAAGTCTTCCAATGTGCTTCGGTATTTTCCAATGATAAGGTCTGCTGGCACTAATGTTTCTTTTGTTGACACAGGTGGAGTCACTGTAGGTCTAAGATCGTTCATAACAACAATGTCTTCGTTTGCAATAGCCATGTTTCTTTCCATGATCATTGAATCCATGTTTTCATCCATTAGCCAGTTTCGCATGTTGACAAAAAAGATTTTGGTTTGAAATTGATTGATGGGTTGTTCAAAAAAATATTGATGGAACCAATTGATATCTTGTTTAGTGTGAATTTGAGTAATTAATGTATTTGGGCCATGGTATCCACCAAAAACAGTTAAGTCTCCCGATTCTTGTCTTGCCTCATCTCCATAGATCTCTTTGTCTAAAGGTGGGGCATCAAATAGTTGAGCAAAATTTGCTCCCCAGTCGGTATCAGTTATTTGTGTTGGGTTAACTTTATAGTCATTCTTTGCGCCCTCAAATCCATGGGTTGGGTGAATAAACTCATTATGAGCAGGGTCTAGCCCATTTTCAACGGATCGCTCATAGTTATAGTTAATATCTATAGTTATAGTTTTATTTGCCCGCCAACCTTCTGCTGTGTATTCTTCAATTTCATAAAGAGGAGGGCGATCTTTTTCAGACAGATCTCCTAGGAAAGCAAAAACAATGCCGTATTTATCTTCCACAGGGTAGCTATCGACTTTAGCTCTTGCTGGAATTTTACTGTCATTGCCTAAAGAGGGAATCTGTGTGCATTTCCCTGATCCATTGTATCGCCAGCCATGATATGGACAAGCAATGGTGTTGTCTTCTTGATGACAGAGACCGCCCGCAAGAGACCCACCACGATGAACACACACATCGCTTAAACAGTGCGCGTCTCCATTACTGTCTCTAAAGGCAACAAAATCAAGACCAAGAATGGTGACCTTGACAGGCTTGTCTTGGAGTTCGTCACTTAAACAAACAGGGTACCAGAAATTAATATACATACTTTTTATCGTCCTTTAATTAGATTATATGTCTATACAGTCAAGCTATGAAGTAGTTTTCTTTTAAGGCTTTAATATTGGAATAGGGTCTACCACCCAGCCTTTGGTTTTTCGTCGACCTGGGCTGGGTACAGCATAAGCATGACTCATTCTAGTTCGGCTCACTTCATCGATGTTAATTCTCCAACCGTTTTGTTGCCACTCATCAAGTAAATCTCTGTATCGTTTTATTGGACGATCCATGGTTACAAAAAATTCATTTTTTATGGTTTCCGGAGTTAATCTCGGGTGTAGATTTATTAGAACATCACGGTCTTGAAAGGCCACAACCTGATTGCGTTCCATCACTCTCTCATCATGCTCTGGTTCTATTAAAAAGTTTCTGGTGTTAATAAGGAACAAATTAGTATGTGTTTCATCAATGGGTGTTTCATACATGTACTGATGAATAAAAATATCTGGGGTTGGATGGATATGTGTCCATAGCATTGATATTCCGTGGTGCCCAGTGCCTGCTTCAATCACGGCATTCTCATCTCTCCCTGAAGCTTCTCTCATGGTTTTTTCTTTGAGTGGAGGGGCATACATTTGACTAAAGAATCCAGTACCCCATTTTGTGTTTTTGATATCAATTGAGGGAGATTTGTAATCATCTTCTTCACCTGAAAATCCATGGGTAGGGTGAACAAACTCATTATGTGCACCGTCAATCCCATTTTCTATGGAACGCTTATAATCGATATTAAATTGAAAATATTGAGTTGTGGTTCTCCAGCCTTCTTGTTTATATTCACTTACTTTCATAATTGGACATCGTTCTTTTTCAGGTAAATCACCAAGAAAACAGAACACTAGGCCGTACAATTCTTTTGTGGGATAAGAGTCCACTTTAACTCGTGAAGGAATTTTTGTACCTTTGTCCAACGAAGGAATCTTTTGACATTTGCCTTTTCCGTTAAATTGCCAGCCATGGTAAGGGCATTGAATGCAATCTTTAACAATTTTTCCGCCTGATAGAGAACCGCCTCGATGAACGCAAACATCACTTAAGCAATGTACTTTACCTTTGGTGTCTCTAAACAGAACAAAATTTTGACCCAGCATTTTTTTCTTAACTGGTGACTCAGTGATGTTTTGGCTTTGATCTGCCACATACCAGAAATTGATATACATTAGTCCTGCTGTCGTTGCTCTTCACTGAGCCTTTGTTTTTCTCCCTCAGGCGTAATGACAGCAATAAGAATCCCTAATGAGATTGCGCCAAAGATCATTAATAACTCAGATAAGTATTCTTTTGGATAAACCCAGAACTCAACCAAGAGTCCCCATCTACCTATAATTTCATATGAACTATAAGCAATAATAGCAGTGGGTATTGCGTATCTAATTGCTCGAGTTACATTCCAAAATTTACTTAACCTGAACATCAAAAAAAGCGCCCAAACGGTGTTCAGAAAGAAGAATATGTAAGTTAAGGGATGCTGATCTCCCACAAAAGCATCCTCATAGAGTAGTAACAAGACAATATAAAAGAACCAGATGACATAAACCGTCTCCATCGCAGTAATGGCTGCATAATTTCTTTTATAACCCGCTGTTGGTCTGCCCGTCGATAATTTGAGATTTCTTTGAAACCAGCGAAAGAAGTTACATTTTGTTTCTCGATTGAAGAAAAAATATAAAAGACTAACCATTAATACACCAATGGACGATTGCATAACTAAATATTCTGGGTAGGGGTTGAGTCTTCCGTCAGGGAGGATTTGTTCAACGTTGAGGTATTCAGCATAAAAAACGAAGGAAAATTCAATCCAGCCAGTCCATAAGCAAAAACCAGCAAAATAGCCTAACCATGTTGCCGGGACTTCATTCTCATTTTTCATTCCAATAAAAAGTAGCAAAGCACCAATAAGCCCTAGGATAAAAGCCGCTTGATATTGATAACCTGATCCAAAGAATTGCTCGACCAATACCATTAAGGTATGCCCTAACCCTTGGGTAATAAAAACCACAATAAATGCGAGCAAACCGACCAGAGGTGGTTTATAAAATAATCTTCTCAGCGATACCATAACTAAACTATAACACTCCCTGGGTCATAATGAAAAAGCCCTAATTCCTCTTCATTCTTGTGATCTTCTTTTGAATATTTATCCGGATCACTGCCTGTAAATCTTTGCCCAGCTTTTTTTGAGTGTTCAGTTACAAAATGGGCTCGCTCTATCCTTGAGGACTCGTATCTTGAAATTATTTCTTTGGTACTGGAAGCCGTTTCGATAATCCTTCCAAGAACCACGCCATCCTCTATTGCAAGACTAGCACCTTGACCCATAAAAGGTTCAATAGGATGAGCGGCATCACCTAAAAGTGTTACTTTATCACTCGACCATTTGGATACCGGTTCTCTTGTGAAAATACCCCATTTAAAGAGCTCTTCTGGTGGTGTTGCAGAGATAATATTTTTAACTTGTTGGTTATAATCTGAAAAAATATCGAGAACAATATCCACTTCAGATGGAATAGACCAGCCTTCTTCTGCCCATTGGTCGGTTGCAAGAAAGGCCACATAATTATACAACTCACTATTACGAACCAGGTATCTTGCAAAGACCCTTCCAGGGGCTATGAAAGCTGATGATCCGCATTCATCAAAATCAGTCTTACTTAGATCTTTGGTCGGGACCAGTCCACGCCAAGCCACGTAACCAGCAAATTTTGGGTCATCATCACCAATTATTATTTTTCTAACTGCCGATCGATTACCGTCTGCCCCAATTACAAAATCAAATTCATGCATCTGACCGTTACTGAAAATTAACTCCACAGTATCAGCCTTTTCTTTAAGGTCAGTGAGTTGATGGTCCACATATATTGAATCAGCATGATTTAACTTAAACTTATCAATTAATACATTATGAACATCTGCTCTATGGGCTTGGAACTGATAGGCACCGTATTTTTCTAGCATTTTTTCACCACGCTCAAGTGGCACAATCATGTCTCCTGTTTTGAAATGTCTTACACCTTGTTTTGTATGAGCCATGCCCACTTTTTTCATTTCTTGATCTAAGCCAAGATGAATTAAGCCTTTGGTTGCATTTGGTGTAATGGTTATTCCAGCTCCCACTTCACTCAGTTCAGGAGCTTGTTCAAAAACACTGACTTGAATATCTTTTTGAGCTAAGGTCACAGCAGCAGTCATGCCGCCAATGCCAGCACCTATAATCGCTATTCTTTTTTCTTTCAAATTGAGCACCTAAGGACTATTCGATTGAATGATATTACTATTTAGAATCTTCTATTTCCATTGTTACAAAAAGTTACTGTGAGATTAGCTATTAAATAGTGTTTATTTTTGTTTTTCATCCCTTATAAGTCATAATGGCTGGAAATTTGAGTTTTATTGGAGAGCAAATGACTCAGTTAATGTATATTTTTCCTGGTCAGGGATCACAATATAAAGGAATTGGTAAAGATTTATATGAAAGCTATAAGTCGGCAAGAAACATTTACCATCAAGCCAGTGAACTCTTAGGCTACGATCTAGTCGAATTGTCTTTCAGTGATCAGAAAGAGCAAATTAGCCTTACACGTTACACACAACCAGTGCTTTTTACTCATCAAATAGCTTGCTTGAAGGTTTTTAATGAGTTGACTGACAATCAATACACACCTGGTTTGTTAGCTGGACACAGTTTAGGGGAATACACTGCATTAGTAGCAGCAGGAAGTATTAGCTTCGAAGATGGACTTGAGCTTGTCAACAAAAGGGGTGAATTGATGGGTAATTTTGGGTCAGGATCAATGCTTGCTTTACCTTTCAATCAAGTTGAAAGTGCTGCACTTGCTGAAGACTTCGGGTGTCAGGTGGCTACCATCAATTTACAACAACAAACAGTAATTGGTGGAACTGAGTCCAATATTGATCAATTGCAAGAACATATCTTGACACTTCATCCTAAAAAAAGAACAGTTAAACTTGATACAGAAGGTGCATTTCATACTGATTTAATGAAGGGCGCAGCAGATGAATTTAAAACAATGCTTGATAGGACTCATTTTGGATCATTGAGTGCGCCCGTATTATCAAATTATTCAGCTGATATTCATCAACAAGACGGTAGCTCCACTGCAGATCTTCTCTATCAACAGTTATACAAACCAGTTAATTGGTTAGGGTGTATGCAGACCTCATTGATTTATCAAATTGATACCATTATTGAATTTGGTGGGGGGATTGGCAAAGGTGATAAGCCAGAGGAGAAGAGGCCAAATTTAGAAGCAATGACCAAGAGAAATTTCAGAAGTTTTGAACATCAGATCAATTATTACTCGTCAATCAATGCATCCACTTTGACTGCAACAGCTAACTCTCTACTTAATTTATGAATAAGATTAAAACTCTCTTTTTTTTAATACTGCTTGGTGCGACTTTTCCAGTATTTTCTGAAATTACTATTGACGGTGTTTTGGATGAAAAAGAGTGGCAAGAAGCTCAGCAGTTGAATGATTTTTTCATCACGAACCCCTTTAGCCTAGAGCCAGCCCCATTGGACACCCAAGTGTTGATTTATTCAGACATAAAGGGTCTATATTTTGCCTTCATAAATGCTCAAGAATATGACACCAGAGACAGAAGACTGCACCGAAGAGACGACCTAATGCATAAGTTTGATCGTAATGTGGTTGTGGTTGATTTTGATAATAAGGCAAATACAGGCTATATGTTAGGCGTCTCACTCGGTGATGCTTTGATAGATTTCACCATAACCAATGAGAGTAATTTAGATGGAGATTGGGATGGGGAGTGGTTTGCTAAAACATCTGAATCAGAAGAAGTTTGGTTTTCAGAATTTTTTATTCCCTGGACTATGGCTCCAATGAATGAGCAAGAAGGGGATAAAAGAACTATTGGTATCAGTGTTAGTCGTGAGGTGAGGTATCTAGGTAATTATTTTGCTTTCCCCAAAAGTACCCCACAACGAGAAAAATTCTTGTCCACACTTCATCAAATTCAAGTGGTTAAATCCAATCCTAGCCAACTTGATTTCTTCCCTTACGCAGTTGCAAATAATGATTTTATTGAGGATGACTCTTCATTTGATGCCGGTGCTGAAGTGTTTTATAACAACGGTAAAGGCGGAGAGATTACTGCAACAATAAACCCTGATTTTGGTCAAGTTGAGAGTGATAATGTGGTAATCAATTATTCACCTAGAGAAACATTTTATTCAGATAAAAGACCTTTTTTCACTCAAAGTCAGTCCCTATTTGATGTCAGTTTGAATTGGTATCCTGGGTTTGAAATGTATTCTATTTTCCATACCAGGCGAATTGGTGGTAACCCAGACTATGATTGCACTAACTATTCAGCTGCTGAAGGCGGCAGCGATGAATTAGAAGCAGAATGTGAGGCCAGTCAACAGAGCATCAATGACATTGATACAGCCATTAAGTACACAAAGCTTGGAGAGACCACAGACATTGGCGCTTTTGCAGCCTTTGAGAAAGATGAGGATTTTAGCCAGGGCAATGATTTTTTTGCTTTCAGAGCATTACGTCATCAAGGTGATCAGAAAATTGGTTACATGGTTACCCACACTCAGAAAGATGTTATTGATCGACAGGCAACCGTTAATGCTTTTGATTACCAGTATCTTCCTGACAATGGCTTAAAGGTTGAGCACTTGACTATGATGTCTAGTATTGACCAAGAGGATAGTGGTTTTGGGTCTAGAACAGCTGTCTCTTATAGACCATCAAAAGAGATTCGATATGCAGCTGAAGTTTATTATTTTGATGAGGATCTCAATATTAATGACATGGGGTACCTATGGAGAAATGATTTATTATCCTATGGAGTTTCTGTTAACTACGCCAGAACTGATTTTCCAAAAGATTCAAAAATCAACAATCGAACCTATAACTTTGATATTTGGGACCAAAATAATTCAGACCATGATAACTTAAATGAATTCTACACCCTCTTTTTCAGGCAGAGCTTTAAAAGCACTGCATCGCTAAGTGTAAATATTTTTGCGAAAGCAGAAGGTAAAGATGATGAAATTACTCGAGGGAGCTTAATTGCACCGTTTATAAAGACCGGATCGGGAGCTAATTATGAGGTTGATTACAGAAGCCCTACCTACGGGGCTTGGAATTATAATTTAGGATTACAATCCGAAATGGATGATTTCTATGCCTTTAAAAATCATCATAAAAAAATATCCGGTGGTGTTACATTCACTCCTAAGGACAATCTTAGGTTCTGGATAAGAACTCACCATCACACCAGCACTAATTGGTTAACCCGCTTAGGAGACAACCATTACGGAACCTATGCTCAAACTCGAACCAGTCTTAATTTTGGAACACGTTGGTACCCAAGCCAGAAACAAGAGTTGCAGATCAAACTAGAAGCCGTGTCTTTTAGAAATCAGGAAGGCAAAGGTTGGTATGCAGACGGTAAAGGTTTTTTGGTTAGTAGCAATGAAACTGAGAACAGTATTAATCTTGGAAAAATAGGTTTTCAGATTCGTTATAAATATGAAATAGCTCCGTTGTCAAATTTCTATCTAGTTTATACTCGTGGAGGCGGTTATTACTTTGATGACGAGGCCGGAACTTCTAAAATCTTTCGAACCACTTGGCAAGAACCTGAAGGCAACACCTTCGCTGCAAAAATTAGATATCGATTTTGATAAGAGTTAATCTTTCTGTTCTAGTTCAATTAAAGTGCCTAAAAAATCTTTGGGATGCATAAAAATAACAGGTTTGTTGTGTGCACCAATAGCGGGTTCTTTTGCTCCAACAATGGTTGCTCCTAATGCAATCATCTGGTCTCTGGCCTGGAAGATATCATTAACCTCAAAGCACACATGATGCATGCCACCCTTTGGGTGTTTTTTAATAAACGCACTTATGGGTGATTCTTCACCCAAAGGCTCTATCAGTTCTATCTTGGTATTGGGAAGTTCAACAAAGACAGTGGTGACTCCATGATCAGGCATTGGCACTGGTTCTGAGACTATAGCACCTAGTGTTTCTTTATATACCTGGCTGGCATCTTCTAGGTTAGGTACTGCGATGGCAATGTGATTTAATCGTCCTATCATTTCATTTTTTCTTTAATTTTTTTTATAACATCAGACAAGAAACTAGTTTCTTTAATTTCTTGCCACTGTGTTGTCTTTGTCTGGCTAAGTTTATCAATTAAAGTTTCATCTGACTCTATAGCAGCAAGTATAAGATTTTTTTTCTTATTTTTTAACCAAATTTCATTTTGTCTTTGTCTCTTTTCTTTAAGTTGCCCAGTGTTTATTAGATGATTTTTTAGTTCAAGAATTTGATCCCAGACCTCATTAATTCCTTCTTTTTGCAGGGCAGAGCAAGAAAGAATGGGAATAGTCCATTGTTTAATTCTAGGTTTTAGGAGTTTAAGAGCATTTTTGTAATCAAGCACTGTGCTTTTAGAAGTTGCTAAAAGATTGCCGTCAGATTTATTGACCACAAGGATATCAGCCAACTCAGTAATTCCTCGTTTTATGCCTTGTAATTCATCACCACCGCCAGGACTTAGTAGGACCAAAAAGATATCAGTCATTTCAAAAACTTCAGTTTCAGCTTGACCAACACCAACAGTTTCAATCAAGATTACAGAATATCCAGCGGCTTCAAGAATACTTATTGATTCTCTGGTAGATCGGTTAACACCGCCTAAGTTACCTCCTGAAGGAGAAGGCCTAATAAAAGTGTTTTTACTTCGAGATAAGGACTCCATTCTAGTTTTATCTCCGAGTATAGATCCTCCACTAATACTTGAGCTTGGATCTATTGCCAGAATGGCTAAACACTCACCAGTTTCTAAAACTGGGTGGCCTATGGCTTCGATAAATGTTGATTTCCCAACCCCTGGTGGCCCTGATATGCCTATTCTAATACTGTCGTTTGTTGAAGTTTTAAGTTTGCTCAAGAGTTGTTCAGCTAAGGCTTGATCTTCTTCTTTTGTTGACTCAACTAAGGTGATTCCATTCGCAATGGCTTTTCTATCTCCTGATGTGATTGACTGAGCTAATAATTCAATATCTGATGTCTTCAAATTAATCCTCAAATTCCAGAATTTTTTGGTCTACTGCTAGGTTAGCGCCTTCTGTTGTTAATATCGATTTAATTTTAACGTCTTTGCTTGCTCTTAGGCTATTTTCCATTTTCATTGCTTCGACAACTGCTAGCTCTTCTCCGCTTTTAATAGTTTGCCCTTCCTCTACACAAATTTTCATCAGTAGACCAGGCATAGGTGAGAGCAGATATTTAGAAAGATCAAGCGGAATTTTTTTTGGCATTAAACGATTTAATTCTGCAGTTCTTTGTCTAGAAACTAATGCACTGAACACTCTGCCTCTATGAGTGAGTTGATATCCTGGGTATTGATTTTCAATTTGGAAGTAGAGCTCTTCATCATTAATCTTTATTTGGACTCTAGGATCATTAGGTTGTTTGTTGATAAGAATGTTGTATTCATTTGTTTGCGATATAGCTTTCATTAGTGTGTCTGTATCCTCAGTTCTCACAGGTATTTGTTGCTCATTAATTTTTACAGTCCATTGATTGGTAATCATACGGTTTGTTTTTATCCGTTTAAGTTGATCGGTATGATAACAGGCCAGAACACAGGCGATTGTTTGTGTTTCGTGTTCAGTTCCAGATTCTCCCTTAAAGCCATCTTGGTATTCCTCAGCAATAAAATTAGTTGTTGTATTACCCGATTGAAACCTTGTATTTTGCATAATTGAGCTCAAAAAATTAAGATTATGAGAGACCCCTGAAATAACGTATTGATCAATGGCACTCAGCATATACTGAATGGCTTCATCACGCGTATTACCATAGGTAATTAGCTTTGCAATCATAGGATCATAAAACATTGACACTTCGCTGCCCTCTCTGATTCCAGTATCAATCCTTACATTCATTGAAGATTTGGGAGTACGATATTTTGTTAGACGTCCAATCGAAGGCATAAATTCCCTATAGGGGTCCTCAGCATATATTCTTGATTCAAGTGCCCAACCTGAGGTAGTAATTTTGTCTTGCTGAAGATTTAATGATTCACCTGCAGCAATGGTTATCATTTTTTCGACCAGGTCAATTCCAGTAACCATTTCTGTAACCGGGTGTTCAACTTGAAGTCTGGTGTTCATTTCCAGAAAATAGAATTGTTGTTCTTTATCAACGATAAATTCAACTGTACCAGCTGATTCATAGTTGACAGCTTTCGCAAGAGCCACAGCTTGCTCACCCATTTTTATTCTAGTTTTATCACTGATGAAAGGAGAGGGGGCTTCCTCAACAACTTTTTGATGTCGCCTTTGAATAGAGCACTCTCTTTCCCCAAGGTAAACAGTATTACCTTGTTGGTCTGCCAAAAGTTGTATTTCAATATGGTGTGGCTCAGTAATGAATTTCTCAGCAAATATTCGATCATCACCAAAGCTTGATAAGCTTTCATTTTTCGCATGTTCAAAACCATCAAGACATTCTTGGTCATTATTAACAACTCTCATGCCTTTACCACCGCCACCAGCACTGGCTTTCAGCATCACCGGATAACCAATATCATTTGCCACCTTTACCGCCTCTTCACTATCTTTTATTGCTTTTGTAAATCCAGGGATAACATTGACCCCAACTTTCTCAGCGATCTTCTTTGATTCGATCTTATCGCCCATGCTGACAATGGCTTCGCTCTTGGGTCCTATGAAGACGATATTGTTTTTTTCTAAGGTCGTAGCAAAATCATCATTCTCTGACAAGAAGCCATAACCTGGGTGTACAGCTTCAGCACCACATTCGAGGCATGCTTTTATGATTTTATCTATAACAAGATAACTTTCTGAAGCAGTTGAGCCACCAATACAAAATGATTCATCAGCCAAATCAACATGCATGGCATTCGCATCTTCATCAGAATAAACCGCAACTGTTTTAATACCCATATCCTTACAAGTTTTAATGACTCGACAGGCAATTTCACCGCGATTGGCAATGAGTATTTTATTAAACATATTCTATAAAGGAATATTGTCGTGTTTACGCCATGGGTTGGTTTGTTGTTTATCCTTTAGCATGTCAAATGAACGGCATAATTTCTCTCTAGATCGATGGGGCAATATCACATCGTCTATGAAACCACGACTAGCTGCAATAAATGGATTAGCAAATTTTTCCCTATATTCTTCGGTTCTTTTTTGAATCTTTTGTTCATCACCAATGTCTTTTCTAAAGATAATCTCGACCGCACCTTTTGGTCCCATCACAGCAATTTCTGCAGATGGCCAGGCAAAATTCACATCACCTCTGATGTGTTTTGAACTCATAACATCATAAGCTCCACCATAAGCTTTTCTGGTGATTAATGTCACTTTTGGGACGGTGGCTTCAGCGTATGCAAAAAGTAGTTTAGCACCATGTTTTATGATACCGCCATGTTCCTGAGAGGTTCCTGGCATGAATCCTGGAACGTCAACTAGAGTGAGTAGGGGGACATTAAACGCATCACAGAAGCGGACAAATCTAGCTGCTTTTATTGATGAATCTATATCAAGACATCCAGCTAACACCATCGGCTGATTACCTACAACACCAACCGTAGTACCGTTCAATCTAATAAAACCAATAACAATGTTTTGTGCATAATTAGGTTGTATTTCAAAAAATTCTCCCTCATCACCGAGCTTATGAATCACTTCTTTCATATCATAGGGTTTTGCAGGATCTTGTGGCACTAAGGTATCAAGGGATGTTTCTTCCCTATCCATTGGATCTTGATTCTCAATTACAGGTGGTTTCTCTCGATTATTTTGTGGCAAAAAACTCATGAATTCACGGGTCATTAATAATGCTTCTGTATCATTCTCAAAAGTAAGATCAGCGACACCAGATTTTTTACTATGTGTCGAAGCTCCACCAAGTTCTTCTGCCGAAACTTCTTCATGGGTTACAGTTTTTACGACATCAGGGCCTGTGACAAACATATAAGAACTGTCTTCAACCATAAAAATAAAATCTGTCATGGCTGGTGAATATACTGCACCACCTGCACACGGACCCATGACTAAGGAGATTTGTGGCACTACTCCTGAAGCTAGGACATTGCGCTTAAACACCTCTGCATAACCACCCAAAGAAACAACGCCTTCTTGGATCCTAGCACCACCAGAATCATTCAACCCAATTAAAGGCGCGCCGTTTTGCATTGCATGGTCCATTACTTTGCATATTTTTTCAGCATGAGTTTCAGATAATGAGCCACCAAACACAGTAAAATCTTGACTAAATACATAAACTAAACGCCCGTTTATTTTTCCGTACCCGGTGACCACTCCATCACCAGGAATTTTTTGTTCTTCCATGCCAAAATCAACTGCTCGGTGTTCAACCAAGGTGTCTAATTCTTCGAATGTACCTTCATCAATTAAGATATCAATTCTCTCTCTAGCAGTCAGCTTACCTTTGGCATGCTGTTTCTGAATTCGTTCTTCGCCACCACCCAAGCGGGCAGCTTCTTTTCTTTTTTCTAATTCTTTTATATTTCCTTTCATGCTTTTATTCAATTAAATCTAGGACTTTAAGAGCGGCTTTTGCAATATTTGTACCCGGTCCAAAAACTGCTCCTACACCTATAGATTCAAGTTCTGGTATGTCCTGCTTAGGAATGATTCCTCCGCAAACAATCAGTATGTTTTCTGCATTCTGTTCCTTAAGTGCCTCTATTAACATTGGCACTAAGGTTTTGTGAGCAGCAGCTTGTGTTGATACACCAAGAATATGCACATCATTCTCAATTGCTTGTTTAGCAGCTTCTTCAGGCGTTTGAAATAATGGGCCAATATCTACATCAAAGCCCATATCAGCAAAGGCAGTCGCAATAACTTTGGCCCCACGATCATGCCCATCTTGACCCAATTTGACCACCAGAATTCTTGGTCTTCGGCCGTTAGCAGAAGAAAAGTTAGCAATTTTTTCTTCAATGTTCATAAATTCATCGTCCCCTTCATATTCACTACGATACACACCACTTATTGAGCGGGCTACTGCTTGATGCCTACCAAACACATTTTCCATGGCTTGGGAAATTTCTCCCACTGTGGCTCTAGTTTTTGCAGCTTCAATGGCTACCTCTAAAAGGTTGCCGCCATTTCGTGCTGTTGACTCTATGTTTTCAAGAGTCTGTTGGCACCTCTCTTCATCACGTGATTCTTTAATTGTTTTTAGTTTATTGAGTTGTTGTTCTCTGACATCTTGGTTATCAATGGATAAGATGTCGACAACTTGCTCATTCGAAGAAAAGTAGTCATTTACGCCAACAATAATTTCTTCTTTTTTTTCAATTTTTGCTTGTCTAATTGCAGCAGACTCTTCGATTCTGAGTTTTGGAACACCGGCCTGAACAGCTTTTGTCATTCCCCCAAGTTCCTCAACTTCATCGATAAGCTTTCGGGCTTCTTTAATAATTGATCCAGTCAATGATTCAACATAATATGACCCTGCAAGTGGATCGACAACTTTTGTTAACCCAGTCTCCTCCCTAAGTACCAGCTGAGTGTTTCTTGCAATTTCTGCTGAGAAAGGGGTTGGCAAGGCAAGCGCTTCATCAAATGAGTTTGTATGTAAGGATTGAGTTCCCCCAAGGACTGCAGCCATAGCTTCGATGGTGGTTCGAACAATATTATTGTATGGGTCCTGACTCGTTAAGCTTACTCCAGAAGTTTGACAGTGAGTTCTTAACATCAAGGATTTTGGATTTTTTGGTTTGAATTCTTGCTCAATTAATTCAGACCATAGGACTCTTGCCGCTCTGAGCTTCGCAATTTCCATAAAGAAATTCATCCCAATACCAAAAAAGAATGACAACCGAGGAGCAAATGAATCGACATCAAGATCTTGGTTTTTAGCAGCTCTTACATATTCAAGTCCATCAGCAATGGTATAGGCTAATTCTTGGGTACAAGTAGCACCCGCTTCAAGCATGTGATATCCAGAAATAGAAACAGAATTAAATAAAGGAAGTTGTTTAGAGCAATAGGCAATAATGTCTGCCACAATCCTCATTGAATCCTCAGGTGGGTAGATATAGGTATTCCTCACCATAAATTCTTTTAATATATCGTTTTGCAAAGTTCCTTTAAGCACCTCTTTTGCCACACCTTGTTCCTCTGCCGCAACAATGAACATTGCCATTATGGGTATTACTGCCCCATTCATGGTCATCGAGACTGACATTTTATCTAGCGGTATTTGATCAAATAAAATCTTCATATCTTCGACACTGTCTATAGCAACACCTGCTTTCCCGACATCGCCTGGAACCCTTGGATGATCTGAGTCGTACCCCCTGTGTGTGGCTAAATCAAAAGCTACAGAGAGCCCTGTTTGACCTGCAGATAAATTATCTCGGTAAAACTTATTTGATTCTGCTGCCGTAGAAAATCCAGAGTACTGCCTAACAGTCCAAGGTCTTTTGCTGTACATTGTGGCTCTTGGGCCTCTCAAGAATGGTGGGAACCCAGGTAAGTTGTTTAAATGTTCCAGTTCCATAAGATCATCCGCCGTATACAGCGGTTTCACTTCTATGCCCTCTAGAGTATTCCAGTTAAGCGATTCAGTGTTGTCACCCTTGAGTTCTTCAGCGGCTTTTTCTTGCCATTTTTTATCTATTTTTCCCATAATAAAAATAGTCAGTCTTAGATTATAATCTTAGGATCCTATTCTATAGCTCCATATTTGGCAATCATAGAAAATAAAAGAAAAAATTATTAAAGAGTTTAATTTAAGTTCTTGTTTTGAAATAAAAATACTTCATCCTATAATAGTTATTCATTCAATATTTGGGACAATAGAAATCATGAAATTAGGAATGGGATTAGGCTACTCTCCAGCCAAGCTTGAAATACCAATGGATGATATTTTAGCTGCTGAGGAATTTGGGTTTGAATCAGTTTGGGCTGCAGAATCATATGGCTCAGATGCAGTTTCTGTTGCCGCTTATGTTTTGGCTTCCACATCAACAATAAAAGTCGGTACAGCAATTATGCAAATGCAAGCCAGAACACCGACTATGACAGCAATGACAGCTATGTCATTAAATGCTCTTTCGGATAACCGCTTTCTTTTAGGGCTTGGCCCATCTGGACCCCAAGTTGTTGAAGGATGGTATGGGCAACCTTATGGAAGGCCTCTGACCAGAACAAAAGAGTATATTTCCATTGTTAGAAAGATTATTGAGAGAAAGGAGCGCTTAGTTCATGAGGGATACCATTATCAGATCCCTTATACTGGAGAAGGCTCATCAGGATTAGGTAAACCGCTAAAAAGTATTTTACATAGCACTGACGATCTAAAAATTTATACCGCCTCTATTACCCCTGCAGGATTGAGATGTGCAGGAGAAGTGGCCGATGGTGTTTTTCCGATTTGGATGAACCCAGAAAAGTTTGATCTTATTGGTCAATATGTAGAGGAAGGTTTCCAGAAGGCTGCAGAAGATAAAAGTTATGATGGCTTTGATGTTGCACCATTTGTTCCTGTGGCTATGGGTGACGTTGATTTTTGTACCATGGCGATGAAACCAATGTTTGCACTATATATTGGAGGCATGGGTGCAAAATCAAAAAATTTTTATAATGACTATGCTAAAAGACTAGGTTACGAGGAAGCCGCAGAAACTATCCAAGATCTTTATCTATCTGGAAAAAAAGAAGAAGCCATAATGGCAGTGCCTAATGAGCTAGTTGATGAATGTGCACTCATTGGCCCCCCAGAAAGAATTAAGGAAAGACTACAGTCATGGAAGGCTCTTGATAAAACTGGGAAGATTGGTACTTTGGTTCTAGGAAATGCCAATAAGAAATCCATGGAAGTCATAGCTAATGAAGTGTTTTAGGTGGTTATTAAAATGAACTACACCAGCTATTTTAGATTTCTTATCTTGGCACCCATGGCAATGGTTTTTTTAGCTGTGGCGCTTGATTTTTCTTATGCCTTTCCAGAGTCTGTTAATGGATACTATGGACAAACGGCAGTGGAGGGCTATAGTCGCCTCTATTATGCCTATCTCCTCTTGGCTGTGATGGCATTTATTGCTGATTTAATGATGCTGTTTTTCATCAGTCATTCCAGAGAAATCTGGATACTTCTTATTTCTGCCTTTTATATTGTGGCTTCTCTGATGCCTGAGTTAACTATCATGTCGCCTTTCTCAATTGTATTGGTTCAAATTGCTTCGTTAATGGCAGGACTTAAAATTTCTTTGGCTTACCTGTCTCCACCAATAAGAGACTTATTCTGAATTCTTAAATAGAAAAGGGGCTATGATTTCTGGAAGTAAAATTGTCTCCAAAACTTTAATCCTAAGACAAGAGAGAGTATCCAGATAATAAATTCAACCCAGTTTGGATTGCTGTTGTAACCAAAAAATCCCTTTAAGAAAACACCAAATCTTCCCTTATCATGCAAAAGATGTGTGAATTTACCTTTGTCATTTAAGTCATAAGAATAAAATGATGGGTTATTCATTTCATTGAGTTCAGTTTTGGGCTGTAAAACGTCCCAAACTCGAGTAATTTGACTTTTATTATCAAGACCAACCCAATTCAAATGGTCACCTTTAACAAGAAATTCTTCGGCTTCATGGCTGCCATAAGCAATCATTCCTGAAGCAAATAACACGAGTAAAAATGTCGTGGCTCTGAAAAATAATCGAAGATCAATCCTTCGTCCTTGCATCACAATTAAGTAGCCAATCACGACAGCTATAAGCATTCCCATTACAAAACCAAGGTAGGAGAAGGTGCCCAGCATTGAGAAACTTCCCATTAGAAATATCACTGTTTCGAAGCCTTCCCTTAAAATTGCAAAAAACACAACTAAAAACACCCCCCAACCTGATGTTGCTATAGCTTGTTTAGTCTGGTCTTCCAAAGCATCTCTATCACTGACATGCTTAGATAGCCAAAAAATAACATACCAAAGCAGACCCGCAGTAATGAACATAAAGACAGCTTCAAAAAGAGCAGTGTATGAGGCATTACCAACTGACTGTTTTATATCATTTAGAATCACCGCAACTATGACGCTAGCAATTAATGCAGCGATGACACCTAACCAGAGTTGTTTAATTTCTTTTATTAGATTATTTTTTTCTAGAAGAGTGAAAATTATTCCAACAATCAGACATGCTTCTAGGCTTTCTCGAAAAACAATAATAAATTCATTCATGGTTAACAATTCCTGGTAATCAGAAAAGGAGAGCAAGAGAAACTTTCGGTTGAAGGTTAAGGATTGTTAATCTTGCTTTCCTAATTAATAGAAATGATAATCATTTCCATTTAGGAATCATACCTATCTTTTCATTCAGATCAAATTTCTGTCCTAAAATAAAAGTACGGTAGCAGAATATTAGTGTTGTGAGAGTTTGACGATGCGTATCATTGTATTCTTAATTATAGGCATTGCACATTCCAAGGTGATTAAGGTTGAGTGTTGCCATGGAAAAAGAACTAATAAGCTGGATGGGCACTGTTCAAAAATAATTCCATCCCATCAATAGTTTCATAATCACTATTTAATAATTCATTATAAAGTGTGTCTCTTAGTGCAGGGGATCTTTGTGCTTTTTTAATAAATTCTTCCATTTTTACCGGTGCAAACTCCTGTCCATGGATACTGCCCGCAGCTTTAGAAATAGATTCATTCATTAATGTTCCACCCATATCATTAACGCCAGCGTTAAGGCAACTCTCAGCTCCTTTAGGACCTAATTTAACCCAACTAACCTGTATGTTTTGAATGTGCGGATGAAGAGTCAATCTTGAAACTGCATGCATTAAGAGAACTTCCCTAAACGTTGGACCTGGTCGGGCATCTCCTCTTTTATACATCGGTGATTCCATACTAACGAAAGGTAGAGGTATAAATTCTGTTATGCCTTGAGTTTCTTTTTGAAGTTCTCTTAGCTTGACTAAATGCGTAGACCAATCTTTCACTGATTCTTGATGACCAAACATAATGGTTGAGGTGGTATTAATACCCACTCGATGAGCAGTTCTAATAACATCCAACCATTCTTCTGATTTGAGCTTGTCTGGACAAATATGTTGCCTGACTCGATCATCAAGTATTTCAGCAGCAGTCCCCGGCATTGTTTTTAATCCTGAATCTTTTAAGAGTAGAAGGAAATTCTCTACGGACATATCCATCGTTGAAGCACCATGCTGTATTTCAAGTGGTGAGAATGCATGGATGTGTATTTCAGGTACTTTCTTCATAATCGCATTACAAATATTGATGTATGTTTTTCCATCAAAATGTGGATGTATCCCACCCTGAAGACACACCTCAGTAGCTCCTCTATTCCATGCTTCATAAGCACGGTTAGCAATTTCATCGAAGGATAATAGGTAAGGTTTACCTCTTAGATTTTCCTTGGTTTTGCCCTTTGAAAAAGCACAAAAATGACATGTGTATTTACATATGTTGGTGTAGTTAATATTTCTGGTAATCACATAGCTAACTTTATCTCCATTAACCGCTTTCCTTAACTCATCAGCTTTGTTCAATACAAAATGAAGATCATCGCCTCTGCTTTGAAATAGTGTTGTAATTTCATCATGATTAAGATCTGTTTTAGAAAAGGCTTTTTCAATAATTTGATGAATATTTTCATTATTGGTATCAACTGCTTTGCTCCAGATTTGGTGATTACCAGATGAAGGAATATTTTTAGACTCTCCGCATCGCCAATCATTATCCCTTCCATACCCTTGTGTGTTAGATTGCTCATAAACATAGGGCTTCAATTGATTATCAAACCAGTTCCCGTCAAGATACTCTGGATAGACAGCTAATCTTTCTTTTAGTTCAAAGCCTTTATTATTAGTGGCTAGTTTCAGTAATTCTAAATTAGGCCATGGTGATTCTGGATTAACATGGTCTTGGGTTACTGGCGACACACCTCCCCAATCATTAATGCCAGAATCTATGACGTCAGGCAGTGATCCCATGTTTAGATTTGGTGGGCATTGGAGGTTCATTGAAGTTCCAAATATGAGTCTTGTCATCGACAAGGTCCACAGTAAATCTTCTTTTGTAGGTGCCGGTGTATTTCTCATCTTGGTGTCTGGCTTAGGGATAAAATTCTGCACAATAATTTCTTGAATGTGTCCATACAAGTCATGGAGTTTTTTTATCTCCAGAAGACTTTCTAATCTTTCTGTCCTGGTCTCCCCAATACCGATTAATATTCCTGTGGTTACCGGTATATTGGCTTTGCCCAAATTTTCGATTGTACTTAGCCTTAACTCAGGGTTTTTATCAGGAGAGCCAAAGTGAGGGCCACCTTTCTCACAAAGCCTTGTTGATGAGGACTCAAGCATAATTCCCATGGAAACCGAAACCTCTCTTAATCGTTTTATTTCCTCAAGATTCATGGTTCCTGGGTTAAGGTGTGGAAGCAGACCCGTTTCTTCAATAACAAGTTTGGACATGTCATATAGGTAGTCAATGGTGCTTTGATAGCCTAAGTATTTAAGGTCATCCTTTGCTGCTTGGTATCTAAGTTCAGGTTTTTCACCTAGAGTAAATAATGCCTCTTTGCATTGATGTAGCGCTCCTTTTTTAGCAATGTCTAACACTTCATTTGATCTTAAATAAGGGTGTGCAAGTTTTCTTGGAACCTTTGCAAAGGTGCAATAATGACAAACATCTCGACACAACATTGTCAGTGGTATAAACACTTTTTTTGAAAATGTAATGGGCGTGCCTTTTTGATCACGGAGAATCCTTGCTTTCTCCATCAATTCATTTAAGGGTGTTGATTCACCAATTTTTTTAAAATAAGAAAGTGAGTCGTTTTTCATAGATTATTTATAGCTTTTTAGTAACGCGTTCACAATGACTATTTCCGAATCTCATAGAATTGATTTAAAGCAAGATCGCTCTCACTATTTCTATCGATTAAATCTTTCCAATCTTCAACATCATCTAGGTCAAAACTCAAGCCTTCTATTTGGAGTTCATTTGTTTGAATTCCAAGGCTTTCAGCTGTCCTTATATGCTTCTCAAAACTGTGCTTACCAAATTGAAATCTCATCAAATAAGACAGATCAATAATTAATGCATTGGTGCCCCCATCTTTTTTTGCTTCCACTATTGTTAACCCTTTTGTGTGTTGATTGAGAAGCTCTATCAAATCATTTTTTTCAGCAAAGGGAAGATCGATGGAAACATATAGCATTTGTTTTACGCCTTGTTGATAGAGCCAATCAGCTGTTAGGTTTATATTTTCTTTTAGATCAATAGAAGTCTTGTCTTTGCGATGGATAATTTTATTATTGTGGTAAGTTTTGACCCATTTTGATTCATTGGTCAACAACACAATTTTTTCTATTTCTGGAATATTAGTTAAATTGTTAATCATTCGATCAGCCATCATTTTAGTTAGTTCAATTCTTTTATTTTGATCTAAGATCTTTGATAACCGAGTCATGGTCTTTAGGAAACTATTAATAGGAATGACTGCCCACATAACTGATTTTATTTATGATATGTGATCAATAAAATGAATGACATCTTCTGCGACACGTTTTTTGTCATCATCATTGTTCATCATAATCTCTGAGAGTTTAACCTGTATTCCCATTGATTCTATCTGTCCTACATAGTCTTGATCAGAAGTATCAATGACGATTCCATCTATATAGTCCTTATAATGTTGAGCTATTGTTAACACATTAGTTTCTAAACCTAGTTCATCCATGATTTTAGTGGTGGGTCCTTTGACACTCTGTCCATTAATTATAGGTGAAACTGCGACTCTGGGATGTTTAGATTCTGTGATGGACTGTCTTATCTTTTCAATAGACAGTATTGGATCTATGCTGAGATAAGGATTAGATGGACATATAACAATGCCCTTTAAGTCAGGGTCCATTAATATTTCAGTAACTTCAGCAGAAGGTTCTGGGTTTTTACTTTTAAATGAAATATTTTTAATCTTGGGCTTATTAGCTTGTTTTACAAAATATTCTTGGAATGACAGTAACCCTTTATTGGTATCAACGACTGTTTGGATCATGTGATCACTCATTGGTAATACAGTTGCTTTTAAATGGAAGCGATTAGCGATGTCTTGCGTAATCGATGTTAACCGTTCTCCGTTTCTTAATGCTTTTGATCGATGAAGGTGCAAGGCTAAATCTTTATCTCCAAGTTTAAACCAATTATCAGCGCCAAGTTCACCTAGTACATTATGAGTTTTCCATGTCTCATCTGCTCTTCCCCAGCCTGTTTCAGTATTATTTACTCCAGCCAAGGTGTATACCAATGTATCGACATCTGGAGCAATATAAAAGCCAAGATATAAGAAATCATCTCCGGTATTGGTGATGAAGTATAATTCTTCTGGTGCACAAATTTGATGTAGGCCTAAACCTAATTTAGCACCTCCAACACCCCCACTAAGAGCTATAATTTTTCCACTAGCCATGTTCAACGAAATAGATCTTCTTCTTTTGGTCTAATTAAATCATCGACGGTATCAGAATCTGATGGCATATCAATGCCTTTAACCAGAACAATTGGTTTTCCTTCATTACTTTCTCCCATAATTAGTGTGGCAGAAGAGGCTATTTGATCTGCCAAACCAATAACAGTTGTTTGAAGTTCACGACCAAATAAGTCAGTGCCTTTTTGTCTTAAATCAACTATTGTTTTTACACCAGATGCTCCGATAGCATGCCCAATCGTACCTAATCTCCAAGGTCTTCCTATACTATCAGTAATGATAACCCCTATTGTTTTACCGGTTTGAATCTCTATGTATTCTTTAATCTTTTTAGCTGATTCATTTGGGTTCTTGGGTAGTAATAAAACGGTTTCTTTGCCTGGTTTATGATCTATATTCGACTGATCGATACCAGCGTTAGCAAGTATGTGTCCCAGACGATGTTCAACAATGATTACACCTTTTTTAATTCTGATAATTTCTTTAGATTCTTGAATAATCAATTCAACTAATCGTGGGTCCTTGTCTGTTTTTTCTGCTATTTTTATTGATTCATTAGAGGGAGTAATGGTTTCTAAATCAACTAAACAGCCTTCAGCTTTGGAGATTATTTTCTGAGCTATAACAACGATGTCATTGTCTTCTAATTCAAGAGAATCTTTGTTCATAGATTTAAGAATAATTTCTGCAATGTCATCATTCTCTTTAATTGAAGGCACATGATTTAGTGCTGACACTTCAAGTTTGCTAATAGCCAATTTAAAGCTCATGAAATTATTACGCGTCAGGCTAATGCGAGGTAATTTTGATACCCGACGATTTTAATTTATGGTTTTTATTGATCACAATAAGAACAGATGTTAGAGCTTCAGCTGCTGCTGAGTTTTCTAGACCACCTGCATACCAACATTTAAGACCAAGACAACCAAGTAAAGACATAACTGTTTCAGCAGATTCTTTATTATTTCCAGTGACTAAAACTTCTGCTTTAATAGTATCCTTTGAGTCAATCAGGTGTGAGCCAATATTTTGCAGAGCTGCAACAATTTCAACCTCGGTACCAAGGATTCTTTGGGCTTCCATTGCTGCTGAGCCAATTGCTGGTAATTGAACTTTTGTAACCATTTTTTGCAGTGGTACAGTTGTATCAATCAAGATTTTGCCTTTAAGATCTTCCTTAACTAAATTAAGAGTATCAGCATGACTTGAATAAGGCACTGTTAAAACAGAAATATCAGATTCTCTTGCTGCTGTTTTCGAATCCAATCCTTGGATATTACTTACATTGAGTTCTGCGTTAACTTGTGTTGCTATTTTTTGAGCTTTTACAGGGTCTCTGGACCCAATTAATATTTCATATCCAGCTATAGCCCACTTTTTTGTTAAAGCTGAGCCTAAGGCTCCAGTTCCACCTAAAATTCCAATTTTTCTAATTTTATCAATCATGTTTCTTTTCCTCAGGAACAATTCTAACAGCTCCATCAGAGGCAGAAGCAGCCATCAATGCATAGGCTTTCAATGCTTGGCTAACAACCCTATTCCTAGCTCTGGGTTTCCATGCCTTAGAACCTCCACTCTTCATTAGCACCCTTCTTTGTTCAATTTCTTCAGGTAATAAATCAACATTTATAGTTCTTTTAGGTATGTCTATATTTATTATGTCACCGTCTTCTACCAAAGCAATATTCCCTCCAGATGCAGCTTCAGGAGATATGTGACCAATGGATAAACCTGAAGTGGCTCCTGAGAATCTTCCATCAGTGATAAGAGCACATTTTTTCCCTAAGCCTTTTGATTTTAGATAACTGGTCGGGTAAAGCATTTCTTGCATGCCAGGTCCGCCTTTAGGGCCCTCATAACGAATAAGCACAACATCACCAGGTTCTATGGCATTATTTAGAATGGCCTCGACTGCTTCATCTTGACTTTCAAATATTCTTGCAGTTCCACTAAAGATAAGATTACTTTCATGCACACCTGCAGTTTTTACTATGCATCCTTCTTCAGCAATATTGCCTTTAAGTACAGCTAATCCTCCGTCAGTGCTGTATGCATTATCTGTGTTTCTAATACACCCTGTTTCACGATTAAGATCCAATTTTTCAAAACGTTTATTTTGTGAAAAGGGTTCAATTGTTGGAATCATACCTGGTGCAGCCGAGTAGAACTTTTTAATTTTATCACTGGGATTACGATTAATATCCCATTGCTCAATGGCTTTTTCTAATGAAGAAGAATGGACAGTTTTTGTTTCAGTATTTAGTAATTTTGCTTTTTCTAGTTCACCTAAAATTGCCATTACGCCTCCAGCACGATGCACATCTTCTAGATGAAATTGACTGCTTGGAGCGACTTTACACAAATTTGGAACTCGTCTTGATAATCGATCGATGTCATTAATTGTAAAATTGATGTTTCCCTCTTTAGCCGCAGCTAAAATATGTAGGACAGTGTTGGTTGAACCACCCATCGCTATATCTAAGGTCATGGCATTTTCAAATGCTTCTTTACTAGCAATATTTCTTGGAAGCACTTGTTCATTGTCTTCTTCATAATATGCTTTGGTGATTTCAACAATAAGCTTCCCAGCTTTTAGAAATAAGTCTTTTCTATCAACATGTGTTGCTAAAACACTCCCATTACCTGGGAGTCCGAAGCCTAAGGCTTCAACAAGACAATTCATGGAATTAGCAGTAAACATTCCAGAGCATGAACCGCAAGTTGGGCAAGCAGATCGTTCTACGTTCTCAAGATCTTCGTCTGAAATCGAGTCATCAGCAGCCAGACCCATAGCATCCACTAAATCTAATGTTGTTTCTTTACCTTTAATAAAACTCTTACCCGCTTCCATTGGGCCACCTGAAACAAAGATTGTTGGAACGTTTAAACGCATTGTGGCCATTAACATTCCTGGGGTTATTTTGTCACAGTTTGAAAGACATACTAAGGCATCAGCACAATGCGCATTAACCATGTATTCAACTGCATCTGCTATGAGTTCTCTTGAGGGAAGACTATATAACATGCCTGAATGACCCATAGCAATTCCATCATCAACAGCTATAGTACTGAATTCTTTTGCTACTCCCCCAGATTTGTCTATTTCTCGAGCCACCATTTGCCCCAAATCTTTAAGATGAATATGACCAGGAACAAACTGAGTAAAAGAATTAGCTATAGCAATTATAGGTTTCCCAAAATCGTTATCTTTCATTCCCGTGGCACGCCATAATGCTCTGGCGCCGGTCATATTTCTCCCGTGCGTTGATGTTTTCGATCTATAATCAGGCATATTTGTAACTTTTTATTTGTATTTATCCTATGGTTAATATTATCTCATTTCTGCAAAACAATTATAATTCTCATGGTACAGTAGTCTCTATAAATTTTAGTGAATCGTTGTTATTAAAATATTTGGACCAACTAGGATGAGTGACCCCAAAAAAGCTGCTGATATTATATCCATAGAGAATTCTTCAGACAAAAGCTTTGAGGACGAATGGAAAATTGAAGTTAATGAGTGGGTTGAGTCCTTAGCAGCAGTCAAGGACAGTTATGGTCAAAAACAAGTCAAAGAACTGCTTAGATCTTTACAAAACTTTGCTTTAAGTCAAGGCATTACTTTAACTGAAGCAACCCTAAATACACCTTATAGAAATACCATTCCCTTATCTGAACAGCCTAGTTATCCAGGTAATTTAGAGTTAGAAAAAAAGATTGAAAATACCATACGTTGGAACGCCATGGCAATGGTTTTACAAGCTTATGATTCTGGAGAAGGTGTGGGAGGTCATATTGCTACCTATGCTTCATCTGCCACAATGACAGAGGTGGCTTTAAATCATTTCATCAAATCCAGATCAGATGATTACCAAGGAGACATGATGAATATTCAGGCACATGCATCTCCTGGCATCTATTCTAGAGCATTTTTAGAAGGTCGACTTTCAATTGAAGAGTTAGGAAATTTTAGAAGAGAGTTGCAAGAAGAGGGCGGCCTTCCGTCTTATCCTCATCCAAGGAGACGTCCAGAATTATGGCCAAGTCCTACTGCATCAATGGGGCTTAATGGGGTGAATTCTATTTATTACGCTAGATTTGCAAAATATTTAAAAAATAGAGGATTATTGTCTAAGGATGTAGGGAAGATTTGGGCTTTTTTGGGTGATGGAGAGATGGATGAACCTGAGAGCATTGGGACCATTAACATTGCTTCAAGAGAGCAACTAGATAATCTTATTTTTGTGGTTAATTGCAATCTTCAAAGATTGGATGGACCGGTTAGAGGTAATGGTAAGATTATTCAAGAGCTTGAAGCTGTATTTAGAGGCTCAGGATGGAATGTCATTAAAGTTATATGGGGTTCTGAGTGGGACTCATTATTTTCTATAGATCATAATGATGTGATGCAGCGAAGAATGGATGAAGTTGTTGATGGTGAGTATCAAATGTATTCAGTTTCATCTGGTGAAAATCAAAGAGCGCATTGGATCAAAGGTAACAAGGAGCTTGAGTCTATAATGTCTAATTTGAGTGATAAAGAACTAAAAGACATCAAACGCGGTGGTTTTGATCATAAAAAACTTTATGCAGCATTCGATAATGCTATGAAATCTAAGGGAAAACCAACTGTGCTTTTAGTTAAAACCCTAAAAGGTTATGGATTGGGAGAAGGGTCGGAAGGACGTAACATAGCACATCAAAAGAAGACCATGTCAGATGATGAGAGAATCGAGATTGCTGAACATTTGGGTATTCCATTATCGGATGAGGATAGGAAATTAGCTAAGTTTTATATTCCAGATCCTAACTCTGAAGAAATGATGTATTTGCACTCTAGAAGAAAGGAGCTCGGAGGTTATCAACCAATTAGATTTAATTCTTGCGAGAAGCTTAAAGCGCCTGATATTGAATTATTTGATGATTTTGTTAATGGGATAGATCGATCTATTTCAACTACGCTAGTTTTGGTTAGGATGATTTCAAAAATGTTAAGAGAGGAAGATATTGGCAAGTATATTGTTCCAATTGTTCCTGACGAAGCTAGAACATTTGGCATGGACGGGTTGTTCTCACAAGCAGGAATTTATTCTCCTGAGGGCCAAAATTATCAACCTGTTGATGCAGGAACAATAGCTCCCTATAAAGAAGCTAAAGACGGTCAGATTCTCCAAGAAGGAATTTGTGAAGCCGGTGCAATGGCCTCATTCATGGCTGCAGGAACTGCTTATTCGCATTTTGAGCTACCCATGATTCCGTTTTATATTTTTTATTCCATCTTTGGTTTTCAAAGAGTTGGCGATATGATCTGGGCATGCGGTGATGCATTAACCAGAGGGTTTTTGATTGGCGGTACCGCAGGACGAACCACTCTTAATGGTGAAGGTGTTCAACATCAAGATGGACATTCTCATGTCCTTGCTTCTGTGGTGCCAAACCTGATGACCTATGACCCGGCTTTTGGGTTTGAGTTGGCTGTGATTGTGCGAGAAGGAATAAGAAGAATGTATCAAGAACAAGAGGATATTTTTTACTACATCACCGTTTACAATGAAAATTATACCCACCCACCCATCAACGATGTTACTCAAGATAGTATTCTAAAAGGCATGTATTGTTTTAAAAGAGCTACAAAAGATTTAGTAGATAAATATCAAGGTGAGCCCATACACTTGCTTGGCAGTGGCAGTATTATGCAACAAGTCATTCAGGCACAAGAGGAATTAGAGCAAGAGGGGATTCCAACAAATATATGGAGTGTGACCAGTTATAATTTGTTGCATAAGGATTATCAAGAAGCAAGAAGTGAGGGTAAAAGTTCCTACCTTGAGACAATATTGGAAAATGAGCAGGGCCATTTTATTTCAGTTAGTGATTGGATAACTCTTTTACCAGATAGTCTGGCTCACTTATTTCCAGGAACTTTTACAGCCTTGGGCACAGATGGTTTTGGTTTAAGCGAGTCTAGAGAAGCATTAAGAAATTACTTCGGTATTAGTTCACAAGCGATCGTTGAAAAAGCTAAAGAATTAGCTAAATAATTCTGTCGTTACGGAGTGTTTTACTACAGTAAATAAGTTATGCCTCATTAGTGGTGGTTGAAGGGTTGCTAATTGCATTCTCATAAACTGCTATATAAGTCATCATTATAAAAGGCATTAAAAAGATAATGAATAAGCCTAGAATAGGAATAATGGAAATTAACTCTGTGGCTATTGTTAGCGCTATAACTACAGCAAAAATTTTCCAGAAACCTAACTGATGCACAAGTTCTCTCGATTTACCTAATGCCTCTGTTGGAAGCATCTCTTTGTCCACCAATAAATAAATTCCTAGAACCCATGCTGTAATAAGATATAAACCGGGGGCTAGTAAAAGCATAAGCCCTAATGCTATTCCTACTGTGTAAATGATGGAAAAAAGCAAGGCTTTCCACCACATTCCATTTTCGAAACCCGCCGACAAGGAATCTCCGACATCTACTTCCTCGCCCCTGGCAGCTTTTAACAAGAATTTAATAAACCCTACGAAAATAGCAGGTACGATAAGTATTCCCACAACCGTAATTGCTGCACATACACACAAAACTGCGTAGATTAAAAAATTGAAAAATATTGTCCAATAATTCCTTTTTCCCAACTCAAACCCAATTGAAAAGTATTCTTCAGCTCTTATTTCTTTCATAAATGCTCCCTGTTTAATTCACTGTTATGCTCTACTCCACAGTAGTTAGCTTAGAAATTTCTTTGATATGTTCTGGACCAGTGCTGCAACATCCGCCAATTACATAAGCTCCTTTATCACTCCACTTTTTTGCTTCAAGTCCATACTCTTTTGGTGAGACTGTAACAGTATTAGCGTGATGATTTTCATCGATATCAAAAGCTTCACCTAAATCGTTAATGGGGTTCTTCAATACGCATGAATTTGCAAATACTCCAAACTTCCCAGCCAGCTTTAAGGTATCAATCTGTGCCGAAACTAAGTCCATTGCTAAGCAATTAATTAGTTGGCATTCAATGTTAAGTTCATTCGCTGCATTAACCGCATCAATTAATGATTCACCGCTTGGTAATGCTTCACCATATAGACCTCTGGTTGTCCAGCTTAACCACACCCGATCAGAATATTGCTTCGCTGTACTCGCAGCCTGAATACCTTCTCTTATTGAACTCATTGTTTCACAGATAATTAGGTCAACTTGGTTTTCCATTATTGAACCAATTAAAGAATAAAATTGACTAAGTGCCTCATCTTTAGGGGTTAAGTCCGGTCTGAAACTTGTTTCAATTGGTGGGAAGGACCCAGCTATTAATGCCTCATAATCTTTCGAGGCTTCTTTGGCTAAATCTATTGATAGCTGAGTCAGTTCTTCGAACCGTATTTCTTCACCTTCTCTCTTGAGAATATTAGGTGTTATATAATAGTTATTAGTCGTTATAACGTTGCAACCCATTTTAATATTGTCTTCATGGATTTCTTTAACTGCTTGTGGATTATGTATTAGGGCGTGTGCAGACCAAATAGATTTTTTCCAATCAGGTACTTCAAAACCTCTTTTATTAAGTTCTGTGCCCATAGCGCTATCGAGTATGTATTTCATATCTACCAACCCATGGTTCAATGAGTCAAGTTAACTTCTAAATTAATCATTGTTTTGTTTTATCTTGCTGGTAAAAATAGATGTAAAGAATGGGCAACATACCCGCGGTGTTCAAAATAGCAAGAACAATAAACCATGCCAGTTGTCTATTGGTTGCTGCTTTCCATAGAGCAACTAATTCCCAACATAATGACCAAATGATTAGAGGAATAATCCAGTAATATAATAATGGTGGTTCAAGCATATCTTTTACATTTAGTGTTAATTTTTATAGATTAAATTTCTTATAATCCTATAATATTTTTCTACCAGGGTAGGTGCATAGTATATTAAATCTTTTGTGTCTATATCCTCATAATTTCTTTTATATTTATGTTTTATCCAAGCGTTTAGATCAGTTTTTCTTAAGAAGTTGAAACCCCACTTCTGTATGATCCAGCTTTCTTTATTAATTGTTATGGCTGTACCAAAATCAATCAGGAAAGGCTCGTTATTTGCATTTACTAGGATATTATCTTTTCTTTTTAAATCTCCATGAGCTACACCCATTTTGTGCATTGTAGTAATTAGTTCAAATAATGACTGAAAAAATATTTCGTTATCAGACAGTTCATATTGTTTCTCACGATAAGAATGCCCCTCTATATGTTCTAAAATAAGATCCCCATTATTAGTTAATCCATAACAACCGGGGATACCCTTTAAACCTCTTAATTTATTGTATATTTTGCTCTCTTTTTTAAGTGAACGCTGATTAAAGAAACTTAATATAGTTTTAGACGTATTGGCTTTTTTAATGAGATAACATTGTCCGTTAAGTTTGAGGGCATACAGAAGACCTTGATTGCCCTCATAAGATTTAATCAATTTTTTACCAGTCTTAAGCTCTTTCTCTATAGACTGTACAAGAGCTGATTCGTTTAATGATTCTTGTTGTTGATTAGACACGATTCCAAATAATAACTAACCATGTGAGAACATAGATTACAATCACCGGTTCATAATTTGTAATTAAACTCTTCTTGAGTGACCAGCGTTTTAGATCTAATGGTTTATTAAAAATACCTTGGTTGAGTTTTGGCACTAGAGCAGGAGTTTTATTTGCCCAATTTTCCCAAGTTTCAGGGAATAATGATTTTAGCTTTCTATCTTCATATTCAATCGCTGGTGGATAATAAAACCAGAAAAATATAGCAGCAGTTATCAAGGACCAAAGAGAACCATTGACTCCACACAACCCAAAGAGAATTATAATATTTCCAGTGTATAAAGGATGTCTCATAAAGGCATAAGGACCTGTAGTGGATAGTTCTTTATTCTTTAATACAAACCCTGAGGCATACATACGAGTAATAAGACCAAAAATGATTAGAGATATAGAAAAATGATGCTGAAATGGAATAGAAGGGTGTGGATCTGCAAAGTAACAAAAAATACTCACCAGTATTATTCCAATACCTTGTCTTGAAAATTCGTGATATCTCAATTCTCTAATCAGATGAGATAATCCAGATAATTTAGGCAGGTCGTGGGTTCGATGTGACATAACTTCTTATTTCCTATTCTCGTTCACTTCTTCGACAAAAGCTTGATCAATTTTTGAGATCCCTTGATTTTTTGCTTCTTTGATAATGCCTTTCAGCACCGTTTTAACAAATACTTTTGGTACTCCTGTTAATTGCTTGCAAGCATTTGCAGTGAAAGTGATGTCTTCATCTAGCCTATTAGCTATATACATAACTGCTTCGTGTTCTGCTCCTTTCCCCTCTGGAGTCGGTATCCAAAAGGCTTTTTTATGTTTTGCAAACCAGAATTGGTTCGCATTTCTAAACCCAAAACTAATAGGCATATTTGGTACTTTCATATCGTCACCTAGATCAAGATTATCTCTCCAGGTTTCTCTCAGATATATTTTGTTTATTTTGAGGAGTAGATACTCAGTAGTTTCAGTGCCTTTATAATAAAAATCCTCGGGATTATCATTCAGTTCGCATTCAAACACTTGAAACGCACCTTTAATGACTTTTGGTCTTTCAGGGTCTTCTCGATAAGCAACACTTGGGGTTTCTTCAAGTTCGAAAGCACAGTCTTTCATTTTTTCTTCAGGTTCTTGACCCGGGTAACCTAAGTCTACTATGTTTTTAATTTTGCTCTTATCGTACTCCACAAAATTCATCGCACACTTTTTAATTCTTTTGATGTTAGTTGAAGTGTTTGACCCTCTCCTCGAGATTACAATCCATTCTCTTCTGTTAATTACACCAAAGGGAAAAGAAAGCTGATAAGGCCCGATACTTGTTATCCCTTGTTCATTTGTGGTTGTAATAAGAGCGAAAGAGCTGAGGAAATAAGCACTGGATTGATACCAGTTATCATGCATTGGGCTTTCAACCCATCTCTCATCTTTCTTTTTCGAAAAAAGCATTTCAGAATTCTAACCGTTTTATCTTTAAAGTAATAATGCTAATTTATATTTTAGTTTATTAAATTTATTAAATAAGATGATCAGGGGATTTACATTACTCTTTTTTTACATTATCAGTGCTAGTGTGCAGGCTGTTCCAACAGATGAGCAGTTAGAAAAAGCTGATTATTTAAATGGCAAGAATGTTTTTCAGCAACGATGTAGTGCTTGCCATACCTTAGCTGAAGATAGTGCTAATATAATTGGGCCAAATCTATGGCATATATTTAATCGGGGTGTTGGAGACGATATCAATTTTAGATACTCGGACTCAATGAGTTCTTCTAATTTAATTTGGGACAAGGAATTAATCTATAAATTTTTACGAGGACCTCAACAACTCTTTCCAGATAGTAATATGATAATTCCTGAACCTGTTCCTGAAGAACTATTGACCGATATGATTGCTTTTATGATGATTGAAACAGACGCCCCCTATAAACCAAATATAGAAAGAATATTTATTGCTGAAAAACAAGACAAAAGTCTTCCAATTTCAGCACGTTTTCCTAGTTTTTGGAATCATTTAATGTTCAACACAACTCACTACAGATTAATTACGAATAATAATGAGATTGAATTTGATGCCTATTTTAATACCGACGGTTCTGTTTCAACAAACCTCAAGGATACAATTGGTTTCTGGCATGTTACAAATAAAGACATGTTTTGTTATGCGATCCACCGCATACCTTTTTCAATATCAGAATTTGTTGAATGTTTTCCTATAGGTGCAATGGCAATACCTCGATTTGCTAAGGAGCTTTGGCGTTCAAAACCCAAAGAAGGGGTAATTCTTCATGGCGGGATTTTGCCAGGGAGACCTGTAGAATAAAAAAAGTTATAATAAAAAAATGATAGATTTCAAAGAACTAAGTGATTCGCTTACTGGCAAGGTTAGAGGTAATCCAGTTGCAATAAGCCTATTTGAAGAAGTAATCCCAGAAGTTTATCAGAAGAAGAAAGTTGTTCCTTGTTCCATCGTTAGACATGCGATGGATAAGGGTGAAATAGTTTCATTTGATAAACATCATCATGATTGTACAACCGGTGTTTATACAGCAGGTGTTCATGAGGGCACTGAAGAAATCAGAACAGGGCAATATCTTGCACAAAATATTCCTGCATATACCGATCTAGGGGCAGAGAAAATTAAAACTGGAGAATATATACTGCCACAAAACACAGTTGTAGGAATTGGTGCAGCTCCTCTTTCAGAGGTACCTTCAGGCATTCATGTTGATTGGATAGTCGTGGTTTGCACACCTCATTGGGCTAATTTCATTGGTGGAGCTCGGACAGTTTTAGACGGTACACCGCCTCGAGGGGCTGCCGGCTCTTCTTTCTGTAGCGACCTTTTTGCAACGCCATGGCATGATGGAAATGTTGTTATTACCCCAGGTGATCTAGGTGGTCGGATGAATAATCGTCTAAAACCTGAGGAAATGTTTGTGGTTGTACCAAATAAATATTTAGAAAGTTTGCTTAGCATCATGACTACAACGCCAGATGCAAGAGCTGTTCTTGAAGCCACTAAACCAGAAGAATCAGAATATTGGGATAAGAGAAAAAGAGCCAAGAAGGCTAAAGCAAAAAAACAGAATGATGAGCCTACGAACAATGATTTTGAATCAAAACTCAGCATGACTTGGGATCAAGAATCAAAAGACATCATTGCCATGACGCCTCCAGGAATTATTGAGATGGCGATAAATAATGTAGAGGATTTTGCAAGAGATAAGGGTATTGAACAAATTACCAAATCAGTGGTTATGGACCAAATGCAAAGCGTTGGCATGGATCCAAGCATGCTAAATTAGCATTTCATGAAAGGTAAAACTTGTTTAATTACTGGTACAGCTAGTGGTATGGGTAGAATTGCCGCAAAGGCACTTGCAGAAAAAGGCGCTAATCTCATACTTGTTGATTTTGATACAGAGAATGGAATCTTAGCAAAAGATGAAATTATTCAGGACACAGGTAACCAGGCAGTTGAATATATTGATTGTGACGTCTCTTCTTTTGCTAATTTAAGAAATTTATCAAAAAATATCTATGCTCGTTATGCTCATTTGGATGTTTTAATAAATAATGCTGGTATTACCGAGTCGTCCAGAAGGGAAAGTGTGGATGGCCATGAAATGACTATGGCAACAAATTTTCTAGCACCTTTTCTACTGTCTCATCTTCTATTGGATTTATTAAAAAAACGACAACATTCTAGAATTATTAATATTTCATCAGACGGTCATAAAATGGCTAAGAATATTAATTTCCAATCAATGAATTTTGAAAGCGGTTGGGAGAATGTTAATCATTCAATGGGTTTTCAGGCTTATGCAAGATCAAAGCTCTGCCTAAATGCCTTTTCATTTAAATTATCAGAACAACTAAAAGGGACAAGCGTTGATGTTTATGCGGTTTCACCTGGTTATTTCATCAACACAAATATTCACAGACATATGCGGGGCATGCATGGCCTCTTTGTAAAATTAATTAAGCCTTTTTTGCAGTCTGCTGAGAGAGGTGCTTTGAACCATATTGTTATGGCTTCTGAATCAAAATATTCTGGTAGAACAGGTTTATACTGGGAGCATGGTGAAACAAAAGAGGCATCAGAACTCTCTTATGATTCTGAGATTATAGACTTTGTTTGGGAGTATGCTTCAAAAGCTACAAATATTTGATACTTAGGAATTAAAAAATGAACGACATTATGGATAGTGATCTTGAGAAAATTATTATAACCACTGCCCCAACAGTGGCTAACAAAGAGATTGATTATGAAATTGATATTATCACTGCTGAATGTGTTTTTGGTATGAATATATTCAGAGATTTATTTGCTGGAATTAGAGATATTTTTGGTGGAAGAAGTGTAGCAAGTCAAAAAATACTAAGAGACTCACGTCAAACCTGTTTAAGAGAACTGAAGATAGAAGCACATGAATTAGGTGCCGATGCGATTATTGGTGTTGATCTAGATTACCAGGAATTTTCTGGTAAAGGTAAAGGCATGTTATTTCTTGTGGCATCTGGCACGGCAGTTAAATTAAGAGGTTAATTAGTTTTTTTTACAACTTTTTTTATATCCTCATTCAGCATATCAATCGAACTTGCGGGGCTAAAAGAAGCTTTTAGTTGGGCTCTTGGGTTGATTAAAAAAATTGAAGCTGTATGACTAAAATCATATCCATCTTCCTTATTTATTCTTTGAAAGAACACACTAAGATTTGAGGTCAATTCAACTATTTTATTTATATCACCTGTTAAGCCAGTTATAGATGAGTCAAAAAAGCCGAGATACTCCTTTAATCTCTCCGTATAATCACGCTCGGGGTCAAGTGTGATGAAAAGTATTTGTAGATTAATGTTGGGTAATTCTCTATTAATATGTTGTTTTATCTGACCAAGTTTAAAAATTGTTGTAGGGCAAACATCAGGACAGTTGGTGTATCCAAAGAAAAGAATAGTCCATTTATTTTTTAGGTTATTCTTTGTGTAAAGCTGATCATTTTGATCTTTTAGTTCAAAATCAATAATTTCTAATGGTTTCTTAAAAGCCTTACCAGTTTCTAGTATTGCCTCTTTCTCAATTAAATTTGGACCTTTTTGGATTACGAACAGTATCAATATGAAAACAATGCCAGAAAGTATTATGAAAACTTTATTTCTTTTATCTATAACTTTTGACTCCTTACCTCTGCCTCAATTCTTACAACTTCTGTTTCATTCTCATTTTTAAAAAAGATTAGCATTTCCACTGCAGTATTTTTTAGAGGCACTGTTTCTGGATTAATTAACATAAAATGTAAACCTCCAGGTTCTAGTAACAATGATTCATTTGGTTTGATGCTGAGGGTTTCTATTTTTTCCATTGTTATCATGCCGTTATGTGAACTTTTGTGGAGTTCAGTTTTTGTGAAGCCTTTTGAAATTATTTTCTTAATGTCCATTTCTATGGCTTTCAGGGAATGATTTTCTATAGTCATGTAGGCTGCCATGACCTTAGTTTCTGGTGGTGCTGCTCTTACCCATGAGTTTTCAATTATGATGTTACCTGATGCTCTGTCTGTCATTGAAAGCAACAGACAGAGCATTACTAGTGATTTTTTCATCGCTACACTCTAGGACCACAAATAACAGCCACTGGATTGTATTCAGGAAAGAATAGATAGGAAATAAATGCCCAGGCATTAAAAAGAATCAGTATCGCGAAAGGAATTAACGCTAGACCAGCAAAAATTAAGAGGTATTTTTTATCTTGGTTCATCTTATGAATCGAATTTTATAGTAATCATAGAAGATATCAATTGAATCTGGATGGCCTAAAATCTTGTAATATTATATTAGTCGATCCATCTAGGATTTCCTGTGTAGCAAGTTTCCCTACAATAGCTGCCAGACTCACACCACTATGCATTACAGCAACATATACACCAGGTACTTTATTTAATCTTCCAATCACAGGCTTTCCATCTCTAGGAAGAGGGCGCCAGCCTATTGAAGCTTTTTCAACTTCAAGGTTATCTAAATTATTTATAAATGTTGTCGCCATTTTGAGAATTCGATCTACATGTTGCTTAGTAAATAATCCAGATGGAAAATCCTTAGGCCTGTCTTTCAATCTTTCCAGGTGGGAGCTGGGAGCTCCTGCTTGTTCTCCAAAAATTACTCTTCCATCTAATTGTTGGTGAACATGAACACCAGGACCAACAACGATCTTATTCAATCGTTTTTCACTTGGTGTCGTTCTGACAATGACCCCTGGTTTTGGGGTAGTTATTGAATTAATTGATAATAAATTATCAGTATCTATGCCGCATGCAAAAACTGCTTGATCTGCTTCTAATTCTCCCAGTGAAGTCTGAACAGATGATAATTTACCATTGCGGTAGTTCAGACCTTGGAATTGACATGGATGCAAAACTAACCCACCAAACTGCTTAATTTTTTCTATCATCAAAGAAATGGCATTTATTGTATCGATTGCTCCATCAGCTTCAGAGAGGATAATATTCTGATTTGAGGTAAAATTTACATTGGGCTCTAAGAATTTTGCCTTTTTATCTGTGATAACTCTAAACGGTGAGAATTTAGGATACTTTTTTAAAATAGCCACTTCATTGAGTAACTTTTTTTGAGCGTCTATAGAATCAAACCATTCTAAGGAGCCACTCCAACTAATGTTTAAATTGATTTCCTTCTCAAGGTTTTTATAAGCATCGATACCAAGCTGAGATAATAAATTATATGAATAAGGTTTCTTGGGATAAGTGGCATTAATCCAGGAAAATGAACTGCCACTCGCTCCTGATGCAGGTGATTCTTTATCTATTAGGGTAACTTCAGCCCCCATTTTCGATAATTCATATGCAATTGTGGTGCCAATAATTCCAGCACCTACCACCACAACACGATCTCCTCTGACCAGTGCTTTTAAACCTGAATTATAAGCTATAGCAGCAGTGCCCAACAGTTTTGTAAATGAACGTCTATCCATGCGATGACATTTTCTCATTTTTTGTATTCAAATGTTTGATCTTTAGAAGACCCAAAAAAATGAAGATGATTATTCACAATTACTTCATGGTCTAAACAAAAAATAACTGTATAAAATGCTCAGCAATCTAATAATTGCAAATTAATGTAACTAGTAGTATTTTGTGTCAGCTTTGATGACTGACTTATATTTTTATACCTAAGGAGTAACAATGAAAGAAACAATAGTAGGCGCCTTGATTATCGGCGGTTTGATCGGAGGTGCGATTCTTTTAACCAACCCTAAAACCCATAACCCTATGCATCAGATAACTCACGACATGGATATGGTCTGGATGAGTGATGATTTACACATGAAACACCAAAGTGGCAACAAACATGTTGTCATGAAACATATTGGTAAATCAAACGATCAAGAATCAGACCAACATGCATCCAAAAAGACATTCATCATCAAAATGGATCATGGTGATCAAGATGTCGAGGTTGATGTAAAAGCAACATTAGAAAAATTAAAAGAGGAAATGGATTCAGTCGATTGGGATGAAGTCGCTGAAGCAGTATCAGAATCCATCAAGGAGCTTGATATTAATATCGATATTGAGGTTGATTCAGATGATATAACTGATTCTATTGAAGAAATAGCCAAGGCTATCACCGAATCCGTGAACGAAGCTGTTAAGGGTATTTCTGGTAAATCTGGGAAGGTTAAGATAGAGATCAAAGTCAACGATAAAGTGACAGAAGTTACTTCTGAGTCCACTGAGTAATTAATGGAAGAAACCTATACAGTCAAGGATCGATTGATAAAAGGACTCTTTGTTCTTTTGTTCTTGTTTGCTTTTGGCGTATGCCGGTTTCTTCTTTGGATTATTGTTCTCGTGCAATTTTTCTTTGATCTAATCTCCGGGAAACCAAATAACCGATTGTGTCAATTCTCCTCTGAATTCAAAAATTATATTGCTGAAGTCGTTGCTTTTGTGACTTACCAATCAGACAACAAGCCTTTCCCTTTTTCTGATTGGCCAAACAAATAGAACAATCATGAGTGATTTCAATATTGCAACGTATGAGTTATGAGTAAATTTCACTTATCAGTTAAAATTTGGCTAATTATTTGCTTATCCAATGCAATATTCTCAGCCTATGTCAGCGCTGAAATCACTGTCGATGGTCGTTTGGATGAAACAGAATGGAAACAAGCACAGCGATTTGAAAACTTTGTTGAAACAAGCCCTTTCAGTTTGAAGGAAACAACGCATCCGACTGAGGTGTTGATTCTCACTGATGAAAAAGGAATTTATTTTGGGTTTATCAACGAACAGCCATGGGATACACGATACAGAAGGAAACAAGAGCGTGATGCAATGTGGGCTGATTCCGACCGAAATTTCATCTCTATCGATTTTGATGGCAAAGCCAACATGGGCTATTTTTTTGGCGTCAATCTAGGCGGCTCCATGAGTGATGGCTCAATCAGCGGTGAGAGTCAGATGGACAGAGATTGGGACGGGGATTGGGAAGCGAAGACATCTGAATCAGAAACCCATTGGTATTCGGAGTTTTTTCTCCCCTGGACTGTGGTTCCGATGATGTCAGGACAGGAAAGCAAGAGGAACATCGGCGTTTATTTTTCTCGACAAATGATGCAGGAGGGAAAAGTGATAGGGTTTCCTGGACTCAATTACGAACGCAAAAAATTTCTCTCCCTCTTTCATCCGGTCACAGTGGATCAATATGAGTCGACAAAATTTGATGTTTTCCCTTATACGGTGGGTTCCTACGATAATTTGCAAGATTCCGCTGAATACCAGGCAGGATTGGATCTGTTTTGGGCGCTGGGTAATGGTCGGGAGTTGAATATGACTGTGAACCCTGACTTTGGTCAGGTTGAAAGTGATGAAGTGGTGATAAATTTTTCCCCAGTTGAAACGTTCTTTTCAGATAGAAGGCCATTTTTTGCCGAGAATCAGGGGCTGTTTAATATTTCCCACGGTAATGACTACCACCTCATCAATACTCGTCGAATCGGGGCCTCTCCTGATTATAATTGCACAGATTTTTCAGCTGCAAATGGTGGTTCTGATGCTTTGCAAGAATCTTGCGAGAATGAACAAGAGGCAAGCAATGGCATTGACACGGCTGTAAAGTTTACCCAACTGGGAGAAAATACCGATGTTGGTTTCTTTGCTGCTTTTGAGGATGATGAAACATTTAGTGCGGGACGTGAATTTTACGCTGTTAGGGCCTTGAGGAGATTAAATCAACATAAGCTGGGGTATCTTGCAACGCACGTTGAACGAGATGCCTTGGATAGAAGTGCTACCGTCCACGCGTTTGATTACGAAAATCAAGCAACGGAGACCCTGACATTAAATAGTTTATTGATGTACTCAGACACTATCGATGAAAGTGGCTACGGGATGCGTTTTGGTATGAACTACGACCCTAATAAGTTCTGGAATACAGAGATTGCTTATTACCGTTTTGATGATGACTTAAACATCAATGATATGGGTTATCAGACCCGGAATAATTTGAGTAATTTCAGAACTTTTACCATGTATACTGAGACCGATTTTCTGACAACGTCAAAAATTTTAGAACGCACATACACCTTGCTTTTTTCAAAAAAAGCCGATACTCATGGTCTGCAATTATCACAAAATATCAATCTTAGCTTTAAGCAAGCATTTAAAGACACTTCTGGTTTTGAAATTAAGTTTGGGCATGGCTCTTCAGGAAACAATGACCTATTGACCAGAGGCAGTGCGTTGGCACCCTTCGTCAAATTCGGTCAGGGTAGGCAGTTCGAATTGACTTACTACGGCAAACAGAATAAGCGTTGGAGTTATTGGGCGTATCTTTCAAGAGACAGGCGATCATTCCAATCATTTACTGAAAGTTCAAATACCATAGCGCTGGGTGGAAATTATTACCCTTCAGATGATCTAAAATTTGGTATACATCTTGGGAAGGCCAATTCTAAAAATTGGCTCAATTGGCTGGGAGATAACAGGCTTGGGACCTATCCTCTTGATTATTTCTCCATAAGGGCCAATGCTACTTGGTTTCCAAAGGAAAAACACGAACTGCGAATTAAATTTCAAACTAATATCATGGAAACCAAAATCGGAGCCGAATGGTTGGCTGACAGTACCGGTAACTTGAATTCTGCCAATTCACCAGCTGCTGGATTTGATCTTGGGCAGTTGGCCTTCCAGGTTAGGTACAAATATGAAATTAGCCCACTGTCTCATTTCTATGCCGTCTATACTCGAGGAGGTAGACATTACGAAGATGATGATGTGAGTGTCAGTGAGATAATTAGTGGAACCTGGAACAACCCGAAAGAAGACAGATTTACATTGAAGCTGAGAATGAAGTTTTAATGTAAAGAGTGCCGTCAGTATCTGCAGCTAACATCTGCTACAGAAAAATTGAATAAAGAACCATTAGCAGAGAAATTAATTTTGAGAAATTTCATCTATCCATTATTGATAGGGTTATTAATTACAATCACTAGAAACCATATCCCTGAGGATGCACAAAAGGTGGTTAGACCATGATAAAACTGGTTGTTAGTTTTTAGGAGCTTCTCAAAGAAGAAAACGGTAAAAGCTACCATGACTAATTGCATAAAAATAATCCAATTTCCAAAAATAATATAAGCGACTACTGTATTAATTATCCCAATAATACTGGTCGGTAAGAAAACATACTGTCTTTTAATGTATAAAATAGGGGCAGCAATTATAAAGAAAATGGCGATGATTTTAGCCCAACTATTTTGCCCAACTAAGCTAAGAAGAATAAGAGCCTGGCCAATTAGAATCGAGAATGTAAATAACCCATCTATTGTACTAAAACCATTACCACTTGCAGTTTCTGCAGTGACATACCAATGATCAATATGATTTTGAATTATCTCAAATAAACTGCCAATGATTAGAATTCCTATTGCCAGAAATAACAGTTCAATATTAAAAATACTTTCTTCCAAGAGAAATCTATTTTTATTGATAACTGGAATTAGTGCCAATGGGACTAAGAGTGCATAAAGATGAACAGGTAAAACCCAAATTGCAGTTTTTACTGGAATTTTAATCACGGTATTTTTAAGTTACCACTCACCTATATTTTCCATAGAGATCCATGGTTCTTGTGGTGAAAGAGCTTCTCCCTTTTGAAGTAACTCAATTGATATATTATCTGGTGATCTAATGAATGCCATATAACCATCTCTGGGAGGACGATTTATTATCACTCCGGAATTTAATAAATGAGTGCATGTTTCATAAATGTTATCTACTGAATAAGCCAAATGTCCAAAGTTTCTTGAACCATCTCCCAAGTTATCACCATCCCAATTATAGGTTAACTCTATCTGAGCAGACTCATCATCAGCAGCAGTTAAGAATATAAGAGTGAATCTACCCTGGTCATTGTCATATCGCCTCACCTCTTTCAACCCTAACTGATTGCAATAAAAATTGAGTGACTCTTCAATATCACTAACTCTGATCATTGTATGTAAATATTTCATTATAAGTTTTGTGCTGATCCAAATAGGACACAACCATGCAATTTCATTAACTGTAGCAGGAAAATCATCTGGTGTTAAACGATCAGGTAATGGAGTATTATTATTAGAATTATGTTGCGCCCATTTATTATCTTTTCACTAATATTATTTATGTCTTTTGATACTTTAAACTCTGAGCCTGATAAGGCTGCTAAAGACTTTGCCATTGTTATTCATGGGGGAGCAGGGTGGAGTCGTAATATTTCTGAAGCGAAACAGAATGCAATTCAAGAGGGTTTAAAGCAGGCCTTATCGACAGGGTATTCAATATTGGAATCAGGAGGCTCAAGCCTGGACGCTATAGAAGCAGCCATCATGATTCTCGAAGATAATATTAATTTTAACGCTGGCAAAGGATCTGTATACAATTCTGCCGAAAAACAAGAAATGGATGCTTCGATCATGGTTGGGGATTCTCAACAAGCAGGAGCAGTTGCTTCTGTGAGCAGAATCAAGAACCCAATCAAGTTGGCACGGTATGTGATGGAAAACACTAAACATGTGATGATGGTTGGAGAGGGTGCTGAGAAAATTGCCAAGGAAGGGGGGTTTGAACTAGTCAATCCAGATTACTTTGCCTCTATCGAGAATCTAGAACGACTTAAAGTAACTCAAGAAAAGGAAAAATTAGGCACTGTAGGTGCCGTGGCTCTTGATCAGAGTGGAACAATAAGCGCGGGAACCTCTACCGGTGGAATGACTAATAAAAAGCCTGGAAGAATTGGTGATTCGCCAATTATTGGTGCTGGAACTTGGGCACAAAATAATGTTTGCGGGGTATCTGGAACAGGGCATGGTGAATTTTTTATTCGTTACAATGTGGCTAGAGAAATCTGTGCCAGAATAGAATATCTTGGCCAGCCTGTTGAGAAAGCTTCATCTGAATTGATTCAAGAATTGAAAGACATAGGAGCTGACGGAGGCGTCATTGTTCTCGATAAAAATGGAAATGTAGCTATGGTTTTTAATACAGATGGTATGGCTAGGGCCTATAAGAATTCTAAAGGTGATGAAATTGTCACGATTTATTAAAACTTATGAAATATCCTGTCTTTCTTGAGTAAGCACCTATAATTGAAATTAAATCTACAACCACATAAGATGAAGGGATAGGAGTTATTTGTGAGTCTTATAAAAAATACAATTTTATTCTCTTTAGGCTTAGGTCTCGTCTTTCTTGTCATTTTCTTTTCAAGAACCACCTACATACCTGCAAATGGTTACAAGCCAGCAGTTCTATTAGATAAAGAGGGCGACCCAATCTCACTAAGAATTAAAGATGAACCTGTAGTTATCTTAACAGGCTGGGGGACACCTGAGGGTTTTAACAAGGCTTACGATGATTATCTGTATTGGAGAACCTCAGGAGGCGAAAGAATAACTTCTCCGACTCAGGCTTGTACGCAATGGCATGTTGGATCATTTCCTTTTCAAGTAGAAATTTCTCGATTGCCTTTTGCAGTTGGAAGAAAGGTTAAAGGCATGGAGAGATTATGGGATAGTGTTGGTGCCTATAGGATTAGCGAGGACAACAAGAGTTACATACCGATAGTCGAGAATAAAGCAGGTGAGTTTCCTTATGCAGGAGGTGATGCAGAAATCCTTTATCAAAAGGATCTAGAGGGAATTGAAGTTATTGCTATGAAAGATTATGTATCTGCAGCAGCATCTCGTGATACAGGTGGTTTTCCCTTAATAAGATATACACCTGATCCTAGAAATGGGAATGATTATTTAGAAGGAATCTTCCTCATCAAAAAATCAAATGGGGTTAATGATTATTATGAGATAGACAAAGCCTATAAAGCTCGTGTTGCTGGCATGATGGGTTGGGATCTTAATGAGCCTGCATATTATCCAGAATACGATAAAGTTGAAGCTCCTCAAGATCCTTTTATAGAGAATTGGATTGGTGAATACTTTGATGACCAGATTCTTGTACGAGAGGGTTATTATTCAAATGTTCCAGGTCTTACAAATCACCTAAAGGATACAATGCCTCGAATGGCTAGATATGGTTATCGAAAGATTGTTTTAGCTAAGCCGATTACTGATCACAATGTTTATGCAAATAATTTTTGGGATTTAAATTTGTCTTCCCAATCATTATGCAGAGCAGGGTTTGATGTTAATGACTTTGATATCAATCAGGTCAGAATGTACGGTAGAACACCAGAATATAATCATATGATGCACAATAACTTAGAACGTCATTTGGATCATATTGACCCCGGTAGTGAAGTAGCAGTTATATACACTACATTCGGCTTACCTTGGCCAGGAGATAACCCTGTTGGTCCAATGTCAAATGCTGCACCTTTTATTCAAGAGGTCTTTCATGAGAATGCTTATCTAAATTTCCTCAGCTATAAACGCTATATTGAGCAAAATGAAAGAGAACATAAGATTTCTTTTTATAAAACCGGTGGATCAGGCAGTCCAGATGCAAGAACTAATAATTTATTTGCCTATGCATTATTCAGCGGAAAACAATTAGGGTATCCAGAAGATCCATTACGTTATATAAATCTTAGAGAAACTATAGAGGACACAATCCTCAATCAGAAGAAAAAAGAGGTAATTATTCAATTGTCTCATTGGGGATATTCTTATTGGGTGTTAATCATCAATATGAGAGAAGCTTTAAATATTCCATTAAACTCAATTGAAGAAATACATCGAGGGGAATTAAGAATGACATGGTGTGAGAAACATCATGCACCTGGAGATTATGAACAAGTCCCAGCTGTTAATCATCAGTGCCCCGAAGGGTTTAGCAGAATTCAATTAATGGAGGCTTTTGAAGACTTTGTAGATGATATGGCAGTTAATTATGTCAACAGGATTCGTGGAGGCATAGAGCGATTACAAATATATCCAAACCTTGGTATAAATATTGCCGCTAAAGGGCAAATTACTAAGTTAAACGGGGGCATTGTTGAGGTCAATAGTGGTGCTTTAGCGGGAGCAAAAATAGCAATCAATGCAGACCCTAATCCTAAAAAACCTATATCGTATACTTGGGATAATCGATGGCGTCCAGAAAGCGACAGAAACCCCAATACAGGCTCTGATGCTGTAAGAGCAATTAATGAGTACGATCAAATTTCAGATTATCTGGATAGTTCTAAAGATGATTTGATTATTGTAATCGGAACTCAAGAAAAGGCTTCGCCCAGAGAAAAAATGCCAATACATCCAAATGCTATTTCTCAGGCAGTTTTTTTTGGTCCACATAGAACAATTTTCAATGTACCCGCACTAATTACTATCCCTTATGACCAAGAGAAATTAAAGAACTCGGCTAATATCAAGCCACTTGTTTTCAATGAAATTACTCAGTCTTTTGAAATTCATCCTAAAGTCAGAAGAAATTATAATAATCAGTTAGATACAACACATGGCACGTTTACTTTTGAAACTCAGATTTTAGGTCAATTTATTTTGGCAGAAATAAGCGATTAAATATTTATGAGCACCATCACATATTTACACAAAATTTGCCGGAAATTATTACACCATCCCTGATGATGGAGAGCATTTTAACTATGATTCTCTTGAAGACGAATAATTTTTACCAATATGTTTTTCATTGCGTTGCCTAGCTAGTTCGATTTGTTTTTGTCTTTCACTGAACCTAAGTTTTCTTTCATCTGAATGCAAATCATAACAATTAGGGCAACTAATTCCTTCAAGGTATTTGTTACTTTTCATATCATCATCATCAATTGGCATTCTGCAGGCATGACACATTGAATAGTTTCCCTCAAGAAGTCCATGTTGTATCGAAACTCGATCATCAAAAACAAAACATTCACCTTCCCATAAACTATTTTCAAGATTAATATTTTCTAGATATTTTAGGATCCCACCTTGAAGTTGAAAAACTTCTTCAAAACCTTCTTGTAATAAATAAGAAGATGCTTTTTCACATCTAATACCACCTGTACAAAACATAGCCACCTTCTTTTTATTTTGCTTTTCCATTAGTGGTTTTAATTTTTTTTCAACCCATTTTGGGAACTCCCTGAATGAAGTTGTTGCAGGATCTACTGAGCCTTCAAAGCTTCCAATGGCATGTTCATATTGATTTCTCGTATCAATAACTAACATATTAGGATCTTGAATGATCTGATTCCATTGCTCAGGAGAGACACTTGTTCCAGTCATTTGCCCAGGATTTACACTGTCCTTGCCCATTGAGACAATCTCTTTTTTTAGTCTGACTTTCATTCTTTTAAATGTTTCACCCATCGCTTCTGAAAATTTAGGTTCTAAATCTAATAGCCGAGAGTCCTTTTTTAGCTCTTCAATGGTTGTGAGAATTCCTTCATGAGAACCCGAGATTGTTCCATTAATACCTTCAGGCGCTAATAATATGGTTCCAACAATGTTATTTTTTCGACAAATTTTCTCTAAGATAGGTTTTTTTTCTTGAAAGTCACTCCAATCAATAAATTTATAAAATGAAGCAATAATTTTTTTCTCAAGCATCTATGGATTCTAAAAAGGTCTATTCACAGTAAATTCAGCAAGACTAATTAATGCTTCTTTATACTGATTGTTTGGGAGCTGTTTTAAGGCCTCGATGGCTTTTATAGATGATTCTCTAGCTTTTGATTCTGTTAACGCAAGAGAACCTGTTTGTTCAATGCAATCTATTATTTCATTGCGATGAGAGGCATCTTTTTTTGTTATTGCATCACGGATGGTCATCTGCATTTCTGGGTTAGCTCTTTCTAAGGCATATATTAAAGGTAGCGTAGGTTTACCTTCAGACAGGTCATCACCCATTTCTTTTCCCATCATTTCGTATGAAGAACTATAATCTAGGGCATCATCAATTAGTTGATAAGCCATACCTAGTTCTTGTCCATAAATATTTAAACTATCTTCAATTTTATTTGATTGACCAGCTAAAACACCTCCAATGGTAGCGGCTGATGCAAAGAGTTTTGCTGTTTTTCTATAGATAACTTCCAGATACTGTTCTTTGGTCGTGTCTGGATTACCGCAGTTAATAAGTTGCATTACTTCACCCTCAGCAATGGTGTTGGTAGCTTCAGACATAATCTCCATTATTCTCATATGTCCAATTTCAACCATAATCTGAAAGGCTCTTGAATATAAAAAGTCCCCAACAAGAATAGTGGACTCATTTCCAAAATTTTTATGTGCAGTGATTGTTCCTCTTCTGGTAGCAGAATCATCAACTACATCATCATGAAGAAGCGTTGCAGTATGAATAAATTCAATCATTGCAGCGGCTTTTATAGATTCTTGATTGTTGTTCTTACCGCATGCTCTATAGGCAAGTAAGACGATTAGAGGTCTTAATCTTTTTCCTCCACTATTTATAATATAGTGAGAAATGCTATTAATGAGACCAATATCACTATGCAGTTGATCTTGTATCTCTTTATTCATCGATACCCAGTCTTCTTTGACAAGGCTTCTTAATCCTTCAATTAAATTTTTCGATTGATTAACCTGTTCTATACTTTGAATCATAAATAAAAGTAATTTTTTAACTGTTTATAATCAAGACAATATAACAAACCCTTAAAATTATTGAATTAAAAAGCTTTAATCTATAGAATTGCCAGATTCTTGGGGTCAAGAGAAGGAAAAGATAAATGTATGCCGTGTTTAAATCAGGTGGAAAACAATACCGAGTCAGTAAGGGTGAAAAGCTAAAGCTGGAAAAGCTAGGTACTGAAGTTGGTAAGAAAGTTGTTTTTGAAGAAATTCTTTCTATCGGTGAAGGGAGTAAAATTAATATTGGAACTCCTTACCTAGTAAACGCCACTGTAGAAGCAAAAGTCCTAGAAGAAGGTAAAGGCAAGAAAATTGAAGTGGTGAAGTTTAAAAGGCGAAAGAACTATAAGCGTAATTTTGGACATCGACAAATTTATTCTTTAATTGAAATAACAGCCATTAATCTTAAGAAAAAGACTGCTCCAAAGAAAACAAAGCAGCAAGCAGAAAAATAATATAACGAATTAGGTTAAATATTATGGCTCATAAAAAAGCAGGTGGAAGTACTAGAAACGGAAGAGATTCTGAATCCAAGAGATTAGGTGTCAAAAAATTTGGAGGGCAGTATGTTCAAGCGGGAAATATTATTGTTCGTCAAAGAGGAACTAAGTTTCATCCTGGAAAAAATGTTGGAATAGGAAAGGACCATACTTTGTTTGCTAAAATTGATGGAGAATTAAAGTTTGAAAAAAAAGGTCCAAAAATGAGACAGTTCGCAACAGTTCATCCAATTTCTGAATAGTTTATTGTTTATTTTTTAATACAACCCCGCTTTTTTGCGGGGTTTTTTTATTATAGGTTCTGATCATGAAATTTATAGACGAAGCAATAATTTCTATAAAAGCTGGCGACGGCGGTAATGGAGTAGTTAGTTTTCGACGTGAAAAATATATTCCTAAAGGCGGTCCAGATGGAGGTGATGGTGGAAATGGAGGGAGTATCGTTCTTCAGGCGACTACTAATTTGAACACACTCATCGACTTTAGAGTTAATAACCAGTTTAGAGCAGTTTATGGTCAATCTGGAAAATCAAAAAATAGGAGCGGACTAAGTGGTGAGGATTTAATCATATTTGTCCCCTGTGGGACTAAAGTCTCAAATCTTGAAACCGGAGAAGAGATTGGAGATTTACTCAATCAGGATGACCAATGTTTAGTCGCAAATGGTGGTTACGGTGGAAAAGGTAATGCTCGCTTTAAATCAAGTCGTAATAGAGCACCTCGGCAGTCTACAGATGGGTCAAGTGGTGAAAAAAGAAAGCTTCTTTTGGAGCTCAACTTATTAGCTGATGTTGGTCTACTAGGCTACCCCAATGCAGGTAAATCGACTTTTATTAGATGTATCTCAGCAGCTAAACCAAAAGTTGCTGATTACCCATTTACAACACTAAGTCCTAATCTTGGGTTGGTCCGCGTCGATTATGAAAACAGCTTTGTTGTGGCTGATGTTCCTGGGATTATTAAGGGAGCCTCAGAAGGAACAGGCTTAGGACTTGAGTTTTTAAAGCATCTTAGCAGGACCAGTATATTACTTCATATTGTCGATTTATTTGAGCCTCAAGAAGTATCTAGAGTATGTGAGAGCATTAGAGCTCTTGTCTTGGAATTGGAAAAGTTTGATAGTGGTTTATACCAGAAGGAACGATGGTTAGTTTTTAATAAAACTGATTTATTGGAAGATCCGCAATCAAAGATTACTCAGATAATAGAAAACCTTGCGTGGGAAGGACCGGTTTTTGCAATTAGTGCTGTGACTTCAAATGGCACTGCTGATCTAAGTGATCAAATAATGATTAGGTTGAATGAACTATATGAATCAGAGGATTCTAATTAATTTATTTAATTGATTAACTTGATGCCTTTGATCAATTTTCTTTTCTGATTAGCCGCTTTATTTTTATGAATAAGACCTTTTCTCGCAAGAGAATCAATTAGTGGTTGGGTTTTTTTATACAGCTCAGTTGCCTCACCTGCATTTTTTTCATCAATTGCTTTAATTACTTTTTTTACAGAGGTACGCATCCTGCTCTTTAGAGCCATATTGTTTTCTCTATGCCTTTCGTTTTGCCTAACTCTTTTTTTTGCTGAACTGGTGTTCGCCATTGTTTTTACCTATTCTTTACTCATGTTATAAAAAAGGGGTGTATTCTTTTATATTTTGTATGTCTTTGTCAATATTATTTGTTTATATATAAATAAATAGTTTTTTATATTAACCAACAATTTGACGGGGTAAATTAAGAAATAATTCATGAATAATCAATCAAATGGAAGTAATTATCTTCTGAAGTCTACTACCACTGTAGGTTTCATGACTTTCTTATCAAGAGTTATGGGTCTGGTTAGAGATATTTGCTTTGCACGTTTGTTTGGTGCTTTTCCCATTATGGATGCTTTTTTTGTTGCTTTTAAAATACCAAATTCTTTTCGTCGTTTTTTTGCAGAGGGCGCATTTTCTAGGGCATTTATTCCTGTTCTTTCTGATTATGAACAGAATAAAAGTGAGTTAGAGACCCAGGAATTAATTGATAAAACATCTGGAACACTGGGCATTATTTTATTTTTAGTTACTTTGATTGGTGTTTTATTGGCCCCCTTACTGATAATTATTTTTGCGCCAGGATTTTTTGAACAACAATCAGAGGTTCATGACCGGTACGATATAGCAGTTGATATGTTGCGGTTTACATTTCCTTATTTACTGTTTATTTCACTTACGGCTTTTGCAGGCGCAATCCTAAACACAAAAAAACATTTCTGGGCCACAGCTATTAATCCAGTAATTTTAAATATCGTGCTTATTATTGCTGCAGGTTTTATTGCACCCAATTCTTCAAATCCTGGTCGAATATTAGCAATTGCAGTATTTATAGCAGGACTCATTCAACTGATCTTCTTGTTACCTTTCTTAAAAACAATGAATCGTCTGCCAAGACCCACTTGGGGATGGAATGATGAAGGCGTCAAAAGAATTATTAAACTTATGATCCCTTCTATGATTGGTAGCTCAGCTTCTCAGTTTAATTTATTATTTAATACACTTATCGCTTCGTTTCTTAGTGCTGGAAGTATTAGTTGGATATATTATTCTGATCGATTATTGGAATTTCCTGTTGGGGTATTTGGGGTAGCTTTATCCACTGTAGTATTGCCTTCTTTAGCTAGAGAAAACGCTAATAAAGATCTTTCAACATATAAGTCAACATTGGACTGGGGTATTAAGCTTGCTTTAATTATTTCTATTCCATCTGCTGCCGGCCTATATTGTCTTTCAGGCCCGTTAATCTCGACAATTTTTCTTGGGGGTAATTTTACTAATTTTGATTTAGATATGACTCAATACAGCTTAATGGCTTATTCTGTTGGTTTGGTTGGCCTATGTTTGGTGTTGGTTTTATCACCAGCATTTTATTCTAGAGAGGACACCAAGACACCCCTAAAATACGGCCTGATTGCTATGAGTTGTAATGCTTTCTTTTCGTTATTACTGGTCTTACTGCTTATACAGTTTGGGGTTAATTACCCCCATATGGGGCTTGCTCTAGCTTTTTCTATGGCCAGTCTGCTCAATGCTTATTTACTAGCAACTAAACTTATCAAAGAGAAGTTAATACAAATAGATAAAAACTTAATCTTTTTAGTGCTTAGAATTCTTTTTGCAACCCTGGCAATGATTGTTTTTTTAATAGCGTTTAACCAAGAAAATATTGTGTGGATTAATAGTTCCTTGGGCGATCGTATTTTGAGTCTAGTTTTTCTTATTGGTTGTTCTGTACTGATTTATTTCAGTGTTTTATTCTTATTAGGATTTAGATTCAGAGAGATTCGTATTAAATCGGAGATTAAGTAACTATAATATTCAACTAATTTTTTTCTACTTATGAAAGATTATAAAGAAACACTCAATTTACCTGGAACCAGTTTCCCAATGAAGGGTAATTTACCTAACAAGGAACCTGAAATTCTTGGATTATGGGAAAAGATAGATCTTTATCAGAAAATCCGAGAACAACAAAAAAACAAGAAGTCCTTTCTTCTATTGGATGGCCCTCCTTATGCTAACGGTAAAATTCATATAGGGCATGCCCTTAATAAGATCTTAAAAGATATTATTATCAAATCAAAAACCTTTTCCGGTTTTGACGCGCCTTATTTGCCGGGTTGGGATTGCCATGGTTTACCAATTGAACATCAAGTTGAAAAAAAGAAAGGTAAAGTGGGGTCTAAAATGGAGGCAAAAGAATTTAGAGAGCATTGCAGGTCTTATGCTCTTAAGCAAATCGAAGAACAAAAACAGGATTTTATCCGTCTAGGTGTTTTAGGGGAATGGGATAATCCTTATCTCACTTTAGATAAAAACTATGAGTCTCAGCAAATCAGAGCATTTGCAAAGATTGTTGACAATAATCATGTGATCTATGGACACAAACCTGTTCATTGGTGCCTTGATTGTAAATCAGCACTAGCAGAAGCTGAGGTAGAATATCAGGACAAGCAATCGGTGTCAGTGGATGTGGCATTTAAGGTATTGAGTACAGGAAAATTCCTAGATTTAGGGGGTGTTGATGATTTAGAACCCAGCATTGAGATTATAGTGCCTATTTGGACAACCACACCATGGACACTGCCCTCTAATGAGGCTGTTGTTTTAGGTCAAGACATTGACTATTCTCTTTTTCAAGGAACTCTGAATGACAAGAAACTCACTTTTTTATTAGCCAATGATTTGTCTGAATCAGTAATGCATCGTTGGAATATAGAGCATTGGGATAACGTCGTTAAGATTGACGCATCACTTTTGAAGGGATTGATGTTAAGGCATCCATTTTACGAAAAAGATGTGCCTATTTTGATTGGTGATTATGTAACCACAGAAACGGGCACAGGTGCCGTTCATACGGCTCCTGCTCATGGCCATGATGATTTTAATATTGGAAGCATAAATCATCTAGACCTTGAATGTTATGTGAACCCTTATGGGTTGTTTACAGAAGACAAAGAATTTTTTGCTGGTGAGCATATTTATAAATCGGAATCAAAGATACTAGATAAACTTGAAGAAACTAAGAATCTAATTCATCAAGAGAGATTTAATCATAGCTACCCACATTGCTGGAGACATAAAACACCGTTGATATTTAGATCCACTCGGCAGTGGTTTATTAGTATGGATAATGAAGATTTAAGGGATAATTCTTTGCAAGCTATTGAGAAAGTTAAATGGTTACCTCAATGGGGAGAAGATCGAATAATAGGTATGGTTTCTACTCGACCTGATTGGTGTATTTCTCGACAAAGATATTGGGGTGTCCCTATTCCATTGTTTATTCATAAGCAAGATCAAACACTGCATCCACAAACAACGAAACTTTTAGATAAAATTGCTAATGATATCGAAAAAAATGGCATTGATTCATGGTTTGAATCTTCGATTGAGGATTACGTTGAAGACAGTTCAAAGGACTATAAAAAATCCACAGACACCATGGACGTTTGGATGGATTCAGGATTGGCTCACCATGCTGTGAGTCAGAATTTTGATAATATTAGTTATCCAGCTGATTTATATTTAGAGGGCTCTGATCAACATCGCGGTTGGTTTCAGAGTTCTTTACTTACTTCAATTGCAATGCATGGTTCTGCACCTTACAAACAAGTTTTAACGCACGGTTTTTTTGTTGATGACCAAGGTAAGAAAATGTCTAAATCATTGGGTAATGTGATAGCACCTCAAAGCATAATAAATTCTATGGGAGCAGATATCTTAAGGTTATGGGTTGCATCGACGGATTACACAAGTGAAATGAGAATTTCAGATGAAATTCTTAAACGTAATGGTGATACCTATAGAAGAATTAGGAACACGACTAGATTTCTACTCAGTAATTTAGGGGATTTTAATCCAGAAAAACACTCGATTGATTACTCAGATATGTTGTTATTGGATCAGTGGATTATGAATCGCTTGAGTGTAATCAATCAATCCATTCAAACTGATTATGAAGAGTATTCTTTTCATCGCATCATCCAAACTTTGCATAATTTTTGTGTGAATGACATGGGTGGTTTTTATTTAGATATTATTAAAGATAGGCTCTATACAATGCCTGAGAATTCAAAAGGCAGACGATCAGCACAAACAGTTTTATTATATATTGCAGAGTCCCTAGTACGATGGATAGCTCCAGTGCTTTCATTTACGGCAGAAGAGATTTGGCAATTGCTTCCAGACCGTCAGGTACCGTCAGTTTTTCTCTCTGAATGGCATGATATTTCTACAACCGGTGATAATAATGATTGGGAGATGATCCAGGATTTGAATGAAGTAGCTGCAAAGGCATTAGACATTGCTCGAGATAAAAAAATTATCGGTTCACCATTAGATGCGAACCTGACTCTATATGCAAACCAAGAACTGACTGAATTTTTAGAACCCTTTGCTGATGAATTACGCTTTCTATTTATTACTTCATCAGCGACCATTAAATCAATTGATGATGTTACTGATGAGGCAGTGCACGGAAAAAACTTTGCTGTATCGATAACTCAAGCTGACTATGAAAAATGTAATCGATGTTGGCATCGACAGGAGAGTGTCAATCAATCCAAGCATCACCCAGACTTGTGTTCCAGGTGTGAGGCTAATATAGGTGATGTATCAGAGGCAAGACTCTATTTCTAATTATGAAGCAATTTAAGTGGATTGTATTAATTGTCATCTTTATTCTAGGAGATCAATGGACAAAAAATTTAGTGGTAAATAATCTTGAATTATATGAACGAGTTAATATCACATCATTTTTTGACATAACATTGCTTTATAACACTGGGGCAGCTTTCAGTCTTTTTGCTTTTGATACTGGCAGTCAACGTATACCGTTAATATTGATCTCAATTTTTGTGAGTGTGTATTTATTAGGTTTTTTAATAAAACATGCTTCTTCAAATCATTGTGCTCAGAATCTTGCAATATCTATGATAGCTGGGGGAGCCTTAGGTAATTTGGTTGATAGAATCACACAAGGTTATGTGGTCGATTTTTTGCTCTGTTATTATGAGAATTGGTATTTTCCTGCTTTTAATGTAGCTGATTCCTTAATAACCATAGGAATGATGATCTTTCTAATAGATAATTTCATGATTAAAGATAGATAAATTAGTTTTAATTAATAAGGATTAGTAATGAGATTGTATTTGGAAAATGAGTTCTTTCTCATTAGAATGTTCCAATATGGATGATGTTATTCAACTGAAAACAAAAGTTGAGAAAAGGCTCAAACTATATGGCCTTCGACCAACAAAAGCACGATTAAGAATCGGCATGATGTTATTGGATCACCCGAAGCATCTCTCAGCTGAACAAGTTTATGAGAGATTACTTGAGAAAGGCCATAGTATTTCTAAAGCAACGGTTTATAACACCTTAAATGCTTTTGCTGAAAAAGGTCTTGTTAATCAAGTTGCTGTTGACCCATCAAGGATGTATTACGATTCCACAACCAATGCCCACCATCATTTTTTCAATATAGACACTGGCCAACTTTTTGATATTCCTTCAGATGACTTAAGTGTTGAGAACATTCCAAGACTTCCTGAGAATACCAAAATTCAGGATTTGGAAATTGTTATAAAAATTAAAAATAAATAATTACTTAATAAGGAGTTAAGCATGGCGCGTCATAGAGCTTTACAAATGTTTGGTCGATCAGGTAATCCGGCTTTCAGAAGTAAGGCTTTTACCCAAAGATCATCTGATTTCTCAACCTCCGAAGTAATGACCCTGTCGGGCACAGTGAATAAAACCGGCCTTTATTTATTGCTTTGTTTTATGACGGCTGCTTGGACTTGGAATCAATTCTATGCATCGGGTGAACCTGCTTCTATTATGCCTTATCTTATATTTGGTTTAATCGGTGGATTGGTTGCAGCTTTGATAACGATTTTTAAACCAACAGCTGCTCCTATTTCAGCGCCAATATATGCACTTTTAGAAGGCTTCGCAATCGGTGGGATATCAGCAGTTGCTGAGGCAAGCTATGAAGGCATAGTTATTCAGGCAGTAGGCCTTACTTTTTTCACATTGGCCTCTTTGCTCATGGCATACAAAACTGGGCTTATTAAACCTACTGAAAATTTCCGTTTAATGCTTTTTGCAGCTACTGGAGGGGTAGCATTGTTATATTTAGTTAATTTTATCATGATGTTTTTTGGTGCAAGCATTGGATTTATTCATTCAAATGGCTTGGTAGGAATTGGCTTTAGCCTTGTGGTGGTTGCAATTGCTGCTCTCAATCTAGTGTTAGACTTTGATTTTATAGAACAAGCTGCTGAACAAGGTGCTCCTAAGTATCTAGAGGCTTATGGTGCTTTTTCATTATTGGTTACTTTAATCTGGCTTTACCTAGAAATTCTAAGATTGCTTACCAAACTGTATTCCAGAAATTAATGGATTCAAACTCACTTTTTTTTGGCCTTATGATTATAGGGTCATTAGGCGTATTTTTTTATTTTGGGAAATTTAGAGCTTCAATCAAGCAAAGAGATCGAAGTAATAAAATCGACTGGACTCAATCTTTATGGTCTAAAATAAGATCTAAGAAACAGGAAAAAGACGATTAGATTATTGTGCCTAATATTCAGAATATTTTAGCCATCGCTTCAGGTAAAGGAGGCGTAGGTAAATCAACTGTAAGTGTTAATCTTGCTCTGTCCTTAAAAGAACAAGGTCTTAAAGTGGGATTATTGGATGCTGATATTTATGGACCCAGCATCCCTCTAATGCTTGGTACTGTAGGTCAAAAACCCTCAACCCCTGACAATAAAACATTTAACCCAATAGTAGCACTAGGTATTGAATTAATGTCTATCGGGTACATTGTTTTAAAAGATGAGGCAACCATCTGGAGAGGACCCATGATGTCTAAAGCTATAGAGCAATTACTCTTTCAAACCAACTGGTCTGATCTCGATTACTTGATTATTGACTTACCTCCCGGAACTGGCGATGCCCAGTTAACACTCTCTCAAAAAGCCGGTTTAACTGCCGCTGTTCTTGTGAGTACGCCTCAACAGGTCTCACTGATTGATGTAAAAAAGTCCCTTGAAGCGTTTCGAAAACTATCAATCCCTCTTATCGGCTTAGTTGAGAATATGAGCTATTTTATTTGTGATGAATGCGGATCCAAGCATCATGTATTGGGTAGTAATAATATAGAGAAATTTTCAATTGATAATGATATATCGCTATTAGGTCAAATACCTATGCACCCAAGACTTTCTGAAGGCAGCGATAATGGTCAGCCTGTTATTATAAATTCAGAGGACAGGTTACTAACAAAGGTTTATCAGGAAATAGCCTCTAAGATTGATTATGAGGTAAGAAAAATTGAGAAACCTAAAAAAAGTTTAGAAGATATTGCTGTTAAGACTGAAAATTAAAAATGGATTGGATTAAATTACTTTAGCTTTATTCAATAATAAAATATTCTCCTTTAGAGTCTCCATTTCATTGAATCTATAATTTTTTGATAGCGGCGTGCAGTTTTTTTGTCGTTGACAATTAGAGCTTTTAGGACAAATAATTTTTGCAGGGTTATCTAATGCATCAATTAACCAATTTATCCTAAGAAGATTAGCTATTTTCAGGATTGAGGATTTTATTTCACCTTTAATCTCACTTTCTCCACCATTACTTTGGCAAGCTATTTCTAATTCATTAATCAATTCTATGGCATCTATTCCTTGATTATTTAGAGCTGGTTTCAAATCTATTCCTAAAGAGTAAAGTTTTAAGTTTCCAGCCAGGTCTGGCCTTCTTATTGAATAACAACAGTAAAGATATGTTTCATCCCCATCTTTTAATATTGATATCTGAGATTGAGGGTTCTTTACATACTCTTCATTGAGTAGCCTGAAAACAGCCCAGTTAGGGCATGGGTTTGTTGCCATTGACATGTTTCCAAAAGGTAATGGGATACCATTGCCTCGGTAAATAGCACTTAAGTACCCTGGTTGATAAGCCTCAAAATAATGCCAATGAAGATAATTTGAAACAGCCGTGACTCTTCTCATTAAATGTGCCGGGGACAATTCAAGTTCTTTGGCAGATAACATGTCGTGTTCTTTTTTAATAATATATCGTCTAAAAGGTTTTCTGGGGCAAAGTAGGGCACCTGCAAAAAAACTTGATTCAAAATCATGCCATGCCATGAGCACATCATGAGAATTACTCACAGTTTCTTGTCTACCATCACTGTCAAATGGGTTAGATCCTGATGATATGATAGATCTTAAACCATCTCCTTGATGAAGTATCTTATGGCCCAAATGAGTTGTAAGGTCATATTTGAGTCGATGTGGATCATTTTTCAGTGCCTCATTAACATAGACTTTTGAGGGTGATTCATAAAATGATCTGAGCAGCATTTTATTGCTCATTAGAGGTGTTGATGTGGTCACTTTATTTTGTTTAAACCATTTAAGCTTTAAGCCGTGAGTTTTATACAGTTTTTTGATGTCATTAATTTTAATTGGAAAAATATTTTTACCGATTTCATCAGCAACTTTTTCTAAATCTGGAAAGCGATTAAAGTTCGCTTCTTGGTAGGAGCGAATTAATAACTGAGCAAACTGTCTTCCAGATATACCGCTTTGATCCAGTAATTCTGGGATAGCCCCTTGCAATAACTCTTTACTGTAGAGAAAGCCTGGTTCAAGAGGGAGATTCTGCTTTTTTTGTTTAGATCCCTCATCGTCACTAAAGCCGATATCAAGATTTTCATCCATAAACCAAGAAGGGTCTTTTTGGAACACCATAGCTATTTGGTTTAGGACATTTTCAGAGGGAAGCCGTTTTCCATTCTCAATCATGCTTAGATAAGAAACAGAAGGAGCATTTTTAGGGTCTTTTTCGCTGCATCTTTCTGAAAGGTCTTCAAGCGTTAGTTTATTGAGCTTGCGGACATTTTTTAGTTTTGTCCCAAGCAGATGACTTTTTCTATATAGATTACTCATTGTGAAATTTACATTGTAAAATTTTTATTGTGAAATTTTAATAAATATTTATATAAAATTCACTAAATTAATAATTTATTTTTAAATGTCTGAAGCAATAACAATTATTCCATCTTTAACTATGGAAGAGAAAGAAGTCATCAATCCTAGAGCATTAGGCTTGGTTGAATTACTACATACGCAATTTAATTCAAGAAGATTAGAGCTTCTTGAGTTAAGAAATCTAAGGCAAGCTGAATTGGATGATGGAAAGAAACCTGACTTTCTAAAAGCAACACAGGCAATAAGAGAAGATGATTGGGTGGTCTCACCAATACCACATGATCTTCAAAACAGAAGAGTTGAAATCACAGGACCCGTGGATCGTAAAATGGTAATCAATGCTTTGAATGCCCCAGTAAAGACTTTCATGGCAGATTTTGAAGATTCTTGTTCACCCACATGGAGCAACATCATTCATGGTCAAATTAATTTAAGAGATGCGGTAAACGGGGACATAGAATTCATAAGAGAAAGTGACCAAAAACACTATACCCTTAATCAAGAAACAGCCACGCTTATTGTAAGACCCAGGGGTTGGCATTTGAATGAAAAGCATGTTCTGGTTAATGAAGAAGAGGTCTCAGGAGGTCTATTTGATTTTGCAATATTTCTTGCTAATAACCACGAAGCATTAGCCCAAAATAGCAGTGGACCTTATTTTTATTTACCGAAGCTTGAGAGTCATCTTGAAGCTAGATTGTGGAATGATATTTTTATTGTTGCACAAGATTTTCTAAATATTGATCGAGGCACAATAAAGGCTACTGTTCTTATTGAAACAATTCTTGCTGCTTTTGAAATGGATGAGATTCTTTATGAATTAAAAGAGCATTCAGCAGGACTCAATTGTGGGCGTTGGGACTATATTTTTAGTTTTATTAAAAAATTCAGGAATGATGCTGATTTTATTTTCCCCAATCGAGACGAAGTCACTATGACCCGTCATTTTCTAAAATCCTATGTTGATGGGTTAATTAAAACTTGCCATAAAAGAAATGTGCATGCTATGGGTGGTATGGCAGCTCAAATTCCTATAAAAAATAATACTCAGGAAAATAATGAAGCTATGTCTAAAGTTGAATTAGATAAGCTTCGTGAGGCAAATGCAGGCCATGATGGAACATGGATTGCTCACCCAGGGCTATCATCAATTGCTATGGGGGCCTTCAATTCAATCATGGGCAATCAAGCAAACCAAATTAATAACAAAAGGGATGATGTCAATATTACTGCTTATGATCTTTTGAAAGTGCCTAATGGAATGATCACTGAAGAGGGCTTGAGACATAATATTAGAGTTGGCGTACAGTATATCGAAGCATGGTTATCTGGTAACGGATGTGTGCCTTTGTACAATCTGATGGAGGATGCTGCCACTGCAGAAATTTCCCGATCTCAAATTTGGCAGTGGATCAATCATAAAGCGTCATTTACAGACACTAATCAAACCATAGATGAGAATTTATTTATTTCTATCTTAGATCAAGAGATGACTCAACTTATTGAATTAAGAGGCGATTCTAATTTTAATCAAGTTAATTTAGATCATGCTATCGATTTATTTAAAGGCATGTCAACCAATTCAGAATTTGATCAGTTCTTAACTTTATCCGCATATAACTACCTTTAGGAGATCATTATGAAAGATAACAATGAAAATATCTTAACCACAGATCATCAAGAAGATTCTGTGATTATGTCTAAACCCCTTTCTGAATCTGAAGTGATTGATCTAATGATTTATGGAGAGGATGTCATTGACTTTGGAGTGAGTACTAAACCTGTAACCTTAAAAAAAATAAGGAAATAATAATGAACAAAGAACAGCAAATTAAGGATTTAGAGAATAAATGGTCTACCGATGACAGGTGGAACGGTATCACCAGAACTTTTAGTGCTGAAGAAGTAATTAACTTAAGAGGCTCTTTTCATATTGAGCATACACTGGCACGAAAGGGGGCAGAGCGATTTTGGCATGATTTAAAGAAGGAAAAATTGGTGTCTGGACTAGGGGCTCTTAGTGGTAATCAGGCTATTCAATCAGTGCAAGCGGGACTAAAAGCAATCTATTGTTCTGGGTGGCAAGTAGCCGGGGACGGGAATTCAGCTGCAGAAATGTACCCTGATCAAAGCCTTTACCCTGTAGATTCAGTTCCCAAGATGGTGGAACGAATTAATAATGCTTTACAAAGAACTGATCAAATTCATCATTTGAATGATGACCATAAGATTAATTGGATGGTTCCAATTATTGCTGATGCAGAAGCTGGATTTGGGGGCAATTTGAACGCCTTTGAATTAACTAAACATATGATTAAAACAGGAGCAGCAGCTGTCCATTTTGAGGATCAACTTTCTTCAGCAAAGAAATGTGGGCATATGGGAGGTAAAGTGCTTGTGTCTACTCAAGATGCAATTAATAAACTAATTGCAGCCCGTTTGGCAGCTGATGTTGTTGATGTTCCAACAATCTTAATCGCCAGAACGGATGCTAATGCTGCTAATTTATTACAAAGTGATGTGGATAAACGTGATCATAAATTCCTAACAGGTGAAAGAACTGAAGATGGTTTTTTCTCAGTTAAGCCTGGCATTGAACAAGCAATAGATCGTGCTCTATCCTATGCTCCATATGCAGATCTTCTGTGGTTTGAGACTTCAAAACCAGATATTGATGAGGCCACTCGTTTTTCTAAAGAGATCCATGAAAAATACCCTGGAAAATTACTTGCGTACAACTGTTCTCCTTCATTTAATTGGCAGGCTAATCTTGATGAATCAGAATTACGTAATTTTCGAGAAACGTTAGCTGACATGGGCTTTAAATTTCAGTTTATTACACTTGCTGGATGGCACGTTTTAAATCTATCGATGTTTGAACTTTCCAAGGAATATATTAAGGATGGAATGTATGCCTATTCTCAACTTCAACAGCAAGAATTTGCTAATGAGGAAAACGGTTATAGAGCAGCAAAACACCAAGGTTTTGTAGGTACAGGGTATTTTGATGCTGTCCAAACAACCATCACAAGTGGTCTTTCTTCAACTACAGCCATGGAAGGCAGCACGGAAGAAGAACAGTTTGAGGATTAGTAAAAAAGATTCCTATTAGGGGTTCTATTATTTAATTGGCCCAATGGCATGGGTTAACTAGCATAAATAAATGTAGTAGGGGACTACTTTTTAGTGCTTATTTCCAATCCATTTTCAAACAATCTTGTTTCTATTAGCTGTCCATTTGTATCAAAGTATTCCCATAGGCCTATGAGTTGTCCTTGCTTATGCTTGCCCCGACGTTGTAGTTGTCCATTGTCATGAAACCATTGAAAAAGACCTTCTGATTCGCCATTTAACATGTTTCCCGAATAAAGCAGCACGCCATTTTCATGAAAGCCCTGCCATAACCCGTTCTCTTTGTCTTTTTTAAAGTGGCCTTTGTAGGCTAAATGACCACGCTCATCAAAGTATTCCCATAGACCATGTTGTTCGTTATTTTTAAACTCTCCTCTTATTTCTAGTTGTCCGTTTTTATGAAACCATTCGGCACTTGTTTGTTTACCTTTTACAAAATTTGCTCTGTTGGTAAGCTTCCCTGTTTCTTGATCAAATTGCTCCCATAGACCTTCCTCTTGGCCCTCTCTCCAATGTTCTTTTCGAACTAGATAACCATTTTTCCAATGAAACGCTTCAATTAGGCCATGTTTTACACCGTTCTTATAATGTCCTCTCCATTTGATCTGGTCAGAGTGTTCGTCTTCGTAATAATACTCATAAAGACCGTGTTTAATTGTTTCTTTTTTATTCATGGACTATTCATAAAACAGTATATCCTATGCTTCATCAAACCTATCAATCAGAGTTGGTAAGTTAACTTAAGGGATAAAAAATGATTTTTTTTTGCTATCTAACGACTTGCTTGGCATGATAAGTGAGTACAAAAAGTCTTATAAAAAAGATTATGGCGTGAATTTATTTATCATAATGGGGTATTTATATGAGTAAGAGTTTATTGACTCAACCAAATAAGGTTGTAGCAGCAGCAGTTGCAACGGCTTTATCAATTCCAGCAATGCATGTCTCAAATCTATTGGCACAAGAACCAAGTAATTTTGCACTTGAAGAAATCATTGTTACTGCCACCAAACGTGAACTTAATATACAAGACGTAGGCCAATCCATCATGGCCTTAACAAATGAAGATATTGAGAAAATGGGCATCAAGAGTATGGCTGACTACATTAAGGCCCTGCCCAGTGTCGTGTTGACGGCCGAAGTGCCTGGGCGAAATGACTTGGTCATGCGGGGAATATCGCAGGATGCGTATACTTGGTATGTTGACAGTACCGTTGCCCTCTACCTCGATGAGCAAGCGATGACCACCAGTTCACAGCAGGTGAGCGTACGGGTCATTGACATGGCACGTGTTGAATCATTGCCGGGGCCACAAGGCACCTTGTTTGGCTCTACTTCTCAAAGCGGCACACTTCGAATGATCACCAACAAACCCGATCACACTGGCTACTATGGTTCAGTTGAGACTTCTTATGGCACCATTAAAGGCGGTGACAGCAGCTCTGATATCAATGGATACGTCAACATACCCATAAGCGATGCCTTGAGCATGCGTTTTGTGGGCTATACCTCAAGCGATGGTGGCTATGTCGATAATGTTTACGGAAGCAGCTATAGTGGAAGTTTCGACAATGCCGATATAGTGGAAGATGATTTTAATACCTACGATGTAACCGGTGGGCGTATTTCTGCATTGTGGAGTATGTCTGATAAATGGTCCGCGCTGTTGAGTTATGTGGCTGAAGACAGCGAACTCGATGGGAGCTGGGAAACAGATCCTGCTCTCGGGGACCACAAAATTACTCGCTTTGTGGAAGAAATGCGAGATGACGATTGGTATTCTTCTGCCCTTACTTTAAAAGGCGATTTGGGTTTTGCTGATCTCTCTGCCACCGTCACGCATTTTGAACGTGACATTGTTTATTTGTGGGACAACCATGGTTACTCACAGTGGAGAGATGCCTATTATGGTTACGGCCTGTATGAAACTGAGTACACCCGTGCACATACTTTTAACGATCAATATCAAGAACGCGATGCGGCTGAAATTCGCTTGGTTTCCAAAGGCGATAGCAAACTCCAGTGGATGGTTGGATACTATTGGGAAGACACTTATGACACATGGTATTACGGTACTGAGCATCCCGACTACATGTCCACCGATGCCGCTTACTATGCGAATTATTGGGCCTGTTACTACGCTTACTACTATGCCGATTTTGTAGATTGCCCAATCAATACCACCATTGGCTACTCCGACACCTATAAAGATACAGTGGAACAAACCGCGATATTCGGCGAATTCAGTTATGATGTGACCGACAAACTGACACTGGGTGCTGGTATGCGTTGGTCTGAATTTAAACGCGATACCTACAACAGAGATACATGTCCAGAAGGTTTACCCCCATTTGCTGGTGGCGGGATAGCGTCGAATGGAGAAATATTCAGCAAGGGTAAAGATTCCGATACTCTGTATAAACTTAGTGCCACCTACAACATTGATGAGGACAAAATGGTGTATGCCTTATTCAGTCAAGGTTACAGAATAGGAGGCGACAACGCCCCTCGTGCAGTTGCCACCGGCGAAGTGCCAGCACAATACGATACAGACTACTTGGACAACTATGAAATAGGTATCAAGAGCACCTGGATGGACAATACCCTACAAGTGAATGCTCAATACTTTTTGATGAAATGGAAGGATATGCAGATCGCACATTGGGGTGGCGTCGGTCCTTGGTGGGTAGGCGGTACTGTGAATGCTGGAACGGCTGAAGCCAAGGGGCTTGAGATTGATATCAAATACCAGATGACGGAAAACCTCAAAATCAGTGGTAGTGCACTCTTCAATGATGCTCAATTTACCCAGGAATACATCACACCTGGTGGCTCAATTTATCGTGAAGGTATGATCATGCCCAATTCTCCTGATAGAAAAGGTCATCTTGGTATTTCATATGATAAACCGAATGTGGCTGGAGGTTATTTATGGATGTACTATGGCGTCAGCTTTCAATCTAAAACATGGAACAGGACTTGGAATATTATTAATAATGATACCAATGGGATTTCACCATCACATGATAGTAGTAATTTCTCTATGGGGCTAGACGATCTTCCCAATGGCTGGAGTGTGTCATTGTACATAGATAATGTCGCTGATAAAGCAACCTATGGCTATGTGAATACCGGTGCAAACACTTATGCAGATATGTTTGGGGATAATCGAGATCACAACGTGAGAACCCTTGCCCAACCGCGAACCGCTTGGTTGACTGTAAGAAAAAACTTCGGTAGATAGCTTTAACATCGCTGCTGGATGAGCGCATGATTAAGCTTGTTGCCAGTTCTGTAGTACGTGGAGCTCAACAAGGGCAAAGCCACGGTGGCGTGTATCTGATCGATCTTGAAAATCAGATGGTAGAACAAACCATCGATTGGAATACCTCGGGTATTGATTGGCAAGGACGAGGTTGGGATCGAGGATTAAGAGGGATAGCTTTTGATGGAGAACAAGTTTTTATTGCTGCCAGTGATGAGTTATTTGCCTACACACCAGACTTTCAATTAATAGAGTCATGGCGTAATCCTTATCTAAAACATTGTCATGAAATTGCTGTATTTGATCGCACTCTTTACCTTACCTCAACTGGTTTTGACTGTATCTTAGGTTTTGACTTAGATAAACATTGTTTTAATTGGGGTATGCACATACAAACAATAAGCGTTAAATTTAAGCCTGTGGGCTTTGATCCACTGGCTGATAATGGCCCCCTGATGTTGAACAAAATGCACATCAATAATGTGTTCTGCAATCGCCATGGCATATATCTCTCTGGGCTGCGAACAGGAGGCATGCTTCACTTCAACGGCAGTGTCATCAACATGGCTGTAGAATTACCACAGGGCACACACAACGCCCAACCTTTCCGAGACGGTGTTTTATTCAATGATTCTGAAGATAATGTGCTTCGTTACACCGGAAGAGGTGAAGGCGAAGAAGATCGTGCAATGGCTATGCCAAAATATAATCCTGATAAACTGACACATAAAACAGAAGATCAGAAATTAGCCAGACCTGGTTTCGCTAGGGGACTATGTCCTATTTCTAACTCCGTGGTTGCAGGAGGAGCTTCGCCTTCAACAGTGACACTCTATGATTTAGCTCAAAATAAAATTCTGGCTTCTGTTCAATTAAGTAATGATGTTCGTAATGCCATTCATGGCTTGGAAGTCTGGCCTTTTGATTGACGTTATAATTATCTAAACTTACAAACCAGCATTCTTTGAAACTGCAGGTAATTCCTCAATAATATCGCCAAGTTGTTCTTGCCATAATCCCAAAAATTGTTCATAGCGACGCCAAGTCCCAAGGGCTCCCTTATAAATAGGCTGCCTTACCTGCTCAGAACTTGCGGTTTTAATGGCTCGTTCAGTTTGGTAAAAATCAATACAACTTTGCTCAAAAGGTAATTCACAAAAGTCTAAAATACGTCTGACTTGAGTTTCTAAGTCGTCCACTGTTTGTTCATAATGCACATCTAAAATTTTACCTGGTAGTACTTGATGCCAGTGCTTAATCATTGCATCGTATTGTTGATAGTAGTGTGCCAGATCAAGCATATCGTAGGTGAAATTCTGCCCTCTGCTGAACAATTGTTTATAGCTGCCTAAACAACTGTCAAAGGGATGACGTCTGGCATTAATCACCTTGGCATTGGGTAGGATAAGGCTCAACAAACCCACTAGCGGAAAGTTGTTGGGTAACTTATCGGTGAAAAAAGGCTTGTCTGTAATCCGGT
>JAPYQN010000004.1 GCA_029941465.1 Gammaproteobacteria bacterium
ATTTAATGAAAATAATTTGACAACTCTTTATCAAGTATAAACTTTCATATATTCTACATTTAACTAACTTATTTTTGGGAACAAGCTTATGAGACCTCATGTAGAACTAATACAACAAAGTGACCTTTGTTGGCACCCTGCTGAACTGCACGCTGGCACAGGAAGGGTAATGCAAAGAAATCTCTCTTATGATGAAGAAGACGGCTCTTGTTCAACAAAACTATATTTTGAAACTGCATGGGATCGTCCTGCTGGTTACCATGAAGCTGATACAGAATGGTTTGTCTTAGAGGGCAAAGTAAAAATGGGAGAACAAATTTTTGGCCCAGGGATGTATTGGCGAGCACCGGCTGGTTTAAAAGTTCCTGCCATGAGTGTTGATGAGGGCGCTGAAGTTCTTATTTTTAGAGAATATGGTGATTGGGGTTTTTCAGTTTCAGAAACAGATAAAAGTGATTTTATCCCTGAAGGAGGTAACACTGCCTCAGAGGAGCCTGGTAAATTAACCATTTGTGATTCTACTAAAATGGATTGGATGGATAATATCTATGAAGGTGATACACAACGTTTTTTACAACTCAAAATTCTCTATCATGATCCATCTCCTGAGGAGCAAAATGACAAAGGATTTATTACTATGCTTGGTTGGGCACCTCCAGGATGGACAGATGATAGACTCATACATCATCCAATTTTTGAGGAGGCTTATACTTTAACTGGGCACATGGATTATAACTTTGGACGTTTTACACCTGGGGCTTATTTCTTCAGGCCAGCAAAAGTGAAGCATGGCCATTTTGTTACAGGTGAAGAGATGGGAGCAAGCTGGATCTTTAGACTAGACGGGGCTCTCATTAATTGGGTTACTCTTAATTCAGAAGTTATTGTCAAAGGTGATGCTGTTAACTATGATCCAGAAACTCAGGCCCCAGTCATGGCTGGAATTCCAGTCAGATCTAAATCAACAGGACCGTGGGATTTAGATGGTCAATAATCTCTGAATTATTAACCACAGAATAAAGTAAAACTGATGAGTGGCATAATCGACATTGTGGTTAATCTCTTTACCCCACAGGAAGTGGAGCTGGGGCAAACAGGCCTGGATGAAGATTTTAAAAAACAAGTAAGAATGCCTGCAGAAATGAGGGGCGGCGTTACGATCCCTGATTATATTAAGAAAATGGATCAAGCCGGTATTGAAAGGTCATTATTAATTGCTGTCAGGGCTGGTGATATCAGGGTTCCTGAATCTTTTGAGATACCTTATGAAAGAGTCTATGATGTTTGCCGTCAAAACCCAGACAGATTTTCAGGATTAGCTGGTGTTGATCCCTTTAGAGGTATGGAAGGGCTAAATGATTTAGAAACTGCAGTTAAAGAATATGGTTTTGTTGGTGCTCACCTATACCCTCATTGGTGTGAATTACCACCAAATCACCGAAAGTATTACCCTTATTATGCAAAATGTTGTGAGCTTGGAATACCGATCATGATGCAAGTTGGTCATAATTTAATTTATTCAAAAAATAGAAGACTTCCCAGTGTTGGCAAACCAATATATTTGGATCAGGTGGCCATCGATTTTCCAGAGTTAAAGCTTATTGGCATACATATTGGTATTCCTTGGGCTGAAGAAATGATATCGATGTGCTGGAAACATGAGAATGTTTATACAGCTGGTGATGCTTACGCGCCCAAATATTGGCCAGAAGCCTTTATCCATTATGCTAATTCATATGGAAAACATAAAGTCATGTTTGGAACAGACTGGCCCGTTATTGATCCCATAAGAGCAGTTGATGAATTTAATAATCTAAATTTTAAAGATTCATCTAAAGAACTGGTTCTCCGAGAGAATGCGATGCGAGTATTCAACTTGGACAAATAGAGTGAAACCAAACATTCAATTACCTAATACTTACAGACACTTATCAATACCCGAGGGTATTCGTTCTGCAATGTCTAGGAATCCAAGTAAAACTGCCTATAAACATGGAGGTAAAATAAGAACTTATAAGGACTTGGTAAAACGGATGGATAGGATCTCTTCTGGATTACTACATCATTTAAAACCCTCTGAAGACCATGCCGCAATAGTGGCTAGTAATTCTATTGAATATATGGAAATAGTCTTAGGGGCCTCTCAAGCTGGTATACCCGTAGCTACAGTGAACCCTAAATTGTCTGGCAAAGAAATTAAGGCAATATGTGATGATGCTGAAGCAAAAATCCTGTTTGTGGACAAAGCATCATATATAACTTTGGAAGATATTGTTTTCTCAACGGTTGAAAAAATTGTTGTGATTGAAAGCGAGCTTGAGGATTGGATTATGAGCAGCAAGCCTCTTACAGACAGTCCAGTTATTATGGAATGGGATGTATTCACCATGCCTTACACCTCAGGAACAACAGGGGAACCCAAAGGGGTTCTAGTTCCACATCGCTCAAGAATCCTGACTTTATTTGGAATGGCAGTTGAGTATGGTTGTTACTCACCTGATGACCGTTTTTTAGCTATTGCCCCCATGTGTCATGGGGCAGGTATGATTTTCTCCTTAGCTCCTATCTTCTTTGGAGGTTATGCAGAAATAATGGATTCTTTTGACCCAGAGATTGTTTTAAAAACAATGAAAAATGAAAATATTACTGGATTTTTTGGAGTGCCAACACATTTCCATGGCATCCTTAGTCTTGAGCAATCTATCCTTAATAATTCAAGATCCCATCAACTTAAATCAATCATTTCTAATGCTGCGGCTCTACCCCAACAGATAAAAGAGCAAATTATTGAACACTTTGGTGAAGGTCTACTTCATGAAACCTATGGGTCAACAGAAGGAGGAATTATTTCTAATCTAAGGCCTGGTGATCAACTCAAAAAGTTACAATGCGTAGGGCAAGCGTTTCCTTGCACAGAAATCAAAACCCTAACAGAGTCAGGAAAAATCTGTGAGCCAAATGAGGTTGGTGAATTGTTTTCAACCAGTCCTTATTTATTTAACGGTTATTGGAAAAGGCCTGATGAAACAAAAGAAGCCTTGGTTGATGGATGGTTAACTGTGGGGGATATGGCTAGACAAGATGAAGACGGATACTTATATATTGTTGATCGAAAAAAAGACATGGTGATCTCAGGTGGGGTCAATATTTATCCAAGAGAAATAGAAGATGTTTTATATAACCACCCTAATATAGAAGATGTGGCAGTTATTGGAGTTCCAGATGAAAAATGGGGAGAGTCTTTAAAGGCATTTATTGTTGCCAATAACCCTGATGAACTACAATCGGAAGACGTGCTTTCGTTTTGTGAACAGAATATTTCTAAAATTAAAATACCAAAAATAATCGAGTTTATAGATACAATTCCTAGAAATGCTAATGGTAAAGTTCTAAAAACTGTTTTAAAGAAGGACTCTTGATGGGTGAAAAGAAAATCACCGTTAAGTTTTATTTTGACTATAGTTGCCCTTGGACATATTTAGGTTTTAAGCGACTTATACAAACAGCAACCAGAACAGCGTCAACCATCGAATGGAAGCCAGTTAAATTAGAAATAATTAAAGAACTACTAAATAAGCCATCACAAGACACCCCAAACTATGTTGCTAATTATCGTGCAAAAGATCTGCAAGATTGGGCATCTTACTGCAGTCTTGATATTAAAGAACATAAAAATTTAGATCATAGAGTGTCCCTTAAAGCATCTAAAGGTGCTTTTGCTGCAATAGCTGAAAACACCATTGTTGATTACAGCGCGCAGGTGTTTAAAGCATTTTTTACTGACATGGCTGATATTGCTGATAGTGAGACTCTTATTGAGATTGCCAAACAATTGGATATGGATATAGATAATTTTAGGTTGACTATTGAGGGTGAACAAAATTATGAGGCCATATTAAAGAACACTAATGAACTTATTGATACAGGTGGTTATGGTAGCCCAACAATGGTTGTTGAAGACCAAATGTTCTTCGGTAATGATCGAATGAATCTAGTCGAATTTGCTATTGGTCAAGCAAGCGGTAAAGTGCTGGTTTTACCAGGACAACATAATGCTTAGAGAAAAGTTTATAATACATTTATTCTATGGACTCCAATATAACAACTAGCAGAAGAAATTTTTTACTTGGCACAACTTTTTCAGGTTTAACACTGAATTACTCTTCCTCAATTCTTGGGCAAGCATCAACTCCTTATAGGGCATGGGAAGACTTGGCACGACAAAAATGGACATGGGATAGTATCACTCACTCAACGCATGGCACTAACTGTACAGGTCAATGTGCCTTCAACGTCTTTGTAAAAAATGGTGTTGTTTGGAGAGAAGAACAACAAGGAGAATATGGTGCATCAAGTGATGCTCCAGACTATGGGCCCAGGGGCTGTCAAAAGGGATTAAGACATTCCAAATACATGTATGGCAAGCAAAGAATCTTATACCCCTTAAAGCGAGTTGGTGAACGAGGTGAAGGTAAATGGGAAAGGATTTCATGGGACCAAGCAATGTTAGAAGTGGCAGACAAGTTTTTAGATCATAATCTTGAAACTGGGCCTGAATCCATCACCTGTGGGTTAGGCACACAAATGGTAATGAAAAGGGCCTCTTATGCGAGCTTACTTAGATTTGCTAATATTAGTGGTGTTCAAATGCCTGAGGCGTTTGCAGGAGTTGGTGATTTATTTTCTGGAGCACAAATTACCTTTGGGCATGTAACGCTGGGTAACACCATGGCAGAAATTTATAAGTCAAAATGTTGTCTTGTATGGTTCTGTAACCCTGCAGTGACTCGCATTCCTGATGCTCATTTCTTTTGGGAAGCAAAATATAATGGAACAGAAGTCATTTCAATTTCTCCTGAGTTTAATGCCACAGCAATGCATGCAAGCAAATGGTTAAACCCTAATCCAGGCAGTGATATTGCTTTAGCGATGGCAATGGTGAAAACCATATTGGATGATAAAACCTATGATGTAAAATACATCAAGGAACAATCAGACCTTCCGTTTCTGGTAAGAAAAGATAATGATAAATACATAAGAGAAACAGACATCCTGGATAGCCCAAACACAAGGGATAATTTGTTTTATTTATGGGATAACAACACTGATAGTTTTATAGCTGCGCCTGGAACAGGAACGCCTCCGCCTCCGCCTCCAGGTACCCCAGAACATTTAATACCGCCCATGCCTTCCATTGACCTTGGTGAAATTGATCCAGCATTAGAGGGTGAATGGACTATCGAAACCAAAGATGGTCCTATAACTGTTACCACTGTGTTCGAGCTCACTAAACAAAGAGCCTCGGAACATACTCCAGAAATGGCTCAGGATATTACTGGTATTAATGCTGAAGTGATTAGAGAAGTAGCTAGAAAATTTGCAGAGGCAAAACCAGCCATGATTTATGCGGGTTATAGGGCCTCGAAGTATTTACATGGGGACTTACTCCAAAGAGCTTTCTTTTTATTGTTATGTATTACTGGTAATACTGGTAAAGAAGGGGGTGGCCTAACTATTACTAACCTAGCAAAAGATGATGCTGTTTTCCCTTTTGCCATGAGAAACCCTATCGCTGCGTTTAGGGTTGCCACTCTCTCAAGGTGGGATTATATCCATGGGGATATGAAAGAACTGAATAAAGAGGTTTATGGTGAAGAATTGGCAGAGGAACATGACCGATACTTTCAAAAATCAATAGATAATGGTTGGTTTCCTGACTATTCAAAAGTCCCTTGGAAAATGGGCATGTTCTCAGGCACAAACCCAGCCAGTTGGCGGTCCTCTGGTCAACATTGGAGAGAGAATGCGTTTGGCAAATTAGAGACCATTGTTACCTTTGCAACTGACATGGGCACAACTGCAATGTATTCTGATTATGTTCTGCCTATTGCACATCATTATGAGCGACATGATTTTCATTTAGAGCCTAGAACTCCGTATATGCAAGTTATTGATAAAGCGGTTGAGCCACTTGGGGAGTCAGTAGATGACTGGACGGCTTATGAAAGATTATCAAAAGCGATTGCTCAAAGAGCCACGGAAAGAGATATCAAGCCGATTGATGATAATGTGGTTGGTGTTCCTTTTAAACGAGATTTTAAAAACTTCCATAAAGACTACACTAGCGATGGTGCAATTAGATCAGTGAAGGATGTTATCGAATTCCTTCTTAGTAACTCAAGCGGCATACAAAACGTAAGTTATGATGAACTTGCTGAAAAAGGTTTTGTGAGAAATAAAGGCTCTGAAACAACGGTTCATAGTAAAGAATCCCCCTATTACTCAGAGATTTGGGAAAGCGTTAACCATAAAATTGGATACAAAACGCTCACTCATCGACAGCAATTTTATATTGATCATGATTGGTTTTTTGAATTTGATGAGGTGCTACCACGTCATAAAGATCCCTTGGTCAATGAAGGTTACCCAATGAAAATGCTTATGGGTCATGCTCGTCATGGTATTCATAGTATGTGGAGAGATGATAGTTTTCTCTTAAGCCTCCAGAGGGGCGAGCCTGATGTCTATGTCAATCCTGATGACGCACAAAACAAAGGCGTTATAGATGGTGATTTAATTAAAGTATTTAGTATAGCTGGCTCTTTTATAGCACAAGCCCATGTGACCTCTACCATGGGGCCTAATATGCTGTATATGTATCATGGGTGGGACCCCATGATGTTTAGAGATAGACAAAACTTCGGTGCTGTTGTTCAGACTGGTGGTTTAATTAAACCCACTTCACTAGCTGGAGGTTATGAGCAGCTAGGACACAAGCCTTTTGCTTATGAACCCAATCATACTTTTCATGATTACACTTGTGATTTTAAGAAGTATGCGGATAACTAATGACACAATGAATTTATCAATTAACCGGTTGTTCAATACGGCAGCTCTCATTCTACTGTTGCTATCTTCTCCCTCATATGCACAGTGGTCAGATCCACCCTCAGACGAAATCGTGATTCGAGGTGGTTGGTTGTTCGATGGCATCAGCAACACACGTAGACAAAATAAGGGTATTGTGATTCGCGAGGGGAAAATTGTTGAAATTGACGCAAATATACAGGGGAAAGCTCTTGCGGCGACTAGCGTAATAGACCTGACCGACTCGGAAACGATTTTACCCGGCATGATTGATCTGCACGCACACTACAATTTTGATCTCGTTGATATAGGTCGTGTGGAAGAAGTTGTCAACAACGGCATTATATTCTTAGCAAACGGAGTGACATCAACCTGGTCGGCTGGTGAGTACTATCCTGAGCGAGTTCTGAGGCAGCGGGACCTGATAGATAGTGCTAAAGCAATCGGCCCGAGACTTTTCGCTTCGGGCCCTTATTTTGGTGGATTCAGATGCGAATATAGCGTTAAAACTGCCGCTGACAATTGCTCTGCCTGGCCGAATGACATTACTGAAGAGGAAATGCGTGCGGAAGTCGATAAATGGGCAGCACGGGGTGTCATCAGTATCAAGATTAAACAGGCAACACCCGGTGAAACCAAAATTTTAATCGAGCAAGCACACAAACATGGTATGACAACAACAGGACATCTGGCCAATTACGAATGGGAATACGATGTGCATCCCAGAGATGCAATCTTGATGGGGTTAGATCGTCTTGAGCATCAGATTACGTTGGGTAGCGGTGGTGAAGAAAGCGCTGATATGGAGCAAATGATTGATCTGATTCTGCAATACCAAGTGTATTATGATGCCAACTTGCAGATGTACGGTGGGGTCAATCTACGAAAAGAACTTGGTACAGACATGGTTTGGACCAACGAGGCAAAATACTTCACTCCTTACGCACAAACATTACTTGAGAAACGAGGCGAGCCACTGCCGGAGTCAGATGTGATCGAATATGCACAACGCGTGCTTGAATTGAACAAACTGTATGAATCCGGTGGTGAGAATCTTCTCATTGTAGGCACCGATGAGCCTGTCTATACAACTTTGTTGCCAGGATTTGCATTTCATCGTGAACTCTTGGCGATGGTACACGCAGGGTTACCAAACATTACAGTACTAAAAGCAGCAACAATTAACGGCGCAAATGCGCTTGGTGTTGCAGACAAGCTTGGATCCATAGAACCTGGAAAACTGGCTGATGTCCTCGTCATCAAGGGTAATCCATTTGAAGATATTAAAGTTACACGGAATATCGAGTTAGTAATTAAAGGCGGTGTAATATATTACCCAGAGATACTACTCAAGTCAGCTGAAGGTATGATCGGACCCGAAGGACCAGATGATCATGACGATTGGGAACTGCATATTGAACCACTTAGACCAGCAAACTGACATCTTTAAATTCGTTTAAATCCCTAAGTAAATAAGCGTTATTTAAAACACATCTTCTCTGGGGACGGGTTTCAAAAAGAGAAAAATAAGAGCCGCAGCAACTATTGGTACAATCCCTACTATCGTATATCCCATATTCCAGCCATAATCAGTAGCTGCATATGTAATAGCTAAAGGTCCCAAACCGAAACCTAAATTAATAGCTAATGTTCCACAAAAACTAGCTCCTGTTGCTCTAACTTCTGCTGGGAAGTTTTCAGCAATAAAGGTTGCCATGACAGCGTAAGCACCATAAAAAAACAAAGTCATTAATCCATAACTAATCAGTACCTTATTCCAAGAATCAGCCATCCATATTAAATAAATAAAAGCTAGGCCTCCAAGCAATGCCCATAAAATAATAGTATTTCTTCTTATTAAGAAAAACTCCCCCACAATTGCGGCAGCAATATAACCAAAAGATCCTATGCCATATGAAAGCCCAACTATCTTGATAGCATCTATAATCTCCCAACCCCTTGATTGTGTAAAATAAAGAACCAACATTAATGTGCTTCCATAAGCAAAAGCATAAAGAAATTGGCCGGAAAATAAGAGTAGTGATTTTTTTCTATACTGTTTAGAAAATAAAACTAAAGTACTGGGCTTTGGTTGATCATCAGTTTTCTTATTTTGAGCTTCAAGCCATACTTTTGATTCTGGTAAATACTTATGAATAATCCAACCATAAGGCACAAATAAAAAGGCTAAGAGAAATGTATATCTCCAATTAATGCCTAAATTATCAATCATAAAGACTACTAATATTGATGCAAAGAACCAACCTAATGGAAAGCCAATTTGTAAAATACCTGTAAACAAACCTCTATATCTTGGTGGGGAAGACTCTGTAACTGTGGTAAGTGTAATAGGAGATTGTGCTCCTGCTGCAGTAAATCCAAGAGTTCTAGCAACTAATACTGCTAAGGTATTAGGAGCAATAGCTAGATAAGCAACAAAAATAGGGGTCAAAAATGTTGAGATCAATAATGATTTCTTTCTACCAATGCGATCAGTAAGTACTCCAACTTGAGTACAAAGTATTCCGGATATAAAAAATGTAATCGCTATATACCAACCCACATCTGTTAGATCCCATCCAAAGTCTTCTTGAAATTTTTCACTTACAAGTATGAATATTGAGTGGTCTAAATTGGCAAAAGTTACGCCAATTAAACAAATAAAGAAAACTTTATATGAGCTTGCTGGTATCTGAGAGAGGGACAATATCTCTTGTTTCTTAACGTTTTGATTTATTGGTGGTTGATTCATTGAAACCTCATTTGGATTTGTAGATTGATTAAGGACTATAATATTGTTTATAAATAAAGAATAAATAGTAACAAGTTAAAGGGATTATTTTTAGTATTTCAGTTAGGAGGTAAATCATGACACTTCAATACACTGCTGTCGGCATACAAAATGAGTCGCATATGGCGACAAGTATTGACGACTATTGGACAGATCTTGAACGTCTGAAAATCAGTATTGGCTATGCAGTATGGAACTGTAGCCTAGACCTCCCTGTAAGATTAGTTACAATTTCTGAGGGTGGCATAGGTGGTTGGTGCCTGGGCGGGGGTGATGAGCATATTCGAATTTCTAGAGAAGTAGTGCCAGAGATCCCAGGAAAAGAAACAGAGTTTCTAGGGGCTCTATGTAAAGAGCATAATATTTATCTTATTGCCCAAATGGTCGCCAAAGCCCCTGATTTAATGAAAGATAGAATATTCAATATAGCTTTTATAATTGACCCCAATGGTGAAGTGATTCACCAACATATAAAAACCTCTTTTTACCAAAGAGAAACAAATACAGCTCCAAGTGATATATGGAATCTTTATTTAGAAAAATATGGTGATGATCCAGAAAAACTTCTTGATGTTCTTTATCCGGTAGCTAAAACCGAAATTGGTAATATAGGAACATTGATTTGTGCTGAGGGTAGCTACCCAGAAGCTGCAAGGGGTTTAGCTTTAAATGGAGCTGAAATCATATATCGATCACAATACCCTGAACCATGGATGGGTAATAAAATGAATCAAATTCAAAACCAATCACATGCTATTTTTAATACCTGCTATGTGCTTGCTCCTAATATTGGGGGAATATACATGCCAGGAATGGATGATTTCAAAATGAGCAATGGTCGTAGCCAACTTATTGACTACCGTGGACAAATTATTTCTGAATATCTAAGTGGAGGCGAAGCTCTTGTTAGTGGCATCATTAACATAGATGGATTAAGAGATTTTCGAGTTAGGGGTCAGTGGCAAAATTTAGCTAAAGATATGAGAGTTGAAGAATATAAAGTGATATATGATGCGATGATGGCAAAGGGTGGCATTTACCCTAGGAATTTATGTATGGACGAGCCGCCATTTACAGAAGAAGACCAATTGGAATTAGTTAAACATCAAGTTAACAAAATGGTCAAGATGGGTGTTTATTCGCCTCCAGATAACTGGGAACCTTATGAGGTTAGTGAATCAGTTCAAAGCCGTATCAATAAAGCAAAAGATATAAGTTAGTGGGAATTAGCTTAGATAAGCGTATTTGAGTCTAATTAGAGTGCAAAATCTATGATTAAAAAATTAAATATTACCAGACGTGATTTTATGAATGGATTCGCGATGAGTCTAACTGCGGGCACTGCATTATCACCTTTAGAACTTCTAGCTATGAATCAGCAGATGCAGAGTAGTAATTTATATCCTCCTGAACTCGTGGGGTTGCGAGGCAGCCATCCTGGTTCATTTGAAGTAGCTCACGCCCTGGCTAGAAATGGCGCATATTGGGCTGAGCCTTCTGATCAGACCGATCTAGATTATGATGTAGTTATCGTTGGTGGGGGCATTTCAGGTCTATCGGCAGCATATCTCTATAGGCAACGTCATGGTAAAAATTCAAGAATATTGATTTTAGATAACCATGATGATTTTGGAGGTCATGCAAAACGTAATGAGTTTAATGTTGATGGCAAGCAACTGATTTGTTATGGAGGTAGTCAGTCTATAGCTGAACCTGGAAGCTGGTCTCCTGTAGGGAAGAAGCTGCTCAAAGATGTAGGGATTCACACCGAGCGTTTTTATGATTATTTTGACCGTAATTACTACAAAAACCGAAAATTACGCAATGGTTTGTATTTCAGCGGTAAGCAATACACCAAAGACCATATATCAGATAATCATTTGAGGTCTGAAATCAAAGATAACGAAAAAGAAATCCTTGATGTTATTAATACCTACCCTATTGCAGAAGCTTCAAAGGTTGCTCTATTTAGATTATTGAGTGAAACAGAAAATTATCTGCAAGGGATAGAGTCTAAAGAAAGTAAAATTAATCTATTGAGAGAAACTAGTTACAGTGATTTTTTAAGACAATATGTCAATGTTCCCGAGGAGGTTGTACAACTTTATAGAGATATGGCTCGAGGTTTGTGGGGCATAGGATGGGATGCATTATCTGCTCTGGATGCCTATAAATCAGAAATGCCTGGAACACGGCACCTTAACCTCAAAATAGCCGATGAAAGCTATGAGAGGGATGAGCCTTATATTTTTCATTTTCCTGATGGCAATGCAGGTGTTGCTCGCTCAATTGTCCGTGGGTTAATACCCAGCGCGATTCCAGGTACAACCATGGAAGATCTTGTGCAAGCAAGAGTTGATTACAATGGGCTTGATTTGGAGTCATCGTTGGTACGGATTAGATTGAACTCAACGGCTGTTAAAGTAAAACACACGCTAAATGAAAAGGCAGTGGATGTTACTTATATCAAGGATGGGAGCCCATATCGGGTAAGAGGAAACCATGTGATCATGGCATGCTATAACAACATCATTCCGGATATTTGTCCCGAAGTGCCTGATGTTCAGAAGGAAGCCATCGCCTATGCCACAAAAATGCCGCTGGTATATATCAGTGTTGCTGTTAGGAATTGGAATGCATTTTCAAATCTTGGATACCGAAGTTTCTATATTCCACAACCTACTTTGATGCATTCGTTTGGTCTTGATTTTCCAATTAGTATGGGAGGCTATAATTTCACCCAAAATCCAGATGAGCCAACTGTTATTCATGGCACCCATGTGCCTCTAGACCCAGATAAAGGGTTGAACGCACGAGAGCAATGCATTGCTGGGAGAACTAGGCTGTATGAAATGAGTTTTGATGATTTTGAGAAAAAAATTGTCAGCCAAATGAGTGGTGCACTGCGTGACGGTGGATTTGATGCTGAACGAGATATAGCAGCTATTACTGTTAATCGATGGCCACATGGCTATGCGTATGAATATCTCGATTATTCTGATCCTGTGGAATTCAATCCAAACAACGGACCGCATATTGCAGGTCGGGCACAAATTGGGCGTATTTCGATAGCCAACTCAGATGCTTCGGCTTACGCTTATCTTACTGGCGCTATAGATGCTGCTGATCGAGCGGTTAATGAGCAGTTAATGTTATAAAATAAAGTTATTATAATTTTTATGTTCTGGAAACTGATAAACCCAATTACGATAGCAATAGCAAATTCATTCTTACATGGATTAATAAGCGCAAATATAATTGTCTTATATTTCAAAGGGGTTAAAACTGGGAAAGATTATGCCATTCCTGTTAGTTATCTTGAAAACCCAGAAGGCAGACTTAGTTGTGTAACAGATCGACCATTTATTTGGTGGAGAAACCTAGTCAATTTAGAAAAAATAAAACTGTCATATAAGGGAAACTTGATTGAAGCTGAGGTGGATATTGAGGTTGATGATAATAAATTAATTGCAGATCAATTAGAGGCTTTGTGTCTACACAGCAGGATTGATGGCTGGTTTGCAGAAGTTGGTTACAAGAATGGCAAGCCCATAAGAAAAGATGTAGAAAAAACAGCAGGAAAGATGACGCTTATTCAGCTAAGAATTGATAAACCTTAAACTTACTGCTTCCTTTCTTGGGACATTCAATTGATCCAAAGGATGAGGCAAGACAGATCTTTCGCTTAACTTCTCTGGGTCTCTAGCAAATGACATCTCTATTGCCCTCGGATTACCCTGATTATCAACCCTGTTATTGTTTGGGTGTACATGAACTAATTTAAGCTCAAAATTATTTATGAAATTCCTTATTTCACCTATGTGATCAGAAATGTTGTGCAACTCTATAACCATTCCAGATAAAAGATCTGAATTTAATTTTATTTCATCGAGGATTCGATACTCATAGCCTTCTATATCAATTTTTAAAAAAATAGGTTTTTTATTAATCCGTTCTAATGTTTTTTTTAAATTGGTATGGCCCTCTTCTTCAGTCCCAATTTTTTCATAAAATAGCACTGCTTTATCTCTAAAAAAACGCATAAATTTTTTGTATATTTTAACTGCGTTACATGGGGCCTTCAATCGACCAATTAAAACACTTAAAAACCTTTTAATAAAAAACTTAGGCCAGAAAAATCCTCTCACTGAGTGATCATAAGCATTTATCACTATGTCTTTATGGGTAATAAAATCTTCTTCAAATCTCCAATTTTTTCCAATACCCATGGAAATAAGAGCTTCGGTTTGTTCTATGGATTTTGATTCTACAAGATAACCGCCGTCATTATGACCTCCGATTCTCAGGAGATTGTATTCACCTTGAGGTTTAAAATTTGATGGCAACATCTATTTTTTGGATTTTGCTGTGAAGGTTCCTTTAGCCATCAATTTTTTAATTGTTTTTTTAAATACTTCCCCTGCATCTGCATGATTCATAGGAGGAAGGTTTTTTGGCCAAATCTCTTCTTCGTACATTTTTTTAAATATCTCTGTTTTTAAGTATGGTATCCAATTTTGGAAACGTGCATTTTCTCTATAATGGCGAAGTGCATCTATATTTATTTCTGAGGCAACATAGCTGTCGCCCACTATTTGATTATGGGCTAGCACTGTCCCTTTATAATCAATGATAGAAGAACGCCCCCCTAGTGCACCATCAATTACTGTTGGATCCTCTCCTTCACTTCCAGGCATAATTAGCGACCCAGAATTAGGTGCAACCATATAACAGGTATTGTCAATTGCTCTGGAACGATTTTGAACCTCAAAGATTTCTCTTGAAACCCAAGGCTCAGGAAGAGAAGCTCTATAGAGAATTTCAGCACCATTTAGGGCAAAGGCTCTAAAAGATTCTGGGAATGATCCTTCAACACCTACTGTTCCTGCAATGTTACCAATCTTGGTCTTAGCAACAGGAAAAAATGCCTCTAAACTATCTCCGTGTTGCTCTATCCATTGATCATAAACATCATGTGGTGTTGTGGAGTGCTCAACAAAGACAACAATGTTTTTATGATGTTTATAGATAACATCTCCATTGTCATCAATAATAAAAACTGTATTAAAGAAACGGTCTGGATAATCAGGTAACTTTTCCTTTAGTTGGCCAATAATAAAAGTGTTTTTACTCTTTGCGTATTTACCTAAAAAATCCGTTTCGAACCCTGGAATTTCAGCTGCCATATTCTTAGCATAATCAGCTTGATCCAAATCCATTATTTCATCGACGAAACCTTGGATTGCACCCTCCCCTAGAGCAATGAGCCTAACAGGCAACTCTAATGAACACATGTGAGTTGCCATATCTATCATGTTGCCAATATGATTTAAATTCCTACTCACTTCTTGGCGAGATGTAACATGTTTGATCTTAGTTTGGAGTCCTACAGCTAAATATGGATCCATTATCAATACCCTCTTCTATAATTAATCAATGTAATCATCTAAATTTATATTATCAATCCCTGGAACAACAGGCCTAACTAAATCATCAACCTGTTCCATGTCTTTTGTTGCATCTATTCCAACTCTTAATGAAGTTTTATCTGATAATGCTGCTCTATCAACTTCCCAAGTAATAAAATCTGAGAATAAATAAACTTTTTCTGCTCGACCCATTCTTGTCCATGTTGCCCATTCAACATCATCCATATTAGATGGATCCACATCGTCATCAACAATAATTACCCTTTTAGCCATCCAGGATAAATTGAAAAATCCCATATTAATATTAAACGTTTCTTTAATAACTTCTTCAGGTTGTAGATCTGATGATTTCTTAATGGCAATAACTAGATGCATTAGTGGGCCTATTTTAGTATCAAAATGAACCACTACATCGGTAACAAATGAAAAAACCTCTTTAATTTTCTCTTTAAGCATTTCCGACATTCCATAAACAGTTAGATAACCCAAATTATTATGTTCCTTGGCTCTTCCTGCCATTAATGTATAAAACATTGCATCATTCCTTTTAAGGATTGATGTGACCTCGCACATAGGTGCAGTTTCAGTTCCATACTGTGCGCCAAACTCACCCAATGTATTTTCCACCATATTATCGAGATCAACGACGGTTTCTATGACCATCTCTGCATCTACGGGTATTGGCAATCCAGTTTTAGGGCCTAGGACAACTTTCACCCCATCTCCTATCATTCCACCGGCTACATCTAATTCAGAGATATGCTCTGGTGATTTTGAAGCAGCTGCCATTAATAAAGCTGGGGGCGCACCCAAAACCATAGCAACTTTCATTTCTTTATTATTTTCACGATGCCAATTATAGCTTTTACGCAAGTCGCTCAAACCACTAGCGTTAATTAAGATGTGTTTTTTATCAACAATTAGGCATCTATAAAAACCAACATTAATTTCTCCTCCGGGTTTTTTGAAAATACCTACTGCTGCTGTAATAAACGGCCCTGTATCTAGCTCGAAAAAAGTAGGTACAGGTAAATCTAATAAATTAATATCATCATTTATTAAAATATTTTCTGTTATAGGGCCTGTGTCAATTTGAATATAAGGAATAGGATTAGATATTCCTTGTTGAACTTTTTGACCAGCTTGATCATATGTAAAGTTTTCACTGGCGTCTTCATTAAAAATTAAGCCATAACGATCCATGGAAGTAAATATTCCGCCAACTGCTTTATAGTGTGAACCATTAATGTTTTCAAACATGAAGGCCTTACCTTCCTGCTCTAATTTCTTCATTATTGCTGACATTTCAAATTTAGAATTAACCTCTTTTTTAATATGTATGAGGCTCCCTTTTTTATCGAGGATTTTAACAATTTCTCTGAACGATCTGTGCATGCTTAATTTAATTTGATTTGAGGTGATAGCTTACAATAGGCATCAATAATAATCTAATACGTAGAATATTGATTATCATTATCATACTGATATGCTTAATGTATTAAGTTCATTAGGAGAAGACATGAAAACAAAAGCTGCCTTAGCACTTAAAGCTGCAGAAGATTTAGTTATTGAAGAGATAGATTTGGACGGCCCGAAAGAAAACGAAGTTTTAATTGAAGTTAAAGCAACTGGCGTTTGTCATACCGATGCATTCACGCTCTCAGGAGATGATCCGGAAGGCATATTCCCTGCGGTTCTTGGACATGAAGGAGCTGGTATAGTTGTAGAGGTAGGTTTAAACGTAACAAGTGTAAAACCAGGTGACCATGTAATTCCTTTGTATACACCAGAATGTCGTGAATGTAATTTTTGTCTAAATCCTAAAACTAATTTATGTCAGTCAATAAGGGAGACTCAAGGACAAGGCCTCATGCCTGATGGAAGTTCTAGATTTTCTTTTAACGGTGAAAAAATATTTCATTACATGGGCTGCTCAACATTCTCAAACTACACCGTATTGCCAGAGATTGCTGTTGCCAAAATTAGAAAAGATGCCCCATTTGATAAAGTTTGTTATATAGGCTGTGGTGTAACTACAGGTATAGGTGCTGTTGTTTTTGATGCAAAAGTTGAAGCTGGTTCAAACGTTGTCATATTTGGATTAGGTGGCATAGGCCTGAATGTAATACAAGGAGCAAGTATGGTTGGTGCTAATAAAATAATTGGCGTTGATATCAATGAAAATAAAATTGAATTAGCTAAACAATTTGGGATGACTGATTTTATAAATCCTAAAACTACAAACAATATAGTAGAAAATATATTAGACCTCACCAATGGTGGGGCAGATTATTCTTTCGAGTGCATAGGGAATGTAGAAACCATGAGACAGGCCCTAGAATGCTGTCATAAAGGATGGGGGGAATCAGTGATTATAGGTGTTGCAGGAGCTGGTCAAGAAATCTCAACAAGACCGTTCCAGTTGGTTACAGGCCGAGTGTGGAGAGGTTCGGCTTTCGGTGGGGCCAGAGGAAGAACCGATGTTCCTAAAATTGTTGACTGGTATATGGAAGACAAAATTAATATAGATGATCTGATAACTCATAAAATGCCATTAGAAAATATAAATGATGCATTTCAGTTAATGCATGATGGTAAATCCATAAGGTCAGTTGTTGAATTTTAATATTATATTATGTTCTATATTTTTTATTATATATATCAATTATTTATAAGTTATATTGTTTTATTAATATATATAGCATACATAGATTACGCTAGAATATAAAATCTGTTATTTTAGTTAGCTGCCCAGGTATTAGCATAGGCGCTGCTTTATCTATATTCTCTTGTACATTAATTAATGACCTTTTAAGTTGATTAATATCATCCCTATTATCTGGATACGATTGATAGGGGTTGTAAGCTTTTTTTATACCTAATAATTGGTAGAAATGCTCTCTTGGTATGGATGAATAATCACAAACTTTAGCAAAAGTTTTTCTAATTGCTTCAGGATATACAATCCATTCAAGATCTTTAGAATATTTTACCAATGTCTTTCTTAAATTATTTATTGGTTTGCCAGTTTTTATATTAAAAAATAAATATTCATTACCAATAAGATGTTTATTTTTATTTTGATGATCTTTTATATCTTTGAGCAGGAGCTCAATCGAAGGGGTTATAGGTAACATTTGCTTATAATTCTTTTTCTCGATTAATATATAGCTTTTTCCTGTTATTTGATCCCATTTCATATTTAATACATCTGATTTTTTAATGCCTGTAATTAACATTAAGTAAATTGCGTTTCTGCTTAATCTATCTACTTTATTAATATTTAACGGATCCCACATCTGATATATGAATTTTGGAAGCTCATTATCAAGGCCTAATTGAGTATCTTTTGATTTAGGCCGATAGCTTAAACCACTATTAAATATACTACTTGTTGGATTGAATGACTTTTCAATTATATTCTTTGTTCCTGCATATGAAAAAACAGATGACATTAATCTTAAAGCATTATGTCTAGCGGCTGGTGTAGTTTTTTCTTGGTTATACCAATCTTTTATTTTTTCTTCTGAAATTTGAGAAATATTAATTTTATGAAAATACTTTAGTTTATTATTTAATAAATACTTAGAGGAATGTTTTGCAAAATCATAGGAATATTCTTTTTTTGCGATTTTGTCTTTTATAAAATATTCTGCAACATTAAAAAAGTTCATTGATGTAGTAAATTGTTTTGATTTACTCTTTTTAATTAAGTTTGGATCAAATCCCTTTTGTAGTAATTTTAAACAATGAAAATGCTTATCAAGTGCTTTGTCTATTGTTAGATTTTTAGGTGTTCCGTGTGTAATTGTCCTTGGATTACCACCAAAATGTATTCTTCCGTATGTAATAAACGAAATTCTTCCCTTTGGATTAACTTTAACCCTAAATCCTGGGTATTGTGTAAATTTAATAAAATACGGTTGTTCCCTAAATTCTATTGCATCTATAAACTCAGGATTAATTATATTAGAAACCTCTATCATGGATATAGCATACTATAAGTTACACTATATTTATATAATCTATATTATCTATCTATATATCATATAGATATAATAATCATACTATTATGTATAATATTATGTTCTATAAAAATAGATCGCCACCATTTGGACTAATACACTGACCTACAAAATGGTTGCCTGAAGCTGAAGCTAAAAACAAATATGCTGGCGTGACCTCATCAACACTAGCAATATTTCCTTTTGGGATGCTTTGCCTAATACTGTCTAGAATTTCTTCTGGAACATCGGCTAGCATTCTTGTCTCTGTTGCACCAGGTGCGACACAATTGGCTCTAATATTTTTATCTCCTATCTCTAACGATAATGATCTAGTAAAAGATATTATTGCTGCTTTTGCTGCTGTGTAATGTGCAAAGCCGGCACTTCCTTTATAAGCTAACTGTGATGCAGTATTAATTATCCGTCCATAATTGTTCTTGTACATAATCTTTAAGCACTCTCTTGTGCACATAAATGTTCCATTTAAATGTATTGAGAGCAATTCGTTCCACATTTGTGATGTCATTTCATGAATAGGGGCACTCGTTGCTATTCCTGCGTTATTAACAAGGATATCAATTGTTCCAAATTCATCTTTTACGTTATTAACCATTTCAATAACTTCGTTTTCAGCAGAAACGTTAGCCATGTGGGTTATAGAACGGGGAGACACAGCTGCGATTAATCCCAACGTAGTGTTAGCATTTTCTGCCTCTTCTTGATTGGGATAATTGACCACCACTGTTGCTCCTTCTTGTGCAAAAAGTTTTGCTACACCTTGGCCTATCCCTGATGAAGACCCCGTTATAAGAGCTATTTTGTTTTTTAATTTCATGGTCGACTTCTTATTTTGTAGTTAATATGAAATATTATAATTCATCATCAATTTTAATATGCTTTAAATTAGAAACATGTTTAGAAAGAAAAGTCTTGAATCACATCACTATTATGATGAGAAAATTTTTACTCAAGAGATAGAACATATCTTTAAAAAAGAATGGTTGTGGATAGGTAGATCAGATCAGCTTAAAAATAGAGGTGACTTCATTACTGCAGATGTGATTCATTTTCCAATAATTGCTCTCAGAGATAATAACGATCAATTAAGAGGCTTTCATAATGTTTGCCGACACAGAGCTTCTAAGGTCTTGCTTAGATCATCAGGTAATTGTAAGCATATTGTGTGCCCTTATCATGGATGGAGATATAACCTTAAAGGTGAACTATCAAACCCCTCTAAATTTTTTGGCTCAGATGACTTTGATCATAAAATTCATTCGCTCTTTCCAATTCATGTTCAGGAAAAATTTGGGCTTATTTTTATTAGTCTAAACAAACAGCCAAAGTTCTTAGATGAATGGTTAGGGCCATTTGAGCAAGTAATTAATAATCATTATGAAAGTGAGTTTATTTTCCATAATGAACTCAAATTTGATGTTCACGCCAACTGGAAAACCTATGTTGATAACTATCAGGAAGGCTACCATATCCCCATAGTCCACCCCCAGTTAAATAAAGATGTTATCTGGGAAGAATATGAACTGAATAATACAAATGAGTGCAGTATTCATAAGGTCCCTGAAAAGGCTAGCAGCAGTCAACCAGGGAGTTTTGGTTGGCACTTCCCTAACTTTATCTTTAATACTTATGGTAGAGGCATAGTCTTCCAGAGGATTGAACCAGTTAAACCTAAGTGGTGCAGAGTTATTTATAATCTTTTCAGATCGCCTGATATTGCGTATGATGATTTTGAAAATAAAGAAGGAAAGTATCAACTGGAAGTGAGTATAGAAGATCAAAAGCTGATTCCAGATATACAACAAAACCTCCAAGCAGGCATTTATACTTCTGGGCCTCTAAGCACAAAGTATGAAACTGGGGTTGCTTATTTTCACGATTTGATAATTCACAAGTTAAATATGGAGTAACCAAAATGATTTTACTAACAGGCGCAACTGGTAAAACAGGGTCAGCAACAGCAATAGAATTATCCAATCTAAGTGTTCCCTTTAGGGCACTTATAAGGAGCGAAGACAAACGGGGTGAAATAGAAGCATTGGGTGGAGAAGTGATTATTGGATCAGCAGAAGATAGAGAGGCCATTGATCAGGCAATGACTGGCATCAATAAATTACTTATTATTTTGCCAAATTGTGAAAATCAATTGGAAATGGAAATGCAATTAGTAGACTCTGCAAAAGATGCAGACGTTGAGCAAATTGTATACATGTCTTCAGTTGAAGCTGATGAAGAATGCACTAGCCCAATACCTAAGCTTCATTGGGATACAGAGGTTTATATAAAAAATTCTGGCATGCAGTGGACTATGATTAAACCTAATTTTTATATGCAAAACTTTATTGGTTCAGCTAAAACAATTGTTGAGCAAAACAAGTTCTTTCTACCTATGAGTGATGGGAGAACAGGAATGATTGATACACGTGATGTAGGTAAGGTTATTGCGAAAGTTCTTTCAGAAAAAGGTCATGAAGGTCAAAGTTATCAAATAACCGGTCCGGAGACTTTATCTTTTTATGATGTTGCTGCTAGATTCAGCTCTGTTTTAGCTAGAGAAATTTTATATGTTGATATGCCTATGGATGCTTATAAAAATATCTTATCTCAATTTCTAACTAACCAATGGCACTTGGATTCAGTTATTGATCTTTTTGGTGGAATTGCAGAAGGGGGGATTGAATACAAAACAAATACGTTTGAAGAACTTATTGGAACCCCTCCTAGATCTTTAGAGGACTTTATTGAAGAGCACAGAAATCTCTATACTTCATAAATTAATTGGGTTTTAGTCCTGTTCTTGCCATCCTTTCCTCACTATTATGAAGGAAAAAAGTATTGAAGGGATGCCCATAAAGGCTGCCCATATAAAGAAATTAGACCAGCCATAGTGATCAACAAGTTGGCCTGAAAAACCACTCAGTATTATTCCTAAAAGAAACATAATTGATGTAAATAAAGCATACTGTGATGCCGCATAATCTCTATTAGTTAGGCTGGAAAGAAAGGCTATAAAAATAGATCCTGAAAAACCTAATGCAAAATTATCAGCACTAATAGTAAGGATTAAAATCTCTATATTTGGACCCATGCTTTCAAGTAATAGAAAAAATAGGTTTGTTATTGCCAGTAATATACTGCTTATTATTAAGGGCCTAGATATACCATATCGGACAACTGAAAGCCCTCCAATCAATGTCCCTAAAACTGTTACTGCAAACCCAAAGACCTTTGTAATTGTTGCAATTTCACTCAAATTAAACCCTATATCCATATAAAAAGGGTTAGCAACAACATTGACCAATAGATCGCTCATACGATACACACCAATAAATATAATCAACATTAAAGACCAGCTACCATTTCTCCTAAAAAATTCCATGAAAGGTTCCAAAATAGACTTCTGAAATGAGTATCCTTCTCCATCTAAAGATTTTTTATGTATAGGCTCAGGAATTAATAAAACTGTTATTATCCCAATTAACATCAAAGGTGCTAAAGCTTGATAGGCGATTTTCCAAGAATAGTAATCAGCCAAATACAGAGCGCCTGCAGCAGAAAACAAAAATGAAATTCGATACCCTAATTGATAACTAGCACCCATCGCTCCCTGATATTTATTACTAATAATCTCAACCCGATACGCATCAATAGCAATATCTTGACTGGCTGATGCAAAAGCTATTGCTATACTTATTATTGCTAAGAAGCCAAGTTCAGTTTGAGGATCTATACTAGGAATGAAAAGTAACCCAGAAAAAATTAAAATTTGTGTGAGAAGAATCCATGATCTTCTTTGACCTAATGTTTTTGATAAATATTGAATTGAAACATTATCTAAAATAGGGGCCCATAAAAATTTAATTGCATAAATAATGCCTACCCATGCAAACATTGTAAGGTCAGTCATACTGATCTTGGCAGAAGCCAGCCATGCAGAAAGACTGGCAAACAATAATGGGTGAGGCAAGCCAGCAGAAAATCCTAAAAAAGTCATCCTAATTACTTCAGGCTTTAAATAAATTTTTAGGCCTAGTTGTATGACTTCTTGCTTACTAGAATTCATAATCATACTGATTAACTAATGGAGCATGATCAGAAAATTTCTGCTCTTTATAAATATAAGAGTCCATTACTTTTCCTTTAAAATCATTTGTTAAAATCTGATAATCAATTCGCCATCCAACATTATTCTGATATGCATTACCTCTATTTGACCACCAAGTATATTCACTATCGTTTTGATTCACTTCTCTAAAAGTATCAGTACATGACAAATCATTAAAAATAAAATTCAGCCAAGCCCTCTCTTCGGGCAAACAACCAGAATTCTTTTGATTGGCTTTCCAATTTTTTATATCTATTTCTTTGTGAACTATATTTACATCACCACAAAATATATAGGGGGTTTTATTTTTAATTCTCTCTTTTAATAAGTCACTGAATTGATCCAAAAATCGATACTTTAAATCTTGTCTAATTGTGCCGGTAGTGCCTGAAGGGAAATAAATTGAAGCGATATTGAAGTTCTCAAAAACACACTCAATATAACGACCCTCAGCATCAAACTCTTTACAACCAAGGCCTTCAATAACATTATTAGGTTTTAATTTAGTGAAGATGGCCACCCCACTATAGCCTTTTCTCATAGCCACATAATGAAAACAGTGATAATTACTTGGCCAAAATGCTTCACTTTTAATGTCATCCAACTGAGCTCGGACTTCTTGCAAACAGACAAAATCAGCACTCTCTTTTTTTAACCATTCAAACAACCCTTTTTTTTGAGCTGCACGAATGCCATTAACATTTAATGTGATTACCTTAATTAGATCCCTCCTTTAAGCTATGCCTTCATAATCATTTCATTCTATGAGATGCTAGACATATCATGTCGATCTAAGTGTATATTGTATGGAAAATTACAAACAGAAATTTATCAGATTATCACTAGAAATAGGGGCGCTAAAATTTGGAGAATTTCAACTTAAGTCAGGAAGAATTAGTCCTTATTTCTTTAATATGGGCCTTTTCAGCTCAGGCCCTCTAATCAAAAATATAGGTGATTTTTATGCTGCTGCCCTTGTTAGTAGCAATATAAATTACGACATAGTTTTTGGACCAGCTTATAAAGGTATTCCAATAGTTACCGCACTTGCTTCTTCACTCTCAACATCTTATCAATTAGATAAGCCTTTTGTTTACAACAGAAAGGAGATTAAAAACCATGGAGAAGGTGGGGTTACTGTTGGAGAAAAATTAAGGGGAAATGTGGTTATTGTGGATGATGTCATAACAGCTGGAACAGCAATAAGAGAGGCTGTTGGAATTATCAATAATTCTGGTGCGACCACAACCGGTATAGTGATATCACTTGATAGGCAAGAAAAAGGAACTGGAAATTTATCAGCAGCAAAGGAAATAAGTAACGCTCTTAATATCCCTGTTATATCAATAGTAAATCTCGATGAAGTTATTGACTACATAGAAAACAACCCATCTGATTATGGTCAACATATCGATACAATTAAAAAGTATAGAGAAGAATACGGAGTTTAAGGTTAGCCTGTATGTCCAAACCCACCTGAACCTCTCTCTGACTCATCAAAATCTTCTACCACATTAAAATTAACTTGCTCAACCGGTAAAAAGACCATTTGTGCTATCCTCATCCCAGGCTCAATATCAATCTGCTTGGATCCTCTGTTCCAACAAGAAATAAAAACTTGGCCTTGATAATCAGAGTCAATTAAACCAACCAAATTACCAAGCACTAAACCTTTTTTATGGCCTAACCCAGATCTGGGTAAAAGCACAGCTGCTAGACTAGGGTCTTTAATATGTATTGCAATCCCACTAGGAATTAGCTCAGTATCCCCTGGTTGTAAGGAAACTGTTTGATCAATACATGCTTGAAGATCAACCCCAGCTGAACCATCAGTTTGATATTCAGGTAAGCTAAAATTATCACCAATGCGTGGATCAATAATTTTAAGGTCTATGGTTTTTTTCATAATATAAAAAAGAATTATTAGAGTAGTTTAATTCTTTTGTCTTCAGGTCACCAGACTGGGTGCATACTTTTTTCTCATAAATTCTTGCTATGTTATGTAGCTATTGGTATAAAAGCCGTCCTAAATGCAAAAAACATATACAGGTTAACAATAAAAAGAAAGAAATGGCGAAAGTCTGTGAAGTAACTGGCAAAAGAACAACAAGTGGAAATAATGTTTCGCATGCAAACAACAGAACGAGACGAAAATTCTTTCCTAATTTGCACACGCATCGTATTTGGGTTGAGAGTCAAAATAAATACATAAAGCTACGCCTTTCTAAAAAAGGGTTAAGAACAATCGACAAATTAGGGATAGACCATGTTCTTGCTAATTTGAAAGATTTTGGAGAAAAAGCATAAATGCGTGAAAAAATAAAACTAGTCTCTACTGCTAAAACAGGTCATTACTACACGACCACTAAAAACAAGAAAGAACACCCTGATAAAATGCAAACAAAAAAGTTTGATCCTAAAATCAGAAAACACGTTCTGTATAAAGAATCTAAAATTAAATAATTTTATTCCATAAAACATGTGGGCATAATTAAAAACAATGCCTGAGCTACCAGAGGTTGAAGTAACCAAACGATCACTAAAAAGTCACCTGCAAGGTCGGCAGATAGAGCGTATTAATGTTAGAGAAAAGCGCTTAAGATGGCCATTAAATCTCAACCAACTGAATCACTTACTTAATCAAGATATTTTAAGCCTATCAAGGAGAGGGAAGTATATCTTAATCAATAGTGAGCGCGGAACTGCTTTAATTCATTTAGGAATGTCAGGCAGTATTGGAATTCTAAAGAATGATAGACCAATAAAAAAACACGATCATTTTGATTTGGTTACGGATAACAAGGTAATTATTAGATTCACTGACCCAAGAAGATTTGGTTCGTTTATCTGGGCAGGTAAAAACCCTGAAAAACACAAGCTTCTTAAAAACCTTGGGCCAGAACCTCTTAACAATGACCAATTAGGCTTACACTTGCACAACTTGAGCAAGGGTCGCAAGACATCAGTTAAGGCATTTATAATGAATGCCAACATTGTTGTTGGTGTTGGAAATATTTATGCCAGTGAATCACTATTCATTAGTGGCATTCATCCTAAAAGAAGAGCAAATGCTGTTAGTAAAAATAGATATCTTAAACTAGCAACCGCTATACAAAACACACTTGAAAAATCTATTAACATGGGTGGAACAACTCTGAGAGACTTTACTTACTCTGATGCTGGACAAAAAGTTGGTTACTTTAAACAGGAACTTAATGTTTATGGTAGAGGGGGTTCGCAGTGTTCAAAATGTGAGCAGCCAATAAAATCAGTCTTACTTAGTGGTAGAAGCTCTTTTTATTGTTCTAACTGTCAGCATTAATTAATAGTAATCAACTTCACTGTCATCAATCAGTGCTCTAGGATCTGAAGAGGTGTCAACTTTGCCATTTGATTTTTGCATTGTGACAATTTGCATGTTCCCATAGTCTGCAATTTCTTCCAGATTGTGCCCTTTAGATTGAAGCTCTTGAATCATATCTTTACTAAACGTGTCTCTCTCGTATTGTATGACATCTGGTAAATACTGATGATGAAAACGATTTAATGATGTCATTGCATCGGCTGATCCGCCATTCGTCCAATTTAAAATAGACAGAAGCACCATCGTAATAATTTTAGCTCCTCCAGGAGTCCCTAAAATAGCTATACCTTTATCAGACTCAATAAAAGTAGGTGTCATGCTAGATAGCATCCTTTTTTTAGGCTCAATAGAGTTTGCCTCACCGTGCACTAGACCATATCGATTAGGTGCAAAAGGCTTAGCGGAAAAATCATCCATTTCATTGTTTAATATAAACCCAGCAGAAGGGACCATATAGCCCGAACCAAACCATGTATTAATCGTTTGAGTTGTGGCAACCCGGTTTCCTTGATTATCTATGATTGAAAAATGAGTTGTTTCTGTGCCTTTGTTGGCATTTAAAGCAATCGTCATATTATCTTCAAGGTGGATAGGGGTAGCCTGAGTTAAATCGATCGTTTCTGTGTGCTTAACCGCATGATCTAACCCAATCAACTTATTAATTGGAATATTAACAAAATCAGGGTCACCAAGATACGCTGCTCGATCTTGATATGCTCTTCGCATAGCCTCAACTATTAAATGAATTAGGTCAGCTTCTTCCATTTGTTTATAGTCGTATTGGGCAAGGATATTTAAGATGGCAGCTATAGTGGTTCCACCAGATGACGGGGGTGGTGCAAGGGTTAGTCTAAATTCTTTAAAGGCTACTGTAATCGGCGAACGTTCCACAACCTGATAATCATAAAAATCTGCTAAAGACCAAATTGACCCATCCTTGTTGGTTTCATTGATGATAGTTTTAGTCAGCTCGCTGTCATAAAATCCTTGATGGCCCTGTTCAGCTATGGTTTTTAGTGTAGTGGCGAGTTCTTTTTGCTTAATCACATAACCAACATCTGGCAGTTTATTATTAGGTAAGAAGATCTCCTTAAACTTGGGAGACATCACATCAACTTTCAGGGCAACCCTTAAGGCAACCAGCAGCCTTTCATAAACAGGGAAACCCTGTTCGGCAAGCTCAATTGCAGGCCTCAAAACTGTATCTAATGGGAGTCTTCCATAATTTTCAGAAATGTAGACAAGCGCAGCTGGTAAACCGGGTATACCAGAAGCCAGTGGACCGTCTAGAGAAACCCTAGGTATCACATTTTGCTTCTCATCCAAATACATTTCTGAGTAAGATTCAAGTGGGGCAACCTCTCTTGCATCTATAAATGTTGAGAGCTCATCACTACTTCGGTAAAGGAGAAAAAACCCACCACCACCAAGCCCTGAGCTATATGGCTCTACCACAGAAAGAGCAGCACTAACTGCAACAGCAGCATCAAAAGCATTGCCTCCTTGTTCTAAAATTGTATAACCTGCTTTAGTTGCTAATGGATGAGCAGAAGCGATGCCAGGTTGTTGTGGTTTGGTTGGTTGACTAAAAGCAATCGGGGTATTGATCAGTGAAATACAAATCAAGACTTGTAAGAATGCTTTACTAAACAAATTATGCATTATTTTTTATAGATTTCTGCTAGGGCGCTTTGAACAATCGGATGAACAAAATCAGATATATTGCCGCCTTCTTGTGCTATTTGTCGAATCAACGATGATGAGATAAAAGCATTTTGATCACCGCTGCTTAAAAACACTGTTTCAATATCATCGGCAAGTCTTTTGTTCATGCTGGCCAGCTCAAACTCATACTGGCCGTCAGCTGGTGACCTCAAGCCCCTTACAATAACTCTTGCTTCAATTGATTTTGCAAAGTTTATGGTCAGGCCATCATAGGCTGCAACTTCAATATTGTTAAAACTATTAAGGACCTCATTAACCATTTCTAGTCTTTGATCGAGTGAAAATAATGGGTTTTTTTCAGGGCTCTTTGCTACTCCAACAACAAGGTCTCCAAATAATGTTGAAGCTCTTCTGATGATTTCAAAATGTCCGTTTGTGATTGGGTCAAATGTCCCCGGGTACAATGCAATCATGTTAACTCCGTAAATTAATCTCTGTCAGTCTGTCTAATAAGGCCATAGTATACTTTACCCGCCCTAGATTCTTTATAAATATAGCAACCAAATTGGCCTTCAGTAGTTATTGATTGGTTGGTTTCATAATAAACCCATGTTGTTTTAGAGGCCCAATTATTTTTATATAAGAGAGTTATTATCTCTATGAGATCACAGGATCCATATGGGGGGTCTATAAAGATAATATCAAAGGAGCCCTTTTTATTTTTGCTGCCAATAAATTTAAATGCATCCATACATAAGTTGGTGTAATTACAAATACCTATGCTTTCTATTTGTTGTTCAAGACTTCGATGAACGTTGGGTGAACTATCAATTAGGGTTAGGTGTGTACCCCCTCTAGATAGTGCCTCAATTCCAAGCACACCTGAGCCAGCAAAAAGATCTAATACATTGGAATCATGAATAATGGGGTCCAACCAATTAAACAATGTTTCCCTAACTCTGTCCGGTGTGGGTTTAACAGCTGGGTCATTCATTGTTAGCTTTCTACCTTTATACTGCCCGCTGATAATTCGAACTTCTTTAGAGGATGACATAAGGTTCTTCTGTGGTTTTTGCGCAATTTTAATGTGAATATATAGTTAATTTTAAACCTAAATAATGATATAATCTATTGATAAATATAGATTTTTAAATATTAGGTGTCTAATATTTAGCACTCTCGCTATCTGAGTGCTAAAATCATTGCCCCAATAGGAAAATATATGACAAACGAATTGGTATTAAAAAATGAATTAGCATTAATGGGCCCAATGGGCAGCCTAAGTGCTTATATTAATATTGTAAACCAATCCCCAATACTCTCTAGAGAAGAAGAAAGAGAGTTGGCGTATCGTTACAAAAATGATAATGATCTCGATGCAGCAAGGCAACTCATTATGTCTCAATTACGATTTGTTGTTCATATTGCAAGAACATACAACGGTTATGGCCTTCCACTTGCTGATTTAATTCAAGAAGGAAACATCGGGCTTATGAAAGCTGTTAAAAAATTTAATCCTGATAAAGGCGTAAGACTGGTCACCTATGCTGTCTATTGGATTAGATCAGAAATACATGAGTTTGTATTTAACAATTGGAAAATAGTAAAAGTGGCTACAACAAAAGCTCAGAGAAAACTTTTTTTTAAGTTAAGAGGTGCAAAAAAACGACTTGGTTGGCTCACTAACGATGAAAAAAAATTGATAGCTCAAGATCTAGGCGTTAAATCAACAGATGTAGCAACAATGGAACAAAGGTTTGCGTCAGTTGACATGTCATATGATCTTGGAAGCACAGATTCAGAAGAAGATTATGTGTCTCCTGCTGGATTTTTACCATCACCGGATCCTGATCCCTCACAAATTGTAGAAAAAGACAATTGGCTTGAAGGAAAAACAGAAGAGCTGAGCAGGGCGCTTCAATCACTTGACCAAAGAAGTAAAGAAATACTTACACAACGTTGGTTGACTGATAAAAAAGTAACCCTTAAAAAATTAGCTAAACACTATAAGGTCTCGATAGAGCGGATCAGGCAAATTGAGGTTAATGCCATAAAAGAACTCCGTGCAAAACTCGAGGAAGCATAATAAAAAATCTATCAGGAGCTTTGTTAAAAGATCTGGACGGTTAACAAAATCCCAAAAAAATGCTCTTCAAGATTATTCTTCAAATTACATTCTTGATACAAATAATAGTAGCACAGACCTAAAAAGTTGCTTCGATTCAAAACAGCATGGTGTAGTTATAGAAATAGGGTTTGGAGATGGAGTAGTACTCATTGAATCTGCTATAAAAAACCCTGATAAGAACTTTATTGGAATAGAGGTTTATGACTCAGGTCTTGGTCAATGCTTAAATGAAATTGATAAACATAAGATCGAAAATATACGTTTAATTTATGGTGATGCTGTGGAGGTGTTTGAACAATTCATTACCAAACAAAGTGTTGAAAAAATTAACATACTTTTTCCTGACCCTTGGCCAAAAAAAAGACATCACAAACGAAGATTAATCAATAAAAGGTTTTTGGCTCTGTTGTCTAAATCTCTTATAAATAAAGGCATTGTTAATGTTTCCACTGATTGGGAAGATTATGCTCAACAGATTGAGCTTACCTTTAAAGAAAGCAATCAGTTTAAAGAGATTAAAAGTGAATTAAGGGATTTCAAAACAAAGTTTGAAAAAAGGGGCATTAAACTGGGACACAAAATATTTAATTATTCTTACCAATTAACTTAAATTCAAACTTTGGTAATGTTGGGTCCCTGTATGTTTATCTCCAAATGCCAATAAACTGGTTAGGATGTTTGTTCCTCCACGGCTCGCCAGGCAGAATCGATTGCTGCATTAACATATGCATAAGCTTCAGAATCTGAATTTGCGATAGAAATTTTTCCAAATTGCGCTCGACCGATTTCGTGCGGGGCTTGCCCTTCCTTCCATTCAGGATCATACAATGCCATGTACTCATAAGCATAACCATGCGGCCATCGATTTAATGTAATGGCTTTAATATCAGTTTCATGATTAAAACCATAATCACCTAAAACCGCCTGTAGTTGATCACGAATTTGAGCTTCATAATTTTCAAATGAGGTTGAATATATGATTTGACGACCAATTTTAAATAATTCTCTTGAGGTCTCGCTTCCTGTTGATTTAACTTTTGGGATCCCCAATAAAAATAGAACCATCGGATCATTTGGTGTTTGTGGTGGCTGATGACCTCCAGTGATTGTAGGGGGAGCAACTGTTATTAAATCGAAAGGATCCATAGGGCATGAGATCAAACTGGCGCCAATTTTTGAAAATGCGATTCCATCATTTAAATGGATATTAGCTAAAACTAAAGGAGCCTTTTCCGCATAACGTATACCCTCTTTTTGGGCATCAGGTAATTCAGGGCATAAATAAGGAATGATGCTGTTATAACAAGCCAAAATACAATGATTACCTTTCACTCTCATGGCATCGCCATTTTTTACGTAATCTACCTCTACGCTACCATCGCCGTTTTCTCTTGCACCCACGACTGTGCTATTTAATCTCAGTCGAACAGCATTATCGTTTCGATCAAGCATTTTATAATTAAAATAACTGGTCGATATATTTTCAAAATCTGTGCGACCCGCTGTAACTGCAGGTATTAATTTTTTTACCAAAAGTCTCGGGACTGTTGAATTCCCGTCTGGAAAATATAATGATTCACTGGTATCTAAGAAATTACCCAGTTTCAGCATAATCTTCGCCACACTCCCTACTGACTGAAGACCAGGAGCACCTGTAGAAATAGCTTCAAAGAAACTGACGTTTTTTCCATCCACACAAAATATCAGCCTGATCATCGAGTAAAAAATAGCAGCGGTATCTTCATCAATACCAACCTTTTTGGTTAAAAATTCGCTATAGCTTGTCGATTGAATGTAGTTGTATTTCTCTCGAAGGGAAAGATCTTCCAGATAGTCATGCTTTCCTCCTAGAAATTGAATTAATTTTTGTTGTTCACTTTCAGCAAGGGGGAGTGACTCGATTGTGCTCTTAATATCTCCTACACCCTGCATCGTATCTAGCCAATTGCCCTTAGTGATCACATGACCATCAGGACCTGGGATTGCAAGAGCATTATTTGCTGAGGGATTACTCAATGGATAATTGTCATCTATATTTGCAGCCATTGAATCAAGATCAACACCTAAATCATTTAATAAGTTCCTTGATATCTCACTGTAGTCTTGGGGATTGTCAAGATTTACTGAACCACCAATGCCTAACAACAATCGTCCGTCTTGATGAAATTCGTTACGTTTTGCATGACCGCCAAAATCATCATGATTATCCAACAGTAAAATGCGTGCATCTGAACCCATTTTTTTTTGATAAAACCAAGCAGTTGCAAGACCACTTATACCTGCACCAACAATTACAAGATCATACTCTTCATCAAGTTTTTCATATTTAGAGGGCTTTTCTCCAGTCCAAGCCAAAGCATGAGCCACCTCAAAAGAACCTTTGTGACTGCCACGCATTCCGGTAAGTGTTGGAGGGTAATAAGCGAAGGGTTGTTCTGGGTTTTGAATAGTAAATGCGTTTTGCCCAAATAAATCCATAGGGCTCAAGAGACTGATTCCTGTGCCGATAGCTATACCATTACAGAAATCACGACGTGTTATTTGTTTACTCATTTTCAAACTCAATACTGTACATCATTAATGTCATACTATTAATAACTTTAATGAAGGAAAAAGAAATGATTGAGGAAAAATTATGAGCACGAAAATCACACTAGATTACCAAATCAACCGGTTGGGCTTTTGGTCCGCCATGCTGCTGATCGCTTTGGGGGTGGTCTCCATGTATTTGCCACTGGATATCCCCGGAGGTTCCACAGCGGAACACGCAGACCGTGTGGCCTGGCTGAGTACCAACCGAGGTGCATTTATCGCGGGCTGGGCAAACCAGATTGTCGCTATGCTCTGTGGGTCCGGCGTTTTATTTGGGATTGCCTGGCAGATTAGGGGGGGGAATCCGCTGCGCGCAATACTCGCGGCGATGGTGGTTCTGGTGTCCGTTGTTGCCTATATTATCCCGAAGTTTATGGCGGTGTGGACCATACCTCAGTTAGCAGAGATCGTTTCAAGCGGTGTGACGGGTGCTGGTGCTGAGTTGGCTGATCCACTACTTCGCATACTGAATGGGGGCGTCGCGTTTTCGCTTTACGAGGCTCTCGAGAATCTTGGTTTCTGGATGTGGGCGGTTTTTGCTCTGCTGGTGGCGGTTCCACTGTACGGCGATTCAGTGGCTTCAAAAATTGCGGCGGTTACTCTGGGATATATCGGTATCTCCTATCACGTTCTGGTGGGCGCGATGCTTATCGGTATTGTAGATCTGCCCGCGATTCACGGCTACCTCGAAGTCACGTTCAATCTCATGGTAATCGTAGTAATCGCAATGGGCTTTCATTTCAAAGCAGCGCTGGCTGCTGCTCGATAGATGGCTGGGCTTGTGATCAATTTCCAATTTATGATCACTTTCGAAAATTTGATGAAAATACTGTTTTAGGGTTAATGGATAACAAAGATATGAATGATCCATATTTCTTTATACTTAAGCGTGAAAACATCACGGAATAACTTCTATTAATTCTCAACTGCTTTTTAGATAATTTTATTTTAGAGCAGAACCATCTTCTGTATATATGACCCATACTTTGTTATAGCCATCGGTATCCCATGTGCCTGTCCATTCTTTGGGAATGCTAACTGCTTCACCTGCATTCATTGTTTGCACAGTTCCATCTGCAGAGGTTAGAGTGATACTTCCTTCAAGGATGTAAAAGAACTCATCGACACCGTAAGGTTCGGTAATATCATAATGAACTTTTCCAGACCGATACATTCCGGTACCAAACTTTCCATCACTGCTGAGCATGGTCATTACGTCTAAAGTGGTGTTTCCATTATTCGTCTCCTCTACCATATCCGGACGGTTATAAATAGCACCAGCAGCATCCTCTTTACTAATTTTTGCAGGTATCACCACCGTACTTTCTTCATGGTCATCAGACATAACTGTCACAGACATAAAGACCCCAATCACTGTAGCCAGAATAATTTTTTTCATCAAAGTTCTCCTAAAAAATAATACATACACATAAAATAAAAAATTCAATTTATATAACCTGATTTTATACTATTAACCACTCATTAACCGCTAGATCAGCACAAAGTAGGTGAGACCACAGTCGATAATGCCTTCAGCCATTCCAGCTGAACCGAAGGACAGACGGTTCTTAACTAAAAGCAACCATTTCATTATTGAACCTTTAACCTCTTAGAGAACCCAGCTTTAACATCGGGGCTGATAATGTGCTTTGACCTTCTAAAAACCGATCAATTGCTAAAGCAGCACCTCTACCTTCATTCATTGCCCAGACAACCAATGATTGTCCTCGTCGACAATCACCGCTAGCAAAAACACCTTCGATGCTGGTTGAAAAATCTCCATAATCAGCATGAATATTATTTCTATCATTTAATTTAACCTTCATCTTATCTAGCAGGTATTGTTCTGGGCCTACAAACCCCATAGCTAAAAATATAAGATCAGCCTCCCATATTTCCTCAGTCCCTCTTACCTCTTTCATGCTTTGCTGCCCTAAAGATGTCTCCTCCCAATCTAAATTAATTGTTTTAAGTCCTGTCAGCTTATTGTGCTCATCAACAAGAAATTCTTTACTCAGGAGTGAAAACTCTCTTGGATCCTTGCCAAACCTCTCTTGAGACTCTTCGTGACCATAATCGGTTCTGTAAATATGGGGCCATAATGGCCAGGGGTTATTGTGACCTCTATCTACTGGAGGTTTAGGCATTATCTCCATATTAACTAGACTGCTGCAGCCTTGTCTTATGGCTGTGGCTATACAATCTGTACCTGTGTCGCCTCCACCTATAACAATCACATTTTTATCTTTAGCATTTATATAATTACCATCTGTTAATGAAGTGTTGAGCAAGCTTTTTGTGTGTTGTGTTAGAAAATCCATTGCAAAATGAATGTTCTTTCCGTCTCTACCAGGAATTTCAATATCCCTAGGTATTGTCGAGCCCGTAGCAATTAAGATTGCATCAAAATCATCCATGAGTGCTTGGGGTTCAAGGTTGACCCCGACATTTGTATTAACTCTAAATTCTATACCAGAGTCCTCAAGTAATTGAAGACGACGCTTAACTAAGCTTTTAGAAAGTTTCATATTAGGTATGCCATACATTAATAGTCCTCCAACCCTGTCCTCACGCTCAAAAACAATAACGGAATGACCGGCTTGGTTTAATTGATCTGCAGCTGTAAGTCCTGCTGGCCCAGAGCCTATAATTGCAACCCTCTTATTAGTTCTTTTTGTTGTTTGTTGCGACCTAACCCAACCTTCTTCAAAAGCTCTATCAATGATGGAGTTTTCAATATCTTTAATCGTAACTGCTGGCTCATTAATGCCTAGTACGCAAGCCCCTTCACACGGCGCTGGGCAAACTCGTCCTGTGAATTCAGGAAAATTATTTGTCTTAATGAGTCTGTTATATGCATCTCTCCATCTATTTTTATAAACTAAGTCATTCCATTCAGGGATAAGGTTATCAATAGGACACCCGTGTTCAGACTCACAAAAAGGTACGCCACAATTCATGCATCGTGCACCCTGGATTTTTAAGTCATGGTCTTTAGCAGGGGTGTATATTTCATAATAATCAAGCAGTCTTTCCTTGGTATCACGCCAAGGTGTTTTCCGCCTAGGGTATTCCATAAAACCTGTTGGCTTACCCATCTTAAACTCCTGGCCTCTCAGATTGCCTATCTTTAACCTCAAAAATAGATTCAATTTCCTCATTATGTTCGCGTCGCTCTGTCATAACTCGCTTATAATCTTGTGGCATAACTTTGACAAAGTTCTCTAGGCTGTTTTCCCAGTCATTGAGGAGTAATGCAGCGACCTCTGACTGGGTATATCTCTGATGTAGTTCCACCATTCTAAGAAGCTCAGCAACACTCTCTTTGTCTTCTACTGTTTCAAGTTCAACCATACCTGTGTTGCATTTGGGTTCAAATTCATTATGTGGATCATAAACATAAGCAATGCCCCCTGACATTCCTGCAGCAAAATTTACCCCCGTTGATCCCAAGATCACCACGCGTCCACCGGTCATGTATTCACAAGCATGGTCTCCAACCCCTTCAACCACTGCTCTTGCCCCACTGTTTCTCACACAAAATCGTTCTGCTGCAATGCCTTTAAAAAAACCAGAGCCCGAGGTAGCTCCATAAAGTGCTACATTGCCAATAATTATGTTCTTTTGTGCTACAAAACCATCCATCTCTGGAGGAGCAACAATTATCTTTCCCCCTGACAACCCTTTACCAACATAATCATTGGCATCACCAACTAAATTAAAAGTAATACCTTTTGATAAAAAAGCCCCAAAACTCTGACCTGCAGATCCCTTAAAATCAATTTTAATAGTGTCATTTGGTAAGCCGTCTTCGCCCCATAAGGAGACCACCTTATGGCTCAACATGGCGCCTGTTGTTCGGTTTGTGTTTGTGATCGGATATTGTAAATTAATTGGTTCTTTAGTTTTTATTGACTCTTTTGCATCCTTGATGAGTTGTCGGTCTAAAACATTCTTAATTCCATGATTTTGTGGAACTGTCTTCCTAATTACCGCACCTTTACGAAGTTCTGAGGCATTAACTAATAAAGCCTTTAAATCTATCTTGTTTGATTTCCAGTGCTTCACAGCCTTACGAGCATTTAATAAATCAACACGACCAATTAATTCATCAATTGACTTAATCCCCAAGTCGGCCATGATTTCTCTAGCCTCTTCGGCCACCATAAATAAATAATTAATAATGTGTTCTGGCTGCCCAGCAAACTTTTCCCTTAGTATTTTATCCTGTGTGGCTATACCTACTGGGCATGTATTCATATGACACTTTCTCATCATAATGCAACCCATGGTTATGAGGGGTGCGGTTGAGAAGCCAAACTCTTCTGCACCAAGTAACGCCGCTATAACAACATCTCTCCCAGTCTTCAGCCCACCATCAGTTTGTAAAGTAACTCTGCCTCTAAGATCATTAAGTACCAAGGTTTGATGTACTTCTGCAATGCCTAACTCCCAAGGCATGCCGGCATGCTTAATACTGGTTAGGGGTGAAGCTCCCGTGCCTCCAACATCCCCAGAAATAACGATGTGGTCTGCATGTGCTTTAACAACCCCAGCTGATATTGTACCCACACCCGTTTCAGCAACTAATTTGACGCTTATTTCAGCTTTTGGATTGGCGTTCTTAAGATCAAAAATTAATTGGGACAAATCCTCAATTGAATAAATATCATGATGTGGTGGTGGGCTAATTAAACCTACACCAGGTGTTGAATGTCTTATTGATGCAATTTTTTCATCTACTTTTCTGCCGGGTAACTCGCCACCTTCACCTGGTTTTGCTCCTTGTGCAATCTTGATTTGTAGTTGTTTTGCGTTTGCAATGTAATTAGCTGTAACGCCAAAACGGCCTGAAGCGATTTGTTTAATCGCTGAGGATTTAGAATCACCATTCTTCATCGGCTTGAAGCGTTCTGGGTCTTCACCTCCTTCTCCGCTATTACTTCTCCCGCCTATTCTATTCATAGCAATAGCTAGTGTTTCATGCGCTTCTGATGAGATGGAGCCGAAGCTCATAGCTCCGGTGCAAAAGCGTTGAATAATTTGGCTTGCAGGTTCTACTTTATTGATATCTATTTTTTTATTCTTAGAGGTATTAAATCCTAGTAATCCCCTTAGAGATAATGATTCTTCAGCTGTGCGGTTAGCGTTGGATGCGAATTGTTGATACGCGTTTTTATCATTTTTACGTGCAGCATATTGTAATGACCAAACAGTTTCTGGGTCCCAAGCTTTCTTTTCTCCTTGGCTTCTCCAGTGAAATTCTCCAGGGTTTGGAAGGCTGTCTATGTTTAAATTACTATCTTGTGGCCACCCAAGACTATGGCGTTGCTTTGCTTCTTCTTCTAATAACGAAAAATCGGCGCCTTCTATCCGATTTGTTGTGCCAGCAAAACAAAGATCAATTACCTCTTGAGCTAAACCAAGGGCTTCAAAAATTTGTGCGCCTTTATAAGACTGAAGAGTGGATATTCCCATTTTACCCATAACTTTAAGCACGCCTTTAATAATAGCTTGGCGATAAGCATCCACAACTTCTTCGTTGTTATCCAATACAATCCTGTTTTCTTTGCCACGCCGCTGGTGCGAGTGTTTCACTAACCCTTCATCTTTTGCATGGATGAGTGCTTCATAGGCTAAATACGGGTTGATAGCATCTGCTCCATAACCAAATAGAAGACAAAAATGATGAACCTCTCTGGCCTCAGCCGTTTCAAGCACAATCGCTGTTTTTGTTCGTTTTGCTACCTTAATTAAATGATGATGTACGGCCCCACAAGCCATTAAACTGCTTATAGCTGCTAATTCATGATTAACATTTCTATCTGAAAGAACCAAGAAACCCACACCATTATCAACAGCCGCTTCTGCTTGCTTACAAACCCTGATAACAGCGGTTTTTAAATCTTCTGGTGACGAGTCTGAAATATTGAAGGTTATATCTATCACTTTGCTTTTATGACCCTCATGATCAAGATGCTTCAAGGCATATAAAGCAGTATTGGTTAGAATTGGATGATCAACTAATAATCGATGTGTGTGGCCTTCTCCAGGGTTTAGTATGTTTTTTTCTGGGCCAATATAACACTCTAGAGACATTATGATTTTTTCTCTTATGGAGTCAATTGCAGGGTTTGAAACTTGAGCAAATAATTGTTTAAAGTAATCATATAACATGCGTTGTTTGTCGCTTAAAACAGCCAACGCAGAGTCATTACCCATTGACCCTAAAGGGTCCCTTAAGTCATGCACCATGGGTAACAGCATAAACTCTAAAGTTTCTGAGGTATAGCCAAATGCTCTCATCCTTCGAGTAAGCTCCTCAAGTGAAAACATGGGATCTGATCTTGATTGTTTTATTTTTCTAAAAATTAGTCGGTTATCATGGAGCCATTCTCTATATGGTTTGGCATTTATTAGGGGTTCTTTTACCTCATCATCTGAAAGCACTTGGCCTTTTTTAAAATCAATAAGAAATATTTTTCCAGGCGCTAACCTTCCTTTAATCAAAATATTGTCGTCAGAGATTGGTAAGACACCAACCTCACTCGCCATAATTACTTTATTATCTTTGGTTATATAGTATCGACTAGGCCTTAACCCATTTCTATCAAGAACTGCTCCGACAACATCTCCATTAGTAAATGTAATTGATGCTGGTCCGTCCCATGGCTCCATTAGATTAGAATTAAACGCATAATATGCCTTTCTATCTTTAGACAGTGTTTTCTTGTTCTGCCATGCCTCCGGTACCATCATTAAGACTGATTCTTCCAGGCTTCTTCCTGTCATAGTCAGAAACTCTAGGACATTATCAAAATTACCAGAGTCTGAGCAGTCTTCCTCTATCACGGGAAATAGCTCTTTGATTTTTTCACCATATAAATCAGACTTAATAGTGCCTTCTCTTGCTCTCATCCAATTAATATTCCCTTTGATGGTATTAATTTCACCATTATGGGACATCATCCTGTTCGGCATCGCTCTATCCCAACTTGGAAATGTGTTGGTTGAGAATCTGGAGTGGACCATGGCTAAATGTGACTCAAACTCCTCAGCCCTAAGATCCAGATAAAAAGCTGCTAATTGGTTACAAGTTAACATGCCTTTATAAACAATTGTTTTAGATGACAGACTATTAATATAGAAGAGGCTTGAATCTTTTAAAGTTCCGTCATTCCTAAGATCGTTACTGAGCTTTTTTCTAGTTAAATAAAGTTTTCTTTCAAGGTCTTCTTGGTTGTTAATATTTGTGCTGTCTTGAATAAACACTTGTTCGATAACAGGCATTGCTTGTATGGCAGATGGTCCTATGTTTGAGCCTTTAGGGTCAATTGGTACCTGTCTCCATCCTAATAATTTTAGATCATTTTTCTGGCAGATTTTTTTGAAATAATTCCTACAATAATTTTGTTCTTTTTTATTTTTTGGTAGAAAAATATTTCCTACTGCATAGGTGCCCTTTTGCAATACAGCGTCATCAAATAATTCTGCAGCAATGTTTTTAAAAAACTGATGAGGGATGCCTGTGATAATTCCTGCTCCATCACCTGTATTTGGTTCAGAGCCTCTAGCTCCTCTATGGTCCATATTACAAAGAATGGTCAGGGCATCTCTAACTATTTGTCTGCTCTCTATTCCCTTGATATCAGCAACAAAACCAACCCCACAACTGTCATGCTCAAATTGAGCATCATATAATCCAACTTTTAGTTTTGGTCTAAAAGACATAATTTTAATTTTGTTTGTTTGTTAAAAACTTTTATCGAGCAAGCTGTTGATCTTAACCAGACATGGGTATAAAAAAGATTTCGACGCAGCTGATAAAAGTAGATTATAGCAATTTTTGATTAATTTTTCTGCTGGCACCGGTATTATATGAGGTCATTGCTATTATTCTATATAAATACCCAATACTTGAACGCTATTAAAAGAAACAAATAAGGAAAACTATGATGGAATTTAAACTGCTGATTGAAACCATCGGCAACATACTTTGGAATAATTACACCTTATATGCTGTATTACTCACAGGGGTAGTGTTTACCTTATGGAGTGGGTTTTCACAATATTATGCTTTAACCCATGGGGTTAAAGTCACCAGAGGTGATTTTGATAAACAGGATGACCCGGGTGCAATCACTCATTTTCAAGCTCTATCGACTGCTTTGTCGGCAACAGTGGGTCTGGGAAATATTGGTGGTGTGGCCCTCGCAATCTCATTGGGTGGACCTGGCGCCGTTTTTTGGATGTGGGTAGTCGGGTTCTTAGGTATGGCCATAAAGCTGACCGAAGTTTCATTGGCTATGATCCATAGAGACACTTCAGATAGTGACAATCCAAGCGGGGGTCCTATGTGGGTGGTTGAAAGAAATATGTCGAACAAGGGTCCCGTCCTTAAATACATCGGTAAATTAATTGCTGGTGTTTTTTGTATAGCGTTAATAGTTAATACGATTACAGCTGGAAATATGTTTCAAGCTTGGAATGTAGCAGACTTAACACAAACTTATTTTGGTGTTCCTACTATGGTTACCGGGCTTATCTTAGCTATTATAGTTGGTGCGGTTATCATCGGTGGAATTAAGCGAATTGGGGCTGTGGCATCAAAACTAGTTCCTTTTATGCTGATTCTGTATGTCCTTGCTTGCATATTTGTTCTTTTGATTAACATTGAGAGCATACCTAAAATGCTAGCCTTAATAGTAACCTCAGCTTTTTCACCCCTAGAATCAAGCAATGCTTTTCTAGGTGGCACAGCTGGGTATGCTTTTATGTATGGCATGCAAAGAGCTTTGTTTTCAAATGAAGCCGGCCAAGGTTCGTCTGCTATTGCCCATTCTGCTGCAAAAACTGATGAGCCAATTAGAGAGGGGGTTGTGGCAGGTCTGGAGCCTTTTATTGATACTATTGTTGTCTGTACAATGAGCGCCTTGGTAATTTTAGTTACAGGAATATGGAATAGGCCTGGCGAACTTATCGCCGAAGAAGTTAATTTTTCTCAAGCCCCAGAGTCATCCTCATGGGTATTATCCACCACTTCTAAAAATGTGGATGATTTACAACAAGGGCAAAGAGTTTACATGATTTATGAAGGAACATTAAACCTGGAAACAGGAAATAACCTAAATAAAATCTATGGAACAACTCTTACAACTAACCAAAATTCAGTCATCGAGTGGGAAACTATTAATGTCACACAAACCCCTGTGATAAATAATAGGTTCATCTATTTAGACTATGTTGGGGCAACCCTTACAGCAGCTGCTTTTGATAAGGCCCTTCCCGGATTAGGTAAGTGGCTTGTAACACTAGCTTCCTGGCTATTTGCAATTTCAACAATGATATCGTGGAGTTATTACGGTGAAAAAGGAGTGGTGTTTCTTGTTGGAGAAAAATGGGTTATTTTATATAAGGTTGGGTTTTGTGCTCTTGCTGTATTAGCAACAACAGGTTTTATTGAGACTGATGCTGAGCTAAATATGTTTGCAAATTTAGGTACCGGTCTTTGTATTATTGCTAACCTCCCTATAATCTGGTTATTCGGATATCAAGCGATGAAAGAATACAAAATCTATATAACAAAACTTAAAAGAGGGGAATTTAATACTAATAATTAAATTATTATAAATTATGAAAACAGAAATAAAAATTAAGCCTTTTTGGTATTCGGATATTTGGTTATGGCCAAAACTCATTACCATTATTACAACATTGGATAAAGAAGGTGTTGTTAATGCGGGCCCTTATTCACACATCATGCAATATGATGTTATGACAAAAAATCCAAGAATGATTGTAGGCTTTAGACAAGAGTCTCATACTTTTGTGAATATTTGTGACACTGGTGAATTTGTAGTTAATTGCCCTAGCGCCTCACATTTAGACGACATGATGGAAACCGCTAAATTTTACCCTGAAGGTGTTAATGAGTTAGAGTTTACGAACTTTACATCAATCCCCTCAAAAAAAGTGAAGCCTCCAAGCCTCAAAGAGTGCCCTCAGATAGCAGAATGCACTGTTGATGAAATAATTAAACTGGAAAAAAGCACAGGCATTGTTATCGGGACAATAGAGGCTATCGTTGTTGATGAAAAGTTAGTAGAAATGGGCAGAGAAGAAAGAATCCGTACTATGGATCTACCAATAGGCATGGGGGATGAAGCAAGGCAAATCTATTACCACACAACTATAGGGGACCTTACTCAACATAATCTTGGACAGCCTAAGAATGCCATGCAAGGTGCGGATGCAGTAACATCTATGGATTGGGACAAAAAAGCAATGACAATGTTAATGAATGTTCCACCCCCCTTAAGAAAAATGGTGATTGAAAACACTGAAGAATTTACACAAGAAAATAATGCAACTGTTGTTACCGCTGAACTATTTACTGAATTAGCTAAATCGGTAGGAATGGACCCTGAAGTAATGGAGAGATTTAGAAGTGGGGGTTAAAATTTTTGAGGTATTGATCATTTGTAAATCAAGCGAGGCTTATGAAACTTGAAATAAAAAATCAGAGCTTATTCATAGAAAAAGCATACATCAACGGTCAATGGGTTGACGCTGATGATAGCTCAACTTTGGATGTCCTCAACCCAGTAAACCAAGAAATTATAGGCCGCGTGCCAAATTGTGGTGCAACAGAAACCAATGTTGCGATAAATGCTGCTGCAGAAGCACAAAAAAAATGGCAAAAATCTCATGCAAAAGAGAAAGCTTCTATTCTGAGAGATTTTTATAATCTGATTTGCTCCAATCAGGACGATTTAGCAAGAATTCTTACCTATGAACAAGGCAAACCTCTAGCAGAAGCTATAGGAGAAATTGCATACTCAGCATCATTTATTGAATGGTTTTCAGAGGAAACAAAACGCATCTATGGAGATGTAATACCTGGACACATGCATGATAGGAGAACTATAGTTATCAAGCAACCTGTTGGAGTTGTGGCTGCAATCACACCTTGGAATTTTCCCTCAGCAATGCTGGCAAGAAAAGTTGGTCCTGCGCTTGCAGCAGGCTGCTCGCTTGTCTGTAAACCAGCAAAACAGACTCCTTTTTCAGCGTTGGCCTTTGCTTATTTGGCAGAGGAAGCAGGCTTGCCCAAAGGTTTGTTAAATGTATTAACCGGCAATGCCCAGACCATTGGTAAAGCATTAACTGACAGTACCCTAGTCCGTAAATTAACGTTTACTGGGTCAACTGAGATAGGAAAAATGCTTCTAAAAGAGTGTGCAAAAACAGTGAAAAGAGTGTCTATGGAGCTGGGAGGGCACGCCCCATTTATCGTTTTTGAAGATGCAGATATAGAGGCTGCTATTGCGGGAGCAATTGCGGCAAAATATAGAAATACAGGCCAGACCTGTGTTTGTGCTAATCGAATATATGTTCACCAAGATATTTATGAACAGTTTTCTGAAGGGTTTGTTAAAGAAGCTAGGAAACTTCAAACAAGCCAAGGTTTTGACCCTTTAGCAGATCAAGGTCCTCTTATTGATGAAGCTGCCTTAGCCAAAGTTGAAGAACATGTTGCAGATGCAAAAAATCATGGGGGTCAGGTTGTTCTGGGCGGTCAGCCTCATGAGCTTGGAGGGTTGTTTTATGAGCCCACTGTTATCAAGAATGCTAATGATGAAATGCTCGTGTCATATGAGGAAACATTTGGACCGGTAGCACCTTTATTTTCGTTTTCAACAGAAGAGGAAGTGATAGAGAGGGCAAATAACACACCTTTTGGCCTAGCCTCATATTTCTACACCAGTGATTTAGCAAAAAGTTGGAGGGTTTCTGAACAGCTTGAATATGGAATAGTTGGCTTGAACACCGGAATTATTTCTACTGAAATGGCTCCGTTTGGTGGTGTTAAAGAATCAGGCATGGGCAGAGAGGGTTCAAAATATGGGATAGATGATTATTTAGAAATAAAATACATCTCTCTAGCTGGCATAGAAGAATAATTGTAATTAATATTCCCCCCTGTATTATTCAGCAATACTGAAACCACAGCCATGCAAGACGACACCCCCAAACTCACCAAAGGCCCCCCTTCAAAAGCCATAATCTCAATGATGGCGCCAATGGTTATTGGTTTATTTGTCATTATTGGAAATGGGCTAGTTGACGCTTATTTTATAGGTCAACTGGGGTATGCTCAATTAGCTGCTGTGAGTTATGCTTTTCCTGTTTGGTTTGTTTTAGGCGGTATTGTAATGGGGCTAGGGATTGGCACTGCCTCGTTGGCTTCAAGGGCAATTGGATCAGGAAACAAAGAGGTTGTTAGAGAGATCGCAACCCACGCAATGTTTCTGTCTATCGTGGTAGGAATTATTGTAATAGCTGTTGGTTTGTCGTCAATTGATATGGTTTTTGGATTATTAGGCGCCAATGAAGAAACGATGCCTTATGTAAGGGAGTATATGGAGATCTACTATTGGGGTGGACTTTTTATGGCAGTTCCTATGATAGGCAACTCTGTAATGAGAGCATCTGGTGATGCAACAACACCTTCTATTTTAATGGCCTCTTCAGCAATTGTTAATGCGGTATTGGATCCGATACTGATATTTGGATGGTTTGGCTTTCCTGCTATGGGTGTCAGAGGTGCGGCATTAGCAAGCGTTCTTGCTAATGTTTTATTTTTAATAGCAGCATTAAGCATTCTCATTTTTCGAGATAACTTAATACAATTTACTAACCATAGCTTGAAGTCAATTACTGCATCTTGGAAAAAAATCCTTCATGTTGGTTTGCCGGCTATAGCCAGCAATCTTATTGCTCCATTATCAACCGCTCTGGTTACAGCGCTTATAAGTAGTTATGGCCAAGCAGCTGTTGCGGCGTTTGGGCTGGCTGGCCGACTAGAGGCTTTTATTATTGTCATTTTAATGGCTCTTGGGGGGGCGCTGTCTCCTTATGTTGGGCAAAACTTTGGAGCAAAAAGATTCGACCGCTTGGAAGCAGGCTTTCAATTCTCTATAAGGTTCATATTAGTTTATTCAGTTTTTTGTATTGTATTCTTATATCTCTCGGCTGAATTTTTCTTAGGTTTTTTTACCTCTGACCCTGAGGTTATTAGAATTGCTAAAATGCAATTGCTTTATTGCCCATGGGGTTATGGCTTTCTTGGTGTAGCCGCTATTTGTAATGGCTCATTTAATGCTTTTGGTAAACCCATGCCAGCCATGACAATTTCAATTGCCAGGACATTAGTTGTTTATGTTCCGATGGCTTATTTATTTGCTTCATTCATTGGTATTAGGGGGATTTTTGTAGCTCAAGTGGTTGCGAATATTCTCGCTGGAATAGCTGGAATAATTTGGTATAAATTACTTTTCAAACAACTATCAAACCAAAACACATAGCTTAGATTAATCTGTTCCTTGGAGTTGCTTAATAATACCTTCATCTTCAAGTGTTGAGATATCTTGAGTAATTTCCTCACCTCTTGCAATTGCTCTGAGTAGACGCCTCATAATTTTTCCTGATCTAGTCTTAGGAAGATTCTCTAAATATCTAATATCATCAGGTTTTGCAATGGGGCCAACTTGCTCAGCAACCCAATTCCTTAGTTCTTTTGTTGCCTTAGGCTCTTTATCCTCAGTCGGTCGCTCTCCTTTGGTGACAACAAAAGCAAAGATTCCCTCACCTTTTATATCATGTGGCTTTCCTACCACTGCAGCCTCAACAACATTTGGGTGCGAAACCAATGCAGATTCTACTTCCATCGTTCCTAGACGATGGCCTGAAACATTTAAGACATCATCTATTCTCCCCATAATCCAAAAAAACTCATCTTCATCTTGGTTGGCGCTGTCCCCAGCAACATAGAGCCTATTGTTGAATTTTGCCCAATATGTTTCTATGTATCGATCGTTGTCGCCCCAAATCGTTCTTAACATTGAAGGCCATGGTTTTGTTACGACCAAATAACCACCTTTGTTAGGTTGGTCAACTGTGTTTCCCCTATCATCAACAATATCCATCATAATTCCTGGTAAGGACTGTGTGCATGACCCGGGTTTAGTTGAAATGACTCCGGGCAATGGGCTAATCATGGCTGCTCCTGTTTCAGTTTGCCACCAAGTATCTACGATCGGACATTTTTCTTTACCAATTACTGAGTGATACCACATCCATGCTTCTGGATTAATGGGTTCACCAACAGTCCCCAGTAGTCTAAGTGTGGATAAATCATACTGGTTTGGAATATTGTCGCCAAACTTCATTAACGCTCTAATTGCAGTTGGTGCCGTGTAAAATAGTGTGACCTTGTGTCGCTCACAGATCTCCCAGAACCGTCCAGGATGAGGGTAGGTTGGAGCCCCTTCATAAATTAAAATAGTTGCTCCAGCCGCTAAGGGTCCATACGCAACATAGGAATGGCCTGTAATCCAACCCACATCAGCTGTGCACCAAAAAACATCCGAATCTTTGATGTCAAAAATCCATTGGAATGTAGTTTTTGCGTGTAACAGGTAACCCCCTGACGAATGCTGTATCCCTTTTGGTTTTCCTGTTGAGCCTGAGGTATAGAGGATAAATAAAGGGTGTTCTGAATTTAATGCTAGGGCTTTTGACTCTCTGTCTTGGTCTTTAGTGAGATCATGCCACCATATGTCTCTTTGGTTGGACATATTGATAGGCTCACCTGTTCTTTGGAACACCACCACATTTTTAACCGGAGTTTCCCAACCCTCCAATGCTTTATCAGTAGAGTCTTTTAATGGAATTATTTTACCCCCGCGAAAGGCCCCATCTGCGGTAATAACAACCTTAGCTGCGGCATCCTCAATACGATCTTTAAGGGCGTTGGATGAGAAACCACCAAAAACAACTGAGTGCACTGCACCAATTCGTGCGCATGCCTGCATTGCTATAACTGCCTCAGGCACCATTGGCATATATATAACCACCCTATCCAAGGCCTGAACCCCAAGATCTAACAAGCCATTAGAAAGCTTGGAGACTTCATCCAGCAACTCTTGGTATGTAATAGTTTTTGTCTCTCCGTTTTCAGCCTCAAAAATGATCGCTTTTTTGTTTGGAAATTTTTGTGCATTCAAGTCGAGGCAATTATAGGAAACATTAATTTCTCCATCAGTAAACCATTGATAGTTTGGTGCGTTTGTATCATCTAAGACAGTAGAAAAATCTTTAAACCAATAAAGATTTTCTTGTGCTAGTTTCGCCCAATACCCTTGGTAATCTTCTTCCGCATGTTTTTTTAATGCTTCCAGTTCTGTTGGGGTAATATTTGCTTGCTGGCTAAAAGTTTCTGATGGAGGGAATTGTCGCTTTTCGTTTAAGATAGACTCAATGGTTTTTTCACTCATAATCGTTAGTAATCTCTTTGGTTAGATTAGGAAATCTTGGTTTTCTTTTCTAAACCAATACGATGGTGAATTGGGCTTGATTTGGATATATAGCCTAATAAAAAGTCCATTTGATCTGCAAGAATATTTCTTCCTTGAAGGTAGATATATTCTGCATAATTAGGCACAAAAGGTATTGCTAAAAGCTCTATTCTTGCTTGTTCAGGAGTTCTTCCCCCTTTGTGATGGTTGCACCTTTTACATGCAGAAATGACATTCTTCCAATGATCCCTTCCGCCCTGGCTAATAGGTGTGATGTGGTCGCGTGTTAGCTCTCTCTTATTGAAGCGGTTACCGCAATACATACACAAATGCCCGTCTCGTTTGAACAATGTTTGGTTATTTAAAGGAGGAGTGTATCGGCTCATTTTCGCTTGAAAATGCTTTGTTCTTCCATATGTAGCAATAATAGAATTCACTGTGATTGAGCTTCTCTCTCCTGAGGCTGAGTTAATCCCTCCATATATCGTATAAAGATCATTGCCCAACGTGTACACCACTTGATCGACTGCATAGAGCTTCACAGCTTCTTTGTAGCCTACCCACTCTAATGGCAACCCTGTTGTGTCTATTCTTAATGACTGATTGTAATAACTCATAATCTTTTGTCTCTGTTATCTAGAGACAGTATTAAACAATTTTTACAAAAATTAAATTGATAAAAAACTCTTTTTAATAAAAGTTCTTAATATGCAGATGAAGAGGCTCTAGCTCTTAAACTCAGAAACTAATGCTGTAATAGAGTCCTTAGCATCCCCAAAAAGCATTCGGGTATTGGTTTTAAAAAATAAAGGGTTTTGAATACCTGCAAAACCTGAAGCCATTGATCTTTTAAGAACAAAGGTTGTGATGGCTTTATCTACATCAATTATTGGCATTCCATATATTGGGCTCTCATTATCTTCTCGTGCAGCTGGGTTAACCACATCGTTTGCGCCAATAACAATACATACATCTACAGATTCAATAATTGGGTTAATATCGCCAGGTTCGATCAACTGGTCATAGGGAACGTTCGCTTCTGCTAGCAACACATTCATATGTCCTGGCATTCTTCCAGCTACTGGGTGAATAACATATTGCACAGTTGTTCCATTCCCTTCTAATAATTCACCTAATTCTCTAACTGCGTGTTGTGCTTGTGCAACAGCCATACCATATCCTGGAACTATAGCCACCGATGAGGCGGCTTCCAATATTAAATAGGCGTCTCCCGTCACAATAGGTCTTACCTCTCCTTGTTCACCCTTGCTTGTTCCTGAGGCGACGATGGCTCCAAATCCACTGAACAATACATTTGCTAAGGATCTGTTCATAGCTTTACACATTATATTTGTCAGAATTAGTCCGCTTGCTCCAACTAGGGCGCCAGCCACAATTAGGACATTATTTTGAATAACAAAACCTGCTGCACAGGCTGCTAGTCCTGAATAACTGTTCAATAATGCAATAACAACTGGCATGTCACCGCCACCGATTGGAATAACTAAAAGGATACCTAACAAAAAAGATAAACAGATAATTGCAGTTAAAACTTGCCAATTTAATGTAAAAACAAGCCCTTGATTAACAATCATCTCAAACCCAAAGAACAGCAACAAAAGAACTAGCAGTCCATTGATCCATTGTTGCCCTTTGTACAAAATTGGGTTTCCATTCATCCTGCCAGAAAGCTTGCCATAAGCAATAATGCTACCTGTAAACGTTAAGCCGCCAATAACCACTGTAAGAAATATTGGTATTAGAATACCCAAACTATCAGTGCTTGATAAAATATGTTCTGACGACCCAACAAGTAAACTAGCAATCCCACCAAAGCCATTAAAGATTGCAACCATTTCTGGCATTGATGTCATCTCAATCTTGAGGGCTGCAATTGCACCGATGAATGCTCCTAAGAACATGGCAAGAAAAATCCATTGGAAGTTAGTAACGCTTTGATCTAACAAAGTCACCACCACTGCAACCAACATGCCCAGGGCTGAAATCAGGTTACCTTTGGCAGCTGTTTCAGGTGAGCCCAACATTTTCAATCCAATAATAAAGAGCGCTGAAGAAAATATATAAATTAAATTAACCACTGCTTCATTTGCGGTTGGGGAAAAAATTGTGTTAAGAAATTCCATCTACTTCTTCTTGAACATACTCAGCATTCTATTTGTAACTAAATAACCACCAACAACATTAACTGTCGCAAAGAAGACGGCCAACATCCCTAAGATAAAGGTGATTTCAACATTAACTGACTCTGTTCTTGAGGTCAGGATTGCTCCAACAATAGTAATGCCTGAGATTGCATTAGCACCAGACATTAATGGCGTGTGTAAAGTTGAAGGTACTTTTGAAATCAATTCAAAACCTAAAAAAATAGATAAGACCAATACAAACAATAATAAAATAAATGTTGGCTCCATTTGGTTTCTCTCCTTTATTTGCTTAGTGGATCGATTGATTCCCCAGAGTGAGAAATAACACATCCAGATAATATTTCGTCATTAATGTCGATGTTCATAATTTTGTTTTCTTTATCCCAAAACTCTTCAATCATATTATAAAGGTTGTTAGCATATACTTGGCTTGCGTGTGTAGCCACAGAAGCAGGTAAGTTCTCATTACCTATAATGATCACTCCATTTGAGATCACTGTTTTTCCGGCAACAGAGCCCTCTACATTCCCCCCTGTGCTAACCGCCATATCTATAATAACGCTACCAGGCTGCATTGCATCAATCATGTCTTGGGTGATAATCAAAGGGGCTTTTTTTCCAAACACTTGTGCTGTTGTAATGATGACATCAGAATAACCGCACACCTTAATCATGCCTTGTCTTTGCAATTCCAGTTGCTCTGCATTCAGTTCTTTGGCATAACCTTGTTCTGTTTCCTCTAATTGACCAATATCAATTTTTACAAATTTAGCTCCTAAGGATAAAACCTGTTCTTCAACAGTTGGTCTGGTATCAAATGCCTCAACCCTGGCGCCAAGTCTTTTCGCTGTTGCAATTGCTTGTAATCCAGCTACCCCAACTCCTACAACAAATACTTTGGCTGGTGAAATAGTTCCAGCTGGAGTCATCATCATTGGAAAAACCTTATTAAGCTTTTCTGCAGCCTCTATAACAGCACTATATCCAGCAAGGCTAGCCTGTGAGCTAAGTGCATCCATTTTTTGGGCTCTTGTGACTCTAGGAACCATCTCCATGCTAATAGCAGTAACTGATTGTTTAGCAAAAGCATCAATCAACTCCTTTTGGTTAAATGGATCAAGAAAGCTGATGTGTATAGAGTTATGTTTTAAGTGTTGGGTTTCTTCTATATTTGGAACATTGAGACGACAAACAATGTCTGCTGTGGAAAAAGCTTCGACACGATTTTTTATTATTTTAGCGCCGGCCTTAAGGTATGCATCATCGTTTAAAGAGACTGTTTCTCCAATACCTTCTTCAACTAAAATATCAAATTCTAAAGACCTGAATTTTTGCACCACCAAAGGAACAATGGGTGTTCTTAATTCGTTATCAGGTTCTTTTGGAAAGAAGATTTTCATTCGGTAATAAGTTTTAGCTGTATAGGTTCTGTGAGGAAGATATATTGACAAGATTAAGATGTCAAGATTGAAAAAGAATATACAGTTTATGTTATTCTCAGCATTATGTTTGTAAGGTTTGAAATGGAACGTTTTCAGTCCATCTATGAAAATGAGGTGGACTTTAATCTTAGTGACAGTGGTAATCACCCAATGTCTATTAATGATTTGCTTGATAAAGACGAAATAGAGAAGTTTTTATCAATGGAGATCTACTATGGCTATACACAGGGTGACCCTCGTTTGCTTAAGGTAATTAAAGATTGGTACCCCAACACCAATGAATCAAACATTCTGTTAACCAACGGCTCTGCTGAGGCTAATTTTATAATGGCTTGGACCTTAATTAAGCCTGGTGATGAGGTGGTTCTAGTGTTGCCAACCTATATGCAAGTACCCGGTTTAGCCAAAAATTTTGGTGCTGAAATAAAAACCATAAATCTCAAAGAAGAATTAGATTGGCACCTTGATTTAAATGAGTTAGAAGAACTTGTTACCCCTAACACTAAATTAATTTCAATCTGCAATCCCAACAACCCAACTGGGGCGGTAATGACAGATGAAGAAATGACCGCCATTGCATCGATTGCAAGAACTAATAACGCTTATATTCATTCAGATGAAGTTTATCGTGGTTCAGAGCTTGGCGGTAAAGAAACCAGAAGCTTTATAGAGTTTTATGAAAAAACGATTGTGTGCTGTGGGCTCTCGAAATCTTTTGCCCACCCGGGCCTAAGAATAGGATGGTTGGTTGCCAATGAAGAATTAATTGAAGAAATATGGGCCCATAAAGATTACACATCACTGTGTGCTTCTGTTTTATCTCAAGAAATAGCAATAAAAATTATGGAGAAAAAAACCAGGAGCCAAGTCTTATCAAGGTCAAGTGAAATGTTGAAAAACAACTTAAAATTATTTCAGTCCTGGTTAGATTCTCACACTGGTTTATTTACTTTTGTTCCGCCACAAGCAGGGGGGATGGCTTTTGTGGGTTATGCGATGAACATTAACAGTATGGAGCTTGCTCACAAACTAAGAACTGAGCAAAGTGTTTTGATTGTGCCTGGAGACTGTTATGGCATGGACGGTTATTTAAGGTTTGGTATTGGTTCGCATGCTGATTATTTATCGCAAGGCTTAGAGCTGGTTAGTAAAGGGATAAAGTCTATAGGGTGTTGAAAAAATCAATACTAAACGTTGCTATACCAACGCCAGTTAAATCACTTTTTGACTATAGCGTCAACTCAGAATCTAAGATAAAACCACAAATTGGTCAACGCATCCAAGTACCTTTTGGGAACAAAAAAAGGCTGGGGTTTATACATGATATTAGTTCTTCGTCCAAAGTAAGTAAAAGCAAGTTAAAGCCTTTTTTAGAAATTATTGATGAGGCACCAATTGTCGACAGTGAGACAAGAGAACTAATTAAATGGTGTTCCAATTACTATCATTATCCTATTGGCAGCGTTTATTCAACCGCTGTTCCCAAGTACTTAAGAGACCTCAAATATCCAAACAACATTGAACACAAGGCTTTTATGGGGGTGGCGGAAGAAAGAAAAATCTTAACTAAAGCACAGAAAAAAGCCCTGAAAGAATCTGAGAAATACCTCAAAAATAACAACGTTCTTCTCCTTAATGGCATCACAGGCAGCGGCAAAACAGAAATATATATGCGCTTAATTGAAAAAGAGTTGGAGCTTGGTCGTCAGGCGTTATTTCTTGTTCCAGAAATTGGCTTAACCCCACAAACTGCCAATGTGTTAACTGCTCGTTTTGGTGACTTAGTTAATATCATACATTCGGGGACTAGCCCAAAGACCAGAGCAGCAGTTTGGGTTGCTGCACAAAAAGGGCTTGCACAATTAGTTGTGGGGACAAGATCTGCTGTTTTTACTCCTTTTTCATCATTAGGAATTATTGTAGTTGATGAAGAGCATGATCAATCCTATAAACAGCAAAATGGTTTAATGTACTCAGCCAGAGACCTTGCTGTAGTAAAAGCAAAAAAACTCAAGGCAAAACTGATTTTAGGTTCAGCCACGCCATCATTTGAGAGTTTTTTTAATGTAAAAAATAAAAAATACAATACTGTTGAAATTAATAAAAGAGTGTTTTCAACGCCTTTACCTGAAAATAAAATAATAGACCTGAGGTTACACCCAATAACCAAAGGCCTAACCAAACCATTAATTAAAGACATAACCAAACAACTTGGCAAGAACAAACAAGTATTAATTTATTTAAACAGAAGAGGGTATGCCCCGCTAACTATGTGTGAAGATTGTGGGCATATAGAAGACTGCCCAAGATGTGACACGAGTTTAGTTTTGCATAAAAAAATTAATCTTCTAAAGTGTCATCATTGTGCCTATCAAAAAACACAGCCTCCCCTATGTAGTGAATGTGGCTGTAATAATGTGATTGTTGGTAAAGGAACGCAACAACTTGAAGAAGGTTTAAGGGACCAGTTTCCCAATGAAGAGATATTACGAATAGACAGAGACACAACAAGATCCCAAAAAAAACGGGAGCTTGCGATGGAGCTTGCACATTCAGGCGAGGCAAAGATTTTGATAGGCACTCAAATGCTAACAAAAGGTCATGATTTTCCAAATCTATCTATGGTGGCAATTATAAATGCTGATCAAGGTTTGTTTGGAAGTGATTTTAGAAGCAGCGAATTGTTTGCCCAACATTATTTGCAAGCCTCTGGTAGGTCAGGCAGAAGAAATGAAAGGGGGTTGGTGGTTGTTCAAACACACAACCCAAACCATCCTTTATTGAAAAAAATTATCAATAATAACTATAAGTCTTTTTTTGATGACTCTATTAAAGAAAGGATTAATCATTTATGGCCACCTTTTTATGGTGCAGCTTTACTCAGGGCAGAAGCCACCAACAAAACAAAGGTTTTTGAGTTTCTCTCTAAAATAAGCCGCTTTGGAGAAACGCTAAAAAATCAAAAAACTTTATTATTAGGCCCTGTTTCTTCGCCTATTGAAAGAAAACTAGGAAAACATAGGGGTCAAATATTACTATTGAATAAAAATAGAAAAAAACTTCACTCCACGCTTAATCAAGTAATATTGTTTATTGAGAAAAATGACATTAATAAAGGTGTAAGGTGGATTATTGATGTAGACCCAATCGACATGTCTTGATTAGACTTAGAGCAGGAACCAAAGATTGAAAGATAAGCTAAAAAAACTATTAAGAAAAACTATTGCTTCAGAAAAGATCATTGCTAACAACAGTGTTAAAAATCTTCAAATAGAAATCAGCAGGTCGTCTAAACCTGACCATGGTGATTTTTCATCTAATATTGCTTTAAAACTTAGCAAACAAGCTGGTTTAAACCCTTTTGAGCTTGCAACATCACTCTCTAGCTCTATAGACAAACCAAATTGGCTAAAAAAAATTGAGGTTGTGCAGCCAGGTTTTATTAATTTTTTTATTGGGTCTGGGGTTAAAGCCGATGTTTTGATATCAATTATAAACAAACAAAATGACTTTGGGTCTCAAGACCCAGGCTCAAAAGAATCTATACTGTTAGAGTTTGTTTCTTCAAATCCTACGGGGCCCTTGCATGTTGGCCATGGTCGCCACGCTGCTTTTGGTGATTCATTGGCTAAACTCTTAAAAAAAGCAGGCCATTTAGTTGAAACAGAATATTATATAAATGACGCCGGAAGACAAATTGATATCTTGGCTTTAAGTGCTTTAATTGAAGGTGCAAACCTATCTGGAGGGAATATACACCCTCCTAAAGCTTGCTACCAAGGTCAATATATAAAAGGTATGGCTAAATCTATTGATGAAAAATATCTTTTAAAGATAAATAACTTATCTTTAATAAACACAGACACCAAAGACCCAGATGCAGACGAAGAAACAGATGCTTTAATTTCAATGGTTAAAGACTCTATAGGAGAGGATGCTTTTGAGGATGTAGCAGAAATTATTTGTAGGCATGTCTTAAAAACAATCAAACAAGATTTGGGAGATTTTGGCGTGGAGTATGATCACTGGTTTTCGGAAAAAGAGATGATTAAATCAGCAAAAATTAATCAGGTGGTAACCCATTTAGAAGACACAAACTCTTTAGTAAAAAAAGATGGTGCGACCTGGTTAAAAACAACAAATTACGGAGACGACAAAGATAGAGTTATCATAAGAGAGGACGGAAGAAGCACCTATTTTGCTTCTGATATCGGATACCATGCTGACAAAAAAGCCAGGGGTTTTGATAAGCTTATTAACATACTTGGGTCTGATCATCATGGTTATATTTCCAGACTTAAGGCAGGGCTTGCATCAATGGGATACAAGCCTGATGATTTAGAGGTAGTGCTCATGCAATTTGTAGCTCTTTATAGAGGTAAAGAAAAGATACAAATGTCAACTCGCTCAGGTAATTTTGTTCCAATGAGAGACCTTTATGAAGAGGTTGGGGTTGATGCTGCTAGATTTTTTTATGTTAGCAGATCACATGAACAACATTTAGATTTTGATCTAGAATTAGCAGCACAACAAAACAATCAAAATCCTGTCTACTACATTCAATATGCAAACGCTAGAATATGCAGTGTTCTCCAAGAAATAAAAAACAAGGGGTTTAAAAACAACCCTGTACTTGGAACAAAAAATCTAGACAAACTTAACAACAGGCATGAGTTGGAACTGATCTCTTTATTGCAAAACTACCCAGATGTTATTAATCAGGCAGCTGAAAAAAGGGCTGTACACCAACTGTCTAATTACTTGAAAGACCTTGCTCAGGTTTTTCACTCATATTATGGAGTACAAAAGTTTGTTGTTGCTGATGATGAAACAAGAAACCCAATGATTCTATTGCTCCAATGTGTTTCCATTGTTATTGTTGATGGATTAAAAATACTTGGGGTTTCAGCCCCAAAAACAATGTAGGCTTATTTCTTTTTGTAGTTAATCCCAAGTGATTGAAGTTTTCTATAAAGGTTTGTTCGCTCCATATCGACCCTTCGTGCAAGTTCACTTATTTTTCCACCCACCAACTCTAACTGTCTAGTAAGGAAAGCTCTTTCAAATTGTTTTTTAGCCTCTTTCATGCTTAATGTCATAACACTGCTTTCAATCAATAAATTTCCTTTGGGGCCTTGTAGAGTTAGTGTTTCCTCAATCTCCTCAACATTGATTATTTCTTTATCTTTTCTCACTAAAAGCGCATGGACCATATCAATTAGCTGTTTTAGATTTCCCGGCCATGAATACTTGGTCAGCATGTTTTGAGCAGCCAAACTAAACCTCCTGTAAGCAAGGTCTTCATTCTGTGCAAAATACTGAACACAAACATCTAATAACTCTGGAATATCATGAAGATAACGCCTTAAAGGAGGTATATTAATTGTTTGATTATTGGTTGACTGAAGCCCTTCGACTAACTCTTTGTTGTTTAAGCTTATATAGTAATTTAAACCTCTGTCTTTATCCTTTGTTAGTATTGATTTAACTATCTCTTGTTCAGATGGTCCTAATAAATGAAGCCCTTCAAAAAAAATACCTGCGCTTGATAGTTTGTTAATCTGCTGTATTAATTGAAACTCTAACTCTTCCTCATCTTTAAAATCAATGTTAAGTAGGTTTAACTGAAAAACATAAAAATTAGAGTAGCTATTGAATTGCTTAAAGTGGAGATACTTAGCCCAAGCCTCTTTTTCTGTGCCCTCTTCTCCGATTAGAAGCGTGGTGTCTGTTTTTGTTATATCAACGATTGTAGATCTAAAAATATCAGAGAATTTTTTATTGTTATTGATTATGTAACTCAAGATGTCAGCGTACTCTTCTTGGTTTTGTTCAGAAAAAACCTTATCAATAGCGTTAAACAAATTCTCTATCGATATTGGCTTTTCTATAAAATCAGCCGCTCCAAGCTTAGTGGCCTTTATTGCTGTCTCTATTGTTGCGTGACCTGAAATCATGATCACAGGAAATTGTTTGCTTTGGTCTTCAGCCCATTCTTTTAACAACGTTATTCCGTCTTCGTCTGGCATCCATATATCTAAAAACACTAAATCAGGTGTGTGACTTGTTAGGAGCTGCCTAGCTTCATTGGCAGATGAAGCTACTATAGACTTATAGCCTTCTTCAACCAGAATGTCGTTGATAATACTTCTAATCTCCATTTCATCATCTACAACCATTATTAATTTTTGTTTCTTATTCATTTGGTCGGTCCTTTCTTGGTTGTAATACGGGCAATGTAATAATTACAGAAGCTCCTTGTGCTTTTTTATTTTTTAGTTCTATGTGACCCTTATGTTCTTCAATAATATGTTTTACTATTGCTAAACCCAGGCCTTTGCCTTTGGTTTTAGTGGTAACATAAGGCTCAAACGCATTGCCTACTATGTCAGGCTCAAAGCCTTGTCCATTGTCGCTTATTGTTAACTCAATATAGGCTTTGTTGTTGATTTTTAAATTGCTCGTTTTAATGTTTATTATTGGTGCCGTGGAATTGGCAGTTGCATCAAGTGCGTTTTTTATTAGGTTATTAAAAACTTGTCTAAGTTTTTGCTCATCAGCCTGAACGATAAAGCTTTCGGAATGAAAGCTTAGTTTAAATGTTTTTTTATTGTCTTTTTTTGAATATAGGCTTACAGACTCTTTAATTACACTTATGATGTTAAAGCTTTCTATTGTCAATGCCGGCTCTTCAGCAAACTTACCAAATGCATTTACCATCCCCCTTAAAACCTCAACCTGATTTACTATGGTTTCTGTTGAATGTGTGATGAAATCTAAATCCTCACCCTTAAACACCGAAGAATATCTTTTTTTGATTCGCTCAGCCGAGAGTTGAATTGGGGTTAATGGATTATTAATTTCATGTGCCATTCTTTTAGCAACATCGCTCCAAGCAGCTTCTTTCTGGGCTTGCATAAAAGATTGAACAAGGGTTGTGATTTCATCTGCTTCATCTTTAGCTTCAGGTAATCTAATTTTATTTTTAGCTGCTCCTGTTTGTTTCTCAAGCGCTTCAATAGGCTTTACTAATCTTTCTGCGAACTCTATAGATCCATAAATCGCTAATAATAAAGCCAACAAAACAACAATAGCTAAAGTTAAAATATAACTGTATTGGATGGGCGCCTTCATAAAGCTTAACGTTCCATATCGAGCATATGCTTCTTCAACAGAGTCAGCCATCATGCTTAATTTTGGGTCAACACTGAAGAATGCTAGCAAATACAGTGGTTTTTGGTTTGAGGAAAAACTCAACACCGGGACCAAAACACGAATAAGATAAGAGCCATTAGGGCTTGAGTCTAAACTCGTCCAAGACTGCTTAAGATTGGCCTGCTCAATTTCTAGGCGTGTCGGTATCCTTGGGTTAAACCGATTGATTTGATTAGAGCTAGAGGACAAAATTTGGAGGTCTGAGTCTAAAACAACCAACTGTTCTGCGTTGGATGTTTTAACTACTTGTTGTAGTTGTTGATCAATGCTCTCTATGCCTGTTAATCCTAGAGCTATATTTGAGGTTTCAAATAATCCTTGCTGTATTTTCTCATCAAGAGCAGATCTTCCAAGCATTAATGCGTTATTTAGTCCTTGCTCCACACCTGCATCAGACCAAACACTGATTCCTTTATTCATAAAACTAATAGCAAAAAAGAAAAGGACAATCGCTGGAACAACTGCCAAACCTCCAAACGCTAAAGCCATTCTTAAACGAAGTTTTGCCCCTAATTTATTTTGCTTATAATCCACAATAAGTTTTTTAGCGCTCAAAGACACAAGAAAAAGAAAGACTATAAAAGAAACAACATTAACCGCTATTAATGGGAATTGTATTTTGTTGAGCTCGTTGGGATTATCTGCTGAAAACATAAGCGCCAACAATGAACTGGAGCTTAAAAAAATAAGAGAAAATATTATTTTCTTGGTTGTTTTAGGGTTTAGTTGAATAATTGCCATTGTATTTGCTCTAAATCAGAATCAAGACTCTCCCTCCAAAAAGAAAGTGTTTTCATCCATTGGGATACGTCTCTTGCCTTAAGGTTAGAATTTAAAAATACTCTGTAGTTTGCCTCGAGAGATAATAATGAGTCATCAACCAAGGGTAGTTTTTTGATTTTACTTAAATAACCACTTACCTCATTAATTGTCGACATTGAGACTTGCCTGCCGGTATTGTTATTAGTCACTGAGTAACGCCTTGTAAAAGCATTAAATTCAATTGTATACGTTTGTGTTAATGCTCCAATACTTCTGTCTGGCCGCCAATTTCTAACATTTATAATTTGAAATCTTAGTTCTAAATTAAACACTATGCCGGACTCTAAAGCCTTTATTTGCTCTTGTGCAAAACTTAGAGGCAATTCAATATCACTATAATAAACTCCTGCATCAAGATAAGAGGATCCTTTGCCAACTTCTGCGTTTACCGTCATTGATAAACCAAAAAAAAGGTTGGCTACCAGAAAAATAGATCTTATTTTTATTCTGTTCATAACTAGTTGAGCGTTTTATTTAAAATGTTAAACCCTTTTCCAAAATCCCCTCCACTTATGGCTTTTTTACCTTCTAATTGGATTGTTTTTATTAATAAATTACCCTTGCCTGTTGACACCACTATGCCATTATCATCACAATCAAGCACGACTCCTGGTTCATTATGGGTGTTTGTGTCAGTAGACACTTCGGCTTCCCAAATTCTTACGTAGCGGCCATCAATATAAGTGAATGCTACAGGCCATGGGTTATAGGCCCTTATTTGTTGATCAATACTCTTTGCTCTTTTTTGCCAACTAATTTTACCGTCCTGTTTTGTGATCTTTTTAGAAATTGTTGCTTTATCATGATTTTGATCTTTAGCTTTTAATGTACCCTCCAATATTTTTCCTAACGATGTTGTCAATATATTGGCGGCTAATAACGAGAGTTTTTCAGTCAGGTTTTCTGAGTTATCTCTTTTGTCAATTTGTAGCCTTTTTGAAATAAAAACAGGGCCTTCATCTAAAGCTGGTGTCATTCTCATAATTGAGACGCCTGTTGTTTTATCCCCATTTAATATTGCCGACTGGACTGGTGAGGCGCCTCTCCATAAAGGCAGCAATGATGGGTGAATGTTTAAAACATCATGACTAAATAAATTAAGGATTTTTTTTGGTATTGTTTGCCCATAAGAAACGGTTAGCAGGACATTGGGCGACAAACCTATAATATCTTGCTCAACACTTCGTTCTTTGAGTGACTCATACGAAAAAATCTCTAAACCCATATCAAGAGCTGTTCCCATAAGTGGGTTAACTTTATGTTCCAAGCCCCTGCCTTGTTTCTTTTTTGGTTGTGTTAAAACGCTAACTGATTTGAAGCCAAGTTCCATAATTGCTTCAAGCGGGTGTAATGAAAACAAAGAAGAGCCAGCAAAGATAATGTTTTGTTGGGACATCATTACTGTGGCTCCATCCTAAACAATGCTTACTGTAGTCCCTTGTGGGGCCTGGTTGTTTGATAGCTTTTTTTGTTTTGCAATTTGTTTTCTTAGTCTTTGTAGTTTAATACTTGGTATATAGTCAATGAAGAGTTTCCCGTCCAAATGATCAATTTCATGTTGGATGCAAATTGATAGTAAGTCACCTGCCTCTATATTAATTTTCGATCCATCAAGATTTTGGGCCAACAAGCTAATGGTCTTGTGTCTCTTAACTATGGTCCGAATCTCGGGCACAGAAAGGCACCCTTCATTACTTTCTACATTACCTTTGAATGAGGTTAGTTTAGGGTTAACAAAGACTAAGGGGCTATTCCTATCTTCACTAATGTCTATAACAATCATTCTAGTTGGGTGGTTAATCTGTGGGGCAGCTAGCCCAATTCCTTTAGACTCATACATAACCCTCAACATACTCTCTGCTAAAGCTGTTAATCCTGCATCAAACCTCTCTACGGGTTTTGATACCTTTCTTAACCTTTCATCTGGAAACTGTAACAACTCCAAATCTTGTTCCATTTGCTCTATCCTCAATTTTAAAGTGACAAAAAACGGGAGAAATATAATATCACGATGTTGTTGTTTTTTTCCAAAACATCTGTTTTTAGTATTGCTTTTTTTGAAGAAAAAAGAATTTGACCTTGGCGATCTTTTCATACATCCTCAACCTATAAACTACTTTCTATCAAATGAATCAAAACCTGAAAGAAGACTTCCTAGACGTACTACTTTATCTTTTTGAGTACTACTCAGAAGATCCAGTTAGGGAAACAGGAAGCAATTTTGAAATAAAAAAGCACCTTAAGGGTGCTGGCTTTGAAGATGATGTTATCAATCATGCAATGGACTGGGTAGCAATTTTTAAAGGCCCTGCTGAGAGCGCTGAGATCACAATCCCTCAGTCATTATCCGTTAGGATTTTTTCAAATGAAGAAAAATCTTTGTTGGATAATGAGTGTCAAAATTACATTATCAGGTTAGAAAAATTTGGCTTGTTAACCCCCCAAAAAAGAGAATTATTAATCGATAAACTTACCTCTATAGGGTTTGAACCAATGGATATTGAGGTTGTTAAAGCGCTTAGTATTTTAATGCTGTTCCAAGAGCCCTCTGTCGAGGTTAGACTCCATGCGTATGATGGGGAAGGCGCTTTTGATAAACCAAAAACATTGAATTAATAAATCTTTTGTATTTATAATCACAGCCTCGTGGACTAGTTCCATTATTAGAAACAATTATTTTTATGAATAAACTCGTCATAGTTGAATCGCCAGCAAAGGCAAAAACAATTCAAAAGTATTTGGGCGAAGGTTACCAAGTGCTGCCAACTATTGGTCATATCAGAGAGCTTCCTAAAAAAGATGCTATAGACCCCCTCAATGACTACGCTATGAACTATATTATTAGCCCTGGTAAAGAAGCCGCTGTAAAAAAAATTAAATCCTGCGCAAAAAGTTGTGAAGAGATTATTTTAGCAACTGACCCTGATAGAGAGGGAGAAGCAATAGCTTGGCATGTGGCTGACATACTAACATCAGGTAAAAACTCGCCCGCAAACAATAAAAAAATAAGTCGTGCTGTTTTTTATGAAATAAGTAAAGAAGCTGTTAACAACGCTATTTCTAACCCTGGTGAGATTGCTATGGACCTTGTTTTATCACAAGAAACAAGAAGAGCTCTGGATAGACATTTTGGATTTACTCTGTCTCCACTGTTATGGAGGCTTTTTCCAAGCAATAACCATTCAGCTGGTCGCGTACAAAGCCCCGCTCTTAGAATGATTGTTGAAAGAGAAGGAGAAATAGAGGCTTTTGTTCCTCAAGAATACTGGACTATTTCTGCTGAGCTAATGGCTGCCACTGTGTTTACTGCAAAATTATCCAAACTTAATGGTGAGCCTTTAAAGAAATTTACTTTATCTTCACAGTCAATGGTGGAAGAAGTAACAAAAAAAATAGAAGCGGCTTCAACAGAAGGCCTTTTAACAAGCAGTATTGAAAAAAAGAAAATTAAGCGCTCGCCTAAATCACCACTAAGAACCTCTGTCTTACAGCAACAGGCTTCTAATAAATTTGGACTTACCCCAAAGAGAACAATGCAAATAGCTCAATCTTTGTACGCAAGAGAAGGCGGGGGTTTAATCACCTATATAAGAACAGATTCAATAGAAATAGATGAAGGAAAGCTTCCAAGCATCAGAAAAAAAGTTGTAGGCCTGTATGGCGAAGAATACTTAGAAAGTAGAAATTTTAAAAACAAAAAAGAGTCAAAAAATATCCAGGAAGCACATGGGGCCATTACCCCTGTTGATATCGGTGTGCTGCCCAGCAACACAAAAGAACTACTAAATGGTGATGAGCAAAAAATATACCGTTTAATTTGGGAGCGCACCATTGCTTCCCAAATGAAGGATGCTGTGTTTGAAAGAACCTCTGTTGAGTTTGTTCCTAGAAAAGAGAGAGGGTTGGCCACTTTTTTGTTTTCAGACCAGCAACTTATTTTTCCTGGCTACCTTTCAGCAACTAATGAAGAGGTTACGGATAATCCACCACCAAATATAAAAGAAGAAAGCTTGGTTGATTTAAAAAATATCAATAAAGATCAACATTTTACAGACCCCCCACCAAGATATAACGATGCGAGCATGATCAAAACATTAGAAGAAAAAGGCATAGGCAGGCCATCAACTTATGCTGATATTTTATCTAAACTAACTGACAGATCATATATTTTACTTAAACAAAAGAGATACGAGCCCTCTGATATGGGGCGGTTGGTGAGTAATTTTTTAAATAAAAGTTTTTGTGATTATGTGAGTGATGAGTTTACATCACAGATGGAAAACAACTTGGATGCTATTTCCAATGGGCAAAAAACAAAAAAAGCGGTTCTTGATGAGTTTTGGGAGCCCTTAGTCAATGGGGTCTCAGTAGTAAGTGAAACCATCACAAGAAAAGATGTGAACCCACAACGTTATTTGGGAGACCACCCTGAGTTAGTTAGGCCGATTTTTGCAAGAATGACAAAAAATGGGCCGGCGGTTCAAATGGGGGACATGGATAGTGGAGAAAAGCTTGAGTGGGCTGCTTTAAAAGAGGGGCAATCATTATTTGTTGTTAACCTTGAAGACGCGTGTGAGTTATTTAAAAAGCCTGAAGATAATATTTTAGGTTATCACCCTGATACCAATGAACCTGTTATCGCAAGATTGGCCCGGTATGGCCCCACAATACAATTGGGCAGCAAAGAAGACGGGAATAAACCAAGGTATGTAGGACTTCTGCCCTCTGAATCACTTGAAGATATAACTCTAGACAGAGCCTTACAGTATCTTGATCTACCTAGAGAAGTTGGTAAAGACCCTGAGTCAGGAGAAAGCATTCTAGCAACCATAGGTCCTTATGGCCCCTACCTAAAAAAAGGCTCAAAAAACTTCAAAGTTAGAAAGGGTGCGGACCCATTTACTATTGATATAGAGGAGGCCCTTAACTCTATTGCAAATACCAAGGGCACCGGAGCAATCAAAACCTTTGAAGGCTCTGGTATAAAAATTGTTGACGGAAGGTGGGGCCCTTATATCACTAATGGCAAAAAAAATGCCTCTGTACCCAAAGATAAAGACCCAGAAAGCCTAGAGTTAAGTGATTGTTTGTCGCTACTAGAAAAAGCGCCTGCTAAAAAAAGGAGGACCAAAAAATCCAAGGCCACAAAGAATTAAGGTCTATACTTCTTGATGGTGGAATAATCGCTTACCCAACTGAGTCAATTTACGGCTTGGGCTGTGACCCAAAAAATGAGCAGGCTGTAAATAAATTATTGAAAATTAAAAATCGTTCCATAGAGATGGGTTTAATTTTATTGGGCTCTAGCACAAAAGGGATAGATGGCTGGTTAAATATATCAAACCATCAAAAGAAAACCCTTTTAACACCAACAGAAAAACCGACAACTTATTTAATCCCTATTACTAATGAGGCACCCCCTTGGGTTATCGGTAAACATGCGTCATTAGCGTTGCGAATATCAACAATGCCAATCATACAAACTCTCAATGAAATACTGGGTTGTCCCATTGTGTCCACTAGTGCGAATGTTCATGGAAAACAACCACTCCAAACAAAAAAACAGGTTGAAGGGGAGTTTTTAGAAACGCTGGATTATATAGTGGGAGGTGATTGTGGCACATTTAATAGGCCTTCATCCATTATAGATATAGTAACCGGCAAAGAAATTAGGTCTTAAAAACCGTTATACTAATGGTCTAACCATTCGCAAAAATTACAATGGATCATTACGCAATAATTGGGAACCCTGTAGAGCATAGCCGGTCGCCAAAAATACACCGGTTATTTGCTGAACAACTACAGCATGTATTAGCTTATGAAAAAATAGAAGCCACCGAAAAAACATTTCAAGAAAAGGTTGAAGAATTTTTTACTAAAGGCGGCAAAGGAATAAATATCACTGTTCCCTTTAAGCGTTTAGCTTTTTCAATAAGCGACAAGCTTGGAGCTTGTGCCTCAAGTTGTGGAGCGGTTAACACTTTAAGTTTTTCAGAGGATGGTAGGGTTTATGGTGAAAGCACAGATGGAAATGGTTTAGTTGAGGACCTGAAGAACAACAACATTGCTATTAACAACAAATCTATTTTGATTGTTGGAGCTGGGGGCACTGCACAGAGTATTATCCCATCTCTGCTCGCAAACAATGTAGGTCAACTTTCCGTAACAAACCGCACCCCAAACAATGCATTTAAATTAAAAGAACAGTATCTACATCTGGCTGAGATTGTTTGTTTGGATGGAGAATCAATCAATAGAAATTTTGATTTAGTCATTAATACTACCTCGGCTCATTTATCAGGAGAGCTGCCAGAAATTGAGCCAATTGCAGTAGAAAAAGCTACCTCGTATGATGTTAATTACAGTTATGGTGAAACATTGTTTCAAAGCTGGGCTACAAACCATGGTGCAACAAAGTCCCTTCAGGGTTGGGGGATGCTGGTTGAGCAGGCTGCGGAGTCCTTCTATATTTGGCGAGGTGTCCGCCCAAAAACAAGGGTGGTTATTGATCGCTTAAGTTCAGAGCCTGAAAACTAAGAGTTAATCACACCACACATCATACATAATGGAATAATTTGCTGCTTGTTGTGACATAAACCCAGCAGCAGCATAAAGCTCTTGTTCTGCTGCTTTTCGCTCATTTTCTGGTTGGTCTTTAGCATTATTTTTTTCTATTTCTTTAAAAAGATAGTCTGCAATACCCATAGCCTCACCAATGCCTTGCTTCATCTCTTCACAATTTGATTCATTTAACAAAGAATCATTGTGTCCGTCAGCCCATGTCATGCTTCCGGGTAATAACAACAAACCAATTAAAATAATTTTTTTCATCTTCCTTCTCCTTATTGGTTATTTTTTTGCTCAAGTAAAGCAGAAAAGTCATCATAACCACCAACATGTTTTCCACCAACAATAATTTGTGGAAATGTTTTTGCCCCCGGAAACTTTTCTAAAATAAACCCCATTTCAAAGTCTTTGCCTAGCTCTTGATAGCTATAACCAATACCTTTCTGTTTACATAAAAATTTAGCTTTCTCACAATGGATGCAATCTGGTTTTCCAAAAATTTCTGCGTTCATTTTATTTTTTCAAGAAACAATTCATTTTAATTTCTATTACACTGCACTTATTATATTCCAAAATAAATAATTTAAATTAAATATGAAAATAGCGAGCTGGAACGTTAATGGTATAAGAGCCAGGCTAGATCATGTATCAGACTGGCTGCAAATCAATCAACCCGATGTTTTAACCCTTCAAGAAACTAAAGTAATGGACGAGATGTTTCCACTTGATGCCTTTAAACCCTTAGGCTATCAAGTAAATATTTATGGACAAAAATCTTATAATGGGGTCGCTGTATTGACCAAAAAACCACTAACGGAGATAAAAAAAGGGATAAGTGGGTTTAAAGATGACCAGACTAGGGTCATTACTGGCACTTATAACGGCGTCCTGATAATTAATGTTTATGTTCCTAACGGACAATCTGTAGGGTCTGAAAAATTTGACTATAAAATGAGGTGGTTAAAGCACTTTTATGCCTATTTACAAACACTTCTTAAGGCCCATCAGAAGATAGTTATATTAGGAGATTTTAATATAGCTCCTGCTGATATAGATGTGCATGATCCTGAGCTATGGAAGAATAAAGTCTTGTGTAGTGAAAATGAAAGAGAGTGGTTAAATCAAATCCTGGGTTTAGGTTTTGCAGATAGTTTTAGGTTGTTTGAACAACAAGAAAGATTGTATAGCTGGTGGGATTATCGAGCTGCGGCCTATAGAAGAAAAATGGGCATGAGAATAGATTTAATTTTGATATCTGAGGCTCTAAAAAAGGACTGCATGAAGAGTTATATTGATGAAACCCCAAGAGGGCAAGACAAGCCTTCCGATCATGCTCCTGTTCTTATTGAGTTAAGTTAATTTACTTTATGCCTCAAGGGTTAAGGCTTTTTTTATGCCTTGGATGGCGATGTCAGCATGCTCTTTTTTAAATGTAATCGGTGGTCTTAATTTTAATACCTTGTTATCAGGCCCAGTTTGTCCAACCAAAATGCCCTCGTCTAACAACCTCTCTAAGGCCTCTGAAGCTTCATTGTTTGATCTCATCTCAATGCCAATAAAAAGACCGCTGCCTCTAACATCTTCAATCGTATTTAAGCTGCTTGCTAATTGTTCTAACTCCTCTTTAAAGTAGCTCCCAACTGACTGTGCGTGTTCTATTAATCCATGTTTATGTATATATTTTATAACCGCTAAGCCAGCTGCTGCTGCAACAGGGTTCCCCCCAAAGGTATTAAAATAGCCATACTTTTTGTTGAATGTTTGCGCTATCTCATGGGTTGTTATTACCGCAGCTAACGGATGGCCGTTGCCCATAGGTTTACCCAAGGTCACGATATCAGGAACAACATCGTCATGCTGAAACCCCCACATATGTTTACCTGTTCGCCCAAACCCTGATTGCACCTCATCTGCAATGGTTAGCCCATTGAACGACCTAACTAAGTCATACATATTTTTAAGATAACCCTCTGGCACTGAGAAAATACCGTCGCTGCTGAAAATATTATCTGCGATAAAGGCAGCCGGGGCTTGGCCTTCTTTTTTTAGTTCTTCGGCTACTTTAAAGCTGTCGGATAAGTGTTTTTCTTTATTATCTAAATACTCTCTTGGCCCACCAACCAGTCCCACCCAACCTTCTCTAAACTCTAAAGAGCAATCCTCTGGGCTCATTTGAAAAACCACTGAGGTGTTGCCATGATAAGCATTCTTTGTAACCAAACATCCTTTTTGTTGGGTGTAATTTCTAGCTAATTGCAAAGCTAAATCGTTTGCTTCACTGCCGCTACAACAAAAATAGCAAACCTCCAAACCCTTATCCATGGTGGCTGTTAGCTGTTCGGCTAACTGAATAATGCTCTCATGAATGTATCGCGTGTTGGTGTTAAGGGTTGCTGCTTGTTTAGAGATTGCGTCTACAACCTCCGGGTTAGAGTGTCCGATATGGGCTACATTATTATAAACATCGAGATACCTTTTGCCATTACTGTCTATTAGCCAAACGTCCTCTCCCTTAACAATATGCAGAGGTTGTTTGTAAAAGAATGAGCTTGCATTGCCCAAGTGTTTTTTTCTTCGCTGTCTTAAGTTCATTAAATATTAAAATTTATTTTCACTTTCGCTTAAAAACCTTATTAATTGGTTTGCCATTTCTTTGGGTTGTTCTTGATGTGCTTGCCTCAATACATCCCATGTTTTTTCAATAGAGCCTAAAATATACTCTTTGTTTTCAGGGTGTGTTGTTGCTCTCCATTCAGCAATAATTAACCCCATAGCTATGCGATTAACCACCAAACCTGGGAGCAATGCTATTTCATTTTTTGTTAAAGGGTATTCTTTTTGATAGCCCTCTAACAAATAACAAGTTCCGGTTAACAGGTCTTGTTGTGTAACCGTTTGGTAAGAGGCCGCCACAGCCAAATCGTTAACCAAAGGGGCAAACACCATGTCTCCAAAATCAATCATCCCAGAAACGCTGTCTAAAGAGTCACGGGTTACCAAAACATTGTCTGGGTTCATGTCGTTATGAATAACTTGGGATCGCAGTTTTTTTAAGGGTTCTTTAATGTGTTCAACAAAATACTCTAAAGACTTTTTAACTAGGTCTTTCTTTTTTTTATCCTTAATAAACTCTATTATTTCAAACAGGCTTTCGGTCTCTTTAACATCCCATAAAAGCCGATGGTTAGAGTTATCGTGTGTAAACCCTTTTAAACCTTGGCCCAAGAGCCCTAAAAATGAGCCCATATTAAAATATAACACTTTAAAATCTTTTGGTTGCTTGGCGTCGCCCATAGGAATTCCATCAACATAAGAGACCATCCTAATATAGTGCTTACTCTCATTTACCTCCTCTTGACGAATTAGTTTGCTGCTGCTATCAGGGATAACTTTAGGAAGAATTAGGTTGGTGGATAATGCAAGATGTTCCAATGCTTTGTTTTGTAGATCCAAGACACCAAAGGGTTCTTTAGCGTTGGCAACTTTTAAAACAAATTTTTTTTCGTTTTGATCTTTGAATAAGAAGTTTTGGTCGCGCTCGCTCGCTAAGGGTTTTATAAAGGCGGGTTCACTGAACCAAGCTGATGAAAATAACTCTGCTTGCTTATTGGTTAGTTGTGGAGCTGGGTGCTCTAGGACAGGGTATGAAAAGGGTTGTTTAGTCATTGTTTTGCCAAATTGTTTCAATCCAAGACTTTATAATTAAAGCTTCTTGCCAACGATCTGATAACTCTAACTGTGTTGCATCCGTAATGGCGTATCCAGGAGGTCCTAGCTCACATAAAAAATACAGTGTCTTATTTTCCCCATTTCTCTCTCTCCATTTTTGGATACCCTCTGCCCACCATTTTTTAAAAATATCTACCCAAACTTGGTGTTGTGGGAAGTTAAGCTGTATTTGTATTTGTTCGCGGCTAGCTACCCTGCCTTGAAAACAATCTGAACGCTCTAATATGGTGGTAATATATTGTTGGTCTGACTTGCTGATTGGAGTCCACATTTCCCTATCAACCACAAAGTGGGATAGGTCTGCACACAATCTCATCTCTGGAACCGCATCAATTAATTGGAGCGTGTAGTAGAGGTCATTCAGCAGGCTGTCCCTATGTGTCTCAAATAGAATCTTTATATTGGCTTTGTCTGCCTCTTCCATCCATGTATAAACTAATGGCACAGCATCCTTATAATCTATCGGCATTACCCCCCCAATAATATTGACAAAACAAGCATCAAACTCTTTGGCTAGATTTAAAATAGGTCCGAGATCCCCCACCTTATAGGGAAATGCATTAACCATGCACCCCAAATTGTTCTCAATAAAATGGTGTTTTTTTGCACGGAAAGCTTTTATTTCGTGGGCGGCTAAATCAATGGTGGCGCCACTAAAGCCAGCCTTCTTTATTTTCTTAAAGTTATGTTCGTCGCTAGGTTCTTTTTTTGTTGGGTGCCGCTGCTCCATTGCCCAAAGAGATTGATACACTTTTAATTGTTGCACGCCGCTTACTCCAAAAACTTTAATAGGCCTGCTGATTTGAGGATATCATTTAGCTCGGTTTTATCTGGGATTGCTGCATATTCTTCTAACAATGCTAAAAATGATTTGGTGTGATATTTTTGGACTGCGGTCACTTTATGCTCAAAAATATTGCCATTAATAATTATAGACAAACTGTCCTCTCCGTTCTGTATGGCTTTGTTGTTAGCGCTTAACCATGGCATGAAGACTTGGGCCATTTCTGTGATTAATATTGGCATTATTGTATTTTCCAAGCTGCTCCATTGTTCAAAATCTCCTTCGTTTTTAGGGCTCAACATGCGGGCTATCCATTGTTTTACATTGGGGTAGCCGCCTTCAATGATTCTTTTTCCACTAACATCAGTCCAGGCGTTATACACCTGCCCCCAAAGACCAAAATCTGCTAAAGATGGTCTCGCGCCAAAAAGGTATGGCCTGTGGTGTAAGTGGTTATCCAACAATCCCAATAGGTTAGTGAATGACCTCTCAATTTCTCCCTCAGTTATAGGGTTTGACCCTATAACCCAAAGCCTTGTCTTCATTCTTTTTTTAAATATTTTAGCGGCTTGGTTTTTTAATATTTTATGTAAGATTGGCAGCCTTTTAGCCCAACCAGGAACAAATAACTCACCAAAGCGCTTGCTTGCAGCGGTTTGATCTGCTTTGTATCGCCAACGGTAATGAAACATTGGTTTCACAACCCATTCGTCAGCATACTCTTCAAAAAATCTGCTGATAAAGGCTGTGTGTATTTCGTTTGGAATTATGCTGTTTTGGGGAAATTTTTCTTCTAACGATTGTATGATTGGCGTTGAGTCCTGGAGTACCTCTCTCTCGGGGGTTAGCACCAAAGGGATAACCTGAATTTTTGCGAGTTTATTAAACTCTTTTTGTGTTTGTTGGTTTCTTATAATCCATTGATGAGGGATTTCCTTGTAACGAAAATAAGACCTCACCTTAACAGAGTAAGGTGACAACTCAGCACCATATATTAAATAGTCTTTGGTCATAATTCGTTTTTGTTTTTATAAAGAGCGCTCATTAACTCAAAGACCACCGGCGTTAATTTTGTTTCGCTCATTTGTTTGTCTTTAAAATAACTGTTCCACACCACCACATAGTCCTCAGTGGGGTTTACTATTAACCCTTGTCCAGCCCAACCTCCTTTATAAATATTGCCATTCTCAAAAACCATATCCCACTGATCTATATTGTGTTTAAGCCCGGGAATGAGACTAGGAACACCTGGTTTTGTTATAAGGGATGGCCGTCCTGAGTAGAGCAATTTATTAATATACTTTTCTGAGATCAGCCGCTTATCAGATACCTTATTAAAGCTAGGGGTAAACAATAACCCAAAACGGGCAACATCTTTTGGTCTAGCTAAAAACCCGCCATGCGTGACTGGGACGCCAAACCTGGGTGCAAAAAAAGCGGCGTCTGCCTCGGCACCAATTTTGGTCCAAATCATTTCACTTAGAGCGTCTTGGAACTGAAGCCCTGTTATTTTTTCAACCATCCACCCAAGAATAAATGTGTTAACCCCTGAGTAATCAAATTGTTTTCCTTGTTCGGTAAACTTACCAACCTTTAGTTTTGCAACAAACTCATATGGATTGTCTGGAGACTCTGCGGTCCAAAAACCGTCTCCTATTGCAGAAGAATACACATAGTAACAAGCTTGTTTGTTTTCATACTCCTCGGAACATTTAATGCCTGTTGCCATATCGAGAATATTTTGCACCAGGATCCCTTCAAAATCTGAGCCTTTTAATTCTGGTAAATACAGATCGATTGGGAGCATTGTGTCAATCTTGCCTTGCTCCTCCAACATCGCCACCAGCGTTGCTACAAAGACTTTTGCAACTGACCAAAAAATGGGCTTTTCATGGGGTTTCATTCGCGGATAGCTCTCATAAACTATTTCACCCTTATGAACAATGATCATTGATATTGCAGTTGAAAGATCGCTGTGCAGAAAACTCTCAAATGCCATCGGTCCTTTAGGTGTTTGTATTTTAGTGTTAGCGATACGTTTAGAGATATTTAGAGGCAAGTTTTTTACTGGCCCGTTTCTGTAAACGGTGTTTGTTGGAAAAATTTTATTAAGGTTTTTAAAGTTCCACAACATATCCTCACCATAAACAGTCCACCATATGTCATCGGTGGGTAATTTTTTGATTTGCTCCCTTGTGATATCAACTTCCGCGTTAACAGAAATGTCAGCAACACTGTGCTGCATAGAAAGCAATACCATTATATAAAAACAATATTGAGTTTTTTTGTTAAGCATGTGATTAAACATTATATTTGTTGTGTTGTTTCAGTCCTAAAAAATTTGAAAAAGCACCATGTAGAAAACGCGCTTAACAGGTGCCATATTGCGTGGGGTTGCAACCAAGCATCAGGGTTGCAGAGCATCTCTGACCATTGATTTAACCAAATGGTAAAGGCGGTTATGTATGACGCCATACCCAAGAAAAACCAAGGGTTATAGGTTCTTTTAATTCTTGGTGCGTGGGGCGCAAAAACAGCTGGGAGCCAAAATAAAACCACCCACCAATACTCGGCAGGATTGGACAGAATTTCACTGGGCAGCGTTCCAAACATTGCTGCAACCACAAACCCCACTAACCCAGAAACCCACCTAAAAACTGGTGTCCAAAAATTAAATAGTGTTTCTGAAATTATCCATAGTCCTATTGATAAACCAAATAAATCTAAACCAATTCCAAGGTCATCCCCGTACACCCATCTTGCATACCCATAAAGAACAACGATGGAAAAATAAATTACAAGAAAGCGCTCTGAGCTCCAGCGCCCCATTTCTTTTAGGTTATAAAGCCATGGGAAGATGATGTACATAACCATACTTAGGTTGTCTGCCCATTGCCCCCATTCAGTGTGGGTTCCATGCATCAACATTGAGCCAGGACCCAAGTAAATGGCAGCCCCTGCATAAAGCATGCTTAATTTATTTAACCCACTGAATGTGTTTTGTTGTTGGTTGGTTGGGCCTATGCTTAAAGCTCTAAACATATAAAGACCGGCAATCATAAACCCTAGGTTGCTGAGTGCATTTGAGGGCTCCCTAAAGATTCCATCACTAACTCTTTCACACCACCTAGAAACATCTCCAGCTGATAATCCAGGCTCAAATGACAAAATCAGTCCGCTTGAGGCCAGTATGAAATAGGCCAGCAAAAACAACGCGCTTAAAATAACGGCTATTGGGAAAGCTTTATTCATTTTTTACTCACCGTTACTATAAAGGCTTGGGGCTTTATTGGTGCGTTCGGTTGCCATCAAAAACACAAACAAAATACAGCTCGTCTTCGGAGTCATTAACAACTCTGTGGAATTTGCCGTCCTCTATTAAAACAACATCCCCTTGCCTGACTGCAAAATCTTCATTGATGGTAATGTCGTCGGCATCTTGGGTTCCAAGGAGCATTCTACCCATGCCCTTAACAAAAATATAAACCTCTTCTTGTCCCGCATGGAAGTGCCCTGTGGTTTGTTTTCCTGGGTTTAGGTTGGTGCTGCTCACTACTAGATTCTGTAAATCTGTATTGTCTTTTACAATATAGCGGTCATCTTCTTTAACTAAAGCGCCACCTACATCGTTGATATTAATTTTCATGTTTCTCCTTTTCTTCTTTGGTCTCTTCTAAAAACAAATTCTATATATATTTTACATGATCATTAACATGTTGATAAACAAACTGTGCTGAGGCTCACCATAATCTAGGAACCTCTTCTTGCCATTCTTTTTCTCTAATCACCTCTCCGTTTTTTTCCAGTATCCTCTTGAATTTATAATAGAATGTTTTTTCATCGCTACTGAAATCGAGTATTCCGGTCCATTTTAAGCCTTGGTCTTTTTGTTCTTCTTTTAGTTGAACGGTAGTGGTGTAGGTGCTTAGAACGCTGGACAGCGCTGGCGTAACATCATTCGCTGTGTAGGTGACTAACTCCTTATAACTGCGAACGCCCCAGGGGTATTGGTCACTGCCCGAATTTCTGGCCAGTATCGTTGTGGTTCCGGTGCGTTCGTCTCGCTGAGTGTCTGACAATTCCGGATAGCCAGAGATGGTGCCAGAGGCGATGGAATTATAGTTGGGTAATTTCGGCGGGGGCGCTACAGGATTGGGGAAAGGATTTGCCATTGGTGTTGGATTGATAGGCACCGGTAATGTCAAAAATGACTTCAATTGGTTGTTCGATCTGATTGAGGTCGTCATGGGGTAGGGAGAGGGCCAGATCATGGGCCATTGGGCGTTGTTGACTGACACTCGTATCTTATGTCCTTTTTCAAACGTCCAAGAGGTGGCATGTAACTCGACATTAAGTGTATAAACTTTGTCCTCGGTCAAGCGAATTGGTTTTTCCGAAGATTCCACATGGTTGGCATTGAAGCCGGCTCCAGTGATGAAAGTAACCATGCCGTTGGGAGCGACGTCGGATAATCGTACAAACCAGTTGGCTGCTGCTGCATCAGCGGTGGTTTGCAAAGTCACCTGAGGCATACCAATGATGGCCAATCTTTCGATGATAGGTTCTGAGTCGTAGACCAGACTGTGTGCATCTACAATTTTTTGATCCGGTTTTAAATCGCCCCACCACATCGCTGTGCCAGTGGCGTCTGGGGTAGTGGGATAGTAAGTTAGTGAATGCTCAAATTGTGCGGGTGTGGCGACTAAATGGTGGTTCTGGTTGAAATACAACACTGAATTCCTGGTTTCTGGCCACTGAGCCGAGGTGTACCAACGACCGGGAATATTCGTCAGATCCTCTCCCGGCTCGTGCCAATCGCGTTGGTAGTAATAGACGGACGGTTCATTCAAAATGCCTGTGTCTTTGCCCTTCATCCAATGGTCCAACCAACGCACGGCCATCTCTCTCCACTCGATAGCAGGCTCTGGATAAGCGTTGTGTGGGAAAGTATGATTCCAGGGGCCTAGTAGCGCCTTATAAGGTACATCAGCATTCTGAGCCATTCTGGGCACGATATCCCGATAACCATCATAGTAACCGCCGATTACGAAAACAGGGATATCTATCAAGGAGTAATCTGTGTTTAAAGACGCTCTGTTCCAGAAAGGACCATCCACTTGTTGTTTCTTATACTTCAATAGCCAAGGGGCTGTATCAAAACGGTCGCTAAAGTAACTTCCTCCAATATCAAAATCAGGCGACCCGGGTATTATGTTATCTATGTCCATCATCAGCTCATAGGTATCAATGTGGTGCATTCCATCAATGAAATGGACGTCATCTTCATAGATATCGTCGGTAGACATTAACGATATAATGGTTTTTAACGCAGGAGGGTGACGCATCGCCATGTGGAGTCCGTTGAACCCACCCCACGAAATTCCAAGCATTGCTATGTTGCCATTAGAAAAATGCTGTTTGGACAACCAATCAATTACCTGTAAGCCGTCTAATTGTTCTCGTTCCGAATACTCTCCATCCACCAATTTCCCTTCACTGCGCCCAGTTCCTCTGATATCAACTCGGGCAACAATGTAGCCGCGCTTAACAAAATAATGGAAAGTGTCAAGTCGGGAAGGTCTGCTCTCATCCTTACGATACGGCAGATATTCCAGTATCACCGGAAGGCGTTCGTTATTTTTCAGGTTAATGGGCACATAAAGATCGGCAGCCAATTTGATGCCATCTTTCATAGGTATTAAGATTTCTTTAATTTGTACGTCCCCCGCTACAACTGCGCTTGTTTGTCCGTATAGTGCTTTTGGAATCAACAATACGAACAGCAGTACGAACGAAAATGCGAGCTTTGTCAGAATCTTTTTTTTGCCGATAAAAATGGTATAAAACATAATTTGTTAATTCTTCTGTTGAAGGGTAGCTGTAAATTCATTTTTTCCATCAAAATAAACTATATTTTTTATTTCGGGTGGTTCCTCTACACATTTTAGATTAATGCTGTATGAATCGGGATGTGAACGAGGTTGATAAAAACTTTTTATTCCGCATTTTTTACAAAATAAATGCTTTGCTTTTTTAGTTCCAAAAGAATACTCGGTAATTAGATCATTACCTTCAATAATTTTGAAGTCATCATGCTTGATAAAAAAGTGCTCATAGTCAAGCATTTTGCATATGGAGCAGCTACATTTCCAAATTTCGATGGAATCATTTGAATAAAATTTAAATTTAATTTCTCCACAATGACATCCCCCAAAATACTCTTTCATAGTTCTTGTTTCCAAAATCTAGACAGTTCTATCTACTCCACCGCAACGAGTTTGAATTATAAGTAACAGTTTCTTTAATACTTTTTAGTTTTTTATTTCTTCTTTTTATATACATCAACAAACCAAAAAAAACCAAAACTTAAAAGAAGTATTCCTAGTCCCAAAAAAAATATTCCCAGTCCCATTAAGTTTTCCATTTATTCATCCTCTATCTTTATTTTAACTGTTACTTACAAAATCATTCCACCGTGACTGATTGGAACAGAACAGTGAATTACTCTTCCTTGTAATTCTCTTCGAGAATTCCTTTTTCTTTTAGGGTCTTTGTTAGTTTTTCCAAACGAACGAGTGCAACCACTCCAACCATCCCAAAAACAAATCCCATTACTGCTAATCCTTCCATAATTTCCTCTCTTTAATTCACTGTTCTGTTCTACTCGACGGTGACTGACTTGAACAAAACAGAGAATTAGATTTTTTACCCTGAAATCCTTTATGGAAACTCTGATAGAACTTTATATATTTTTCTTCCATAAAAATTAGTATCTAATTAGAAGAGATGCCTATTTTATCCCTCGCAATTTCATTATTTACCTCAGCATCATTTAAAGACCATGAATTATTTAAAATTCTCGGTAAAGATTACCACAAACCAACTGCATTATTATTTTAGGAAGAGGGTTCCGTTTTTGAATAAAGAAGTTTCGA
>JAPYQN010000005.1:0-38063 GCA_029941465.1 Gammaproteobacteria bacterium
ATATAATTAATTGAAGGGTTAGATGTCTTCATAACTTCATGCATTTGCTTGCAGTTTTCCTCAGCAACCTGCCCTAATACTCTAAGATTCTTTGCATTAATAGCCTCTCTAGCTTGCTTGATATAATTTGTATTAGCTTTCAACCAAGATTCATAAAGTGGTGAAGTCTTCCTAGAAATTTCCATGCCTTCTCTGGAGCTCATTGTTTTTCTTTGATCATCTGTTATACAAACAATCACACTCAAAGGCCATTGATTAGGCTCTGCTAATGTTTGACAATCACACTGGTTCTCAATATCTAATAACACAAGGCCTGGAAAAAGTGATCTTGGCGCCGAACCTGAACCTAGCATGGCAGCCTTTCCCATTTGCTGATTCGTGAGGCCTAAATTAAACAATCTATTATAGGCAACAACTATTGAGGCCACACCTGATGCGGATGAGGCAAGACCTGCAGCTGTTGGAAAATTATTGTCTGATTGTATAAGGCAATGTTCGTTAACTTTGCCAACTTTAGATAAATAATCAAGGGTAGGCAATAGTTGTCCTAAGTCAGGTTGGCGCTCCCCATTTAATTCCCATATGTTCTCTTGCATCTGTGGTTGTTGTGATATTTTTGTGGTGGAAGTTAGGGTGTCTACAGTTAAAGATATCGAACTCATAGCAGGAATATTGTTAACAGAATCAGTCTTTCCCCAATACTTTATTAGGGCAAAATTTGGATGGGCTATTGCAGTTACTTCTGACAATTGAATCTTTAGGCAAAAAATTAAATATGTTATTGAAATAGTATACTGTATCTCTTTATCAATTAGAGAAATTGGAACGATTACTTATGACACCGTTCAAAGCAAAAACCAGTGACCAAATAGAAGCAATTAATAATTATCTAGAAAGCTGGTTACCTGATAGCCAAATTCCACCAAAAAACCTCCACCAAGCTATGCATTATTCAGTGATGAATGGCGGCAAAAGAATTAGACCCCTGCTTACTTTTGCAACTGCTGAATCATTAAATATTGACCATAAAATGCTAATACCTGCTGCTGCTGCTATTGAATTACTTCATTCCTTTTCTTTGGTTCATGATGATTTGCCGTGCATGGATGATGATGACCTTCGAAGAGGACAGCCAGCAACACATAAAGCCTTTGATGAAGCAACTGCTGTTCTTGCTGCGGATGCATTATTGTCTTTAGCCTTTGAAATATTGAGTTCGGATTTAAACTTCAATGGAACAAAGGAAATTAATGCCTCTTTGATTTCGCTCATTGCAAATGCCACAGGATCAAACGGAATCACCGGTGGACAAGCATTGGATTTAAACGCGGAAGGCCTAATTTTAGGCCAATCAGAGCTGGAACATATTTATCGACAAAAAACAGGGAAGCTATTAAGGGCATGCGTCCTATCCCCCTGCTGCTTTATTGATCTAGGATTAGAAAAAACAACGGCTCTTGAAAGGTATATTGATGCCATTGGCTTAGCTTTTCAGATTAAAGATGACATTATCGAAGCAGAAGGTGAGACTGAGGACATTGGTAAATCGTCTCATTCGGATATTGATCAAGCAAAAGCTACTTTCCCAAAAATGTTTGGTCTAAATCATGCAAAGAACAGAGTGGATGATCTTTTGTTTAATGCTAAAGAGGCTTTGTCGGTGTTTGATAGAGATGCAGAACCATTGATATCTATGGCTGAAATGATAGTCTCTAGAAGATCATAAAAGACTTAATCTCTTATACCAATTCCCTTTTTCAATAGATACACAGCCACTGATAGCAGCAGTATAAAAAAACCGCCAATCATCAATAACCCATCCACTATCTCAATATCTGAAGTGCCTAGGACACTGTAACGCATAGAGTTGACCATGTATAAAATAGGGTTCAACCGAGACACTGTTTGCCAAAACTCTGGTAACAAAGACACTGTGTAGAAGACGCCACCTAGATAGGTCAGTGGGGCCAGAACAAACGACGGGATAACTGCAATGTCATCAAATTTCTTTGCAAAAATTGCATTGATCAATCCTGCTAAAGAAAAAACACTGGCAGTCATAATAATTACCAATAGGGCCAATAGTGGGTACTTGATATTTAGTTCAGTAAAAAATAACGCTATAAAAGAGACCACGGTGGCAACAAACAAACCCCTTATAATGCCGCCAGCTAAGTAGCCTATAACAATAGAGGTTTCATCCATGGGTGAAACCAACATTTCTTCGATGTGGCGTTGAATTTTAGCGTTAAAAAAACTGCCCACTACATTACCGTATGAATTGGTTATCACTGACATCATGATTAACCCCGGAGCTATATATTCCATATACGGATAGCCGTCCATTTCCCCTATTCGTTTACCAATTAGAGTGCCAAATATAATAAAATACAATGACATCGTGATCCCCGGTGGAATTAAGGTTTGAACCCAAATTCTTAACACTCGACTTGTTTCTTTACGCATCAAGGCAAACATACTGATCATTTGTGGGCTCATTCAGTAGTCTCTTTAGATGGGTTATTGGTTAAATCAATAAATAATTCTTCTAGTCTGCCGGTCTTATTTCTCATACTAATAACGCTAATAGCTAGAGTGTCTAATTGAGCAAATACTTCATTGATTCCTTGTGACTGTAATATTGAAACCTCAATTTCTTGTGGAGATTTTAGACTTGTTTCGTACCCCTCTATTATAGGTGCCTCGGTCAGCGATTGACTCACATTGAGGATAAACACTTCTTTTTTTAGCTTTTTTAATACATTAAGCATGGAGTCATTCTCGATAATTTCCCCTTCATCAATAATTGCAACTCGATCACACAACTGTTCAGCTTCCTCCAAATAATGGGTGGTTAAGATAATGGTTGTACCTTGTTGATTTAATTCCCTTAAAAAACGCCACATCATTCTTCTCGTCTCAATATCAACCCCTGCTGTTGGTTCATCAAGTAAAAGGAGTTTTGGCTGATTAACTAATGACCGTGCAACCATCAACCGCCTTTTCATGCCTCCTGAAAGATCTCTTGCATTGCTGTTTCTTTTTTCCCATAAACCCATTTGTTCTAGATAATATTTAGCTCTCTTCTTAGCCTCATCTCTCGGAATACCGTAAAAGCCTGCTTGATTTACAAGGGTGTTAATACATTTATCAAAGAGGTTTAAATTAACCTCTTGAGGAACCACACCAAGACAAGCCTTAGCAAGGCTTAAAGCAGTATCTATATCATGGCCAAATACTTTAACGCTTCCTGACGTTTTGTTAACTAGGGATGTTAAAATTCCTATAGCGGTTGTTTTTCCTGCGCCATTTGGTCCTAATAATGCAAAAAAATCCCCTTGATTCACCTCAAAATTAATAGAATTTAAGGCTTGGACCCCGCTTTTGTATTGCTTTGAAAGATCTTGAATTGATAATGCTTTCATGCAACAGCATTTTGCACCCTTCTCAAAATAAAGCAATAATGTTGCTATGTTTTCATAGTGGAGCTCACAACCATGACTCAAATTTGGCATCAAAATAATATCGATCATTTAAAGGCAATGAATACTGTTCATGAGGGCACCCTTATGGAAACACTGGGTATTGTAATCACAGAGATTGGTGATGATTATGTGAAAGGCACTATGCCGGTGAATGAAAGAACTAAGCAACCCTATGGAATCCTTCATGGCGGTGCATCATTAGCACTAGCTGAAACGTTAGCAAGCACCGGAGCTGGGTTATGCATTGATAACACAAAATATAAGATTGTTGGTCAAGAGATCAATGCAAATCACCTAAGGTCAGCAACAGAAGGTCTAGTGACAGGGATAGCTAAACCTGTTTTTGTGGGTCAACGCACACAAGTTTGGGAAGTGAAAATATATAAATCAGAGACTGATTTTAACGATAACAATCTATGCTGTATTTCCAGGATGACAGCACTTAGGATTGACAGGGGATAGTTATAACTCCTTTTGTTGTTTTATTCTTTTTTACTGCCTTCCTCTATGCGGTGGTTGGTTTCGGTGGAGGTTCAACGTATAACGCCTTGTTGGTTATGAGCGGTGCTGATTATCAATTAATACCCATTATTGCACTTACTTGTAACCTCATTGTGGTCAGTGGGAATCTCATACAATTCCATAAACAAAAACTGATCCCATGGAAGTTTACCTTGCCCATTATTTTAGTATCGATTCCAGCTGCTTTTTTTGCTGGGAGAATAGTGATCAGTCAATCTCAATTTATTTTGGTTCTGGGATGGAGTTTATTGATATCCGGTCTCTTGATGATGCTCAGAGAAAACGAAGTACAGCAACCCTCAACCTGGCTTAGTACAAAAGCAGGCATCATAGCTAATCTAATTATTGGTTTTTTGTTGGGCGGCTTAGCTGGCTTGGTTGGCATCGGGGGAGGCATATTTTTTGCCCCTCTTTTGCATTTACAACAAAGCCTACCCACAAAACAAATTGCAGCTTTTTCCAGTGTTTTTATATTTTTTAACTCCTTTGCTGGTCTTATTGGGCAAGCAACAAAACATTCTCAATACACAGGTTTAGATAACTTCTTAGAATATATCTGGTTGTTTATTGCAGTCTTTATAGGTGGTCAAATTGGAAACAGATTGGGTGTTTCAGTTATTTCTGCAATTGTCGTTCGCCGATTAACTGGGGCGCTGGTAATATATGTTGGTATAAGGCTGCTATATATATTTTTCAGTAATTGATTATGGAACAAACGATACAAATATCAATCCACTACTTTGCAGGGCTACGAGATGCAACAAAGAAAGATCTTGAGACAATAACAATAAGAAAAGGCGCCACCGCAGAATCTGTTTACCAACATTTAATTACAATATACAACCTACCAGACATCAAGCAATTGAAAGTGGCTATCAATGATAGTTTTGCATCACAGCACACAGAAATAATGGATGGGGATAAATTGGTGTTTATCCCCCCGGTAACTGGCGGATGAGTAATTTTTTTATCACTCAAGAAGTTATTAACCTTAATTTAATAGTGACAGAAAATCCAGACCATCAATCTGGAGCAAAATCAGTCTTTGAGGGAATTGTCAGGGACTGTAATTTAGGCAAGTCTGTTACTTCTCTAGAATATCAATGTTATGAGGAATTAGCTGTAAAAGAAGGAAGCCTTATCATCGGTGAAGCCCTGAGTAAATTCGATATCAATTATGCTTATTGCGTTCATCGTATTGGTTTGCTCAATGTTGGGGACACTGCTGTGACTGTGTTGGTTTATGCTGGACACCGAGATGATTCATTCAAAGCGTGTCGTTTTATTATCGATGAGGTAAAGACACGGGTCCCTATTTGGAAAAAAGAACTCTATGTATCAGGTAAAAGTGATTGGTTGCAAGGTGCAGGTTAATTATCAATGCCAATTATTGAGATAAAAACTCTCTTTCGGCTAACTCTTTCACAACTGCTAACATATCTTCAAACGTTTTTACAGCAGGGCCATTGGCAGTGTATTTGCCGTTGATCACCATAGTTGGCGTGGAACGAATTTTATATTTACTGGTTAAACGCTGGGCTCTTTTCACTTTACTTTCTACTGTGAATGAGCGAAAGCGACTCAAAAACTGTTGTTTACTAATGCCTTGCTCAGCAAACAGTTGGTAGATTTCATTTTCATCAATTAATGACTTTCTATCCAAGTGCATTGCTTTAAAGATCTTCCTGTGCATAACATCTAAATTACCTAGCGACTCAGCAGTGTAGTAAATTCTTGCATGTGTTTTATAAGCGTCATTAAACACAACTGGCATTTTTTTAAAATCAATGTAGTCAGCCTTACTCTTTTCGAATTGGTCTAAATAGGTTTCAAAATTAAAACAGTGGTTGCAAGAGTATGCGAAGACTTCAACCACCTCTATTCTCTCTTGTTCAGCAGACATGTTCTCAGCTGAGGATAATGTTCTGTAATGTTTATTGTTTTGAAACTGCCAGTGGTTATCTGCATGACTTAGTGACGGGACACAGAATAACAAACTAAAGCATAGCACTGCATGAACTGTTCGTTGGTTCATTTAATTTGCTCCAAGCGCCTGTATGTATTCAGCAACTGCTTCAATTTCTTCAGCAGTCATTCTTGGGGCTATGGTTTGCATCATGTTATTAATTCCAGGTTTTCGATTATGGTCGATGTATTCGTTGAGAGCATTTATTGTATAGGCTGAATGCTGACCAGCTATTGATGGGTATGCAGCCCCAGGGTTGCCTCTACCTGTTGGTCCATGGCAAGCAATACAAGCAGCAACACCAGATGAGTTGCCTCCTCTATATAAGGACTCTCCTTGTTTAGCTAACTCGTAATCAAACGTTTTTTTGGCTGGTGTTTGTGCCTGGTAATAAGCTGCTAAATCCATCATATCTTGTTCTGAGAGCATCATTGCCAATGGAAACATGATTGTGTTATCTCTAGTGCCATTGGTATAAGCCTCGAGGGTAGCAATCAGGTATTGTTCATGCTGACCAGCAAGACTGGGCCATTCAGGATTGGTGCTATTACCATCTTGTCCATGACACGCGGAACAAACTTGAGATTTAGCCTTGCCGGCTTCACTATCACCTTCAGCAAAAATATGATGTGGTGATAACATGCTAAGACTTACAATCAAGTAAATAAATATTTTTATTGTTTTATGAAACTGCTTTACCTTCACAAAAACTCCCTTGTAATTTATTGTCATTCTACTTCTTGAGTAGAATTCGTTATTATCTCTTTTATACCTTTTGAATTAAAGCACGAATTATACACTTAAGTAATTAATCAAAACCATTATGACTTTCGAAAAAATTAATTTTCTAACGAGTGCTGCTAATCTTGATCAATGTCCTGATGATTTGGGTTCTGAAATTGCATTTGTTGGCAAATCCAATGCTGGAAAATCAACAGCAATAAATGTGATCACTAATCGAAAAAATATTGCAAAAACAAGTAAAACGCCTGGCAGAACACAATTAATTAATTTTTTTAATCTTCAAGACAATAGACGATTAGTAGATCTGCCTGGCTATGGTTTTGCAAAAGCCTCTAAAGCAAAACAAAAATTATGGGGGCGTCTTGTTAGCGATTATTTAGAATCACGAGACAGTTTAAACGGTGTGGTTCTCATCATCGATATAAGAAGGGGTGTTGGAGAAATGGACAGAATGTTTTTAGATTTCTTCTTACCATTAAATAAAATGCTGCATATCCTCCTTACTAAAGCTGACAAGCTGAATAAACATCAACAATTAGACCAATTAAGACAGGTTGAAGCTGCCTATGGCTCAATAGCAACAGTACAAGTATTTTCTGGTTTAAAAAAAACAGGCGATGATATTGCAAGAGAGGTTATTACTAAAATGCTTAATAACCCCAATTAACTCAAATCTCCTTCATCTCGCATTTTTCTTCTAATTTTAGTGGCACTAATTGACTCAATGGTGTCATCAAAGATTTCTTCTTCAATAGCATAACCAACGCCTCTGCCATAAGTAATATTGACTATATTTGGCACCAGCATAATTTCATAATGAACCCCTCTCTCAAAGCCTTCATCGAGTAAACCGTCTTGAATATTCTTACACACAGTGTCCCAATTAAATGGGTTGTCTTCTTGGTCGTGTCCCCCAGAGGCTCCTTGAACATCTCTAACTTGAATCACCACCTGTCCTGTTTTTTCTATGCATCTTTTGAATAATGCTTGATGACCATCATGCCAAGGTTGCCATCTACCTAACATTTGAACAGTGGGTTTTTTCCAATCAAACATTTTTTAAAATCTCTTTCGCGACATCTTTGTGATTGTGGTCATTCCATTCTGTAATATGAAAATCTACATGCTCGGGATTTTCAAATATCTTGTTTGTATCTTCAAACCTTCCTTCTTTGATGGTATCCATCCAAATTACGATGTCTGCTTTAAAGTTGCCTCTAGTTTCTTTAGTGGGACAAACAAAATCACAGACAACATACCTGCCATTGTTTTTTTCAAAATCAGCAAATGTCCTCATTCTCATAGATTGTCTTTTTCTTCCTTCACCTGAGAAGTCCCAATCATTTGACATTTCTCTTAGTTTGTCCGCGTTGTACCAAGCTGCATTTAATAGTGGTATTAGCCTTTCTGTAAGATAGGTTTTACCACTTCCTGGAAGGCCCATGACTAATATTTTCAAACGTATGCTCCCTTATTATTTTAGTGGGCTTGTTCCCAATTATCTCCGAATCCTATATCCACCTTAAGATCTAGATCTAAATTAGCAACATTTATCATAACTTCTTGTGTCAGATTGGAGACCTCTGTTATATCGCTTTCCGCTACCTCAAGAACTAGCTCATCATGTACCTGCATTATAATTTTTGCATTCAAAGATTGCTGAATAATTTCATGATGTAAATTAATCATTGCTTTTTTAATAAGATCAGCTGCCGTTCCTTGCATTGGTGCATTGATAGCGCTTCTTTCAGCATATTGTCTTCGTTGGTAATTACTCGCATCTATATCTGGAAGATACAAGCGCCTTCCAAAAACTGTCTCCACGTAACCAGTGGCTCTCGCTGTTTCTTTAGTTTCATCCATGTATCGTTTTACCCCTGGGTAGCGAGAAAAATAAAGATCCATATAATCCTGAGCCTCATTTCTGTTGGTTTTGAGCTGTTTTGATAAACCAAATGCTGACATCCCATAAATTAATCCAAAATTGATAGCTTTAGCTGACCTTCTTTGCTCATTTGTAACAGCGTCTATGTCAACTCCAAAAATTTCAGCAGCGGTGGCCGCATGAATATCTAACTCTTTTTGGAACGCCTGTAGCAACCCCTCATCTTTAGAGACATGTGCCATGATTCTTAACTCGATCTGAGAATAGTCTGCTGCAAGAATTTTAGAACCCATTGGTGATACAAACGCTTCTCTTATTCGTCTGCCCTCCGCCGTCCTAATCGGTATGTTTTGCAAATTAGGATTTGAAGATGATAACCGACCTGTTGCTGTTACTGCTTGATGATATGAGGTGTGAACACGGCCGGTCTTTTCATTAATCATTTTAGGTAATTTATCGGTATAAGTCGTTTTTAGTTTTGAAATGGTTCTAAAGTCCAAAATATCTTTAACTATAGGAAAATCCATTGCCAACTCCTGAAGCACATTCTCAGCAGTTGAAGCTTGACCTTTGGGTGTTTTTTTCAACACAGGTAGCCCTAGTTTTTCAAACAAAATTTCTTGGAGTTGCTTGGGAGAACCAAGGTTAAATTCCTCTTGGGCTGAGTGATAGACTTTTTCTTCAATAGCCCTTAAGGTGATTTCAAACTCTCCACTTTGCTTATTTAACAATGTGGGATCAATAAGAACACCGTGTCGTTCTACTGCGCCCAATACTTCTATTAGTGGTTCCTCACAATTTATATAAAGATCATACAGTGCTGATTGTTTCTTTAGGGCTGGGGTTAAGGCGTGATGGAGTTGCAGACTGATATCAGCGTCTTCAGCAGCATAATAAGTTGCCTCTTCGATACCAACCTGCTGGAAAGAAATTTGTTTAGCGCCTTTGCCAGCCACATCTTCATAGCTTGATGGATTAATATTGAGATATCTTTTAGACACTGCCCCAAGATTATGTCTCGTTGCAATACTGTTATTAACGTATGAGAGTAACATCGTATCGAATATTTGACCCTGTAAGTTAAGGTCATAATTTGAAAATATATGGCGATCATATTTTAAATTATGACCAACCTTTATAGTGTTTTTGTTTTCAAGCCATGGTTTCAGCTTTTCCAATACTATATCTCTATCAATTTGTGCTGGTACGTCTTCGTAATCATGCTTTAGGGGGATATAAAACGCTTCATTGGGTTTCATCGATACTGAAATCCCAACCAGTTCAGCCTCAATATAATTTAAACTAGTGGTTTCAGTATCAATTGCCACAGCTTCAGCAGACAGCATTGACAGTATTAATTCATCCAGTTGTGAATTAGAAAATATGGTTTGGTAGTTAACGCCCGACCTTGTTTTTTTTTCTTCAGGCTCAATTTGGAATTGTTTAATTAAGCCATGTAATCCTAACTCTTTAAATTGTTCATAAAGGGCTCCGTCATTAGACTCAGTAATTACTAAATCAAACACAGTCTGGTTGAGCTCCACCTCGCAATCAATGGTGACCAGCTTTTTAAATAGCTTAAGTTGGTCCAGAGATTTTCTAAGGTTCTCGCCAACTTTACCCTTAATCTCACTGGCATGATCTACAACCCCTTGTAGATTCTTATACTCAGACAACCACTTAATTGCTGTTTTTGGACCCACTTTCTCAACACCCGGTATGTTGTCTGAAACATCCCCTGCTAATGTAAGATAGTCAATAATTAATTCCGGTGCGATTCCAAACTTGTCACTAACCCCTTGAGGATCTAAGCGAACGTTTTTCATGGTATCAATTAAATACACACGATCACTGACCAATTGGGCAAAATCCTTGTCTCCAGTGGCAATAATCGATTGAATATTCTGACTCTCTGCTTGTTTTGCTAAGGTGCCAATAATATCGTCTGCTTCAAATCCAGATTGAGTAATTAAAGGGAGACCAAGATGTTGAATGGCTGCATGTAGAGGTTGTATTTGACTAATTAAGTCTTTAGGAGTCGCGTGTCGATTGGCCTTATAGTCTGGGTACAAAATGTGTCTGAAGGTTTTGTCAGGAAGGTCAAACACAATAGCCACAAAATCTGGTTGTTCTGCCTTAATTAATTTTTGCAACATGGTCAAGACCCCATATATAGCGCCTGTTGGTTGCCCAGATGCAGAGGTCAAATCAGGCAGTGCATGAAAAGCCCTGTATAAGTAGGATGAACCATCTACTAACAGTAATTTTTTTTCACTCATTTAGGTTTGTTTTTTTACTTCATTTTTTGGTTCAGCAAGATTGATATCCTGTTGATTTGGTAAATAAAGCTCGCCAGTTTGCCCACAGGCCTGGGTCAATATAATCAGAACCAATAGCAGTAGTTTTGAAAAAACATTCTTCCTTTGCATATTTGTCAATCATACAGTCTAATTGGGTTGATAGAAAGTTATGTTATAGGTGATAAATGAACGCGTTCAACTACCAAGAATATCAAGCACTTCTTAGTTCCAGAGGGATGGTTGGCTTAGATCTTGAAACCACTGGTATCAATAGAAAGATTGAATACGAAAGACCTACTTCAGCAGCCATACTTGAATACTCAGCTGACTTAGATAACCCTGAAATCATAATGAATGATAAATGCAGATTGCCTTATCATATATTGCCAGACGCTGGAGCTCTTAATATCACTAATATTAACCCTTTGGAGCTAATGAATGAAAAATTGTCTTTGTTTGAATTGGTCTCAAAGATAGCACTCTATTTAAAGAGCCACCCAGAAAAAATTATTGCCACTTATAACGGCGCCTCTTATGACTTGGTTATTTTAAGACACTCTTTTTTTTCTTCTTTATACAACCCCTACATGCTCTCTAATGCTTCTGAGGATAGAATTCATATTGACCTCTATAATATTGCTCAAGCCATTTATTGTTTTGAGCCAGAAAAGATTTCATTTCACAAGGATGTAACAGGCAAACTCATTCTCAAACAAGCACTGCTTGCAGTTGCTAATGGCATTGATCCTGGTGATGCTCATGCAGCAATGGATGATGTAAAGGTTTTGTTAAAGCTTGCAAGACTTTTTGAAACAAACACTCCAAACATCTTTTTTTCTGCCATCGCCTGTGGCAATAAGAAACGAGCCATAAGTTTAATGACCAAACAACTCTTCTTTAACTACGGTGATGTAAAGTACAAAGAGAGACTGGCTGTAAAAAGAACCCCGACCTTCATTTGTCAAGACCCAAGTTATGCAAACAATCTTGTGCATTTTGATCTCTCTTATGATCCTTTAGATTTTATTTATTTTACGGCAGAAGAAATTGCTACAAAGATCAATCGAAAAGGCTCACCATTTTTTACAATCAAAGCGAACGGTAGCCCAGTCATCCTACCTGCAGAATTTTGTACAAAAAATAACTTGTCTCAAGAAGAAGCCACAGAGCGTGCTGAAACAATACAAAATAACTTAAGCTTCAAAGAAAACGTCCTGTTGGCTTGTGATATTAACAGTAGAAAAAGAGCTGAGTGGCCAAGATCTGCATACCCAGAATCTCAAATTTATGATCAATTTATTGATAATGCTGATCGCTTGCTTAGTGAGGCCTTTATAGAAACTGAGAATCTTGAAAAAAGAATTGAGATCATAAATCAAATTAATGACCCTCGTTTAATAGACTTTGCCAAGAGAATAATTGCCATGGAGCACTCGGATTGTGACCCTAAAATAATGATGAATTTTCAAGAATTTGAATCAAAAAGACTGTTAACTGATGATGCGGTACCTTGGAGAACATTAACTGCTGCAAGAAAATCTTTAGAGGCTGAAGAAAAGAAGTCAACTGCTAACAATACAATTCTCAAAGCCACGAGAGATTATTATAATTTAATTGAAAAAGAGATAAGGAAATAAACAATGGATTTTAATCACACAGACAAGGTTCTTAATTTAATGGGTCAACTCAATGCCTTCATGGACGAACATATTTATCCAAATGAGGAAGCCTATACTGAACATTTTAAAAGTACTGACAATAAATGGGTTACACCTCCTTTAATGCAAGCGCTTAAAAACAAAGCCAAAGACGCTGGTTTATGGAACCTGTTTCTTCCAGAATCAGAGCGTGGAGCCGGCTTAAGCAATCTAGAATACGCACCTTTAGCAGAAATAATGGGTAGAGTTTTTTGGGCGTCTGAAGTGTTTAATTGTAATGCGCCAGACACGGGGAATATGGAAGTATTGGATCGTTATGGATCAGAGGAACAAAAAGAACAATGGTTAAAACCCTTGCTTAATGGTGAGATTAGATCCTGTTTTTCTATGACTGAACCCCGAGTGGCTTCTTCAGATGCCACTAATATAGAGTCTCCAATTGTATTAGAGGGAGATGAATATGTGATTAATGGCACCAAATGGTGGAGCTCCGGTGCTATGAATGAAGCCTGTAAAATCATAGTCTTTATGGGCAAAACTGACCCTAATAACTCTAGTCGTCACAAACAACAATCCATGATCTTGATACCCATGGACACAGAAGGGATTAAGATTATAAGACACTTATCAGTCTTTGGTTATGTGGATGAGCCTTTTGGACACGCTGAAATTAGTTTTGAAAACGTGAGGGTACCAAAAGACAATTTAATTCTAGGTGAAGGCAGAGGGTTTGAAATAGCACAAGGGCGTCTTGGGCCTGGAAGAATTCATCATTGTATGCGGCTAATTGGATTGACAACACGGTCATTAGAAATGATGTGTGAACGAGCTGAGAGTAGAATTGCATTTGGCAGACCGCTTAGTGCTCAAGGCTCTGTAAGAGAAAGTATTGCGCTATCTGCAAGTGACATTGAACAGGCAAGATTACTAACACTTATGACAGCAGATAAAATGGATCGGTTCGGAAATAAAGTAGCCAGTGACTTAATTAGTATGATTAAAGTTGTTGTACCCAGAATGGCCTGCCAGGTCATAGACAGAGCTATACAAATCCATGGTGCCGAAGGTGTAAACAATGCTTTTCTTGCTGGAGCTTATGCTGGTGCAAGGACCCTTAGATTAGCTGATGGTCCCGACGAAGTGCATTTATCATCGCTAGCTAAAAAAATCTTAAAACAAAAAGAGATGATTGATGCTGGAAGAATCTAGGTAATGGGGTGAATGATGATGTCCACAATTTAGATTTAAATAAATTGTCAGAATATCTAGGGCATCAATTGCCCTATTTTAATGGTATAAAAACATCAAAAAAATTTGCTACTGGACAATCTAATCCAACCTATTTAATTGAAACACCTGAAAAAAAATATGTGTTAAGAAAAAAACCTCCAGGAAAACTTCTACCCTCTGCTCATGCTGTTGATAGAGAGTACAGAATTATAAAAGCCCTGGAGAAAACAGCAGTCCCTGTACCTAAAACAATACTTCTCTGTGAAGATGAAAGCGTCATTGGAACCATTTTTTATTTAATGGAATTTGTTGATGGGAGAATTTTTTGGGACCCCTCATTACCTGAAATTGATTCAGAACAAAGAAGCGCTGTTTATAAAGAAACTATAAGAGTAATGACCGCCCTGCATGGTATTGATATAGAGAAGGCTAACCTTTTAAGTTTTGGTAAGCCCGGTAATTATTTTGAACGCCAAGTTAACCGCTGGATCACTCAATATCGTGCTGCTGAAACGGAACACTACCCTGAGGTGGAAGCTCTAATTGTATGGCTAGAACAAGAAATGCCCGAAGACGACGGTTTGGTCTCTATTGTCCATGGTGATTACAGGTTATATAACATGATTTTTGATCATAACAGTGAAACCATTCTTGCGGTTCTTGATTGGGAGCTCTCGACATTAGGACACCCTTATGCAGATCTTGCGTATCAGTGTATGAATTGGTATATCCCTCAAATTGGAATTACGCCGGGCTTGGCAGGGAAGGAGCTGGAAAAACTAGGCATTCCCTCAGAAGATGAATATGTTGAGAGTTATTGCAAAAAAATGAGCATTGACTCTATTCCGAACTGGTCATTCTATCTGGCATTTGGTTTTTTCAGATTAGCAGGAATTGCTCAAGGAGTTTATAAAAGGTCACTACAAGGAAACGCCTCTGCAAAAAATGCTAATCAAATAGGTGCAGCGGTGCCTATTTTAGGTCAAATTGCCTTGTCCATTATTAATAATAAATAATGGTTCAAAGAATGAAGGTGCTCAAAATATTTACCTTAATTAGCCTCTTCTTTCAGTTAAATGTTACACAAGCAGGTAATGTCTCTTTTAGTAGCCTAAATGATCAAATAACATTGTTTAACAATGGCAAAGAACAAAGTTTAATCATCAGTGGTAACTCAGAATCAGTGCTTATCGACCCCATCAATAAAAGCAGCACTGAAGAGGTTGAAAATTATTTAAGGCAAAATAAAAAACCAGTAATCACCAATGTCATTTATTCCCACTCTCATTGGGACAGATTACTCGGGTCAACACTCTTTGATACAAAGACGCATAAAATTATTGCTCAGTCTGCTTGTGAATTATATTTTGCTAAAAGCAATAATATAAATATCAAAAAACCTAATCTCTATTTCAAAAAACAATACAACATTAACCTTGAAGAAGAACAGGTGGTTCTGCACTATTTTGGACCTAGTCACGGTGAATGCATGGTGGTTATTGAGATGGTTAGGGCTAAAATCCTTTTTATCCCTGAACTGGTTAGCACCAACGGAGCTAGTTTTCCAAAAGATCCAACATTACCTTTCTTAAGGCCTGCAACATTGGAACTCTTTTTTAGTGGTCTTGAGGAGTTGATTGAAGAAAAAAAAATAGAGTCCTTTATTAGTGGTTATGGTGATGATGAAATCTATGGTTCAGTTAAAATTATCAGCGAGCAAAAACAATTTTGGCAACTCATTCACTTGACAGCAAAAGAAGCAGAAGAGAACGGTTTGGTTGATATCAATAACTTCATTGATGTTGAAAAACTGGATCTAGAAAAATTTAGTGAATACAACAATTTTAATAAAGCTGACCTTATAAATATTCTAAGGCGTTACACCTCTTTTTTAAACATGGGGCGTTAATTGATGAGAATGAAAAACATAATTAACTTATTGATGATCATTATGCTGATTGGGTGTGGCAAATCCTTTGAGTTAACAAAGGTTGCAGAGTCTGAAGCACCTCTTTTTGGCAAAATGAAATTATGGGAAATAGAAAAAATATCCAACAACCTTTATGCGTTTCGTTACACCTTTTATCGCAACATTATCCTGATTGGTGATGACGGTATTATCCTTACTGACCCTTTAACTCCAGAAGCCGCAAGCATCCTAAATAAAGAGATAAAGAAAATAAGCAATAAACCAATTAAATACGTGGCCTATTCTCACTCTCATTGGGACCATGTTTCAGGCGGGCAAATTTTCAAAGATCAGGGAGCTGAATTTGTAGCCCATGAACAATGCCTTAATAATTGGCTGGACAACCCTTCACCAAAAGTAGTTAAACCAGACAAGGTCTTCAAAGATGATTATAAAATTGATGTCGGCAATGCTTCTTTAGAAATGTATTTCTATGGGCCCTCGCATGACAATTGCCGAGTTGTTTTTTTGACCCAACCCGATCGTTTCATTTTCATTGCAGACGATGCTAACCCTCCAGATGGCATGAACATGATTTATGGGGCGGGATTGGCTGATACCTATATTTTCAATCTAATTCCCTTTTTTCAAAGCAGTGAATTATTAGCCAGAAAAAAACGTGCTAAGGGTGTAATAGGCTCTCACATGAGTTTTAAAAATGAACCCATGAACTTAGTCAGTGGCACCATTGGCTCAACACGGGTTATTAAACAACAAAGACTGTTCTATCAATTGGTAATTGATGCTGTCCAAATAGCTATAGACAAAGGGGTATCGCCAGAGCTGATTCCAGATTACTTAATAGAGCAAGGTGTTCTTAAGGAAACAATAATAGGTTTTGATGAGAAAAAAATGAGGGTACTCTATAAAAGGATTACAAACTATCTTTTAACTGGAGAATGATCATGACTAAAGAAGCTTTCACCAAACAACAAGTCAAAAGAGGAAAGAAAGTATTAAGGCTGGTTTCATCAATAAACGCTTTTATTTATAGAGTATCTAATGGTCGTCTGTGGTCTAAATGGGCCGGTAAATACCCAATTATGGTGTTGTCCACTATGGGTAGAAAAACCAAAAAGATAAGGCATATTCCCTTAATTAAAGTGTTGTATAAAAATCAACCGCTTTTAGTTGCCTCCATGGGGGGCGCTCCCATTCATCCAAGTTGGTTTTTTAACGTCCAAAATAACCCAAATATAGAAGTTCAAATAGGCTCAGAAAAGAAGAATTATCAAGCTATAAGAGCTAGCGAAGAAGAAAAAGAAAGCCTTTGGCCAACTATTTGTAGTTTCTACTCAGATTACCAAGTCTATCAAGAGAGAACTCAAAGAAATATTCCTGTATTTATTTGCACGCCTATAGAGAACGAAACACCTCAGAGTTAAAGTTATTATGTCTCAACAGTTCAATAAAGAGTGGATAGATTGGATCAATTTAAATATAGCTCGTGGTTGTGACAAAAACGGTATTTATAAGATTCTAATTGATGAAGGGTTTGACCCCACTGAAATTGAAAAAAATATGAGCTATAGCCCAGACATTAATATCAATACAATGGTTAATCCGTTGGCAAATAATTCTCAAGCTAAACAAAAAAAACAATCTGAAGGTTTTATAGGGTGGCTTATAAATTTTTTCTCAGGAAAGAAAAAAGAGATTCCCTTTGCAGGAGTTCTGCCCTCAACACAAATTTTTATTCCAAATGCTGAAAGAGTCAATTCCGAACTTGCGGAGATGTATCTTTTACCTAATTTTTTAACAAGGATTGAATGCGAGAAAATTACAGAAACCATAAAAAGTAAACTAAGGCCTTCAACCATAGCGAATAAAGATGAGCCCGATGAAAAGTTTCGTACCAGTAGCACCTGTGATCTTGGAATCATCGGTGACGTTTTTATTGAAGAGATTGATCAAAGAATCTGCAAAACCTTAGGCATTAATGCCTCATACTCTGAGATCATGCAAGGTCAATATTACACTGAAAATCAAGAGTTTAAATCTCACACAGACTACTTCGAGGGAGATGCATTTGAAGAGTATGCAAGCAATGAAGGTCAAAGAACCTACACCTTTATGGTTTACCTGAATGACGTTGATGAAGGAGGTGAGACAGATTTTGAGAAGATTGGTAAAAAAATTCAGCCGCAACAAGGAATGGCTGTGATTTGGAACAATCTCAGTCCTGATGGGTCTATCAATCCAAATACTATGCATCATGCCCGTCCTGTTGTTTCAGGACATAAATCTATTATCACCAAATGGTTTAGATCTAGGGGTAAAGGACAAATGCATACAAAAACTGAAGGCGAATTGCTGCCTAACCTCACTAATAATGGATTTAAAAAAGAAGTCTTAGACCAAAGTTTATTTGCAAAAATTCAACAGTTCTATAATGAGAATCAAGATAAGGCTGAAACAGAAATAGTAGAAGGTTTTATTCATAATAGCGAAGATGATGAGCCTGCAAGTACTTTAGTTGAATTGGATACACAATTAAAAACTGAGATACATTCACACTTAAAACCTTTATTGGAACAGTGGTCTTCTACAAAACTTGAGCCAACCTATGTGTATGGCATCCGTGTTTATGGAGAAGACGCAATCCTAAAAGAACACAGAGACAGGGAAACAACTCATATAGTTAGCGCCATTATCAATGTTGATCAAAATGTTGATGTTGACTGGCCGCTAGTGATTGAAGATCATCACTATAGACAACACAATATTAATTTGAGCCCAGGGGAAGTGATATTCTATGAAGGGGCTAGGTTAAAACACGGCAGGCCACAGCCGCTTCAAGGTAAAGAATACGCAAATATTTTTTGCCATTTTAAAGTTTCAGGCGCCTAATAACTCTTATGACGTTAGCTTCTAGTAAGCGTTGGCTAGTTGGTATTCTCCTTGTCTCTATTGGGTTAAGGTTCACAGGCCTTAATCAAATTAATGGGCCGGTGTTTGATGAGGTGTTTTATCCACAATACGGCCTTTTGTACCTTCAGGGTGAAGAATTTTTTTATGCTCACCCGCCATTAGCAAATTATCTATATGCTTTTGCTATCTGGGCATACTCCCTGCTGCCTTGGGTTAATATTGAGTCATTCCAAAGCATTCAGCTTTCAAGTTTAGAGCCCATAAGTTACCGATGGATTAATGCATTATTGGGCTCACTCCTGTGTTTATTTATCTACGGTATATGTTTTCAACTTACTAGAAATAGAATGTTTGCCATTCTGGCCTCAATCCTGGTGGCGATAGAGGGCTCTTTAATTGTAGACTCAAGAATTGCCTTGGCTAATTCATTTCTTCTTACTTTCGGCTTTTCTGGTTTATATTTTTTCCTTCGTTTTTACACTAATAAAGGTGGTTGGAATAACCTAATAACTTCGGGTGTGTTGATGGCTATGGCTGTGTCTATAAAATGGAGTGGTTTAGGGTTTCTGCTAGCTGCTGTTTGTTTTGCTCTATTAATAATAAATAACCAACAAACAGGTCTCAAACAACTTACTCTAAGACATAGCATTTATTATGGGTTGATTATTGTAATAACCTATGTAGCTATATTTCTACCCGATACCTATCTAAATCCAAATTATGGTTTTTTTGAGAAGCATCAACAAATCATGGGGTATCACCAAACCATGGTAACTGAGAATGAACACCCTTATTGTTCCAAATGGTATACCTGGCCAGTTATGATTAGACCAATTGGTTATTTCTTTGAAAGCACTCCTATGAATAATGGGGATACGGCAAACTATTTTAAAGCTATCCATTTGTTCCCTAACCCTTTTATTTATTGGTTCTCGAGCCTTTCTATTATTCTTATGATGATACAGCTTGCTATCAACCCATTGATAAAAAGTATTCGCAATCAAAAAGAATTAATGTTGAAGAGGTTTATTTGTCTTGGGTATTTAGCCAACTTTCTTCCTTGGGTGTTTGTTGAGCGATGCCTATTTCTCTATCATTATCAAACAGCCTCTATATTCAGCTTTTTAGCACTGGCTTGGTATTTATCACAACTGCTTAACTCTAATAAACCACAGTATCGAAGTATTTTTGTGCTCAGCGCTATAATTATACTTATGTCCTTTTTATATTGGTTACCCATACAAATGGGCTTTTTAATGCCAGATTATGAATTTTACCGGAGAATGTGGTTTAACAGCTGGATTTGAAATTTAGTGCTTTTATATGAGTAATAACATCAAAAATATCTGTGTGGTTCTTCCTACTTATAATGAAGCAGGAAACATTCATAGCACCTTAGAAAAAATCTTTCTTAATCAGACAATGCTGCATGATTATAAGTTAAGTGTACTAGTTGTTGACGACAACTCACCAGACAACACAGCAGAATTAGTTAGGAGCTTGATGCCAAAATATTCTCGGTTGAACCTCATGAGCGGTGAAAAAAAAGGGTTAGGAGACGCCTATAAGCGAGGCATTGATTATGCGTTGAAAAATCTGGGGGCTGACCTGATTATACAAATGGATGCAGACGGTCAACATGATCCTGGGTTAATACCTAAATTTATAGGGCTTGCTAAAAATTATGATGTGGTCATTGGCTCAAGGTTTGTTGAAGGGGGCAGCACACCTTATTTTTCTTCCTATAGATTATTGCTCAGTAAACTGGGTAACTTTTTGGTTCGATACCTTGGAGCTGCTTACGTTATAAGGGATTGCACATCAGGCTATAGAGTTATCAAACGTGAAATTCTAGTAAAGTGCCAGCCCTCTAGCTTTCCAACAAGGGGTTATTCATTTCAATCCTGGCTCATTTGTGAGCTATTAAGACAAGGGGCTACAATTAAAGAAAGCCCGATTATTTTTGCTAAACGTGAAACAGGGGAATCTAAATTATCCCTTGCTGATCAGTTGGAATTTTTTCTAAACATAGTAAGAATAAGATTTAACAATTCTGAAGACTTTATAAAATATTGTTTAGTGGGCTTAAGTGGAGTGATTGTTAATTTAGGAGTGTATTATTATTTAACCCGTTTTATTAGCTTCCCAATTACACTGAGCTCTCCAATTGCTATTGAGGCATCAATCATATCTAATTTTTTCCTAAATAATTTTTGGACCTTTAAGGCAAGACCTGTAAAAAAATCCTTTCAAACAAGGCTGTTAAATTTTCATCTCGTTGCGGGGGTTGCTGGGATTATCAATTACCTGTTATTTCTTGCTCTGGTTTATCTGGTAAATATTTACGATATCTTAGCAGTGCTTTTAGGTATAGCTATTGGGATAATTTTTAATTATGCTGGCAATTCTTTATGGACGTTTAGAAAAGAAATAAAAAAACCTTTAATAAACCGGGGGGAAGATGAAAAAGAATGATTGTGTGGTTGTAAGTGGTGGGTTTGACCCCATTCATATCGGGCATCTAAGAATGATACAAGAAGCGGCAAAGCTTGCCTCTAATCTTATTGTCATTGCCAATAGTGATGGCTTTTTATTAAAAAAGAAAGGTTATAGCTTTATGCCTATCAATGAAAGAATTGAAATTCTTGAAGGATTTAGTGGTGTTTATAGGGCTGTAGAGTCTATAGATGAGGATATGACTGTATGTAAAACCTTGGAATCGTTAGCTAATGAAGAGAACATTAAATGTTTTGCTAATGGTGGTGACAGAAAGAATGAAGCAGATATCCCTGAGACAGAGGTGTGCAAAAAATTTGATATTGAAATGAAATTTAATGTAGGGGGTGGCAAAATTCAGTCAAGCTCAGAATTGGTCTCTGGAGAAGTTTTAAAACCTTGGGGGTCATATAAAACCTTCGAAAAAGGCGAGGGATATCTTGTAAAAAGAATGACGGTTTTACCTGATGAAATACTCTCCCTGCAGTCTCATAATCATAGAAGTGAATATTGGTTTGTGGCAGAAGGAGTCGCAACTGTTGAATGTGATGCAGAAACAAAGTTGCTTTCAAAACATGAATCTACTTTTATTCCTTTGGGAGCCAAGCATCGACTAAGCAATATGGGGGAAGATATTTTAAAAGTCATTGAAGTTCAAGTCGGTGATCAATTAAGTGAGGACGATATAATTCGCTATGAGGACCGCTATGACAGAAATTAGACTTCTTGTTTGTTTTCTCTAGATATTAGCTCTATTTGAGATAAAAAGAATTTAACTGAATCCTCAACATTCTCAAACGCCTTATTATTTAATTTCTCTATGGGTGGTGTTTCACAACCTTCTTTCAAATGGAAGCTATTCTCTCGCCAAGATGAAATCATGATTGGTAAATTGTTGATAATTTCCCCTGAGACAGGGTGTTTAGCAACATAAGTTCTAATTGAAGCTCGAAATGATCCCGCTTTCACTATAGTTGCTTCTGGTTTATTACTTACAGGGTTATCCTCTAATACCATTTCAAGGTTTTCGTTTAATAACAAAGGGCTGTGTTTTATTTGTTGAAAAATCAATGCAAACAAATCACATTTTTGGTTTGCTGCAATTTCTGCTGGACTGATGTCTTTAGCCATGAGTTAGGTTGTGATATGACTCTCTAGGCTAACATTTTGGCCTAAAAGGGTTTCTTTTTGCTGATGCTCAAGATAAGTCGAGATAGCGGTTAAGAAAATGCAAAAGAGCATTATATAAATTGCTATCCAGTTAATTTTTTTATTCATAAGCTTAAGCGGTGATTTTAAATAAAACTCACAAATTTGCGAATATTTTAATTCCTTTATGAATTAATTCAGCTTGGATGGGAGTCTTGCCTATATTTTCTCCATCAATATTAAGCGGGTCTCCTTCAGTGTTTAAGGTGAAATGTCTTATTTGTTTATACTCAACATGTGGGTCATTTATATGCTTACCAGAAAAAAGTTGGGTGAAAATTTTTATGACTCGTAACTTTGAAGCGCTTTTAACCAAAACAATATCGATTAACCCATCATTTAAAATAGCATGGGGCGCCATTTGCATGCCCTTCCCGGTATGAATTGTGTTTAATGCTAAAAAAAATAATCCCTCGCCATTGAAATTAGTGTCATCCAAAACAAACTCTAATCGCTTTTTTTTCATCCTCAGCACACCAAGCAAGGAGGCTATTGAATACCTAATACCACCAAGCCAACGCAATTTCTCTGCAAGAATATTTACTTCTGCTGCCATTCCCCAACCAATAATGTTGATGGCAAAGGAAACTTCTCCTTTGTGGTCAATTTTGAAAAGGTCTATTGGGGTTATATGACCTTTAAGAATTGTCTTCAGTGCTCCTAGTGGATTTAACTCACCTAAATCTTCTGCAAAGGCGTTTCCGCTTCCTCTTGGAATAATTCCTAAGGCGATACTCTTGGATTTCCCAGACTTCATTAATCCATTTACAGCTTCATTAATTGTGCCGTCTCCACCAATAACGCAAATACCTTCGAAATCTTCCAGATTTTCATTTTGAATAAAATTTGAGATTGCCCCCTTGTATTCACTTCTATACGTTAGGTGTTTAATTTGCAGGCGATCTAACTCTGTATGAATTAACTTAAGAACAGCCTCGTGGTCCTGGCTTCCCGCTTTAGGGTTTAAAATCAAACACAGTTTTTTTATTTTGAGCCTTTCCATGACTAAAAAATATAACTTTATTCCCTTTATTACAAAGACAATTGGTTTTATACTGCTTTGCAAAATAGAAGCTTGCTTAATTATTCTTCTAGATAAACCGATATAAAAAAGGAGTTCTCGTGAGTGATTCAGGTCTAGGTTTTTCTCTTAAACGTTTCATTACTTTAATTGTATCCATTGCTATTTTTGTACTGCTCTTTGAGGGTGCCAGTCAACTGGGTGGGGGGCTAATTAAAGCCCAGGTAGAACAAACCACCAGTAAGTTTCATCCAGAAAAAAATGCGGAAGATCGCCTCAAACCATCCATGGTTTTAGCTACAGAAGTAACCATAGAAAACTCTGTGGAAGAAATATCTGATGCTATTGCTGCGAACTGGACAGCAGAAGGCTCCTGCCAACAAGTTATTGAAGGCAATGATATGTTGCAATTCAACCTTAAAGAAATGGTTGTCAGTGCAAGCTGTGCAGAGGTAACAGTGACTCTGAAACACACTGGCGCTATGCCAGCAAATGTTATGGGGCATAACTGGGTGTTAACAAATAATACTGACTTTATGCCTGTTGCACAGGCAGGCGGGGCAGCTGGTCTAGATAATAACTATATCCCTGTTGGGGATCAGAGAGTGCTTGCTGCAACAACTGTCATTGGTGGCGGACAAGAAACATCGGTAACTTTTTCAATTGAATCGTTGGTGGCGGGTGATGACTACACTTTCTTCTGCTCCTTCCCAGGACATTATGCCATTATGCAAGGAGCCTTTAAGGTTATTTGATTATATTTTATGTCCACCTCTGTAGTTTATTATTCAGGCGAGCTCAGAACTGAAAGCACTCACCTCCAGTCAGGAGAAACTTATATTACAGATGCTCCAACTGATAATGAGGGAAAGGGAGAGGCTTTTTCACCAACTGACTTGATAGCCACAGGACTGGCTAATTGCATGCTCACTATCATGGGCATTGTTGCTAGAAGAAAATCTTTAACTATAGAAGGCACCAAGGCCGAAGTCACAAAAATCATGGGCAAAGATCCGCGCAGGATTAGTGAAATTAAAATAGACTTCTTTTTTTCCAGATCTTATGATGAGGATTCAAAAAAACTCCTTCAGCATGCTGCTCTAAACTGTCCTGTCGCTAAAAGCTTAGCTGATAATTTAACCCAAACCATCAATTTCCATTATTAAATTATTTCTCAACCTTGGACCTTATTTCATTGAGGGTGCTTTTAAGGTGGTTTATTTCTGCTTTCAAGGCCTCAACTTCTGATTTCTCAACGAGATCCATTTTCTGAATTGCCTCTTTCACCAAAACCCGTAAATTTTTCTGAATATCCTCTTTAACTTCAAGGGCAGATTTTGGCAGTATTGCAGAGAAATTCTCTGACCATTTTTTAAATTTATCGTTATCCATAATCGCTTAGTATTGAAAACTTCGATATTATCATTACTAAACGAGAATATAAAAAAGTAATGGACAAAAAAGATGGCAACAAGCAAACAACAGCCGAAAAATAAACGCACTAGATCAGGTTTATTTCTGAGCTTATTGTTCATCATTTTTTTGATCTTAGGCAGCGGCGGTGTGTTTTGGTATAACAAAAATTCTATGGATCAAATGCTCCTATCTATTCAGCATTTGGAAGATTCTGAAGAAACCATGAGGATTGAACTTAACAACATAACTGAAAAGCAAAGCAGTCAACTAAATTCTTTTAGGCAACAATCTGCTTCAATTGAACAAGTTGAAAAACTTTTATTTGAGCAACAAAAAAATTCTGCTGAGATTCTCTCTAAGTTCCAAAACATGCAAGGCACCATCAATCAAGGCAGTGATTATTGGTTACTTACTCAAATTGAATACTTGCTTCGCACTGGGGTTGCTCAGCTCGAAAACGGCGGTGACCTTGCATCTGTGAAATTAACCTTGGAACAAGCTCAAGTTATGGTTAAAGAATCATTGAGCTCAAATGATTCTATAAACCGATTAATTGCATTATCAATTACTGGAATTAATGGTGCCATTAAAAACAGCTCAACAAATTCAATATTAACCGCATTAGATAAGGTCAATCTTTTACTGAAGCCATTACCATTAATCACTGAAGATAAAACCCCTATTGAACAGAGAAGTATCTTGTCCTACCTTTCAACCGAGGAGATAAAAAGCTTGTGGCAAGGTTTAACAAAAAGTTTAAACACCTTAGTTGTGGTCAAGTCTAAAAACCAGTTTGATATAAGACGCTTAAAAAGTGAGGAACAAAGAGTGATTAATTCTTTAATGGTCTTAAATATTGATCTTATAAAGCTCTCTGTTAAACAAAGACAAGATGAAAATTATCAACAAGCCTTGGACGGGCTAATTGCCAAACTTAACGAATATTATAAATCTGAGCTTGAAAACAATCCTGAGATGATAGAAGAGCTCCAATCTTTAAAACAAATTGTTTTAAGACCTAACAGTGAAACGATTAACCAGGCAATCGAAGAAATACAAAGGCTTCGAAAAGCATGAAAATTGTCGCAGTAATAATTCTCCTTATATCAATAGGCGTTGTGTCAGCAAATTATTTTTTAGAAGACAATGGTTATGTTTTACTAGAGTTTATTGGTTACTCTATCGAAACATCAGTCCCGGTGTTTGTTCTTGGATTGTTGGGCTTATATATCTGTTTAAGAATTATTGGTTTGGTTTGGAACTCTCCCAATCTTATCAAAGAGAAGCTATCTAAACGCAGTGTTCATCGTTCTAATAAACTGCTTAATGAGGGGCTGCTTATGTTGGCCAAAGGCGAACAATTAAAAGCTAGAAAAAAAATAAAGTCTGCCGTCTCAAACACTGAGCCTTTATTACAATCTTTTTTGTTGAATATAGAGCTATCTGAAGCTACTGGTGACCATGCGTCACGTGAGGAGTGGGTAGAAAAAAGTTTAAACGCCTTTCCCAAAATTAAACCCTATGTCCTGAGCTTTGTGGCAACCCTTTTGATTAATTCTAAAAATTATATTGATGCAAAAGTCTATGTTGATCAGTTGCTTGAAATTAGCCCAACTAATCCAGCTGCCTATCAACTGCTTTTTGCAATTCTTGTTGCAACAAAAGATTATGGGCTAGTGTTAAGAAAAGTGTTTGAGTTTGACAAACATCTTGATGAAGACAGTTTAGCAGACATGATTCTTGAGGTTATAAGGGACGCTCTTCGTAATAATAAACCCTTAGAGCCCATTCTTGAGAGAATACCTAAGTCGATTGAAAAACACCCACTAGTAATGACGGGAAAAATTGAAGGTTGGTTGGATAACGAGGAGCATATAAAAGCAGAGGCAGCGCTCAGGAAACTAATTCCTAATACTTGGAGCAAAGCACTTATCTTGCTTTATGCGGATTTAAGCAATCCCAGTATTAATGAATTATCTAATCGTATTGATAAATGGCTGGACAATAGACCTCGTGATGCAAATCTTTGGCTCACTGCAAGCAGGTTAGCTCAAAGAGACGGCTTATGGTCTAAAGCAAAACAATGTCTAGAACGGTCAATTGAACTATCTCATAGTGCTTCTAAATATACTGAGCTTGCCCTCGTTCTGTCTGAACTAGGCGAAAAAGAGGAGGCATTAACTGCACTGAAGTCTGCTAGAGAATTAGATAAATAATATTAGAAGGTCGCTTCTATTTAATTAATGAAACCAGAATCTCAAATATTACAAAAAAAGTTTCTTCAACACCTAGAAACTGAGCGGAGGTATTCAAAACACACTGCTGTGAATTATGCGAAAGATATAAATGACCTTGCAACATTTGCGAACTCTCAAAACATATCGCTGTGGTCAGAAATAAAACCTCATCATATAAGAAGCTATGCATCACAGATTTTTATAGACGGTCTTGGGGCAAGAAGTATTCAAAGAAAATTGTCAGCAATTAGAAGCTTTATGAATTATTTAGTAAGAGAAAACCTTCTGAAAACTAATCCTGCTGATGGCATAAGGACTCCAAAAGCCCCACAAAAATTACCGGGGGTTTTAGATGTTGATCAGGTTAATCAGTTACTAAATATTTCACAGGTAGATCCTATTAGCCTTAGAGATAAAGCTATTATGGAGCTTTTGTATTCTTCGGGCCTTAGATTATCTGAGTTAGTTACCTTAAATCCTATTGATCTAAATATTCAAGATATGAGCCTTACTGTGATTGGGAAAGGGAATAAGAAAAGAATGTTGCCTATTGGCTCCAAGGCTATAAAAGCTATACAGGAATGGATGAAAGTTAGATCGCAGCTAGCAGTGCCTGAAGAAGAAGCATTGTTTGTGAGTAATCGAGGTGCTCGTTTAAGCAGAAGATCTGTGCAGAGTCGTATTAATCATTGGGCTAAAAAGAATGGTTTACAGCAAAACGTTTACCCTCATTTGCTTAGGCATAGTTTTGCTACTCATCTATTAGAGGCCAGTGGTGACTTAAGAGCTGTACAAGAACTTTTGGGACATAAAGACATTAGCACCACACAGGTTTATACTCACTTAAATTTTCAGCATCTTGCAGAAACTTATGACAAGGCCCACCCAAGATCAGGGAAAAAATGACAAACAAAAAAAAACAAGTCAGTTTTGGTTTTCAAGAAGTAACCGAGTCTGAGAAAACCAAAAAAGTTGAGGAGGTTTTTGACTCGGTAGCTAAACAATATGATCTCATGAATGATCTTATGTCGTTTGGTATCCATCGATTCTGGAAAAGGTTTACTTTAATGCATACCGGGTTAAAAGAAGGAATGTCAGCCCTGGATGTTGCAGGTGGCACCGGTGATCTCAGTGTCCTATTACAAAATCAAGTAGGTAAATCAGGGTCAATAATTTTAACTGATATTAATGCGCCCATGCTTAACAAAGGAAGGGTTAAGTTACTTGATCAAGGTCAACTCAAAAACATACAGATTATTCAAGCAAATGCTGAAGAACTTCCTTTTAATGACGACACGTTTGATTGTGTCACTATAGGCTTTGGTTTGCGTAATGTGACTAATAAAGAGGCCGCATTATCCTCCATGTTCAGAGTCATCAAACCGGGTGGCAGACTACTGATATTGGAATTTTCGAAAGCAAATGAAATCATTGCTCCGTTTTATGACTTTTACTCCTTTAGTGTTCTACCAAAATTAGGGGAATGGGTGGTGAACGATGCTGACAGCTACCAATACCTTGCTGAATCTATTCGTATGCATCCTGATCAAGAAACACTTGTTAATATGATGCAGACCGCAGGATTTATAAATACGGAATATTTCAATCTTACCGCGGGTATTGTTGCTCTACATGTTGGACACAAATAATAAGATGAAAAGAATACAAATGTTATCTCGGCTACTAAAAATACAGAAAACATTAATTCATTATCAATTGGATGAATTTATTGCTGATATCCCTGCTCTGCATTCTCTGCGTTGGATTTTTTATTTGTCCCCAAGACTATGGTTTAGAAAAACAACATCGTTATCTAGAGGGGAACGACTTAGGTGTGCTTTAGAGGATTTAGGACCCCTGTATGTAAAATTTGGCCAATCACTTTCGACAAGACCCGACCTACTTCCTGAAGATATTGCAACAGAGTTGTCTAAGTTACAGGATGATGTCCCTGCTTTTTCTTCAGACCTGGTTGAACAAGAAATATTAAAGGCTTTTGGGCAACCTTCAATGGATGTTTTTACAAACTTTGATAGCGATGCTTTCGCTTCAGCCTCAATTGCACAAGCTCATCTTGCCACACTAAAAAGCGGTGAAGAAGTAATTGTAAAAATACTTCGTCCTAATATTTGGGAAGCAATAGAAAAAGACATGGAGATTCTTATCCTATGTGCAAAATTAATTAATAATTACTCCGAAGAATCAAAACGACTTCGTCCAATAGAAGTGGTCTCTGATTATCAAACGACTGTATTGCATGAGCTTGATTTGGTCAGGGAGGCTGCGAATTGTGCACAAATAGGCAGAAACTGGGTGGATTCAGAAATTATAAAAGTTCCAAAAATTTATTGGGATTATTGTAAAACAAACATCTTGGTTCAGGAACGAATTCATGGGATACCAATTAATAACCTGCAACAGTTAAAAGCTGCTGGAGTCAATATAGAACAACTTGCTATCAATGGTGTTCAAATATTTTTTACACAAGTTTTTCTCCATAATTTATTCCATGCTGATATGCATCCGGGGAATGTTTTTGTTGATATTTCTAATCCAAAAAAACCACTCTACGCTGCGGTTGACTTTGGTATTGTAGGCAGCTTAGACGAAAAAGATAAACGTTACCTGGCTCGAAGTTTTTCTGCCTTTTTTGAAAGGGACTATACGACGATTGCCTCAAACTTTATCGATGCTGGGTGGGTTCCAAAAGAAACTAGATTACATGCTTTTGAAGCTTCAATAAGAACGGTTTGTGAGCCCATTGCTGATAAGCCCCTTGAAGATATATCTTTCGGACAACTATTAATTCGCCTATTTCAAACTGCAAGAGAGTTTAAAATGGAAAACCAACCTCAACTAGTCCAACTAGAAAAGACACTTCTAAACATAGAAGGTTTAGGTCGGCAGCTATACCCTAAATTAGATATAGTGGCTGCAGCAAAGCCTGTTCTTGATGAATGGAAAGACCAACAAACCAGCTTAAAATCAGTTCTCAATAAACTACAGAAAGATGCCCCAGAAATTAAAAGAACCATTGAGGAATTACCAACCCTTGCAAAACAATTCTTAGATACTGATTTAACAAGCAACGACACTAATGAAGATTTTCTCAAGTCAGTTAGTAAAACCTTCTATCAAAGCCTTCTTGGGTTAGCAGTGATGCTGGTTGGAGGGGCGCTCCTCGGATTAGAAGTACTTGCAGGGTGGTGGTTATTAGGGTTTGGGTTTGTGGTGCTGTTACTTTCTAAACCAAAATCATAGGGGGTTTATTTGTTTAATATTGATTCTCTATTAAATAAGGTCAACCTTCCTTTGGGTGAGGAGACTTACAGAGAACCCTTGTCCATCCTTTTAAAGGATTATAAAAATCACGCTAACCTGACTAGATTGGGGTCTCTCATGATGCAAAGAGGTGTTGTAAAAACACTAGAATCCAGAGGACGTTTATTTCAGTTCATCAACAATAACAATCTTGCAGCACCCTCTACACCCATCATTGTTAGTGGATTGCCAAGATCAGGAACAACATTCCTCTTGGATCTTCTTCATTGTTCTGATGAATTTAGAGGGCCCCTAACTTGGGAAATATTTCAAAAGATGCCGTTAGCTACTTCACCGTATCAACGGTCCTATAAGAAAATTAAAACAGAGGTTGAATTATCGTTATTAAGCACATTGGTACCTAAACTAAAAAATATTCATCCTATGAAAGCGGTTCTTCCTGAAGAGTGTCAATTGATTACAGCGTTGGATTTTAGGAGTATTAGTTTTTCTTATTCATCAAGGGTTCCAGAATATGCATCGTTCATTAACAACTGTGATTACTCATCAGCACTACTTTGGCATAAACGTTTTTTACAAGCTTTAGAAACGACTTCTAAACCGAACTATTGGTTGCTTAAAGACCCTTGTCATATCCAACATATATCGGAAATCATAAGCACCTACCCAGAGGCTAAGTTTGTCTTTATCCATAGACATCCTAAAGACACAATTGCTTCAATCAGCAGTTTATCAGCCAATTTACGATCAGCTTTTTCCAAATCGATTGATAAGCATGAAATAGGGCAAGGTGCCTTGTCATTTTGGGCAAAAGCTATTGAGAATTTTTTAGATCAACGAACATTAATCAAGGAGTCAAATATGATTGATATTAACTTTAATGAGTTTATTAATAACCCCATTGGTTTAGCAGAAACTACCTTTAAAAAATTTCAACTTAATTTAGATGCTCACACGAGAGTGAAGATGGAAACTTTTATCAAAAATAAATCCCAATTAAGGACATCATCTCATCATTACAATCTTGATGATTTTTCTCTAACAACCGATCAAGTGAATCAATCTTTCAAAAACTATATTGAAACGTTTAGTCTTTAAGCCCGCAGGGAGGTTAAAAAATCAACTGGTGACACTTGATCTTCAATTGCCTCAACCAAAGCAGAGCCAACAATAACCCCATCAACAAGCGGCTCGAGCAATGCGACATCGCTACGGGACCTAACCCCGAAACCTGCACAAACTGGGATTGTTGTAAGCGCTTTAACGGTTTCAAGATAACCGGTCACTTCTTGTGGTAACCCGTCATTACCCCCTGTGACACCCTTCACTGTAACCGCATACAAAAAACCTGAACTTTTTGCTGCAATTTTTTTAATCCGGTCTTTTGGGGTTGTTGGAGTGACCAATTGAATCATACCAAGGCCTGCCAATTTCAATATTTCTCTTAGCTCTTCGCCTTCCTCAATAGGGAGGTCGGGAACTATAAAACCATCAACACCAGCGTCTTTGGAGTCTTGGGCTAATTGAGTGTAGCCGTAAACATATAAAGGGTTTAAATAACTCATTAAAATGATAGGCGTGTTAATACTTATGGTTTTTAATTGATTGAGTATCCACCGAAGTCTTACTCCGCTTTCTATAGCTAAGTGACTAGAACGCTGAATAGTGACTCCGTCTGCCATTGGGTCTGAAAATGGAACCCCTATCTCTATGACATCTGCACAATCAGCTAATGCTTGAACTAGACTTAAAAAACCATCCTTATGTGGGTAACCAGCTGTAATAAAAGGCACAATAGCCGGTCCTTTTTGTTGGGGGTTTCTGACCCTATCTTCAATTAACTCACTACCAAACATGTGTCATGACCTTTTTAATTGTTAAACAGCTTACTAAGCGTTGGCATATCTTTATCGCCCCTTCCTGATAAACCAATTAGCACTGTTTTACTTGGGTTTGCTTCTGCCCATTTTTTAGCACCAACAAATGCGTGGGCGCTCTCTAAAGCCGGTAATATACCTTCCAGCCCACAACATTCCCTAACCTGTTCCAGTGCTTCTCCATCTTCTGCTGAGGTATAACTTACTCTGCCTATAGATTGAAGAAAAGCATGCTCTGGACCTACCCCAGGGTAGTCTAGGCCTGCTGATACTGAATGTGTTTCTTGGACTAAGCCATCATCATCATGGAGTAACATAGAGTAAGTGCCATGCAATATTCCGGGTTTTCCTGAAGCTAATGTGGCTGCATTGTCTCCTAATTTTTGACCCCTGCCGCCTGCCTCGACACCATATAAATCGACTGACTCATCCCCAAGAAAAGCATGAAAAATACCTATTGCGTTCGAGCCACCGCCAACACAAGCAAAAACAGCGTCTGGCAGTCCTCCGGCTTGAGTAATAATTTGCTCCCTCGCCTCTTTGCCAATGATCGATTGTAATTCTCTAACTAAATAAGGATAAGGGTGTGGACCTACCACTGAGCCCAAAATATAATAAGTATCATCTGGACTGCCTACCCAATCTCTAAAAGCTTCATCCACAGCAGCTCTTAATGTTTGGTCACCAGTAGTTACTGGAATTACTTCTGCACCAAGTTGTCGCATTCGATCAACATTGGGTGCTTGTCTTTCAATGTCTATAGCGCCCATATAAACAACACAAGGTATACCTACTCTTGCGCAAGCTGCAGCAGAGGCCACACCGTGTTGACCAGCTCCAGTTTCTGCAACGACTCGCTTAGCGTTTAATTTTTTTGCAATTAATGCTTGCCCTAACGCGTTGTTTATTTTGTGTGCGCCAGTGTGGGTAAGGTCTTCTCGCTTCAAATACACCTCAACACCCCAAAGCTCGCTTAGTTTTTTTGCGTGTGTAAGCGCTGTAGGTCTTCCAGCCCATTGGTTTAACTCTGTTGAAAGCTCACCCATAAAAGAAGCATCAGTTAACAATGTTTTTACCTTGTTATCCAAGTTTTTTAATGCCGTCATTAGGGTTTCTGGAGCATACTGGCCACCAAAAATACCAAACCGACCCCGGGAATCAGGGAACTCCCCATCTAAAAGCTGTTGCAGTAGTTTTTTATTTTCTTGATTCATTGCTTACCCCTTCATCAAAGGCACGAACAATTCTAATAAATTCAATAATTTTTTGTTCGTTTTTGACTCCTCGATCTATTTCAACACCTGAACTCACATCAACCCCAACCGGTCCAGCCTGTTTTAATATCTTGTTAATATTATCAGCGCATAACCCACCGGCCAGTATAATTTGTTTATTTTCACATGCTTCTCTGGCTCTTAAAATATTAACTAAATCGCCAACTCCGCTAACAGGGCCTTCAAATAAGGCAAACGGGTTATCCTCTATAGAATTAACATTAAAACCTTCTTTGTCTCGGTACACTTTCAGTGCCTTTGCAACCCCCTTTAAATCAAGTGAATCAAAGTCTGTAGCGTCAGTCTGTATATAATCAAGTTTCACCTGGTCAAGCACTGTTTCTACCTCACCCTGGGTTGGGTGCAGCATTACGCCAACAGTTTTAACGCCTTCAGGAATTAATTGATGGAGGTTATTCGCCTGCTCTGGTGTTATATATCGAGGAGACGACGGAACAAAGACAAAGCCCAGCATGTCAGCCCCATTTTGAGCTGCAGTCACAACAGAGGCTTCGCTGTTTAAGCCACATATTTTGATTAATGTTTTCATAGGACTTATTGGGCCGTCTTGGCCGCTTGTTTCAACTCTAATAAAGTCTGCATAGGGTTATTAGATTGCATTAATGCTGTCCCAATTAGAGCTCCCCTATACCCCCAGTTAACTATTTTTCTAATATCGCTTGGAACATTAATTCCACTTTCTGCCACACAGACCAAATCCTTAGGCAACGCCTCAGCTAGGTGGCCAAAACAAGCAAAATTTACTTCGAGAGACTTTAAATCCCTACAATTAACACCCAACATTATAGATCTCAAATGATTACTGAGCTTAGAAATCACACTAATACTCTGCTCCAGCTCCTCTTTATTGAACACTTCAACCAAAGCAAACATGTGATGCTTTTGTGCACGTTTGATCATGGTTTCCAATTGATCATCAGATAAAATACCAGCAATTAATAAAACCCCTGATGCACCAGAATAACAAGCTTCTGAAACTTGATAAGGGTGCACAAGAAAATCCTTTCGCATAAATGGGGTGTTTGGGTATTGTTTGGTTAGTTGAGATAAATCATTAAGAGATCCTAAAAATCTTGAAGGTTCAGTTAAGACAGAAATAATATCTGCGCCCCCTGTAATGTAGTTTTGGGCTTGCTGGCAAAGATCAAAATCATCTCGTGATAATCCACCAATAGATGGTGATGCTTTCTTTATCTCTGCAATGAGCGTGAAGCCTTCTTTATTTAAGGGCGCTGTTGTGTTCAATTTTTTATCCTCACAGCGCTCTAATAATTCATGCTCACTTGTACTTTGAGAGCTTGTCTGATATCTCTCAAGACTCTTGCTTGCCATGGTCAATAAAAAATTGTCTATCGCTTTGATCATGGTGTTTTTAACGAGTTAATCATTTGGGCTGCTGTGCCTTCATCAATTATTGATTTAGCCAACTCTATGCCTTCTTTTAAATTACTGACTGTGTTAGAAACCTCCAAAGCTAACCCAGTGCCTAGAATCAAAGCATCCCTATGTGGACCCTGATCCTTTTGGTTAAAGACATTCATTAAAGCCTTAGCGTTGGTTGTTGCGTCCCCGCCTTTTAGGTCGTCCTCTGTGCACCTAACGATGCCAAAATCTTTAGGGTCCCTTATCATGCGCTGAACATGGTTAGGTTTCACATCGTATAGTTCAAATTCCCCTACCGGGGTTGGCTCATCCCAACCGTTTAAACCATGCACAATAAATGCTCGATCAATGTTCATGCCAGATAAAGCTTCTGCCATCAGCTTTGCCATTGGGGAGCTGAAAGCACCAAGCAGATAAAAATTAGGTTGTGCAGGGTTTGTTAATGGTCCCAATATATTAAACACAGTTCTAATGCCTAATGATTGACGAATAGGAGCAACATGTTTCATTGCTGGATGAAAAAATGGCGCAAATAAAAAGACAAACCCATGGTCTTTCAGAATAGCTTTAACCGTCTCAGGGTTATCGGCCAAAGGTATATTTAATGCCTCCAACAAGTCAGCGCTGCCAGATTTGCTCGACACAGATCGATTGCCATGTTTGACCACTTTTAATCCTGTGGCAGCACTTAAAAGAGCGGTTCCTGTTGACAAATTAAAGCTATTGGAGCCATCACCCCCAGTGCCCACAATGTCTATAGTTTTTTCGGTGCTATCTATTTCTATAGGTGTGGCCAAAGCTCTCATAGCATTTGCAAACCCTCTAACTTCTTCAGCCGATTCTCCTTTAATTCGAAGGGCGGTCAAAATTGCTCCTGCCATAACTGGGTTCATCTCACCCTCTGCAAGCAATTCCATTAAATCATAAGCAGAACGTTCCCCAATATCACTTTTACTCATTAATGCGGATAAAATCTGCTGTGGGTCTTTAGTCATGGTTAGCCTCTTTTTTCTTGTTGTAAAAAGTTATGCATTAGTTTTTCACCTAAAGGGGTCAATATGCTTTCTGGGTGAAATTGAACACCTTCTATTAAATATGTTTTATGTCGAACTGCCATAATCTCATTGTCCTCTGTGGTTGCTGAAACATCTAAACTCTTTGGAAGCGTTGTTATGTCAGCAGCCAAAGAATGGTATCTCCCCGCAACCAATGGATTGTCAAGATCTGTAAAAATAGTTGTTTGATCGTGCTGAATAATTGAGGTTTTACCGTGCATTAATTGTTGTGCGTAGCCTATCTTTCCGCCGAAGGCTTCCACAATACATTGGTGCCCCAAACACACCCCAAGTGTAGGGATCTTAGGCCCAAAATATTGTATAAGCTGCATTGAAACACCTGCATCTGTGGGTCGCCCTGGGCCAGGTGATATTACTAAATGAGTTGGCTCTAGAGCTTGTGCCTGCTCAATATCAATAGCGTTATTCCTAAACACAATGACTTCAGCACCCTGGGTTCTAAAACCCTGCACTAGGTTATAGGTAAAGGAGTCAAAATTATCAATCATAAGCATCTTCACCATCACACGCCCTCCTTAACCATTTTCAGGGCTGTTCTTAGGATTTCACTTTTTGCCATCACTTCATCAAATTCAGTTTCTGGGACGCTGTCAGCAACAATTCCAGCGCCAGCTTGAAAACAATAGCGCCCTTTAGAAAAAACAATGGTGCGTATGGCAATTGCCTGATCCATATCTCCATTCTTAGCAAAGTAACCAACTGTTCCTCCATAAACACCTCGCAGGTTTGGCTCAATTTTATCAATTAATTCCATGGCTCTAACCTTAGGGGCGCCAACAAGTGTGCCAGCTGGAAAAGCAGCAGCAAACAAATCGAAAGCGTCTTTGTCTTTATCTAAAATACCTTGAACGCCGCTAACAATATGCATCACATGGCTGTAGCGTTCGATTGATTGATAAGGGTTAACGTTTATTGTGCCCTGTTGTGCAACCCTGCCTAAGTCATTACGTGCCAAATCCACCAACATTACATGCTCAGCAATTTCTTTATCATCAATCAATAATGATTGTTCATTTGCAAGATCATCTTCAGGGGTTTTACCTCTGGGTCGTGTGCCTGCGATTGGGCGAAGAGAAGCGGTGTTGTTACTAAGTCTAACCAGCGCTTCTGGAGAGGAGCCCACAACCTGGAATCCATCAATATCACAAAAGAACATGTATGGCGATGGGTTCACAAGCCTCATAGCCCGATAGACATCAAAAGGGTCTAGGTCGTAATCACCAGAGAAAGCTATGGATAAGACGATTTGAAAAATATCACCCTCATAAATATGGTGTTTGGCTTTTTCAACCGCCTTATAAAAAATCTCTGGCTCAATATTTGGTATGGGCTGAGAATAAGAAATATTTTGGTTTGGCTGGGTGGGTTCCAGTTTTAACAAGTTAAATATATTAGTTTCTAATTCAAGCCGCTCTGCTTCTGTGCCTGAGTGAAGCACTGCAATTGAATTCTTTTCATGGTCAAAAACAAGCAGAGATGTCGGCGCTAAATAAGCACAATCAGGTGGGTTCAGTATGCCTTTTTTATGCTGGGGCACAGGTAAGTGTTCAAAAAATCGGACCATGTCATAACTACTAAACCCAACCAAGCCCCCACCAAAAGGAATATTAGAAATTCTCGGTTTTAGGGTGGGAATCTCATCCAATGTGCTTCTAAACAGATCCATCATCTCACCAAGTGTTTGAGGAGTATTTAAAACAGTCCCATTGACACTAAACTGCCCGCTCTTAACCTGAATGACATCTGACACGCCCAAACCAAGAAAAGAATAACGCGACTGATCAACACCTTGCTCAATGCTTTCTAATAAAAAACACGGATCTAACGACCGCAGCTTAACAAAAGCTGAAGCCGGAGTTTCTGTGTCCATTGCTATGTCAAAATATTTTTCCATTTCTCAAAAAAAAACCCATCGCCGATTAGGGAGATGGGTAAACCTTGTTATTTTAATCAGACAGGCTTGGCCCTCTCCTAGGAGAGCTTCCACCAATTGCCTTGCTTTATAATCAACTTAACCATAAGTTGGCAAAGTATCTCTTGTTAGACAACAATCGTCAAGAAGAAGATGTCAAACAGAACAGGGTTACAGGTCATCTGAGTTATAAGGTTTTATTAGAGGAATCCAGCGGGGTACGTTGTTC
>JAPYQN010000005.1:38163-41229 GCA_029941465.1 Gammaproteobacteria bacterium
CAGGTCATCTGAGTTATAAGGTTTTATTAGAGGAATCCAGCGGGGTACGTTGTTCTTGTAGATCCTGTATGCAGCCCCATACCTCTTAAAAATATAATATCGGCAATATAATTGATAACGCGACCCACATAATGAATGCTAGAGGGAGACCTAGTTTTACAAAATCATTAAATGAGTAACCGCCAGCACCCATAATTAATAGGTTGGTTTGATAACCAATGGGGGTTATAAAGCTCATATTAGCGCCAAAAAGAACTGCAAGAACGAAGGCTTCTGGTGGAGCCCCCAGTTGTTGAGCTATATTAATTGCTATGGGCGTGCCAATAACAGCAGCAGCGTTATTAGAAACCATATTAGTCAACAAGGCCATCAGCAACATCAATACGCTCAGAATCATGCCCATAGACATAGTTTGTGTGAGGAAGACAAAAGACTCTGCTAAAAAATCGGAACCCCCAGTCAGCTCTAAAGCATTTCCAAGAGATAAGCTCGCCACTATTAACATGATAATAGGGATACTCATTGCGTTACCAACGTCGCTCCATTTCATTGCTTTAAAAATCAACATAGCAGCTAATCCGAGCATCGCTGCAATTGATATAGGTAAGAGCCCAGTAGCGGCTGTGACCACCACTGCGAGCATAATATATAAAGGCAAGAAAGAGCGTCTACGCGTTAAATCTAATGTTTCATTTTCAATCACCAGCATGTTTGCATTGGTTTTTAAATTATCAATTGACTCACTACTGCCTTGGACCAGAACCACATCGCCTGGGCTCAGAGTTTTTAAAGAAATATCCCCAGTTAATTCAGCCCCAGTTTTTCCTCCGTGGAGAGCAATGGGTAATAAATTAAATCGATTAGTGAACTGTTGTGCGTTCAAAGTTGTGTGGTCTAACAAAGAACCTGATGTGATCACAACCTCTGCTAACTTAACTTCTGATCCAATCTCTGTCTCCACTGCTTCTGCCACCTCTTCTTCAAATAAGCTCAACCCTAGAAGCTCCTGATATTCCTGAAGGTTCTCTAGTGTGTCCTTAACATAAATTCTATCCCCCGCCTCAAACACAATGGAAGGGATTTTAGCCACAAACAAAGAGTCAGAGCGTTTAATTTTTTCAATATTAAAGCCGTCACCAGCCTTCTCTTGGATCTCCACCAGTGTTTTTCCATCAGTAAACCCATCGGCATCTACATACAAAGCAGCTTCAAATATTCTTGTTTCCTTTTTTGGTGAGCGGGGGGGATCATTCGGCAACAATCGAGGGCCCACTAACCATAAAAACAACATGCCCAATGAGCCTGCCATGACTGCTGGAAGAACAAAATCAAACAATTGAATTGTCTCCAAGCCCATATCGTTAGCAATCCCCACCACCAGAAGATTTGTCGAGGTGCCTATAGTGGTTGACATACCGCCAATTAATGTTGCCATCCCCATAGGCATAAGAATTTTGGAAGAACTAATCTCAGCTTTTTGAGCAACCGCTATGAGTGCTGGTATTAACATCACCACAATCGGGGTGTTATTAATAAACGCACTAAAGAAGGCTCCGAAGAGAAGCACGCCAAGCAATGAGAGTTTAGGATGGCTAACCCAAGATTTAGACAAAAAACCAATCAGTGGCTGGAGAGAGCCATTAACCTCGATGGCCTTCCCAATGGCGAGAAGCAAGCAGATAGTGATTAGTGCTTCATTGCCAAAGCTGGTAATAAAAAAAGCGATCGGGTTGACTGGGTTGCCGTTAAAACTGTACGGAAATATAAAAAACAAACTCAATATAGTTACTAATATAAGCAATCCTGAGGTCTCGATAGGAATCCACTCTCTAGAGAATAAATAAAGCCCCACTACCGTTAGACCCATAATCAGCAAAGCATGAATGCTCGGCAAATCTGGCATCATTGTTGGTAAAATGTTTTCATACTTAAAAGGATTATACATGCATGCTGTTTTTTTAGACTACAAAACTGTGGATGCCAATGACTTGGATCTTGGCTCAATCAAGGCATTTTTACCTGAAATTATGATTTACTCTTTTTCGAACGAGGAAGAAGTCCTGACTCGCATAGAAGACGCTGAAGTGGCTATTGCTAATAAAGTGGTCTTTGATGCTATTGTGTTTGCTCGAGCAACCAAGCTTAAGTTGATCTGTGTAACTGCTACAGGAACTAATAATATTGATCTAGAGGCAGCGAAACAATCCGGGGTTGTGGTCTGCAATATTAGGGATTATTGCACTGACTCAGTGGTTCAACATGTGCTGCTTTCGATATTGACATTAAAACATTCGTCCCGAGATTATAGTGCCTCGATGGAGAACGGGGATTGGCAAGAAGGCAGCTCCTTCAGTTTGCTGCAACACCCTATTGCTGAACTTGCAGGTAAATCTCTTGGGATTGTTGGTTACGGGGTTTTGGGTCAAGGTGTGGCTAGAGCTGCTGAGACATTGGGGTTAAAGGTCTTGATCAGCGAGAGTTTTGCTGAAAACAACAAATCGGATGAAAGTATTACCCGTGTTTCCTTTGATGCTTTATTAGCAGAATCAGACATTATCAGCCTGCACTGTCCGTTGACAGACAACACAACAGGGTTATTCGATGAGGGTGCATTTGAACAAATGAAGTCATCAGCCATTTTAATTAACACAGCACGAGGGGGCTTGATTGATGATCACGCACTGATTAAAGCCATTAAAAATAAAACCATCGCCGGTGCTGCTATTGATGTACTCAATCAAGAGCCTCCGGATTCGGATCACCCGCTAATGCAAAAACAATACTCCAATTTGATTATAACCCCTCACATTGCCTGGGCAGCTCGAGAGGCTCGACAACGAGCCTTGGATCGAATCGCTGAGAATATTGATGCTTTTCTGAAAGACAAACCTATAAATGTTGTCAATGCATAAAAAGTCTAGAAAAATTATGTCCTATTACAGTATGGTTTAGTTTTCTTTATTAATTGTTTTGCAGAGTAACACTGCCCACTTTCTTGCAGAAATAAACCCAGAAGATAACACTTGGAATAACGCGGTTGAGGTGGCGATGCAACTTTGGGTTACT
>JAPYQN010000005.1:41329-73719 GCA_029941465.1 Gammaproteobacteria bacterium
AGAAGATAACACTTGGAATAACGCGGTTGAGGTGGCGATGCAACTTTGGGTTACTACCGTTCAAATAATTTTCAGGGTGATTGAAGCAACTCAATAATTTCTCAGTGTCAGAATAGCTGGGCTGTATATGGCTTGTCGCACTGCCAACATGCCGGCAACAGCAATTGAGGTTACCCCAACCAAAAAACCACTAATAAATATAATTGGGTTTGGCGTGTAGTTGAGCTCAAAGATTTGGGTTGATAAAAACCCTGAAAATATCATTGCTGCTGACACAGCAGTGAGCCCTGATAAGACGCCGAGACCTAAAAATTCAGCCGCGACGGTAGCAAAAATTTTTCTTCGTGTTGCCCCCATGGTGTGTATAACTGCGGTTTCCTTTTTACGTTGATCAACGCTTGAAAAAATAGCCGCCACCAAAGTCAGAACTCCAGCAAATAGAGACAAAATAAATATAGCCTGAACAGCGAGTGAAGCGCTGTTGACGATGGCTCTAATTTGTCCGAACGCTGCCTCCAAATCTACACTGGTGACTGTGGGAAAGCGCTCAATAAACTCGTCTGCAACACCAGAATCAGGCGGAATATTAAGACTGGTTATAAAGGATTGAGGTAAATCTCTGCCTAAAGCAGGTGACAGGATAAAAAAGAAATTTGGGGCAAAGCTTTCCCATTGCACCTCCCTAAAACTGGACACCCTTGCCTCAAAACTCATGCCGCCTGCAGTAAAATTTAAACGATCACCAATAGAAAGATTCATCGAGGTAGCAATACCTTTGTCTACTGAGACAGAGTGGGTGTTGCTGTTGTTTGACCACCATTCCCCTTCAACCACTAAATTATTCTCGGGCAAGGAGTCAAACCAAGTAAGGTTAGCCTCACGATCAATCATATTGTGTGTGTTAATAGACTCACCGGATGATGCAGTCGCCCCAAGCAACCGTCCGCTTATCAATGGAGTAAAAACGATGGGTTGTTCTAATCTATCTTTAAAAAAAGAACTAATATCGACAGTCTCATAGTCCTGAATATTAAAAAAGAAGTAATTTGGAGTGTCATCTTTTAGTGTTTCTTTCCATGATTCAATTAAATCAGTGCGTATCTCTGTTAGCGCCATAAGAAAAGTAAGTGACAGGCCAAACACAACGATCTGTAGGATGCTGGCATTGCGTCGTCGTGAAATATTTCTAAGGCCCATTCGCCAGCCTGACCCGGAGACATTACTATAGAGGGATAATAGCCAAATAATAAAGTAGCCCAAAACTGAGAGTATAATAACCAAAACACACATTGCGCCCAGAATACTGAGCACTAAATTAACGTCCTCAAGCAACACCAATAAAAACACAGTTAAAGTTAATATCGCCAACGTGTAAATCCCGATGTTGTTTTTAAGCCGAAAAGTAAAATCATTTCTTAGAATGCGAATGGGTTCTACTTCGCCCAATAACTTTAAATAAGGTGTGGTAGCAGCAAAAACAAGGCTGAATGAGGTTAAAAAACCTATAGAGACCGGTTTCAAAGATGCTGGAGGCAAGTCACTGCTAATCAACTCATCTAATAAATTAATTAATAATGATTGAACCAAATACCCGCAACACAAACCCACTGAGGTTGCCAGAAATATCATCAATAATAATTGACTGATTTGTGAGCTCAGAATAAATTTTTTTGATGCGCCAAACACCTTCATTAAAGTTGTGTTTAAAAGATGCCGAGTAGCGTATCGTCTGGCAGCAATCATTGATGAAATAGCTGCTATCACAATCGTAAATAGCCCGGCTAGATTAAAAAAGCGAGTTGACCGATCTAGCGCTCTGCCTAGTTGGTCGCCAATTTCATCCACCTTTTGAACACGAACTTCTTCAGATAAATCAGCAACAGAATCAAAAAATAAATTGATCTGACTCTCGCTACCAGAAAACAGTTGGCGATAAACCACGCGACTACCTGTTTGTATTACGCCCATTGACTTAAGATCAGCAATGTTGGTAATAATCGTTGGAGAAAATGCTAAAAACCCAACATTACGATCAGGGTAATCATCTAAAATTGCCTCAACCACAAATGAGGTATTGCCAATAACTAGTTGGTCGTTTTGTTTTAAATTGAGTGCCTCAACCAGTTTTGGCTCAACCCAGATATAGCCTGAGTTTGGCGTTCCTTTTTCATTTGATAAGATCTCACCTTTAAAACTCTTCAACACCACCTTACCTCTTAAGGGGTAGGTGTTGGTGGTGGCTTTAATGGAGGCAAGTAAATTATCATTATTAGCTAACGCCATACTTAAAAAAGAAACAGTTTTAGCCACAGCTAGTCCTTGGTTGGTAGCTGATGTTAGATAGCCCTCGGGTAATGGTGAAGTAGATCTAAAAGCCATGTCTGCTGCTAACACCACAGAGGCTTGTTGCTTAATTGAGGACTGCAGGCGATCACCTAAAAAACTAACGCCAGATATTGCGGTAACTGCTAACACGATTGATGAGAACAGAATAATTAAATCTCCGCTTGATAAATCAAACCAGAATTTTTTTAGCCCGTAGTAAAAACCATTCAGCATTTAAGACTGCCTTCATCAAGTTCATGCATGGTTTGGCAGTTTTGTGCTAACAATAAATCATGTGTCACAATTACAATGGTGGTTTGGTATGCATGGTTAATGGAGAACAATAAATCACTAATAATCTCAGTGCTAGCTTTGTCTAGATTGCCTGTGGGCTCATCAGCAAAAAGAATCTTCGGTTGCTTAACCATGGCTCTAGCTATTGCTACACGTTGTTTTTCTCCCCCTGATAACTGGTTGGGTAAATGTTTGACGCGTTTCTCAAGACCTATTTGACTAAGCGCTTCCATAGATTTATTCTTGGCGTTTTTATCGCCTAAAATCTCCAGTGGCAACATCACATTATCTAGGGCTGAGAGTCTTGGCAGAAGATGAAATGACTGAAACACAAACCCCACATCATTGCTTCTGACTTGCGCCCTTTTATCTTCATTCATTGTTGTTATCTCATGACCTATGAGCTTAATACGCCCTCTGCTTGGCAAATCAAGACCTGCCATGATCGCTAATAAAGTGGTCTTTCCAGAACCTGATGGGCCAACAATTGAGGTTACATCACCTGTGTTAATTGTAAGATTTATATCTTTAAGTATTGTCAACACACCTTCGGGACTGTTAACTTCTTTAGTAATGTTTTGGACTTCTAAAATTGACTCTTTCACAAAGCGCTCTTGGTTCTTTGTTGCTATTTTACTCACAGTTATCGCAACAGCAACTTCTGCTTCTGAAGCAATAAGCACAAATAAAAAAATACTTGTTTTAGGGGACAGCCTGAGTGCGGGATTGGGAGTCGATTATCAACAATCTTGGCCGCTGCTTTTACAAAAAAGGTTGGACCAGGGTGCTTACAATTATTCAGTGATCAATGCTGGGATAAGTGGTGACACAACCTCAGGTGGGGTGTCTCGATTACCTAAATTAATTAAATTCTATCAACCTGAGATTTTAATTTTAGAACTTGGTGGCAATGACGGGCTGAGAGGCACTTCATTAAAGGCTATTGAAAAAAACCTTAGGCACATGATTAATTTAGCACAACGCAGCAATATTACTGTGCTGCTAATAGGTGTTCAGCTGCCGCCTAATTACGGGATTGTTTACACAGCGGGTTTTGAAAAAGTTTTTTCCGTCTTGGCAAAAGAATATAGTCTTAAATTAATCCAAGGGGCCTTAAAGGCGATGGTTAAAGAAGGGTTGATGCAGCCTGATGGGGTTCACCCTAATATTAAAGGTCATAGAGAAATTGAGAAAATGATTTGGGAACACCTCAGCGCACATCTAAAAAGCTGATTAAGTTCAAGGCCTAATGAAAAACGGACTCGATGGTTTCCTGAATATCTAAAGCTGCTTGCTTGGGGCTATCTGCGTTTTGAATAGGTCTGCCAACAACAATGTGATCTGCGCCCCTTTGAAAAGCCTCTTCAACGGTTACTACTCGTTTTTGATCGTCTGTTGGTCGATTGTGAACTGGGCGTATACCTGGAGTAACAATTATAAGTTTTTGATCAACCTCGTTTCTTATATGCTCTAACTCCAAGCCTGAAGCAACAATGCCGTCACACCCTGAGCTAAGAGCCCTTTTGGCTCTAGAGATCACCAACTCTTGGATGTCACATGTAAACCCCATGTCATTAAGATCGCCTTGATCTAGGCTGGTAAGCGCTGTAACAGCCAGGACTTTTAAATCACCCTTTTCAGCTGCAGCGGCCTCCATCATGCTTTGGTTGCCGTGTATTGTTGTAAAATAGGCGCCTCTGTTACTTAAACGTTTGATTGCTTTAGAAACTGTTGCCGGAACATCAAATAACTTTAAATCAACAAAGACTTTCTTGTCTTTTTTAACCAACCAATCCAGGAGATCAAAATAGTCCCCTGTCATCATTAGCTCCATACCAATTTTATAAAAACTCACCCCATCCCCTAACTCATTCACCAATTGTTTCGCTCGATCGGCTTCTGGTACATCAAGAGCAACTATTAGGCGGTCTTTATTATCAATGCTCATTAAATAACCCCTTTCAATACATCCTCAAGATCTTGCTCAAGATAATCAGCTGTTAAAAATGCATTGCCAATCTCTTCTAACAACACCAACTGAATCACTCTGTCTTTAACCTTTTTGTCTGCTCTCATGGTATCCATAAAATCATTTACATTAATTTTTGGAGGCTCCACCGGTAAGCCTGCTTTTAATAATATATCTTTTACCACCTCAACATCATCTTCTGAGATCAGCGACATTTTAGCTGATAATTTAGACGCAAGGACCATGCCGGCTGCAATTGCTTGCCCATGGCTCCACTGGCCATAACCAGCTTGGTTTTCTATAGCGTGGCCAAAGGTGTGTCCAAAATTAAGGATGGCCCTGATGGATTGTTCTTTTTCATCTTGGGCAACTATTTCAGCTTTTATTTGGCACGACCGTTGCACAGCATGTCCTAATGAACTCCTATCTTGCTCTAAAATATTAGAAACATTGGATTGCAACCAAACAAAAAAATCACGGTCATAAATAAGGCCGTATTTTATAATTTCAGCTAACCCATCTGACATCTCTTCTGGGCGGAGGCTAGACAAAAAAGCTGTGTCACAGATAACAGCTGATGGTTGATAAAAGGTGCCAATAAGATTTTTTCCAAGCCTATGATTGACTCCGGTTTTGCCTCCTACAGAAGCGTCAACTTGGGCGAGTAAGGTTGTTGGTATTTGTATAACATTAACGCCCCTCATAAAAATTGAAGCAACAAAACCAGTTATATCGCAAACAACTCCACCGCCCAAAGAGATTAATGTTGCGTCTCTACCAAAACCATTCTCAAGCAAGTGATCTATAATTTTATGAGCAGTTTTTAATTTCTTCTCTGGCTCTCCATTAGGAAGGATATGGGTAATGACATTCTTATCAGGCAACGCTTTTAAAAGTAGCTCAAGATATAGAGGAGCCACTACCTCGTCACTGACAATAGCTACATCGGACCCTTTGATTCTTTCAATTAATGATTCGGGTTCTTGGCTAGCACCCTTACCTATATATATTGGGTAGCTCCTATCGTTTAAATTTACTGTTTCAATGTTCATTTATTTTTGAGCTGGCCTCTGTGGCTACTTCTTCTAGTGATTTATTGTCTGTGTTTATTGTTATGTCTGCTATTTCTTCATAGAGCGGGCCTCTTGTCAACATCAACTCTTGAAGGGTTTTTTTATGTTCTGTGTTTTTCAACAAAGGTCTGTTTTTGCTGAATGACGTTCTCGCTTCTTGAGACTCAATACTTGTTTCTAAATACACAACCACCCCATGTTTTTTTAAAAGCAGTCTATTCTTGGTTGAAAGAACAATGCCCCCGCCAGTTGATAAAACAATATTATTTTCAAGAATGCATTCTTTGAGTGTTGCCTCTTCTCTTTTTCTAAACCCAATCTCACCCTCAACATCAAAAATATAATTAATATCAACCCCGGTTTTATTAGAGATCTTCACGTCTGTGTCAACAAACTGTTTACCTAGTTTTGCGGATAGTTTTTTTGCTACAGAAGTTTTACCGGAACCCATAGGGCCGATTAAAAAAATGTTATTTTTATTTTTAGGCATCGGTATCACCAAGCAATAAAACTAAGAATATAATAAGTGAAAAAAGAGAGTTTAATACAATTATATTAGCGTTGATCAATAGATATATAGTTGCGTCTTTCTTCGCCCAGGTAGAGTTGCCTTGGTCTGCCAATTTTCAATTTCGGTTGCGCCATCATTTCGCACCAGTGAGTTGCCCAACCGACTGTTCTTGCTAAAGCAAACATTACAGTGAACATTTCTTTGGGTAAGCCCATCGCTTGGTAGATTATTCCTGAATAAAAGTCCACGTTAGGGTATAGATTACGCTCAATAAAATATTCATCTTGAAGCGCTATTTGCTCTAACTCTTGTGCAAGCTCAAACATTGGGTTGTTATTGTTTTCTAACGCATTGAGCACTTTGTGGCATTCTTCTCTAATGATGGTTGCCCGAGGGTCAAAGTTCTTATAAACCCTGTGCCCAAACCCCATTAACCTAAAACGATCATTCTTATCTTTAGCCTTCGCAATGTATTTTGAAATGTTCTCTTTACTCTCAATTTCACCAAACATTTTAACAACTGCTTCATTAGCACCACCATGTGCAGGGCCCCACAAAGCTGCTACGCCTGCTGCTATTGCAGCATAGGGATTGGTTCCCGAACTGCCTGCCAACCTTACAGATGAGGTGCTGCAGTTTTGTTCATGGTCAGCATGTAGAACCAACAAAATATCTAAGGCTTTTGCAAAAACTGGGTTGATTTCGTAATTTGTATCGCCGCCGAAAAATAATCTTAATATATTCTCTGCGTATGTCAGGTCTTCATCATATTGACCCATGTTGGTATGGTTTCTATGGTTGAAAATATTAGCCACTAATATTGGTGTTTTTCCCAAAACATTGAAGAAAAACTCTTTTTGGTGCTTGTAATTTTTAACATCTATACCCTCATGATAAAGACTTGAGAGTGACGCAATTGATGTGGTTAACATTGCCATAGGGTGAGCGCTCTCATCAAAACCCTGAAAGAGTGTTTTTGTTTGTTCTGGCAAGATCATATTAGCCTTAACTTGTGATCTAAATTCTTGTAAATTGTTTACGCTTGGAAGCTCGCCATTAAATAATAAGTAAGCAACCTCTAAATAGGTGCTTTTAGCAGCAAGCTGCTCAATAGGGTAGCCTCTGTATTCTAATATCCCCTCATCACCATCAATATAGGTCACATGGCTTACACAACTGGCAGTGGTGGAATAAGCTGGGTCAAAGGTAAAAAGCCCAGTCTCCTTATAAAGGTTTTTTAAATCAACAACACTTGGGCCGACACTTGCCTCTTTTATATCAAGCTCGATTGAGCTCGAGTCACTTGTTAAATTGACACTTTTATTTTTTGATGACACTAATAATAAATATTAAAAATTAAGACTGGATACCAAAACGTTTTCTAAACTTATCAACCCGTCCTGCCGTGTCTACAATTTTCTGTTGGCCTGTATAAAAAGGATGGCAAGCAGAACAAACCTCAATAGATAAATCAGAGAGTAAAGTTGATTTTGTGACAAACGAATTGCCGCAAGAACAAGTTACCTTAATCTCTTTATAATCTGGATGTGTTTCTTTTTTCACGTGTTTCTTTGTTAGGTTTATTAATTATATCTTATTGTATAAGCCCAAATATTTTTTGGGATGCAAGCATAACGACTTGTTAAGATATTTTCAAGAAAATTAGAACTATTCTATGTAAATGTTATCCACAAAATCTGTGGATAACTTTGTGGATATTCTTGAAAAACAAACCAATAAGTTAACAATACTTGAAAACCTTTGAATTGTATAAAAAATAGACAGTTTTTGATATTTTCTATGTACTTCATATATTTATAAGGCTATCTTATTGTAATATATTTGAAATGAACTCTAATTACTTAATAAAAAATCAATGAATTTTTTTCTGTGAATAATTGACAGTTTTATCTTTATTTATAAATTAGGCAAATTCATTAATGATCAATACTTTAACGAAGTTTTTGTTCAATCTTTGAGTTTTATTATATGTTCTTTTAAGGCTGTTAAAGCCAAAGCCCTATGGCTAACTTTGTTTTTTTCTTTATCAGAAAGTTCAGCTGAAGATTTTCCAATAACGGGGTCAAAAAACAACGGGTCATAACCAAAACCATTGCTTCCTTTAGGGTTATTTAAAATTACCCCTTCCCAAGTCCCCCTAAAGGTATGGATTTGATTATTATGTTCTTTGTCAATTAATGCGATGACGCATTCAAATCTAGCGCCTCTTGCTTCTTTATTAAGATGTGACATGTTTTTAAGTAGCGCTATATTGTTGTTTGAATCGTTTGCATTCTCACCGCTATAGCGTGCTGAAAAAACCCCAGGCTCACCATTTAAAGCATCAACAACTAACCCAGAATCATCGGCTATTGTTGTTATGCCAGTTGCCTCAAAGACACCGGTTGCTTTAATTATAGCGTTTTCCTTGAAACTTAACCCTGTTTCAAGAATGGGTTTTATCTTGTAATCGGACTGTTTTACAATTTTATAGTCTGAACCTAATATTGCTTTTACTTCAAAAATTTTATGTTGGTTGTTTGAAGCAAGTATTAGTGTTTTGTTTTTCATTTTATTTTTAAAAAACTTTTAGGGGAATTAAATAAAGCATTATATATTTATTATACTAATGAATAATAACACTCCCCATCTAGTTGTCATTTCAGCCCCTTCAGGCACCGGAAAAACAACCCTTGTAAGAGCGCTTCTTGCTAGCAACAGCAATATGGTTGCTTCTGTTTCTTATACAACTAGAACTAAAAGAGCAAATGAACTAGATGGTGAAGACTATAATTTTGTTACCAATGATGTTTTTGAATCTATGATTGCAAACGGGGACCTTTTAGAATACGCAAAAGTCTTCGGCAACCATTATGGAACACCAAAAAAAGATGTTAATGAGCAGTTAAGTTCTGGGCATAATGTTATTTTAGAAATTGACTGGCAAGGCGCAATACAGGTAAAACAAAAAGTCGCTGATTGTTTGTTGCTGTTTATATTACCCCCTTCAAAAAACGAATTGATGAGCCGGTTACAAAAAAGAGGCACTGACTCAAATGAGCAAATTAAAATGAGGTTTGATGAAGCGCTTAATGATATTAAGCAATTTGAGCATTTTGATCGGGTGTTTGTTAACCAAGATATTAACGTCACTGTAAATGAAATATTGGCCTATATTGAAAAGCCTAACTTAAACAAAACCAGGCTGCCTGAAGATGTTTTATCAATAATTAAGGGTTTTCAGTAAAGCCCTTAGAAAGCGGTTGACATATTTAAAACTCCAAGTAGTCTAACGCTCCTGAACCTATATATAAGTGGTACAAATGGCTAGAGTAACAATAGAAGACTGTTTAGAACATACAGATGGTGCTTTCGACCTTGTCAGGCTTGCAGCAAGTCGTGCTCGCAGGATAGCTAATGGTTCAGAAACTCTTCTTGAAGACGAAGAAAACGATAAACCAGCCGTTCTTGCTCTTAGAGAAATAGCTGAAGGGCACCTTGATAACCCAGATTTTCATAAAACAGACAACGATTTTGAAAAAGAATTAGCTGAAGAGTTAGCAAAAACAGACTAAGACTTACCCTAAACAACCTTTAGTTTAGAGCCAAAAATAACAAACCAATTTCTATTATTGCAACGCGCTGTTGTAGAATTATTGGTAACACTAATAAATAAGTCGCGTTAACCAATTGATTGAGTCCATTAAAAAATCAGCCGCAGACATGCAGAAAGGGAGGCCTCCAAAACTTCTAAAGCAACTATTGTCTGAACTAGATTACCTTGAGCCAGATGATCACACGCTAATAAAAAAGGCTTATGCTTACTCCAGTGTTGCTCATGAACACCAAGCGAGAAAAACAGGTGAGCCCTATATTATTCATCCTGTTGGCGTTGCCAATATCTTGTCTGAACTGCATTTAGATAAAGAGGCTATTGCCGCAGGACTCCTTCATGATGTATTAGAGGATACTGTTATTAACAAAGCCCTTCTGTTGGAAGAATTCGGTGAAGAGGTATTAAGTTTAGTTGATGGGGTAAGTAAACTAGATCAAATTGAACACGGCGATATAAAGCACCACCAAGCAGAGAGTTTTAGAAAAATGATGTTGGCAATGGTCCAAGATATTAGAGTGATCTTAATTAAATTAGCAGATCGTCTTCATAATATGCAAACTCTGTATGCTCTAGATCAAACCAAACAAATAAAAATAGCCAAAGAGACCTTAGAAGTTTATGCGCCAATTGCAAACCGTTTGGGGATTTTTAATATAAAAACAGCCTTAGAAAAAGAGGGTTTTAAGTACGCCTACCCGTATCGCCATAAAATTTTAAGCTCCGCTTTAAAGCGTAAGTTAGGCAACCAAAAACGCATATTAAAAAAAATCAGCACCCGAATTAGCAAAAACCTTACTCGCGATGGCATTGAGCACACCGTTGTGGCCAGAGAAAAAGATTTGTACAGCATTTACACAAAAATGAAGCGGCGTCACTTACCACTAGATAAAATTATTGATGTGTACGGCATCAGAGTTCTTGTTGGTAGCGCTCAAGAATGTTACCAAGTCCTGGGACTAGTTCATGAGATTTATAAACCAATCATAGGAAAGTTCAAGGATTACATTGCAATACCAAGGGTTAATGGTTATCAATCAATACACACTAGCTTGTTGGGCCCAAATGGCACCCCAATTGAGGTGCAAATTAGAACCAAAGATATGAATCGAGTAGCTGAAAATGGTATTGCTGCACACTGGAAATATAAAGCTTCCAGCAATAAAGACACTTCACCTCAAATCAAGGCAAGAGAGTGGTTAGCCACTATAAAAGAAATTCAAGGGGCCACTCACCCTGAGGAATTTCTAGAAAGCATTAAGGTTGCTTTATACCCTGATAAAATTTATATCTTTAGCCCTACTGGTGACATTTATAGATTGCCCAATAAATCAACTTGTGTAGATTTTGCTTATGCTGTTCACACTGATATAGGAAATAGCTGCATTGGCGCTAAGATTGACCGCCAACAAGTGCCTCTTAGAACCGTATTAGAAAGCGGTCAAACTGTCCAAATTGTTACCTCTCGATATGCAAACCCTGACCCGAGTTGGTTGTCTTTTATTACTACGGCAAAAGCTAGGCATAATCTTCGAGCTTTCCTAAAAGATCTAACCATTGAACAAACCACTGTTTTGGGTAAGCGCTTATTCAGCAATGCTTTGAACTCTTTGGGCAAAAAACAAAGAAACATCAAAAAAGAACCCCTTGAGTCTTTGCTGCAAAGAATGAATTTTAAAGGTATGGATCAATTATATGAAAGCATTGGTATCGGCGATAAAAACCCTTTATTAATGGCACAACTTTTATTGGGTGATGACCTAGAAAACTCAGAAAAAAAAGACCGTGCTCCACTACTAATAAAAGGCACTGAAGGGGTTTCAATAACGTTTGCTAAATGTTGTCTGCCGATACCTGGAGACACCATTATTGGTCATTTAAGCAAGGTAAAGGGTCTGGTTATTCATAGAAGAAAATGTAGGCATCTTGGCACCTTCATTAAAGAAAGCAGTCGTTGGATTAGTGTTGAATGGAGCGATGGAATTAACCACCAACTCTCTACAGAAATAAATGTACACGCAAAGCATGAAACCGGTTCATTGGCAGAAATTGCAGGAAAAATTGCAGACAATGGTTGTAATGTTGAACAAGTTTCCATCACCACAGAATATGAGGACGAAACCATTGATATACTGTTTCAAATACAGGTAGAAAACAGAAAAGCTCTAGCAGATATTATGAGAGATATTAAATCCATGGCTAGTGTAGAAAAGGTCTCTAGAGGACTACATTAAAATGAGCAAAACAATTATACGTACCGATAAAGCGCCCCAAGCAATAGGCCCTTATTCCCAAGCGGTCAAATCAAATGGGTTGCTGTTTTTGTCGGGTCAAATTCCTCTGACCACAAGTGGGGAGATGTGTGAGGGAGATTTTGAGGCAAGAACACGTCAGGTTTTTAGTAATATTAAAGGCCTACTTCAGTCTGCAGACTTAACATTTAAGAACATTATAAAGGTTAATGTCTATCTCATTGATATAAATAATTTTGCGGTTGTAAACCATGTAATGGAAGATCTTTTTAATGCGCCCTATCCAGCACGGGTTCTTGTACAGGTGTCTGCGTTGCCAAAAAACTCAGAGATAGAGATTGAGGCTGTGGCTTCTATGACCTCTTAAACATTGTTTCTACTATAACAATGAAAAATGTGGAACTCACTGGATTAAAAGGGGTTGGGCCAGCAGTCAAAGCAAAGCTCGAAAAGCTCAATATCAAAACCCAGTCCGATTTACTGTTTCTTCTTCCAACACGTTATGAAAATAGAACTTTTATTAAAAATATTGGCTTATTAGTTCCTGACGAAGAAGCTCAAATAGAAGGCAGGGTTGTGGTTTGCAACATCGTTTATCGAGGCAGAAGAATGATGGTTATGCAACTAGCAGATGAGACTGGGTTTTTAACGGTGCGTTTCTTTACTTTTAATAAGTACCAAGCAGCAGGGTTAAAGCCAAACACTATAGTTAGGTGTTTTGGCAAAACAAGGAAAATCAGCTCTGGGGTTGAAATGATTCACCCCAGTTATCAAATAATTAATAATAATGACCTAAAACCCTTGCCTAAAACATTAACCCCCGTTTACCCAACAACAAAAGGCCTGCCCCAAGCAAAGTTAAGGCAGATTGTTTCTTTGGGCATTCAAGAACAACTCAAGCAAACTGATGAGTTGCTGCCAGAGGTTATTGTTAAAGAAATGGGGTTTGGTACATTGGAAGAGGCTTTGGTCAAAATCCACAACCCAACACCAGAAGAATTTTATAACGCTGACCGTTTTGCTCCTTTGAAAAGATTGGTTGCTGAAGAGCTGATAGCAAACCAGCTTGCGTTAAGGAGAATAAAAAAAACCACACAATCAAACCCTGCACAAGCGTTGGTTAGAAACACATTAATAAAGGCGCTTGTTGGGCGACTCCCTTTTACTCTTACTCATAGCCAAGAAAGGGTCGTCAATGAAATAAAAGAAGACTTAAAAAAGCCGCGGCCAATGATGAGATTGTTACAAGGTGATGTTGGTTCTGGCAAGACCGTGGTTGCAGCGCTTGCAATGTCTATAGCTGCGGACAATGAGACACAATCAGTGTTAATGGCGCCAACTGAATTGTTAGCTGAACAACACCTGGATAATCTTAGAGGTTGGTTTGAACCATTAGGGGTTAAAACAGTTTTACTTAAAAGCAACCTTACTCAAAAAGAAAAAGGGTTAATACTAAGTGACATTAAGAATGGAGAGGCGTCTATTATTGTTGGTACCCATGCGTTATTTCAAAATAAAGTTGAGTATAAAAACTTAAGCCTAGTTATTGTTGATGAACAGCATCGTTTTGGAGTTGATCAACGCTTAAGTTTAGTAAAAAAAACTGGGGACAACGACTCTGTAGCGCACCAACTAATTATGACCGCAACCCCTATTCCAAGGACCCTTGCAATGACCGCCTACGGAGATCTTGATACCTCTGTTTTGGATGAACTACCCAAAGGTCGTGGACAAATTAAAACGATAGTTATACCAGACGATAAACGCAGTGAAGTGGTGCAAAAAATAACTCAAGAAACAAACAAAGGAAGGCAGGTCTATTGGGTTTGTCCACTCATTGAAGAATCTGATGAATTAAATTATGAAGCTGCAGAGACAACATTTAAAACGCTGTCATCAGAGTTGCCAACAAAAAAAATTGGACTTGTGCATGGCAAACTTAAGCCCAATATGAAAACCAAAACAATGGTTGATTTTAAAAACAATATTCATGAGATTTTGGTTGCTACCACTGTCATAGAAGTGGGCGTTGATGTGCCCAACGCAACCATTATGGTAATTGAAAACTCAGAACGCCTGGGCTTATCACAACTTCACCAACTAAGAGGAAGAATAGGTCGTGGTGAACATGAAAGCTTATGTGTTTTGATTTATAAAAAACCACTAAACGACATAGCCAAGCAGCGCTTAAACACCGTAAGAAAAAGTGTTGATGGATTTTATATATCTGAGAAAGACTTAGAGCTTAGGGGGCCTGGTGAGTTATTGGGTACAAGGCAAAAGGGGGTGATTGGGTTAAAAATTGCAGACATCTCAAGGGACGCTTATATGTTGCCTGCAATTAATCGTTATTGCGCAGACTTTGATAATAAGTATCCAGGGTTATCAGAAAGACTAATTGACCGGTGGGTTGGCCAACAAATTGTCTATCGAAATGTTTAATTTATAGCTAGACTATCTTCTTTTAAAACCATGAAACTGTCTTTTGAACAAATTGAAACGTTGTCTCCTGATTTAACATGGGGCAAAGGTGTTGAGAGCCTTGGGGCTCATCAACCGTCTTTGGGTTTAAAACACTGGCTAACAGAAACAACTCTTCTAACAGATAAAATCCGTCAATTACAACATAAACACTCTATTGAGGTGTTAAACGAATATCATGGGCCCGTGCCAAGACTTTTGAAAAACTCACAAACAGAACAAAATAATTTTATTAGAGAAATTCTTTTGTCTATTGATAAACAGGCTTGTGTGTTGGCACAAACCATAGTGCCTCGTAAAACATGGGAACAAAACGATTGGATCAAAACACTGGGCACCCAACCTTTGGGTGAGCACCTATTAAAAAAACCCAATGTTTCAAGAAGCGAGTTTGAATACGCCTATTTAGAAGATTCAATGTCTCCGTTTTGGTTAAGGCGCTCTAGTTTTAATATTGATAAAGCAATACTTTGGGTGATTGAGTTGTTTTTACCCGCAATTGAAGCGTACACAGATGACCAAAACAAAGGCTTATTTTGAGCTTATCAGGCTTGGCCGACCCATAGGGCTCTACTTGCTCCTATGGCCAACTTTATGTTCTCTTTGGCTTTCTCACAAAGGGGTTCCAAATATCAAATTAATGCTGATTTTCTGTTTGGGTGTTTTTGTAATGCGCTCAGCCGGTTGTGTTATTAATGATATTGTTGATAGAGATATTGACCCCCAAGTGCAACGAACCAAAACAAGGCCCTTAGCCAATCAATCGATTAGCCTTGGAGAGGCTTATATTATTTTGTTTATCCTCTTATGTGTAGCCCTTATTTTAGTTTTACAGCTTAATGTAGGCGCGCTTCTTTGGTCTATATGTGGTTTGGCCCTTGCTGTTTTATACCCTTTTTGTAAGCGGTTTATTGCAGCGCCACAATTGGTGTTGGGCCTTGCTTTTAGTTGGAGCATTCCTATGGTTTATACTGCTGGGGGCTTTGTTTTAGATAAGGGCTTCATTTATTTATGGTTAAGCACAATCTTATGGATTGTTGTTTATGACACTTTTTATGCATTGGTTGATAAAGCTGATGATTTAAAAATCGGGGTGCGCTCAACAGCAATACTTTTTGGGGACAATGTTGGTTTAATTACTGGGGTTTTACAGGTTTTGGTTCTTGTTTTATGGGTTATGGTTGGAATAACCAGTGGCCTTGGTCAGTTTTATTTTTACTCTCTTTTGTTTGCTGCGGCTCTGTTCGTTCGCCAGCAATTCCTTATCAGGTCCTCAAATCCTGAGCAAATACTCAAGGCATTTACAGAAAATAACTATGTGGGCTTGTGTGTGTTTTTTGGTGTTTTTACTGGCCTTCTGCTTGGAGCTCATTGAACCAACAAAGACTGACAAGACCTCTTGGGCGAACAGTGTTTTGCTTTAGGTGGTTTTGATTTGCTTTAAGTCATTGTATTTTTCTCTTCTTTTATGGATAATGCATGCGATCAAATTGGTTCAGTCGCTTTATATAGAGGGTATTTATGGCTTTTGCAATCGTTGCCACAATCATTGTAATCGGAACGGTTCTTTGGAACGCCGTTACCCCGTGGTGGTTTACACCCCTGGCTTCTAATTGGGGCGCCTTTGACCAAACAATTATTATTTCATTATGGGTCACTGGTGTGGCCTTTGTTTTGGTGTCGGGTTTTATTATTTACTGTGTTATTAAATTTCCTTATAGAGAAGGACACAAATCTGAATACGAACCAGAAAACACGAAACTAGAGCTCTGGTTAACGGTAATCACAACCATAGGAGTGCTTGTTTTGTTGGCTCCGGGATTAATTGCTTGGAATGATTATGTTGCTCTTCCTGATGAAGGAATCGAAGTAGAGGGGGTTGGCCAACAATGGGTTTGGAGTTATCGTTTCCCAGGTGAAGACGGGGTTTATGGCAACACTAGTGGTCGCCTTTTTAGTTCAAAAAACACCTTTGGTCTTGACCCAAATGACCCAAACAGCTTGGATGATATTTTAATCAGGTCAGCAGAAGTTCACCTTCCAATTAATGAAAACGTCATTATGCAATTAAGATCTAAAGATGTCTTACATGACTTTTATATCCCTCAGTTCAGGGCAAAAATGGACCTCGTTCCTGGACAACACACAAACCTATGGTTTGAACCGACATTGTTAGGAACCTATGAGGTTGCTTGTGCCGAATATTGTGGAACGGGGCATTTCGCAATGCGGGGGTTGATTACTGTGGACACAAAAGAAGATTTTCAAGTGTGGCTGGAAAAACAACCAACGTTTGCACAAACCCTTAATGAAGGGGTTGAAGGAAGCGGGAAGCAAATCGCACAAACCCTAGGATGTGTTGCTTGTCATAGTGATAACGGAGTCAATGGCATTGGGCCAACATGGAAGGATAGTTTTGGGTCAACAAGAGAACTTGCAAGCGGAGAAATTGTGCTGGTTGATGAGACTTATATAAAAGAGTCAATTGTTAACCCAACAGCTAAGATAGCAAGCGGTTATGCACCCATAATGCCGGCTTATGCCACTCTTTCTGATGAGGAGCTGGATGCTATTGCTGACTATATTAAAACTTTGTCGAACTAGTTCGGATATAATTTTTAGGAGGAAAAATAATAACAATGGAGCAAAACGCAATGTATGAAGGACAAGCACTCTATCACCCAAAGGGCTGGTGGGGTCGCTATGTTTTCTCTCAAGATCATAAGGTAATTGCCTTGCAATATATCTGTGTGGCCTTAGCAATTGGCCTAACGGGAATGTTTTTGTCATTACTGATGAGAATGCAGCTTGGTTTTCCTGGGTTGTTTGAATCAATTGACGCGGGGAATTATTACCAAGATGTAACCATGCACGGGATGATAATGGTAATTTATCTGCTCACAGCATTATTTTTAGGTGGTTTTGGTAACTATTTAATACCGCTTATGTTGGGCTCAAGAGACATGGCTTTTCCTTTTGTGAATATGTTGAGCTTCTGGGTGTATTTCCTCTCTGTTATTATTTTGGTTTGCAGTTTTTTTGTTGAAAGCGGACCCACCGGAGCGGGTTGGACGCTGTATCCACCTCAATCAATTTTACCAGGAACCCCTGGCGCTGATGGAGCAGGCATTCTATTAATGCTGGGCTCATTAGCAGTGTTTATTATTGCGTTTACTATGGGTGGGCTAAACTACATCACCACCGTCCTCCAATCTCGGGCCAAAGGCATGAACATGATGAGGATGCCCTTGATTATTTGGTGTCTCTTTTTAGCCACTTTCCTTGGTTTGCTGGCCTTTCCTGCATTGCTTGTGGGAGCAATTATGTTAATTTTTGACCGTGTTTTGGAAACAAGCTTTTTTATGCCTGAAATTTTCAAGGGCGGAGAAGTTTTAAATTACGGTGGTGGTAGTCCGGTTTTATTCCAACACTTGTTTTGGTTTTTTGGACACCCAGAGGTTTATATTATTGCGCTTCCTGCATTTGGAATTATCTCTGAGCTTATAAGTTGTCATGCTAGAAAAAATATTTTTGGTTACAACATGATGGTTTGGGCACTTATTGCTATAGCAGGCATAGCCTTTATTGTTTGGGCGCATCATATGTACGTGGCCGGAATGAACCCTTATTTGGGGTTCTTTTTTGCAACCACCACCTTGATTATTGCGATACCAACAGCAATCAAAGTCTATAACTGGGTTATCACTTTATGGAACGCAAACATTAGAATGACGGTGCCAATGCTCTATTGTTTAGCATTTTTAATTACCTTCCTTATAGGCGGTCTCACTGGGCTCTTTCTTGGGAATGTGGCTGTTGATGTGCCCTTATCAGACACCTATTTTGTCGTCGGACATTTTCACATGGTGATGGCGGTGTCGCCAGTTTTAGCTCTCTATGGGGGGCTTTATCATTGGTACCCCTCGGTGACTGGCAGAATGTTGGATGATCGCTTAGGTAAAATACATTTTTGGATTACTTTTGTGGGCACTTACCTAATTTACTTCCCAATGCACTACATTGGCTTCTTAGGTGTTCCAAGGCGGTACTATTCTAATGAACAATATGATTTTATTCCTGAGTCGGTCAATGACCTTAATCAGTTTATTACGGTTTGCGCCTTAATTGTTGGCGCTGCTCAATTTATCCTCTTATATAATTTTATTGTGAGCGCTGTCCGTGGAAAAGAAGCGGGATCAAATCCATGGGGTGCGTGCACATTAGAGTGGCAAACGCTGGAATCGCCTCCAGGACATGGCAACTGGGGAGATAAGTTGCCCGTGGTTTATCGGTGGCCTTATGATTATGGCCTTCCGGGAGCAACTGATGATTTTGTGCCACAAAACATTCCTGATGAGCAAATCACTTAGTTAGGCAATGAACAACATCACAAACAATGAAGAGCGTTTTATGGGTTTGACCCATGGGCAAGTGTTTGTTTACACGTTGATGACCGTGATCTCGATACTCTTTTTATTTGTCACCAATGCTTATTTATTTAGAATGAATTTTGAAGACTGGAGGTCAGTGCCTGTTCCTTCGCTTTTATGGGTAAACACCGGTTCATTGATTTTAGCGAGTGTGGGCATGGCTTGGACAACAAATGGTGCCAAAAAGAGTGACCTCCAAACCATAAAAGTTGGTTTAGCTATAGGCGGTCTGTTCGCTGTTATTTTTGTGTCTGGCCAAATATGGGCTTGGCAACAACTCACAACCTCAGGGTTTTTCATAGCCGCAAACCCTGCTAACACCTTTTTTTATTTAATCACGGCGCTGCATGCTCTGCATGTTCTTGGGGGAATCGCCGCCTGGTTTTACGTTACCTTAAAAACATTTAAACAAGATGCGTCTATCCTACAACCCGAATCCATTGGCCTGCTTGGAACTTATTGGCATTACATGCTTTTGGTTTGGGTTATGTTGTTTGGGCTGCTTTTAACCACTTAGAGAGAAACCTATGTCAAGTCAACCTGTGTCGTTTGAAGAATCGGTCCCTGATAATTTAAAGGGGTTGGTGTCTGACTGGTCGTCTGATGTCCAAACCTTCAAGGTTCGGTGGAGCAAGGCAATGATGTGGATCTTTTTGGTTAGTGACACCTTTATTTTTGGCTCATTTTTATCCGCCTACATGGCGGTTAGATTAACAACCACTGAACCTTGGCCAAACACCAGTGAGGTGTTTGCCCTACACGTTGGTGGTGCTGACATTCCATTACTTTTGATTGCAATCATGACTTTTATTCTTATCAGCAGCAGTGGCACCATGGCGATGGCGGTTACCTCTGGCTATAAAAAACAAAGGGTAAGAACCGGTGTTTTGATTTTACTCACCGCATTAGGTGGTGTTGCATTTGTGGGCATGCAAATGTTTGAGTGGAGCAAGCTAATCTTTGAAGAAGGCATTCGACCATGGGGCAATGATTTTGGAGCTGATCAATTTGGTGGGTTCTTTTTTATGATTACCGGATTTCATGGCTTGCATGTCTCTATTGGGGTTATTTATTTAACAACCATTGCCGTTAGGGTGTTACAAGGCCGTTACGATCGGCTTGATGATTATCAAATTGTGGAAGTGGCTGGCCTTTATTGGCATTTTGTTGATTTGGTCTGGATCTTTATTTTTGCATTCTTTTATCTTTGGTGAGCAATATGAACGAACAAGAAAAACATTTTAAACACCCTAGCTTTTATCCCGGGGATGCCCCTGAAACTGAACACCCTTTCAGTTTATATATAAGCGTTTGGATACTCTTATTTGTATTTAGTGGTTTTTCATACATGGTTGATTATATGAATGTCGAGGGTTACCTCAGGTGGTTCCTTGTGACTGTGTTTGCTTTTTTGAAAGCTGGCTTAGTGGTTGGTGTCTTTATGCATATGGCTTGGGAAAGGATGGCATTGTTATACGCAATAACTCTGCCGCCATTATTTTTGTTAGCCTTGGCTGGAATCCTTGCTGTGGATGGGTCGTTTATTTATTATATTAGAGATCTATTCATGTCCTTGACGCCGTCCTAAGGCAACCCAAAGACCTCGTGCCAAAAACCAAAACTATCTTAGCGCTAACAACCCTGCTTGCGTTCTGTGTGATAGTTTTTGGTGCTTATGTCAGGCTGACAGATGCAGGTCTTGGTTGCCCTGACTGGCCAGGTTGTTATGGTTTTATCGTTGTTCCTGATAGTGTTGAAGAGCTGTCTATCATTAAGGAATCATTTCCCAACCAAGTGGTTGAACCTGGAAAGGCTTGGCGAGAGATGCTACATCGCTATATAGCCAGCCTCTTGGGCTTGCTTATTTTAACTCTGTTTGCTTCAGAGCTTTTTAAAAAAAACAAACCAGCCTTTTCTGATAACTTTCCTTTAAAAATATCTTTGTTGTTATTATTATTAGTAGTTTTTCAAGGCTTGTTGGGGATGTGGACCGTGACATTAAAAGTTCACCCCTTGGTGGTCTTGGCCCACTTGGTTGGTGGGCTATCAACACTGTCATTATTGTTTATTTATTTAAAAAAAATTAGCTCCCCAGAAAAACTAACGGCCACTTTCACAGGCCTTTTATTTTTTGGGTTAACCTTATTAATAGCTCAAATTATGTTGGGGGGGTGGACAAGCACTAATTATGCTGCCTTGGGCTGTCCAGATCTTCCGCTGTGTTATGGACAGCTTTGGCCATCTAATATGGATATAAAAGAAGGATTTTTAATGTGGCAATCTTTTGGAAAAAATTACGAGGGCGGACTGCTGTCACCCCCAGGAAGGACGGCCATTCATTTTTTTCACCGCTTAGGGGCTGTTGCTGTAACTCTAGGGCTTGGTGTTATAATTTTTAAATACTTTAAAAGCACTTCAACCAGAGTAAAAAACGCGTCACTAGTTTTGGCTGTAGCTTTGTTGTTTCAGCTCGTAATTGGAATAGTTATGGTGTGGTCGGGTATCGCTTTATCTTTGGCCACAGCTCATAATGCGTTTGCTGCTTTATTGCTGTTATCATTTTTAAACCTCGTATACACAATAAAACACAGATAAAGCTACAATAACTGTTCCATGGAACCTGAGGATATTCTTGGCCAATTAAATGAGCCACAAAGAGAGGCTGTAACCAGCGGCGCTAACCCAGTTATGGTTCTGGCTGGTGCTGGCAGTGGAAAAACCAGAGTGCTTGTTCATAGGATTGCTTGGTTAATAGGTGTTGACAACATCTCTCCGTTCAATGTGTTTGCTGTCACTTTTACCAATAAAGCTGCCAATGAAATGCGAGAACGCATCAGTGAAATGTTGGGCCTAGAGACTCGCGGCATGTGGGTTGGAACCTTTCATGGTTTGGCTCATAAGTTTTTAAGGCTGCATTGTAAAGAGGCTGGGCTTGAGCAAGGTTTTCAGGTTTTGGATTCTGGCGACCAACATAGACAAATCAAAAAGATAATTAAAGAACGGCGTCTTGACGAATCATACTACCCACCCAAAGAGGTTCAGTGGTTTATTAACAGCCAAAAAGATTTGGGCCTAAGGGCCAAACAAGTTAAAGAAGATGCAGGGAAGAAACAACATATCCAACTTTATAGGGATTATGAGAAAAGGTGTGCTCGCTCTGGTTTGGTTGATTTTGGCGAATTGTTGTTATGTTGTTATGAAACGCTTAGTAAAAACAACGACCTTTTAGCGCACTACCAACAACGCTTCAAAAATATTCTTGTCGATGAATTTCAAGACACCAATGAAATACAATACCAAATGATTAAGCTTTTATCTGGTGAGGATGGCGCTGCATTCGTGGTTGGGGATGATGACCAATCCATTTATAGGTGGAGAGGCGCTAATTCTGCCAACATGTCAAGATTTCAAAAAGAGTTTGTCGACACGCGGGTTATTAAAATGGAGCAAAACTATCGCTCTACCAAAACGATACTTGCTGCTGCTAATGCTGTTATTGCGAACAATGATGAGCGCCTTGAAAAAACCTTATGGACCTCTGCTGAGGAGGGACCTCAAATTAAACTTGTTGCCAATCATGATGAATACGGGGAGGCACACAATATTATTGACACTATTCAAGCTAAATCCAAGTCAATTGGTTTAAACAATATGGCGGTTCTTTATAGGTCTAACGCTCAGTCAAGGGTTATTGAGGAGGCGCTCTTACGGCAAGCTATTCCTTATCGGGTTTATGGGGGGTTTAGGTTTTTTGATAGGGCTGAGGTTAAAGACGCCCTAGCTTACTTGAGGCTAGCTGTTAATCAAAACGATGATTTAGCTTTTGAAAGAGCGTCAAGCATGCCGCCAAAAGGTTTGGGTGCAAAAACATTGAGCGATATACAGTCTTTTGCCCAAACAGAAGGGGTGTCACTTTTTGTGGGAGCCTCACAGTTATTGGAGCACTCATTAATAAGTGGGCGCGCTAAAAATGCTGTTCGTGATTTTGTTGCTCAGCTTCAAAAAATAAAAAATGAGACTGAAAATAAGTCTCTTAAAGAACAGTTTGAGACGGCAATACACTTATCAGGGTTAATCAACTTTCTTCAACAGAAAAAAAGCGAACAATCGGCCACAAAAATAGACAACGTTATGGAGTTAATCAATGCGGCCCATGGGTACCGCCCGCTGCTAGATGAGGATGAAATTACCCCTCTTGAGTCTTTTTTGTCACACGCTGCCCTTGAATCAGGTGACAATCAAGCCTCAGAGTGGCAAGACAGCGTTCAACTAATGACTATGCACTCTGCAAAAGGTTTGGAATTTCCTTTGGTTTTTATTGCGGGCATGGAGGATGGTTTGTTCCCTCATCAACGCTCTCAAATCGAGGTTGGGGGTTTAGAAGAAGAGCGCCGCTTATGTTATGTGGCCATCACACGATCAATGAGAGAACTGTATATTAGTTATGCCAACCAAAGGCTTATCCATGGGTTAACAAATTATAGTCGACCATCTCGCTTTCTTTACGAAATACCAGAAGAGCTTATTGATGAAGTATCTAATCAAGGGGTGCTGTCTGGCTCAACTAAAAAAAACCATAAGCGCTCTTCTAAAAATAAGTCTTCTTCCTTGTTGGGACAAAGAATACATCATCACGTTTTTGGAGAAGGTGTTGTTATAGCGATCGAGGGAGATGGGGACAACACAAGGGCCCAAATTAATTTTGAAACTGAGGGCACGAAATGGTTGGTTTTAAGTTATACAAAGCTAAATTTGATGTAAAATAACAATTGAAGAATCATGAACATTTTAATATTAGGCGCAGGGCAAGTAGGATCAACAACAGCTGCTCAGTTGACCAAAGAAGAGAATAATAATGTTACGGTTGTTGATGTTGATCCTGAGAAACTTGATAAGCTTGCCAGCAAATCTGATCTAAGAGTTATTGAGGGAAATGCCTCATACCCTAAAACCCTAATAGCTGCGGGCGCTGATAGTGCCGATATATTAATTGCTGTGACCAGCAGTGATGAGATTAATATAGTGGCCTGCCAAGTTGCCTCAACCTTATTTAACACACAAACCAAAATAGCCAGAATAAGGGCTGCTGCTTATACAGATAAGCCAGAACTGTTCTCTGAAAACGATATGCCTGTTGATTTTGCAATCAGTCCCGAGGACCTAATAACTGACTATATTGTAGAAGTAATTCAACACCCTGGCGCTTTTCAGGTGCTTGATTTTGCTGATGGCAAGATCAGGATGGTTGGTGTCAAAACTAAACAACAAGGCTTTTTGGTGGATAACCCCATTCGCTATCTACACGACCACCTTGGTAACGAAAAAGTAAGAATTGCGGCCATCTACAGAGACGGTCAAATGATTGCTCCTGAGGGTGACACAATTATTAGAAGGGGTGACGAGGTCTATTTTATTGCGGCACCTGAAGATATTGACCACATGATTACTGAGTTCAGTCAAGATCAAGAAAAAGCCAGAAATATTGTTATTGCAGGCGGGGGGAGAATTGGGTTAAAGCTTGCGTCGAGGCTAGAAGACACTAACCATGTAAAGCTGATTGAAAAATCAACAGCCCGAGCAAAAACACTATCTGAAATACTAGAGTCGACAATTGTATTAAAGGGTGACTCTTCTGATGACGCTCTCCTTAAAGAAGAAAATATTGATAATAATGATGTGTTTGTAGCTACCACCAACTCAGAAGAAACCAACATTCTCTCAGCCATGGTTGCAAAAAAAATGGGGAGCAAAAAAGTAATGGCTCTTATCAATAAAGACTCCTTCTCTGGCCTAATGGAAACAGAAAGTATCGATATTGCGATCTCTGCTGAGCAAATCACTGTTAGCTCGTTGTTGTCACATATTAGAAAAGGCGATGTTGTAAAGGTTCATAGTTTAAAAAGAGGTGGTGCTGAAGCCCTTGAGGCTATTGCCCATGGTCATGAAAAGTCAAAAGTTGTTGGGAAGATGGTTGGTGATATTAATCTTCCTGAGGGTTCTTTTATCACCGCAATTGTTTCAAACCAAGGTGAAATCAAAACCGTACATCACACAACATTTGTTGAGGCGGACGATCATGTGGTTGTTTTTATAGACAACAGGGATACTATTACAGAAATAGAAACAATTTTTGAATAAGCAGATAAAGCGTTGTTACGCCTATCTAAGAACATGACCTTAAAAAACTTTCAATCAGTACAAAAAACCTTGGGGTTATTATTAATGGTTTTTAGCTCATCAATGCTGTTGCCCTTTCTTGTGGCTGGCTTGTTTAACGATGTGTACACTGCTTCGTCTTTTTTAGCTTCATTTTTCTTAACTCTGCTTTCTGGGTTTATCATTTGGTACCCCAGCAGGAAGACAGCTGGCGAACTTCGCCTTCACGAAGGCTTTATGATTGTTTCTATGTTTTGGGTGATATTGGCTTTATTTGGGGCTATTCCTTTTTTAATGTTGCCTGAGAGCACCCTCTCTTTAACTGACGCTATTTTTGAGTCTACCTCGGGGTTAACAACAACGGGAGCAACTGTCATCAACAACCTAGACTCGCTACCGAAGGGGTTATTGTTTTATAGGGCGCAGCTTCAATGGCTTGGAGGTTTGGGGATTATTGTTTTAGCGGTTGCTGTTCTGCCTATGTTGGGGGTTGGTGGCATGCGCTTATACAAAGCGGAATCTGCCGCCTCAGTAAAAGAGTCAAAACTTACCCCAAGGCAAAAAGAAACTGCCAGATCCTTGGCAACTATTTATGTTGTGTTAACTGTTTTTTGCGCTTTAGGGTATTTGCTTGGAGGAATGTCCTTTTTTGATGCTGTTTGTCATGCCATGACGACTATCGCCATTGGTGGTTTTTCGACCCATGATGCTAATTTTGGTTTTTTTCAGGGCTCGTCTTTTATTTATTGGGTATCAAGCATTTTTATGTTGTTGGCTGGTATAAACTTTTCATTGCATTTTTTTGCTTGGAAAAACAAAGCTCTAACAACCTATTTAGCAGATTCTGAGTTTAAGGCCTACATTGTTTTATTATTAACCGTGGTGTTTGTAGCTGGGGTTTCATTGTTGGTTAGCCAGGCTCAAAACCAATCGCCAGCCACCTTCACGGAGTTATTTTTTCAGGTGATCTCTATAGGAACAACAACTGGTTATACCACATCGGGCTATGGTTATTGGCCAGTGTTGATCCCTTTTTTATTGCTTTTAGTAAGCTTTGTTGGTGGGTGCGTGGGCTCCACTGGTGGTGGCCTAAAAGTTGCTCGGTGTTTAATCCTTTTAAAACAAGGGTTAAGAGAGGCAAAACGACTAGTTCACCCTAGCGCTGAGATTGCCGTAAAAATAAACTCGAAAGCAGTGGATCAAAGAATTTTGGATTCTGTTTGGGGTTTTATGTCAGCCTATATCGTTATTTTGGTGGTGTTCATATTAATTCTTTTAGCTTGTGGCCTAGATGAACTAACCGCCTTCTCTGCAGTCGCCGCTTCACTAAACAACCTTGGACCCGGTTTGGGTGAGGTCTTTGTAAACTACATGGATTTATCTTTGTTGCCTAAGTGGGTTTGTATCGCCGCAATGGTTTTGGGCAGGTTAGAAATTTTTGCATTGTTGGTGCTTTTTACCCCAACGTTCTGGCAAGACTAGTTATCCATGGGTTTGTTTAAAAAGCTGTTACAGAGCTTTAACACCATTAATATTATTATCGGCAAGGCTGTCTCTTGGTTGGTCTTAATTATGGTGATTGTTGTTTTTAGCATTGTTGTCATGCGTTATGTTTTTTCTACCGGAAGGATTTGGGTGCAAGAGTTAGTGATTTGGATGCATGCCGCAGTTTTCTTGTTGTCAGCGGCCTACACATTAAGCGAAGACTCGCATGTTCGTGTTGATGTTTTTTTTAGGCGGTGGAATCTTAAAACTCAAAGCCGCATTAATCTTATTGGTAGCGTGTTATGTTTGTGTCCCGTGTCTTTGTTTTTGGTGTTTGGCTCTCTGGACTATGTTGCCAGCTCTTGGGCAGTAAAGGAGGCCTCTAAAGACGCTGGGGGGCTTGTTTTTCCTTTTATATCTTTATTAAAAACAATAATCCCTGTGTGTGGATCAATGTTGTTTTTCCAGGCTTTGTTTATTGGTCATCGCTCAATTCAGGAAATTCGCAATGATTGAGTCTGTTCTTCTTTTTTTTACTGTAATTGTGTTTTTGCTAGCTGGTTATCCGGTTGCGTTCACCTTGGCTGGAGTGGCCTTATTGTTTGCTGGTATTGGGTTAATTACGGGTAATTTTGAGCCTGGTTACCTTAATGCTCTCCCCAGCAGGTTGTTTGGAATTATGACAAACGAAACATTAATTGCTGTGCCGTTATTTGTTTTTATGGGGGTCACTCTTGAAAAATCCAAAATTGCAGAAGATTTATTAGAAACATTAAGCTCATTATTTGGAACCTATAGGGGTGGCCTTGGTTTAGCAGTAATAATTGTGGGCATGTTGTTAGCAGCCAGCACTGGGATAGTTGGTGCCACTGTTGTCACTATGGGGCTTTTATCTCTTCCAACTATGTTAAAGCGTGGTTATTCTCCTGAGATTTCAACCGGTGTTATTGCGGCATCAGGAACCCTGGGTCAAATCATACCCCCCTCTATTGTTTTGGTGTTATTAGGAGATGTGCTCTCTTCAGCTTACCAACAGTCCCAACTCCAATTAGGAATTTACTCGCCCAAAACCGTTTCTGTTGGTGACCTTTTTGCTGGAGCAATTATTCCTGGGTTAGTTTTGGTGGGGTTGTATATGGTGTATGTCGTTTTCATTTCTATTACAAAACCTGAAAGCATGCCTTCTGTTGAGCCTACCCTTAAATCGAAAAAGACATTATTCATTGATCTTGCTTTTGTTTTAGCGCCTCCTCTGTTTTTAATGGTCGCTGTTTTGGGATCAATTATAGGTGGGTTAGCAACCATTACTGAGGCTGCTGGGGTTGGTGCTGTGGGTGCTTTATTTTTAGCTGGAATAAAAAAACAACTGACTGTCAAGGTTTTAAGGGGTGTTTCACAAGAAACTGCCAAGCTCACCAGCATGGTGTTTTTAATTTTAATCGGGGCGTCAATTTTCTCGCTTGTTTTTAGGGGTTATGAGGGTGATGAGTTGGTTCGGTCTTATTTATCCTCTGTTCCCGGCGGGGTTGTTGGAACAATAGTTGCGGTGATGTTGGTAATGTTTATTTTGGGGTTTGTTCTTGATTTTATTGAGATTACTTTTGTGGTGGTGCCTATTGTTGCGCCGGTAATTCTAGCTCTAGGTGTTGACCCAATTTGGTTGGGAGTCTTGATAGCTGTCAACCTGCAAACGTCATTTTTAACGCCGCCCTTTGGTTTTGCTTTATTTTATTTAAGAGGGGTTGCTCCTGATTTTGTTGAAACAAAATCCATATATAAAGGCGTGCTTCCGTTTGTGTTAATTCAGTTGTTTGTGTTGTTTTTAATTGCCCTCTTTCCAGAGTTGGTAACCTGGTTGCCAAACAAAATATACGGTTAACCGCCGTCGCCTCCGCCGCCGCCGTCGCCTCCGCCCATCATTGCCACGCCACCGTCACCACCAGAAGCAGAAGCAATTACAGAAAACAACGCCATTTGATCGATGCCATTACCACAAGCTGCTGTTATTTCATCCTGGGTAAAATTTACTAATTCTGGGATTTCTATGCACTCCCCTGATGTTTGGCCCACCTCAAAAGTTTTTTTCTTAGAGATTAAATAAATTTTATTCTGTGCTATAGCCAACACGTATTGTGTGGAGTCATACCATTTTTTAAATTTTGTTTCATACAATAAAGAGCCTGTGTTACCACAAAGCTTACAGATGTGTCCCTTGTGGTTAAAAAAATAAATATCTCCATTGTGATATGCGGGAACTATCCAGCCTTTAATATCCTGGGTGCACCAAACCTCTTTGCCTGTGTGGGCATTTAATAATTGATGGGAGTTTTTTGTTTGCCAAGAATTCATGCTTTGGACCAATATATTGTTTCCACATGTGGTAATAATATAAGGGGTGTCTTCAACAGCTCTGCTCCAAACTGCCTCATTTGTGTCCATGTTATATCTGGCAACAGATTTTTTTTGGCCTAAAAATACTTCGTTTGATGCGCTCATAATTATTCTTTTTTTTATGTTGCTGTTATAGGTTGTTTGCCTGCTCAAAAGCATAGGCCATTTCTATTATCCTTTTGTCTTGCCAGGCGGTCGAGATAAATGACAGCCCTACAGGCAAACCTTGTACGAAGCCTAAAGGTATGGTGATGTGGGGGTAACCTGCCATAGCAGCGTAACTGCCCATTCCCCACGAGAGTTGGTTTTTAGCTGCAGCTTGATCGCCTCCCTCATAGTCAATTTCCCAAGCTGGCCCCATGGTTAAACCAACGATAGCATCTAACTCGTTTGTGTTAAGTAAATTATCAAGGTGTTCGGTTGAGACTGCTTTGGTAATTTTTAGTGCGCCTAAATATTTTTCCTTCTGTCCTTTAGTTTGTTCGCTAAGGAGAAAAATATCTTGGTCAAAATAGGCTAAGACTGTTTTTTTGTTTTTAATATTAAAATCAATGAGCTCTTTTAGGTTTTTTGGTTGGTTGGGGTGTGTTGAGAGATACTTGTTTATCCCCTCTCTAAACTCGTACAGAAGGACAAAATATTCTTCTTCGCCAGGGTAGTCTTGTTTGGCAGTTAGCATAATTACCCTTGCTCCGGCGGCAATCAAAATTGTTTTTGCTTTAATTATTAACCTGTTTTCCTCTGGTTCATTTGATGACGCTGACATTAAACCAATCGTTTTCCCTTTTAGGTTTGTTTTGCTCAGGTTTGTAGAAAAATTTAACCGCATGTTTTTTGGTATTTTTGCAGTGGCCGGATCTCCAGGATCAAAACCAGCCATGTAACTCAAAAGCCTTGCCGCGTCTTTCACATTTGTCCCCATTGGTCCCGCTGTATCTTGAGAATGAGATATCGGGATAATTCCACTGCGGCTCACAAGGCCTACTGTTGGTTTTATCCCAACCACACCGTTAACAGATGCCGGGCATGAGATGGAGCCGTTAGTTTCTGTGCCGATTGCAACACCAACCAACCCTGCTGCCACAGCAACAGCTGAACCAGAGCTCGATCCACAAGGATTACGATTCACTCCATAAGGGTTAACTGTTTGGCCGCCTAAACTAGACCACCCGCTCACTGAGTGGGTTGATCTAAAATTTGCCCACTCAGAAAGATTGGTTTTTCCGACAATATAATAGCCCCCGCTTCGTAACCGCTTGGTTAGGTGTGCGCTTTTTATGGGCCTGTTATTTTGCAAAGCAAGAGAGCCTGCTGTCGTTGGAAAGCCCACAACATCAATATTATCTTTAACTCCTAGCGCTATGGGCACCAAGGACATGGCCTCAATATTTTTTATTACTTTGTTTGCGTCGCCCTTAGAAACGACAGAAATAAAAGCATTGTGTTGGTCTTTATCAACAAATATTTCAATGTCATTGTTTGTTGGTGAGCCCCATAAATTTATGCCAAACAAAACAACAAAAAAAGAGGTTGGCAATAATTGTTTGGTCATTCGTACCTATTTTGTAACAGTGCGTACTCAGAGATTTTTGTCCATTTTTCCACGGTGTTTTTATATTCAGAAAACGACTTATATATTTTTGCAAACACAGGATCTTTGGTAATTATTTCTGCAATTATTTCTTCTGCTTTTTGTTTAAAGGCGTCCATAACGTCTTTTGGAAACGGGGCAATCTTTATGTCTTCCATCATTTCAATTTGTTTTAAAGAAAACGCATTTCGTGCCACAAACTCTGCCAGCATGGTGTCATTAGTGGCGCTGGCAGCAATATCGATTATTGTTTGCAGGTCTTCTGGAAGCTCTTCATAAGCCTCTTTGTTCACAATGCACTCAAGCGCAGGTCCACCTTCATGCCAACCTGGATAATAATAGTGTTTGGCCACCTTATGAAAACCAAATGTTAGGTCGTTGTAGGGACCAATCCATTCAGCGGCATCGATGGTGCCTGTTTGGAGTGCGGTAAAAATTTCTGATCCTGGCATTGCCACCGGGGTTCCACCGTTCCGCCTTAAAACCTCTCCACCAAACCCTGGGATTCTCATCTTTAAACCTTGAAGGTCTTCAATGGAGTTTATGGGCTTTTTAAACCACCCTCCCATTTGGCACCCTGAGTTTCCTGCTGGGTATGGTCTTAGATTAAAGGGCTCATACAACTCTCTATAAAGCTCCATTCCACCCCCATAATAAAGCCAGCCATTCAACTCCATGGCGTTTAAACCAAAGGGCAGTGTTGTAAAAACCTGTGTTGCTTCGCTTTTGCCGCGCCAATAATAAGCAGCGCCGTGTCCCATTTCGGCCCCACCACTTGAAACAAAATCAAATGACTCAAAGGCTGGTACTAGCTCCCCACCAGCAAAGACTTTAATTTTTATTCTGCCACCCGAGGCTTTTTCAATGTTTTTGGCCATCCCCATTGCTCCCGTGCCTAGCCCTGGAAAATTAGGCGGCCAGGTGGTGACCATTTTCCACTTATAAACTTCTTTGTTGGCGGCCTTGATTTGGCTTGTGGCGGCAAGGCCCGCGGTCCCAATAAGCAAGTCTCTTCGTTTCATTGTTTGTCCTGGTTTATTTGGTGGGTTGCTAATGATAGTAAATCATATTGTTTAATTATTATGGTATTTTTAACTGGTGATTGCATTAATACAAAGAGTTTCAAGCGCTGCTGTGCTGATAAACCAAGAAAAGGTGTGCTCTATTGAAAAAGGGTTACTGGTTTTGCTTGGGATTAAATCTGATGACTCTGTGGTGACTGCTCAAAAACTTTGTGACAAAATTATTTCTCTACGGGTGTTTGATGATAGCGCTGGCAAAATGAATTTAGATGTTGTGTCAGTGAGTGGCGAGGTTCTAGTGGTGCCTAATTTTACTCTTGCAGCAGACACATCGAGAGGTAATAGGCCTGGATTTTCATCAGCTATGGCCCCTATTAAAGCGGAGCCGTTATTTCAGCTTTTTATGGAAAAACTACAGGCCACATACCCTAAGGTTAGGCAGGGTGTTTTTGGGGCTGACATGCAGGTGCATTTGGTCAACGATGGGCCAATAACAATTTCATTGGAAACAAAAAATCCATGATATGATTGTGAAAAGCAACTAAGAAAATTTAAGGGGCAAACACATGGGTGCAAGCGGAATCAGTATATGGCAGCTTTTAATAGTGCTTTTAATAGTGGTGTTGGTGTTCGGGACCAAAAGACTCAAAAGTCTTGGTGGTGACCTAGGCGGCGCGATTAAAAGTTTTCGAAAAGGCATGACAGAGGCTGAAAAAGCAGAAACAGAACTATCCAGTATTGGAGAAGAAATCTCAACTTCTGCTGAAGAAGAAATCTCAACTTCTGCTGAAGAAGAA
>JAPYQN010000006.1:0-56416 GCA_029941465.1 Gammaproteobacteria bacterium
ATAGAATTATTTGATTGTCTTGCACAAACAGTGGTTGAACAACAGCTATCATATAAAGCAGCAAAAAGTATTTGGAATAAAATTAAAACTAGCTCAGAAGAAAGAAACATTAAACTGATTGACTATTTTGATACTGCATATATAGCTGGTATCAGAAAAGATGGTTTATCTGAAAATAAAATTAAAGCAATTCTTGGTGCAAAAGAAGCAGTTAATGGTGGTGAAATTACACTCAAAGGACTATCTGAAATGAATGATATAGAATTCAAAGCATCTATTACAGGCCTATGGGGATTTGGTAATTGGTCTGCTGAAATGATTGCAATCTTTTATCTTGGAAGAACTAATATCTGGTCAGAAAAAGATTTAATCTTGAATAAAGGAATCAATCAAATTTGTGAACAATGTGAATTAACTCCACATGAACTTCTAGAAATTGTTGATCCCTATCAATCATATTTGGCTCTTCACATCTGGAGATACAAAGATTAAAAATAAAGTAATCTAAGGTTTAGTAAAAACAAGAGAAGCGTTGGTGCCTCCAAAACCAAAACTATTAGACATCACAGTATTCAAACCAATGCCCTCTTCCATAGCTGTCACAATTGGTACACCCTTTGCACCTTCATCAAGATTTTCAATATTTGCAGAAGCTGCAATAAAGTCTGAATCAAGCATTAAAAGTGTGTAAATTGCTTCATGGACACCAGCCACTCCTAATGAATGCCCTGTAAGGGATTTCGTTGAAGTGAGTTTAGGTATATCCTCACCAAAAGTTTCCTTAATTGCCTCAAGTTCTCTACTATCACCAACTGGTGTGCTTGTCCCATGAGTATTTAAATAATCAATTTTACCAATATTCTGCATGGACTGCTGCATACATCTAACAGCTCCTTCTCCAGAGGGTTGAACCATATCAAAGCCATCTGAAGTCGCACCATAACCAACTAGCTCAGCATAAATCTTTGCACCTCTTGAAATAGCATGTTCATATTCTTCAACCACCACAACACCACCACCACCAGAAATAACAAAGCCGTCTCGATCATTATCAAAAGGTCTTGAAGCACATTCAGGCGTTTCATTGTAATTTGATGACAAAGCTTTCATTCCATCAAAAAACGAAGCTAAAACCCAATGGACTTCGTCACCAGCACCGGCAAAAACAATATCTTGTTTATCAAATTGAATTAGCTCAGCAGCATTTCCTATGCAATGTGCACTCGTAGCACAAGCTGAGCTGATTGAATAATTAATCCCCTTTATTTTAAAAGCTGTGCCTAAGACACCAGAGTTACCGCTAGACATTGATCGAGTCACTAGAAACGGGCTAACTTTTCCTTTTTTCCTGAATGAATCTGCACCAAAAACAACTGATTCTGGTGAACCTCCGCCATTACCCATGATTAATCCAGTGCGAAAAGAACTGACTTGATCCTGATTAAGTTGAGAGTCCTCTATTGCTTCTTTCATGGCAAGATAATTAAAAGCAATACCGTCACTCATAAAGCGTTTTAGTTTTCGATCAACGTGGTCTTCTAAATTAAGATTAATGGTTCCGGCAACCTGGCTTTTGAGACCGTAATCAGCAAACTGTTGGAAAAATTCAATACCAGATCTTCCTGTTTTCAAAGAATCAGTAACTTCTTGTTTGTTATTACCGATGGCACTTAGAATACCTAAGCCAGTTATAACAACTCTTCTCATTAATTAGCCTCTGAAAGTTCAGTGAACAATCCAACACGTAAGTCCTTACCTGTGTATATCACTTTTTCATCGGCCATCAGAGTAGCGTCAGCAATTCCCATCGTGAGTTTTGAATTAATAATACGTTTGATGTGTACGTGGTATGTAATTAATTTAGTTGTGGGGGTAACCTGTCCAACGAATTTAATTTTACTACACCCAAGAGCGCGCCCTCTTCCTTGGCCGCCAATCCAACCGAGGAAAAAACCAATTAATTGCCACATAGCGTCAACACCTAAGGAACCAGGCATAACAGGGTCAGAAAAAAAATGGCAATCAAAAAACCAAGCATCTTTCTTTATATCCAGTTCGGCGATAATCTCACCTTTACCATAATCACCACCTTCATCGCTTATATGCGTGATTCGATCAATCATTAACATTGGGGGTAATGGTAATCTACCGTTATCAGGACCAAAGAGCTTCTCTTTAGCACAATCCATAAGTTCTTGAAGATTGTATGTGTTCTTTCTTTTCATAGATTTTATTTTAATAGAAACCAAGTGAAATGAATAACTGTTTCTAACTACCGTAGTGTAATTGGAGTGTTTTTACTTTACCAAGCCAAGGCACTGTTACCACAAAGAGCTGGTCTAAATCTTGTAGAGAAGCAGGTTGGATTTTTTTACTTCCCTGAAGCTCAATAATCAGTTGAGGTAAGACCTCGGGTTGCGTGACTATAAGAATAATTTTACCCTTATGATTATCCATAATATCTTTTATCAATTCTTCAACACCCTTAGGATCAACTATATTGATAGGAACATTCAAGCTTCTCGAAACAGGTTCAGCGGTTTCTTGTGTGGCCCTTAGTGGAGTAGCATAAATAGTGTCAACTCCAGCAACAACATCAATTGATAACAACATCTTTTGAAGTGATGTCGCACGTTTTGTGCCAGCATCTGTTAAACCAGGATTTGATTGTAAATCGGATTTAATCTCTGTGTGGGTTGTTATCAACACCGTGGTGGTCGCTTGTGATTCAAAGAACCATGAAAGCATAACAGCAAAACCAATAAAAACTAGGACAAATGCGACTCGCCTTAACTGTCGTTTCTTTCGTTTATGTTTATACTCATCTATGCGATCAATCATCAGAATCCTTGTTATCTAAAATAGTGTATTCTGCATCAATTACCGTGTCATCTGTATCTAAATCTTTCTTTCTACGGTAAAAAAACCCTCTTACATAAAATCCGATTATGGCTATAACAATTAATCCAGCGAGAGTAATAAAAATAAAACCCCCCAGAACAATAGCAACAGCAAGGATGCCCAAACTAAAGACAATACCCAGTGCTCTAATAATCAATTCAAATGGTAACATTAAGACTACATCAACTATTTAAAAGGTTATTAAACTCCATATCATTTAGGTAGGCAACTATGGATATCTCATATATGAAAATATTTAATAAAAATTTAAAATATTTTGTTGAATGTTCTCTTTTTGTTCTCTATTATCTAACTGTCTAATTAATTGACTATGAGGAGTGAAATAATGCTGACACCCAGCGAAAGAAAAACATTAAAATTTATTCAAAAATATTGTATGGGGAAAGGTTACTCCCCTACTCTGACTGAAATTGCTGAGGGCATTGGCATTAAGTCAAAAGGAGTAGTTCATCGCTACTTAAAAACTCTTGAATCATTAAACATGGTGAGTATTGCATCACATCGAAAACGTGGCATTTGCTTAAATCTTGAAGCTTATGAAAACCAATCAGTTGCTCCGATTATCCCTTTACTGGGTCGTATTGCTGCAGGTCAACCTATTGAAGCTATTGAAGGAAGGGAAGAAATCAACCTAGCTGACTTTATCATGAACCCAGATCGTTATGCTCTTCAGGTAACAGGGGATTCAATGATTGAAGTAGGGATCCTAGATGGCGATACCGTCATTATCAAACATCAAAATATAGCTGATAATGGAGATATTATTGTCGCTCTTATTGATGGCATTGAGGCAACATTAAAAAGACTCAAGAAACTCCCCAATGGTATGGTTCTTTTGGTCCCAGAAAATAAATTAATGGAAGCGATTTCTTACGAAGCAGAGCGCATTCAGATACAAGGAGTGGTGGTTGGTCAACTCAGAAGTTATCAGTAACTGGTCTTGGACAAAAATGATTGCGTTGGTTGATATGGACTCATTTTTTGCGTCCATTGAACAAATGGATCAACCGGAATTATTTGGACGTCCTGTTGCTGTCACTAATGGATTACAAGGTACTTGCATTATCACCTGTTCATACGAAGCCAGATATTGGGGTATTAAAACAGGAATGCGTTTAAAAGAAGCCAGGAAATTATGCCCAGATATTATTCAAAGGCCCTCAAGGCCTAAACGATATGCAGAAATATCAACAAATATTATGCGAGCGTTAATAACCATTACCCCTGATATAGAGGTGTATTCAGTCGATGAAGCTTTCTTAGAATTAACACACTGTAAAAAAATTATTCAATCCCCAAAAAATATAGCAAATAAAATTCAGGAACTAGTTCTTGAGGTATCAGGTTTATGCTGTTCTATTGGAATCAGCGGTGATAAAACAACCGCTAAATACGCCGCAAAACAAAATAAACCGCATGGCATTGCCATTATTCACCCTGAAACTTCAGAAGAAGCTTTAAGTAATGTAGCAGTTGAGGAGTTATGCGGTATCGCACAAGGCATGAAAAGATTTTTAAATGCCTATGGAGTTTATAAGTGTGGTGACATGAAGAACATACCCATTAGTGTGCTTGGAAAGCATTTTGGAAATCCAGGGCGTCGTATATGGTTAATGGCTCAAGGCAAGGATCCTGAAAATATAAACACCAAAATAGCTGCGCCAAAATCAATTGGTCATGGCAAAGTGATGCCGCCAAACACTAAAAACCTAAAAACTATCTTGATCTATTTACAACATATGAGTGAGAAAGTTGGATCTCGTCTCAGAAAATATAACTTTAAAGCATCGAGTTTTTATATTGGGATTAAATCTAGTAGGGGTTGGATTGGCGGCAAAATTAAGTCACCCTACCCTATTGATGATGGGAGGCTCATTATGAAACTTGGCCAAAAGATGATCAACTATGGTTGGAATGGTGAAGGTATTAGTCAAATACAAGTCACAGCAATTAATCCAAAAAAATTAAATCAGCAAATTGACTTTCTTGAGGACAGAGAACTGCATGCTAAGTCAAATATTAAAAATAAAGTCCTAGATATGATTAACCAAAAATATGGTGACCTGACGATAGTGCCTAGTAATTTAATTTATAGATCCAGCATGCCAGATGTAATTGCACCAGCATGGAAACCTAGCGGCCACAGAAGGACTGTTTAGATATGTGTGGTGGAGCATCATACACTCATCATGGGGAGCATATGAGGGTGTATTTTCCTAATCCAAAAGCAAAACTTCCTGTGATTGTAAAAAATAATGAGACCAAACTAATTCTGTGGGGGCGAAGGAAAAGTCAAATGGGTAAATTACCACTTGGAGGATGGGCAAGACTAGACTCTATTCACGCAGGTATTTGGGATAGATGGTTTCCCAAACCAGTGAAAATACCTGTCATAAGCTTTATGGAAAAAGATCACGAAGGTAAGAGCCATTGGTTTGATCTAGTGAAAGGTCAGTGGATACAAGGCTTGGTCGCTGTTGAAAAGCAAGAACAAAGACTATATGTCGTGACAATTGAACCCGAACTAGAGCACAATATTCATGATCGTTGGCCAAGAGTTATGAGTGGTTAATTAACACTTCCTTATATAGACTGTTATCGTGAAAAAAATTCTTTCATTGCTCTTATTTATCGTATTGATCTTTTTTGTGGTTGCTCCAAGCCTGCTAGAAAAACAGTTTAATCTTATTTCAAAACATGCCCCTTTTATAGTTTCAGAAGAAGCACAAAAACTTCATAGGAATTTATTTATTGGTGATTTACATGCTGACAGTACACTTTGGGATCGTAATCTATCAAATCAACATAATTTTGGACACGTAGATATTCCTCGTTTACAGAAAGGCAATGTGGCATTGCAAATGTTTACCACTGTCTCTAAAGTGCCACAAGGTCTAAATTATGAAAGAAATGAGACTTCAGCAAATGACAGAATAACTGCTTTAGCTGTGATACAAGGATGGCCAGTTAAAACTTGGAACAATTTAACAGAAAGGGTGATCTACCAAGCAAAAAAAATACAGCGAATTGCAAAAAAAGATAGTGATAATTTTATGTTAGTTTTATCCCAATCTGACCTTGAAAAGTTCATTAATAAAAGAAAGTCTAATCCAAACTTAGTAGGTGGATTGATTGGCACCGAAGGATCTCATGCACTCGAAGGTAATCTAGATAATATTCAACGCCTATACAGTGAAGGGTTTCGAATGATGAGTTTACAGCATTTTTTTGATAATAAATTAGGAGGATCGCTGCATGGAACAACTGAACAGGGCTTAACAAAATTTGGGCAAGAGGCTATTTATGAAATGCTCCGTCTTAAGATTATCATTGATGTTTCTCACTCTTCTGAAAATGTTGTCAAAGATGTTCTAAATCTCACCACTCAACCCTTATTAGTAAGTCATACTGGCTTTAATGGACATTGCCCTTCACCAAGAAATATTGATGACTCCTTGATGAAGGAAATTGCTGCAAGAGGTGGTTTAATAGGAATCGGCTATTGGGATGCCGCGGTGTGTGGGAATACCCCTAGAGAAGTTGCATCAGCCATCCAGTTTGGCATCAAACTGGTTGGTGTTGAGCACGTGGCTTTAGGCTCTGATTTTGATGGTGCAGTCTTGTCTGGATTTGATACCTCAGAACTTATTGCTCTTACTCATGAATTACTTGAAGCTGGAATTGAGGAACCACAGATCCGTCTAGTCATGGGAGAAAATTTATTACATTTTTTTGAGAGAAATTTGCCTACAAAGTAAAATGGAAAAGAAAAATCCTATCAATTCTTAATCTCTTACGCTGTTCGCTCTTCTCCAATCTTCAGGATCAAGAAAATTACCGCTCCAAATCCCTACTTTAGCGTTCATTGCTTCAACCATTTCATTTTCATAACGTCTAGAATATTTTAGATAAGCAATGGCCATACCAGATCGAACCATTTCAGATTGCAGATCAAGACCATTAACAAAACAAATACTCAATGTTCTCCCGTACCTATCCTTGCCTTCATCAGTGCATTGAACCAGCTGATTATTAATGAGTTTTTTAAGCTTTGATGTGGCTTTCTTGCCACAAGCCCATATTTTTCCATTTGCTTTTTTACAATACTGGGTTTGACCATAATAATAACTCTCAGGTGCATCAATACCGCTAAAACGGATCTTAGTGTTGTTGATGGTAATGGTATCACCATCAACAACTTTGGCTTTACCTGAGATATTAAAGACTAGTGGTTTATTTTCATCTATGAGTCTTTCATCTCCCAAAGTATCATCCTTAAAAGATCGAGGATCTGTCAAAGTAAAATCTTGCGATTGGATTGGTGAGTTTGATGGTAACGGTTCACCTATGTCTTCAGATTCTTGAGCAAATAGTGGCTGACTAGTTATGATAAGAAAAACTAAAATTAGTAACCTTGGGTTCATTTTTAATACGACCTCTGAGTAAGATATTTGGCAATAGATCTTGTTAAGTTTTGTGGTATCAGTCTAGACAGAGTAGCAAAAAAATTATTCAGTCGGCCATTTATTATTATACATTCCCCTTTCATAACGGCATCAAACCCTTGTCTCGCAACAGTTATCGAGTCCATCCATAACCAATTTGGTGATTTAAGAACCTCATGCATATTAGCTGCTTCATGAAACTCAGTACGCGTTAGTCCAGGGCACACAGCTGAGCAATGAATATTATGGTCACAATATTGGAAATGAATACTCTCAGAAAATTTTATCTGGAATATCTTTACAGGACTATATAAGCCGGCCATATCTGGTGCTGGCATATAGGGCGCTAATGAAGCAAGATTAATAATCCGACCATATTGTTTCTTGATCATGCCTGGTAAAAATAAATAGGTTAATTCAGTGACAGCAGTAACCATAACTTGAAGAAAATCCTGATGAGATTGCCAAGGTATGTCCTCAAATTTACCTGGGTTACCATAACCTGCGTTATTCACTAAACAATCGACATGTATTCCATTTTCTGTACAAAAATCTAGGATATTATTAGGTGCCATAGGGTCTGATAGATCAGCTTGAATAATATGTATATTAGTTGGCCTAATAAGCTTTAATTTACTAGCAATTACCTCTAAACGGTCTTGCCTTCTAGCAGTCAGAACTAAATCAAACCCTTGTTCAGAATAAACTTGAGCAAATGCCTCTCCAATGCCTGAAGATGCCCCAGTAATTAATACAGTTTTATTAATATTCTTCGACATATTAGCTTCGCATCCAATTATAGCCTAGCACAGCCAACATAATACCAATCAGAACTTGGATAGAAATATAGGCAGCCAGTTTCAGAAACTCACCATTTTGTATAAAAACTTGCGATTCAATTGCAAATGCAGAAAAAGTAGTAAAGCCACCTAAACAACCAATGGTTAAAAAGAGAAAAAGATTTGAGTCACTGGTAAGTCGTTCTGAAAAGAAACCTGCTAATACACCAATGAGAAGGCACCCAATAAGATTAACGACCACAGTACCAATTGGAAAAGAAATAACAGTGTATTTATTAATAAATTGAGTGGTCAAAAACCTCAGTAAGGTGCCGATAAAGCCCCCACCTGCAATTAATAATGATGTTTTTATAAGTTCATTCATTACATTAATAAATTGATAAATCCTGCCCTAAAGAAACGTTTCCTGAATAGTTAGCCTGCACTTCATCTATGATCTCCTCTTCTGTTGAACCCCAAAAGAGAACATGTGTCAGAACCAATAACTTTGGTTGAGCTTCATTAGCAATATCAGCCAGCTCTTTCGTAGAAGTATGGTGAGAGGCATGATATTTTTTCCAAACTTCTGATCTGCGATTAAATCCAGCTTGTGAATATACCTCATGCACTAAAATATCTATACCTTTACTCATTTCAATTAACTTCTTACTCGGGGCTGTGTCCCCAGAAACAACAATAGTTTTATCCTTTGTAATAAATTTATACCCAAAAGCGTCAGTCCATGTCCCATGGTTAACTTTGAATGCTATCACTTCAATCAGTTCATCTTGATAAATAATACCTTCATTAATTTCTATTGCTTCAACCTTCCAACCATCAATATTGGTAGGTTCTAATCCTTCAATACGATAATCAATGTCTTTGCTGTATGCCTTAATAATATCCTGGGTCATCTGATTGAGTCCTTTGGGACCAAAAACTTTTAAGGGAGTGGATCTTTCTAACACCCAAGGAGTTAATATTAGATCTGGATAACCAGCCGTATGATCAGAATGTAAATGGGTTAAAAATGCTACTTTAAGATTTTTTGGATTTAATGCCTCTATTGAACCTCCCCAATCTTCTGATACAGCAGCTGCTTGTCTAACAACACCGGGGCCAAAATCAACCAGATATGATTGCCCTCCTGTAATAATTGCTAAGGCAGGCCCTGATCTATTTGGGTTAGCATTAGGTGTTCCAGTTCCTAAAAGAACTAACTCAGTTTGAATATTCTGTGACTTAAGGGGTAAGCACGGAATTAACATAAAAAGAAGAGTCAAAACTAATTGTTCATTGCGAATAGTCATACATCCTCTTTAATCAATTCATCTATTTGTTTTTTTGATTTCTTTCTTTCATAACGTTTCTTACTTATATGTTTTTTTGTAGTAGCAAAATCGGGTATATTTTTTCTGGGTTTTAGATTTTTATCTTTTTCGTTCATTGCATTTCTTTGATCCACTGATAAATCAGTTCAACACCTTCTTTATGCATAATAGAACGGCCTGATTCTGGCATCATAATATCAGGTGAATTAGACATCATCCTATAAAGTAGTATAGATTCATCAGGATGTCCTGGAACTATTGAATAATCTAATTCACCACTACCCCTTCCTGTTGCAACAGGACTCTTAAATACGCCAAGTTGCTTATTTCTATTTTCTTTATAGTTTAAATACAAGCCAGAATTACTTGCAGATCCAGTAACTGAATGACAGTGGCCGCAATTAATAGCTAAATAAGCACGGGCTCTTTTATCAATTGGTTGTGAGGTGTCTAAATAATCTGCAACAGGCATCTTATTCTCCGAATATGATTTAATATATCCAAGCTCTGACCATTTCATCAACTGATTCATAGTTCCATCATCATAATTGTAATTCGTGTTTAGATTTCTAGGCTTAGGGCCAATAGGAACAATTGCTTCATCTTTTAAATGACATTCTTTGCATTGGTTCTTATTTGGAACTCGATAGCGAATATTTGTTTTTTTACCTTCACTATTAATGTAAGTGGCTGGGACTGTTTTACCTGCTACTTTGAGTTCAGCCTCTTCACCATCATTATCCCAAACATAGGCATATGTCTCCCATCCTGATTCCTTTCTTATTAATAATCTTGTTTCAATTAAATGCCGATTCAACGGAGGCTCCAATGCTGTGACATAAGAAAAGGTTTTTATTAATGTTGAACCAATTGGAAAATTAAACACTGAATCAGCTTCATGAGTTGCAAATCGTCCCTTAGGAATATAAACAAAACGGTGTTTATCAGCATAATCAGAAAAAAGAGGTGTAATTAGATCATAAGGGAGTACTCCTGGAGCTGGATTTTGTTGCTTTTGATTCAGAAAAAAACCGTATTGTGAGAGATATTTTGGTGGAATATCAGAAAGAATTATGTCGTCATTCACCATAGAGTAAAGATTGAAAGGAGTTATAAATAAGATCATTATTAATCTTAATAAAATCTTATTTAACATTTCTTTATTCAGAGAAATTAATAACCACGGGTTGTAAAGGTTTAACCTCATGATTATAAGGTGTTTGATCTGTGGAAATAGGATTAGGTAATGAGAACATATATCGAATAGGCCTAATCGTTAAAAATGTTGCATCACCATTATTATTTAATATTAATTTATCCTCTTCAGGTTGACCAAAAATTACTTGCGTTAAAGGTAACACTCCATCCCAAAATATATCTGTCATTTTTCCCTCAGACAACTCATAAAGAATCGCAGCTATTTCTTTATCGGTATCAGGATTAAAACCACTGTTGCTAAAGTTATTATCATGAATTTGTACTGATTTTGGGTGAGGATAATATTGACTATTGGTGTATCTGTCTTGTCCCTTTTCATGATCTAGTTCATCAGTAAAAACTTGATCATTAGAGTCGCTAAAACTAACGATGGCTATATTAACTGTGCCATTGTCTGCAATATTATTATTAAAAATTTCAACATCAGAGTTAGCCATAACAATAACACCTGTGCCTCTTGGTACTTCGCCAACAATATTCCCTTCAGGGGCAAAATTATCAGTGTTGTTATTGTTAATTTGATTATTAAAAACCCGAATATGATGACCACCCTGTTGTGGTAAATCAGGAAGATCAAAAACTAAAATTCCCCCTGTATTATTCTGAGCAGTATTATTATGAACATCAGCATAATATGAATTTTCAATTTCTATTCCAGCAACATTGTATTCTGCCAAAGAATTTCTCACGATAATATTTTGTGATTGGCCAACGTATATCCCTGCATCTGAAGCACCAATTGCAATACATCCATCAATTAAGACATTTTTAGAGTCCACTGGATATAGTCCGTAAGCACCGTTCATTGAGTTAGGTCCACCGGTCCATTCTGTTCTTATATTAATAAATGAAATTCCATTTGAACCTTTCGATTTAATTGCATCCCCTTTGGTATTAATAATTGCAAAATCTTTTAATAAGACATCACTAGAAGTAACCATTAATCCCTGAGCACCAGTCATTTGATTGCTAAAATCAAGCACAGTGTTTCGGTGTCCAGTACCTTTCAGACTTAGCCCATCAACATCCAGAGAAAGGCCATCTTCTATTATGTACACCCCGGTTGTAAGCTGTATTTCATCGCCTGGTTTTGCTAGGATCATTGCTTCTTGGATTTGTTCCTGAGCATTCTCGCTGGGTGGGATAATAATAATTTCTGAGAAAGCATTAAAGCTGACTAATAATGAAATTAAATGTATTAGAAAAATTCGCATAAAAAAATATTTAGAACTCAGAGTAAGAATTATTGATTGCTACCACCCACAAGCTCTGCCTTCATTTTCCTGATCTAGCCACTGTTTTAAAGGGGCATAATAATTTAGCATTGCTTTGCCACTTAGTTCTTTATCATCAATCATAGCCTCCAATGCCTCTTGCCAAGGTTTGCTTTGTCCAAGACTTAACATCGATCTTAATTTTTCACCAGCTAATTCATTACCGTATATTGAACATTCATGAAGTGGCCCATCAAATCCAATTGAATTACAAAGTGATTCATGAAATTGATATTGCAATATCCTTGCTAAATAATATCGAGTATAGGGTGTATTGCCGGGTATATGATATTTCGCACCAGGATCAAAAGCATCAGAAGGCCGATCAATTGGAGCTTGAATTCCTTGATATTTTTCCCTTAATTCCCACCAATAATCATTAAGTTCTTGATCATTTAGTTTGCCATCAAAAACAGCCATCCTCCACTTATCAAGCATCAAAGTCCAAGGAACTCCTACAACGCCATCAAGAGCTTGTTTCATTAATAATGATATTCCATTTCGCTTAGCTTCAGCTGATTCTTCAGGGGTTATAAAATTTATTTTCTCTAGATAATTTGGCGTAATAGATAACGATAAAAGATCACCAACAGCCTCATGAAAACCATCGTTAGCTCCACTCTGAAAGATCTCAGGTAGATCTGAGTAAGCTTGATAGTAGAAAATATGGCCGAGTTCATGATGGATAGTAATAAAATCTTCTTCATTTTTTTGGATACACATTTTGATTCTGAGATCTTTATTTTGAGTATCTATATCCCAAGCACTTGCATGACATACTACATTTCGATCTTGAGGTTTTGTAAACAATGATCTTTGCCAAAAAGTTTCTGGAAGTTTATCGAAACCAAGTGATAAAAAAAAGTTTTCTGCAATCTCAACCATTTCTGTCTCTGATAAATTCTTTTCCAAGATAATATTAGTCAAGTCAATAGAAGTGCTCTCTTCCTCTTCATAAACCAGATCAAAAATATTAGACCATGACTGAGCCCACATATTACCTAGAACATGAGCTGGCATGGGTTCATTCAATGGTATCACTGAGTCACCATAAATCTGATTGAGTTCAGCCCTAACATGACATTGAAGTGCTTCATACAATGGTTGGATATCTTCATACACATTATCAACCATGATCGCAAAGTCTTCGCTCGGCATATCGTATTTACTAAACCATAAATCAGAGAGGCCGCTATAACCTAAATCCTTTGAGCCTTGATTACCTATATCAACCATCCTTAAATATTTGTCTTTCATTGGCTTCCCTATCTCTCGCCAACCAGACCAAGCTTTTAAAAGCTCATTTGGATCCCTAGAGCTATCAATAATATTTTCAAATGCTTCAAGATCATAACAGTCATCCTCTGTAAAACAGTGCTGCCCAGTTCCATACATAGCTTCGAGTTCAGTCATAATTATAGAAAGTTCACCAGCCAGCTCTTCATTAAGAGGTGGCGGCATAACAAAACCATTTTTTATTAGATTTAGCGCCCTTCTATCAAGGGCTTCCAATTCAATATCATCAAATGTGGCAGCAATTCTAGCTTCTTCAAGTCCTTTAAGGGTATAACGCTTACTATAATCAGCAGCAACAACTTGTGAATCATGAGTAATAAAATTAGAGGAGATCCAAAAAGCTGAAGAAATTACAGGACCCTCAGTGGTTGCTATTTTTTGATATTCAGTTAAGAAATCCTTAGCTTGTTCTGCTGTTGGTCTTTGTTGATCATCCGTTGTGCATCCAATCAGGACTGCAAATAAAAAAAGGAATGTTATAGCTCTATTCATAATAATGATTATCTTATCAGAAGAGGGATTTTCTTAATACTAGGTTCTGGCGGAGAGGGAGGGATTCGAACCCCCGGATAGCTATTAACCATCAACGGTTTTCAAGACCGCCGCATTCGACCGCTCTGCCACCTCTCCTATATTTTTAATACTCGTATTTTATAGAGGTTTCTACAAATATCATACTATCTCATATTCTCAGCTTCATATTTGACCATCCGTAATTGACCAATACTATCCCAATTCCGAGGTTACAATTAAAATAGTATCGTCCAGCATGGTATTACAATTATCCAAAAATGGAAGATCAGTAATTGAATACACTTTTACCATTGAAGGTTCTAGGGGTTGTTGAGCTAGGCTAACTGGATCATCCTCATCCATCATCAATGTATTCTGGTAATCCATGGCAACGAGTGGGGTTGGATCAATCAGTTCGGTGAGTAAATCCAGAGCATCTTCTGCTGACAAAAGGAAAGGTAAACTGGTAACCGGTGCACTTTCCGGCAGGACAATATCCTCAATCGATCTTCCGGTTTCGATTAAACCTAGTGGGTTGTGTTCTGATGCAATTTCGTTGACATCGTCATCATTCGCTGAGTCAATTTGATCAAACTGTTCACGTTCAACTCTACCGGATCCTAAGCTTCGTCCAGACTCAAGGCTGTCACGGACTCTAATCACACATAACTCAGTGGCACGTCCGCCGTAACCATCGCTGACCGTGATTTCAACCAGATAGTAGTTGTCCTAATCGCTGTCCTAAGGGTTCTCATAATCAGGAGCATTTTTAAAACTCAAAGCCCCGGCACTGGCATCGATGACAAAGAGGGTTTGATCCGCACCACCGGTGATGGAATAAGTGAAGGTATCGCCATCACCATCGGTGACCATAATGTTTGCTACTGCAGTGGTGTTGTATGAAATTTCAACTCTCCTTTCATCACTATAGCTTGAGTGGGTAGCATTAAAATAGTGGCTTTTCCGCTGCCTGTGGATTTTTGGCAATCTACACAATGACAATGATGTGAAGAGATTAGATTGTACTTATTAAATTCATACTTTACGGTTCCACACAGGCAACCACCTGATTCACATTCATCACTCATTTTTAACTCCTTTTTCATATAGCTCTCCTTACCTATTCTATTCAACTGTGTTCCTTCACTATTAATATTAGTTTAACTATAAAAAATAAAAAATACTGATAGGATATTTTTTTATAGAATAGTTATTCTAATACAATTGGTTTCCTTATCATGACAGAAAAAACCTATCCTAAAGTTGGTGGTAGATCAGCAAAAATAGCCTTAGTTCTCTTAGTTATCGTCTACATTTTTAATTTTGTTGACCGTCAAATACTCTCTGTTCTTGCAGAAGACATAAAAGCAGATCTAAATATTACTGATAGTGATTTAGGGTTTTTATTCGGAACAGCTTTTGCTGTTTTTTATTCCATTTTTGGAATACCACTTGGGAAACTTGCTGACTCTTGGTCAAGAAAAAATCTACTTAGCATAGGCTTAGCCACATGGAGCTTGATGACAGTTCTCTCTGGAACAGCAAAATCATTCAGCACTCTTTCGATATATAGAATTGGTGTTGGTATTGGCGAATCTTCTGCGAGTCCAGCCTCCTATTCTATTCTTTCAGATTATTTCTCACCCAAAATCAGGTCAACAATACTATCAATCTATTCAAGCGGTGTTTATTTAGGTGCAGGAATTGGTCTATTTCTTGGTGGCTGGATTGTTGAACTATGGACCAATACATTTCCTGATCCGAGTCTAGCCCCATTAGGTTTAAAAGGTTGGCAAGCAGCATTTATGTTGGTTGGATTACCTGGGATTATTCTGGCATGCTTTACCTGGCGTATTAAAGAACCAAAAAGAGGTGGTAGCGAGGGTATTGAATCTCCTCAGGTATCCTCACCATTTAAATCAATGCTAGATGAGTTTATTGGCATGTCGCCTTTAATCATTTTTCAGGATAAATCACCACAAAAAGCTTTAATTATTAATCTAGTTACTGCTTCTTTGATCAGTTTGACTTGTTACGGATTATATCTAATAACAAATGATCTTATACAGTGGCTTGCCTTTGGCGTAGGGTCTTATCTGTTAAGTTGCTGGATTCAAGGTCTGAAAAATAGAGACCCAATAACCTTTGGTTTAATTTTCAAAACAAAATCTTTAATTTTTGCCGTCATCGGTTTCCCGTTTATTGCATTTGTTACCTATTCAATGGCAGCCTTCGGCCCAGCTTTTTATATGCGTAATTTTGGTATTAGCGAGGGAGAAGTTGCCACTATTCTTGGTTTAATAACTGCAGTATCAGGAACAGTTGGAGTGATACTTGGCGGTTATGTCGGAGATAAATTAAGAAAAAAATACATAAACGGTCGTCTCTATGTTGGCTTCATGGTTATAGCTATAGCAATACCGACTGGCCTAGGTCTTTTGTTTTCTGAATCACTTAAAATGTCATACTTATATTATTCAATCTTTCAAATTGCTACCCCGTTATGGGTAGGCATCGCGCCGACCACAGTGTCAGACCTAGTGTTACCAAGAATGAGAGGAGTCGCTGGAGCTTTTTATATTCTTATGGTTAGTATGTTAGGGCTAGCCCTTGGGCCATATACTATAGGTAAATTAAGTGATATTTTTTACACGAATGGATACAACGAAGCTGTGGCTTTAAAATATGCTCTAGCATGGGGTTTATCAGCTCTTTCAATCGCCTTCATAGCTTTAATTATATCGTGTTACTACCTGCCGAAAGAAGAACCCACAAAACTTGAGCGTGCTAAAGCTCTTGGGGAATCAATAGATTAGATTTTTTATTTGTAACACTTAATCTTAAATCAAAATTAATAGAGCCTTTGTGACAATGCTCTACTGATACTGCTTCTACTTTTTGAAGAAGTGTTTGAGGCATATTCATAGTCCGACGTTGAGTCATATCAATATGAGCCACAATGGTTTCTGATATGGATGACAATTCTTCATCTTCGTTTAATAAAACACCCACTACATGTATTAATTTATGATTGTAATTATGAATCCTAAACCTAGGATATATGTTATCACCTTCAAGAAATTCATTTAAATATCTAATGTTGTCCTCGATAGCAAAACATGAAAAACCCTGAGTAAAATAATCTTGAGTAAACCCTAATGACTCAAATAGAGATCGAGAATAGACATCAAAAGTTTCAAGATAATAGCTAACATTCATATGACCATTAATATCACACATATTGGCTGTCACTTTCTTTGATGGGGCTTTGTAGGGAAACACTTCTTTTAAGCGACTCATAAATATTTTACTTTATGTTTTTAATGTTCATTTTAATTTCAGCGCTGAATACAAGCTCATTATTATCATCAGTAATCCCTACTGGTACTATAACTTCACCTTCCCTATCCCAATCAAGTTCATTTCCATCAGCTATTGCGATTAAGTTTGATTTAGCCTTCTTTAAATATTTCACAGTCATTCCTGAAGGGATCCATCGCTTACCTTGAGGGAGTGATACTTCTGTCATTAATCCTCCAGCAAGTTCTGCCATATTACACATAGCTACAGCATGTACGGTTTTAAGATGGTTCGTCACAGCTCTCCTCTTTTTCATAAAAACTACGCATCGATTTATTTTAAGTTCTTTTATTGATGGCTTGATTGAAGAAAAATAAGGGGTCAGAAAACAGAGCATTTTACTAAAAATAATCTTCCCTAGAGGAAGATGTGTCAGACTTTGGTATAGTTTTAGTGTTTTTTGCATCTTAATATTATTTCATAACTAGTTAGAAAATGAGCTTACAATCCAAATTATTGTAGACTATAAAACTGATAACCTTATAACTGAAGTTTATGAAGAACCTACAAATCAGATAGATTTAAATGATGTCATTTCAGAAAATCCATAAATTAACTAAGAGGGACTTCCTCAAATACACCTCCGGGATATTATCTACTGCTATCCTTCCCTACCCCTATCAACTTGCATTGGCTAAGGAGCATTGGGATGTCATTATCATTGGAGGAGGCACAGCAGGCCTGCCAGCAGCTATTTTTGCAGCTAAAAAAGGCTTAAAGGTTCTTGTTATTGAGAAAGCCTCAGTGATAGGAGGGACTTTATTCTTATCCACAGGTCAAATTGCAGGAGCTGGCACTGTTTTTCAACAGCAAAAAGGAATTATGGATAGCCCTGATCAACATTATGATGACATTATGAGAATCAACGGCAATACCTCTGATCCAGATCTAACAAGGATTGTGGCAGAAAATGCCGGTACAACAATCAATTGGTTAGCAGCAAATGGTTATAAGGTCTTTGATCATCATCCGGTTACAAAAATAGCCCATGACCCCTTTAAAGTAGAAAGATATATTCAAGGTCCAATGGGAGGCATCTCCATTTTAAATGCTATCAAACCAATCGTTGATCAAGAAATTACTAAGGGCAACATTACAGTTCTGCTAGAAACCAATGCTGTAGATTTAATGCAATCTAAAAATGGTGATATAACTGGCGTTATCACACACAACAAAGAAGGAAGACTAATGGACTATAAGGGTCACAAAGTGATCCTTGCCTCAGGAGGATGTGCGTCTAACCCAGATCTCTATGAAGAATTGCATAACGTACCGCTTTATTGTCAAATGGCTTATCCAAACAGCCAAGGTATAGGTTTAATCTTAGGGCAATCAGTGGGAGGCTATCTTCGAGGCGGAGAGAAATACTCACCTTTGTATGGAATGATCCTTACTGACGATAAAATACCTTCCACCATGTACGGATTGACTAAAAACATAATTGAGAGACTACCTTGGGAAATCCTTGTTAACTCAAAAGGCAAACGTTTTGTTCAAGAAGATCATGAGAGTGTTGATGCCATTGAGCACACTATTATGCAACAACCCGCTCATCGGCACTGGGCTATTCTTGATCAGAATATGATCGATGAAATGCCCCAGTTAATTTACGGATGGCCAAATAAAAGAATCATGACTGAATCAAAAAAACAAAACATGATCAAGCAATATGGAAGTATCAGAGAATTGGCGATAAAAAGTGAGCTACCCGCACTCAGCCTTGAATCAACAGTGCAAGAGTATAATAATAATCTAGAAAATAACCGTGACGACACTTTAGGGAGACAGTACCGACCCCTACCGATCGAAAAACCACCTTTTTATTCAATTAGAATGAGTGGATGGAGCTTATGCTCCTTTGCTGGATTGGCCATTAATAAGGACTTTGAAGTTATTAAACCTAGCGGTGAACCAATTAATAATCTTTATGCAATTGGCGAAGTCATTGGCTTCGGAGCAACTTCAGGGAACGCTTATGTTAATGGCATGGGTGTTACACCGGCCCTTACCTATGGCAAATTACTAGGTGAAAGTATTTGAATGATTTAATTTCTAGTTGAAACCAGTAATGATTTTCGGGTCATTGACCATCCTGTATAAAAAACTAATGAGAAAGTAACTGTACTAAAAAGCAGTTTTAAATCAAAAGGAATAGCTAAGAGATAGGTTTGAGCTAAAGACTGAGTGCCAAGACCGTTCATATATACACCAAAGTTAACAACTAGATGCCATAAGAGCACACTTGAGAAACCACTTAAAAGCAATGACCCTGCTGTACCTTTATGCAGCACACGTGATAGCAAACCAATTAGAATCATTGTTCCGTATACATAAATCATTGTTTGACCATAAAAGCCTAGTATCAAATCAGAGAAGAATAAAATTGATACCGGAAGGAGCATTTGCAAAGATTTATGTTGGGTCATAAACGGTAGAAAAACTGCCATGGCAATAACAGGAGTGTAACTAGGAGGCATAATAAACCTAGCTAAAAAAACACATATTACAATTAATAATGCAGACTTTAAAAACTCAGAAATACTCATGATTTCCCCTAATTTTTAAGCAAATTATAACAGAAGAAATTATAAAAAATAATGAATTATTAATCTGTATTGTTTGGAAAAACTAATTTAAATTTTTCAACCAACACCGGCATATCATCTGTACAACTTATTCCATAGTCTTTTAATATGCCATTCCAATAATTTCTATGCAGCGGAATCCAAACATCTGGATCTCTAACTGGTGGGCCGTCAATACCAGTTACCTTTGAGTCTATGTTGCCAAAACTAATCTCAAACACCTTTGTAAGTTGAACCACTAATTCAGGTTTACCATCATATGAAAGTAATATTATAGGAAGACCTTTATAACTCATTGGTAAATTTTCAGCTGTCATAATCCAGGGCAAAGAAAAAGTCCCTACTTTTTCTCCTGCTTTTATGAAGCTAATAATAAGACCCGTTGTCTCCTCATCAATTCCTATTGATCTAACTTGATGATCACCTGCTAATGTTGGTATGTGGTTAACTGCTTGATTCCAAAAGTCATCTATTGGCTGCTGATTGGGATTTTTTTCAGCACCGCTGCCGGTTATTGCAAAAACACGATTCATAAATTTTTTAATACGACCTCATATAGCATGATAGACTTTTCCATATATATTTTAAGGTTATTAAATTAAACTCCAAACATCGTGAGAACTATTCTACAACACAAATACTTTTCGTCATTATTAATAATATTAGTTCTGACATTTAGTCAATCAATCTTTTCTCAGTTTGAGGTTAATAATGCCATCTCTGAATTATCGATATTACAAGACAGATTAAACAGTGAAAATATTAATGAAACAATCATTAAAGATGTTAGAGGAAAATCCTTATCACTTAGAGCCTCTGCACTTAGATGTGTTGATGAGGTTGAACCTCTAGTTGAAACACTTAAGTTAGAAGTTGAGGCCTTAGAACAAATTAATCCTGAGGTAGATATAGAAATTTATGAGCGTCTCTCTGAGGCAAGAAATAAATTAACTATAGAAGATGCACAACTTAAGAATTGTTCTCTAACAGTTGTTCGATCAACACGGATTATTGATCTATCAAATAAATTACTTAATGATTTAACCACGGAGTTACTCGGCGAAAAAGGTACAAATATTATTGAAGCTATTACTTCGTTACCTAAACAACTCAACCTTTTACCTGAGTTATTTTTAGATAAAACCCTTAAACAAATTAATGCTCAAAGCCTAATCCTTTTCACACTATTTCTCATTCTAGGTTTTAGTTTTGGTTTTTTCATTGGTGACCAGATCAAAAAAATTCAGTACTACGAGATACTTAAATCATTAGACAGAGGCTTAATACTTAATTTAAGAGCACTATTTAAACCTTTCGGTAGAGTTCAAGCACCCATTATATTCGGGTCTTTAGGTATTGCTGCTGCTGCAAGCCTGAGTTTGTCAATTAGTATCTCAGAATCATGGATTATTCGTCTAGCGATCAGCCCATTTCTTGTGACAGTACTTAATGTTTTTAATAATTGGGTGACAGGTTCCTTCTCTCCAACCAAAATTGAAGGAGAGAAAAAGAAAGATGCAGCACAAACACTAAAGCAAAAACTCCGGTTCCTTACTTTGGTTTTAGTTCTCAGCTATATAATCTTTGGTCCTGAATGGCTTACTAGTGATGTAGCATCACAACAGTCGCTGATAAGAATCGGCATTGTTAGTGTTTTAGTTATTTCCATGATGTCAGTGTTGAACTCTGTATCCGCAGTGTTTTTATCTCAAGGACAATACGGGATTCTAAAAATGTTAGGTTATTCAGCCTTAGGTGTTAGTTTTCTTGCTGAGTTATCAGGCTTTCATAATTTATCTAGTTTTGTTCTTAGCGGTTTTATCATTACCCTACTCTCTGTGTATATTCTTTGGTCATTATTAGCATTCAGTGACACAACAATGAATTGGATTAACAGCAGCACAAACATCGCTAGCATCAAAATAAGAAATGTTCTTAATTTTACTCGAGACACTGGAAAACCAAAATTAGCACTTTACCAACTCTTCATTGACGCTGTTCTTTGGATAGTCTTTGTAAGTGTATTGTTCCGTATTTGGGACCCTACTGGAACAGTTATAGGCACTCTCTCATCTTATGCCACTGAGGGCATACCTATGGGGGATATTAGAATAGTACCCACAAATATCATTGCTGGGATTATAGCCTTTGCTATTCTTAGCGGCATAACTGGCTGGATTAAGAGTTGGATGGATAGACGCTGGTTAAGGCAAATAACTTCAGATCGTGGAGCCAGAGATGCTTTAGTTACAATTGTTGGATACACAGGTTTTACTATTTCACTACTCGTTGGATTATCCATTGGTGGAATCAACATTACAGGATTAGCTGTTGTTGCTGGTGCACTATCAGTTGGTATAGGTTTTGGTCTTCAATCAATTGCTAATAATTTTATCTCTGGAATTATTCTGCTCTTTGAACGACCAATTAAGGCCGGTGATTTTGTATCTGTGGGAGATGTTGAGGGTTACGTAAAAAAAATAAGTATCAGAGCAACTGAAATAGAGACACTAGATAATCAAGATATGCTAATACCCAATTCAGAACTTATCTCTGGTCGTGTTACAAATTGGGTGTTACATAACCCATATGGTCGGTTAATAATAAAAATTGGTGTGTCTTATGGCAGTGATGTTGAAAAAGTAAAAACAATCCTTGAATCACTATCCTCTGAGCATGATCAGGTGATAACAGACAGCAGAGCCTCTCCACCAAAAGCTTTGTTCATGGGATTTGGAGATAGCTCACTTAATTTTGAACTAAGAGTCAGAATACTTGATATTAAAAAACGTTATGATGTTCTCAGTGATTTAAACTTTGAAATTAATCATCAATTCTCTAAAGAAGGTATTGTTATTCCTTTCCCGCAAAGAGATATTCACATTAAAGAAAGCTCTGATAAAAAATAATTAATGAGATGATGTCGAGAAACCTAGATTATCTCTATACCACCCATATAGGGTCTTAATACCTCTGGAATAGTTATTGTTCCGTCTTCATTCTGGTAATTTTCTAGAACCGCTATAAATGTCCTTCCTACAGCTAAACCCGAGCCATTAAGGGTATGCACATACTCGTTTTGATTCGTCTTCAAATCCTTAAATCTCGCTTTCATCCTACGAGCTTGAAAAGACTCACAATTGCTGCAAGAAGAAATTTCTCGATATTTATTTTGTGATGGCAGCCAAACCTCGATGTCATAAGTTTTTGCTGCTGCAAAGCCAGTATCCGAAGAGCATAGAAGCATAACACGATAGGGTAACCCTAATTTAACGAGAATTGATTCTGCATTTTCAGTTAATTCTTCTAAAGCTTGGTAAGATTCTTCTGGTTTCACAATATGAACTAATTCTACTTTCTCGAATTGATGTTGCCTGATCATACCTCTAGTGTCTTGACCATAAGATCCGGCTTCTTGACGATAACAAGGTGTGTGAGCAACCATTTTAATCGGTAATTGATTTGTTTCTATGATTGATTCTCTAACTAAATTAGTGAGTGGCACTTCAGCTGTTGGGATTAGATAAAGATTTTCTTCATTCTCAATCTTATACTGATCTTCAGCAAACTTAGGTAGCTGTCCTGTCCCTTCGAGACATTCTGAACGAATGATGCTTGGGACATAATATTCAGTGTAACCATTAACATTGGTTTGAATATCGAGCATAAAATGTATTAATGATCTATGCAATTGTGCGTATCTATCAATAATCACTGCAAATCTAGATCCAGATATCTTTGATGCTGACTGAAAGTCAATCCAACCGCTGTCTTCTCCCAATTGAGTATGATCTTTAGGTTCAAAACTAAATTCTCTTATCTCACCCCATTGCCTAATTTTAACATTGTCCTTTTCATCATTGCCATCAGGTACCGATTCGTGGAGTATATTAGGTAACAGAAGAGAAAGATTTTTCACTTCTACTGAAAGCCCCTCTAATTTTGCTTCTGCATCCTTAAGGGATTCATTGATTTCATGAACTTCATCTACAATCTTTTCCTTGGCTTTTTCATCTAACTTTGATGAACCTATTGTCTTAGTAAGTTTATTTTTAGTTGATCTAAGATTTTCAACCTCTGTTTGGATTTTTCTTGCAGCTTCTTCTGCAGATAGGTAATCATCAAGTTTAAAATCATTTTTTCTTTTTGAAAGATTATCTAAGACTATCTTGGCGTCGTGTCGAATTAATTTTGGGTCAATCATAATTATCTATGTTATTGAGCTTTCTATAAAAGTGATTATAGCTTTTTAGTGAAAGTAAAAAAACCAACCAGTACACCCAGTGCATCAAATAACCAATCCATCCATTCAAAAGACCTTAAGGGAAAAAACGCCATTTGCATCCATTCAAGCATTAATCCATAGAATATTAAAAAAATAACAAACAACTTAATTCTCTCTCTAGAAAAAACAAAACATGACCAAAGAGTTAAGGAACAAAACATAAGAAAATGAAAAAACTTATCAATTCCATATATTGAACTAACTTCGATTGAGGGTGGTTTTATAAAATGCAAAACAGTTATAAGTAACAATAGAATAAAGGTGAATAAGTATTGCGTAGGTTTTGATAATGATCTAATCAACACTATTCTCGTCGTTGATCTATAACATCTGCTGATTGTGGCACAGTGTAGTTAAATAGAGTTTTTTTTATTGTTGGGTTTATTTCAAATTTAGTGAATTCAATTTCAACAACCTCAGAACTTAAATCTTCAAGTTTAACTATATGTAATCGTTCATTTTGAAATACAAATACCACACTTTTGTATTGATCGCGAAAATCATCAATCATGAAACTAACATAATATTGATCATCGATTAGTGTTTGTTCTTTAATAAGCTTTGCGTCATCGTTATATTTACCTTTCATAAAAAGGCTAATCCATGAACTTTTATTGTCTTCAATATAATCAGAGATTAAGGCTTGATTTAAATCCTCGTCATAAAAAATCATGGTTGACCCATTAATTACCATTATTTTTTTAAAAGGTTCATGCATATCCCAAATTAGCTTATTAGGTTTTTTTAAGAATATTTCACCTGACCCTTGAATGATACTACTGGCAGAGACTCCTTTATTTTTTTGGGTAAATTCTGCATGCAAAGTGTCAATCCTATTAAAGAACTCAATAACATTAAAATCATTGCCTAATGAGGTTTTTGGTATAACTAATAGATATAAAAAAATAAGAAAGAATTGAATATTTTTCATAGAAGTTTATTTAATCTTCTGGAGGTGGTGGGGCTATAACCTCTCTTCTGCCATTGGGTTCAAGTTCACTAACAATACCAATTTCTTCCATTTTCTCTACAATCCTGGCAGCACGATTATAACCAATTCTAAGTTTTCTTTGGACTGATGAAATTGAAGCATTTCTTGACTCAGTGACAAGTTTAACTGCTTCGTCAAATAAGGGATCTGTTTCACTGTCATCATTACCAGAACGTTGATCTCCGGTAGAAGCCTCTTCAATTTGACCAGAAGTTACTTCATCGAGAAAAATAGGTTGAGATTTTAATTGCAAGTCAGATGAAACACGATTTACTTCTTCATCTGATACAAACGCACCATGAACCCTAAATGGCGTCGAAGAACTGGGTGCTATATATAACATATCACCATTACCTAGAAGACTTTCTGCTCCCATTTGATCAAGAATTGTTCTGGAATCAACTTTTGCTGAAACCTGGAATGCTATCCTGGCTGGTATATTAGCCTTAATTAAACCTGTAATAACATCAACAGAAGGTCTTTGTGTGGCAATAATCATATGAATACCTGAGGCTCTAGCTTTCGCTGCTAAACGAGTAACAAGTTGCTCAACCTTCTTTCCAACTGTCAACATCATGTCTGCCAATTCATCAATAACAACAATAATATTGGGCAAAGGCTCTAAATGGGGGATGTTAGTACTCTCCCCTAACTTAATAGCATTCTCAACATCAAATAGTGGGTCTTCAATTGGATTACCAGCCTTCATCGCTTCTTCAATTTTTGTGTTCATCCCTTTTAAATTTCTAACCTTTAAGCTAGACATTAATCTATACCGTCTTTCCATTTCTACTACGCACCAACGCAGTGCATTTGCAGCTTGACGCATGTCAGTTACAACGGGACACAAAAGATGGGGTATTCCACCATAGACTGATAGTTCAAGCATTTTAGGATCAATAAGTATCATTCTGACATCTTTTGGTGTTGACTTATAAAGTAGACTGATAATCATGGCATTAATACCAACAGATTTACCCGAACCTGTGGTTCCTGCAATCAATAAATGTGGCATTTTTTGTAAGTCAGCAACTATTGGATTACCAGCTATATCTTTTCCTAAAGCAATGGAGAGTGGTGATGACATTTCTTCAAAAGTTTTGGAACGTAATATCTCACCTAGAACCACTAAAGCTCTTTTATCATTAGGAACCTCTATACCAATAAAAGATTTACCTTCAATGACTTCAACTATTCTGACACTTGACACAGAGAGAGACCTAGCTAAATCCTTTGATAGATTACTAATTTGATTGACCTTTACTCCAGGAGCAGGATTAATTTCAAATCTTGTAACAATTGGTCCAGGCAGCACTTCCTCAACTGTGGCATCAATCCCAAAGTCCTTTAATTTTAATTCAAGCAATCTAGAGAGTGCTTCTAAGGATTCTTGTGAGTTACCGTATTTTTCATTTGACGCTTCATCAAGTAAATCTAAGCTGGGTAATAATGAATCTGATGAGGTATCAAATAATTTAGACTGTCTTTCTGTGCTAGCTTTTTTACCTTCTTCAATTGGGGGCGCAGTTTTTTCTATTTTTGGTTTTGATGCTTTATGTTGTACTTTTCTTTCAGGTAATTTTTTATCTATTTTATTCTTAATGGACTCAGCTTTTATGTTTATATTTACTGGTTTAGAAAGTAATGATTTTAAGTACTCGACTAGCTTATACGAGAGTTTAGAAAGAAGGCTGAATGCCCTAATAACGCTAGTGCCTATAACCTCAATTAATCTCAACCAAGAGAAACCTATAAATAAAGGTAAAAAAGAAAACCATAAAGCCAACATCAACAGTGAAGTCCCAACCACATTCAGCCCTTGGATAAAAAAGGAAGCCATAATCATACCCAAAATACCCCCTGCTCCTTCAGGCATCCAAGGCACTATGAAGTGTATCGATGCAAGTGTGCAGGTGGTGATAAAAACAAAAAAGAAAGATATCAATTTAATAATCAGTATCTCTTTATTTGATTTTGTCTCGTCAGGTCTAACTAAACCAACTGCTGATGAAAAAAATAAAAGTGGTAAAAAGTAACTGGATATTCCTATAAAAGTAATAGCAGTATTAGAAAAATAAGCACCAATGAGCCCAATAAAATTACTGATATCCTGTCCGTTTCCGGTGGTATTAAATCCCGGATCATTCTCACTGTATGTTAGGAGAGAGATAAACAGAATTAAAGAAAAAGAAAATAAGACAATCACCACTGATTCTTTTAGAATTGTGATCTTGCTAATTAGTTTTTTGACTTTATTTATTGAAATAATAATTCCTTAAAGTAATTTGCAATATATAGTTTTAATACAGGGTTTTGATAGTTGTCCGCAATATTATGATTCTTTATGGAAAATCTAACAACACACTTTTCTAAATGACTACAACTGAACATAGAAAATTAATTATCCTTGGAGCAGGTCCTGCTGGTTATTCTGCTGCTGTTTATGCTGCCAGAGCTAACCTAAAACCAACTTTAATTACTGGCTCAGAACCTGGTGGCCAACTAATGACAACAATTGATGTTGAAAATTGGCCAGGTGATCCAGAAGGGCTTATAGGCCCTGCATTAATGGACCGTATGATGAAACATGCTGAGCGTTTTGAAACGGAAATCATTTATGACCATATCGAAAAATCAGATTTCTCAAGTAGACCGTATAAACTTTTTTCTGGGAATAAAATATACACAGCAGATGCAATTATTATTTCAACAGGATCAACAGCTAAATATCTAGGTCTTGAAAGTGAAGAAATTTATAAAGGTAAGGGTGTGTCCGCTTGTGCCACATGTGATGGCTTCTTTTATAAAGATCAAGATGTAGTTGTTGTAGGCGGTGGTAATGTTGCTGCTGAGGAGGCTATATATCTTTCTAATATTGCAAAAAAAGTAACTCTAATTCATCGGAGAGATAAATTAAGGGCAGAAAAAATGTTGCAAGACAAACTTTTTGAGAAAACAAAAGGCAACGGTAATATTGATATTCTCTGGAATCATACCTTGAAAGAAGTTGTAGGTGATGAGTCAGGTGTTAATAGTATTCTCTTAAATGATCTCAATAATGATGGTGAGGATGTTTCTCTGCCCGTTCAAGGAGTCTTCATTGCAATTGGTCATAACCCAAATACAGAGATTTTTGATAATCAAATACAACTAGATCACTCTAACTATATCGTTTTGGATAAATCAAATAATCGATTTTCAACCCAAACAAGTGTAGAAGGAATTTTTGCAGCGGGTGATGTAGCCGATCCAATCTATAGACAAGCAGTAACCTCAGCTGGAAGTGGATGTATGGCTGCACTTGATGCAGAAAAATACTTAGATAATTTAGATTAAATTTGTTTTAAACTTATAACACTTAAATATACTTAACTATGGCAAAAGAAGAAGCAATACAAATGAATGGGGTGGTCAAAGAGACACTTCCAAACACAGTTTTTAGAGTAGAACTTGAAAACGGGCATGTAATAACCGCACATATATCAGGTAAAATGAGAAAAAACTATATACGAATATTGACTGGAGACAAGGTCATTGTAGACATTAGTCCTTATGACTTATCTAAAGGCAGAATTGTTTTTAGAGAAAGCTAAATGATTGCTCTTTTTAGCACTTTAGTAGAGACTTATAGAAAATAAATTTAAATTTATGGAGTTATAATCGCATGGCATTTATTAACAAAACTAAAACATTTTTAGCCTTAATAACTTTGTTCTTTCTAGTTGGCTGTTATTCACAGTTACAAAATAGACAATTACAAACTGAAATTGAAGAACTGAAAGAAGACATTGCAACCCAAGAAGAAATTGAAGAGGTTGCAGAACAGGCAAAAGATGATATGGAAAAAGCTGAAAGAATATGGGAAAGAGATCAGGCTAAAAAATAACACTATATTTTTAACTTATTTTCTAACCGTTACTTTCGTTGCTAGACCATTCCGCGACTTTAGAAGGCTTGCGACCGAATCCCAGTTAATTTGTATCAACTCATCTTGATTATTGATTAATAATTCTATTTGTGTTCTTAATTTCTCTAAGTCGTAATCATACTGATTACTGTAACTTGAGTGCACTTGTAGATAAATTTCATTTTTTATTCTTGCTATTTTAATTGGCTGATCAAGAAGTATTACTTCTGTGCCAACATCAGTAAGTTGAAAAATATAATCTATATCTTCTGGAAATAAGCGAATACAGCCATGTGATATTTCCATACCAACACCATCGGGCCTATTAGTACCATGGATAAAATAACCACCGGGAATTGAAATTCTCATTGCAAGTTCACCGAGAGGGTTATCAGGTCCTGGTAAGACCTCTGCGGGTAAAAAATTTCCTTGTTTTTTATATTCATCTCTGACTGATTTTGGAGGATACCAAGCAGGTTTTTCTAATTTCAAATCAATAGTTGAGATGCCAAGAGGAGTTTTCCAATCCATTCTGCCTAAACCCACTGGGAAAGTAATTAATTTATTGTCCTTAATTAAATAACCCCTGAATTCTGATAAATTAATGGTAATCCCTTTTTTTGAGAACCCTTTAGGAATAATGTGTTGCGTAGGTATTTTGATAATTGTACCTTCTCCAGGTAGCCATTTATCAACATTCGGATTGGCTCTAATAATCTCATTAAATCCAAGATTGTATTTTCTTGCAAGATCTACAAGTGTGTCCTCATAAACTGCTTTAAGTGATTGATTATGTCCGAATGATTGAATTGAGTTATCAAAATCATACACATTAGCCGCTAACAGATTAGTTATGGTAAAAAATGATATAAAGAACAGGAGAAAGCTTTTTATTCTGATCATCTAAAGTGTAAGTAAAACAGTGCCCCAAGTAAAACCGGCACCAAAGCTTTGTAATAAAATTCTATCACCCTTGGATATTCTTCCATCAGTAATGGCTTTATCAAGAGCTAATGGAATGGATGCCGCAGATGTATTGCCATGCTCAGCAAGAGTTACTATGACTTTTTCCATGGGCATATCTAATCGTTTGGCTACTGCTTGGATAATTCTTATGTTTGCTTGATGAGGAATAAACCAATCAATGTCATCTGAAGTTAAGTTATTTTTCTTAAGCGTATTAATAGCTATAGATTCTAATTTTTTAACCGCAACTTTAAACACCTCATTGCCCTTCATTTGTAGAAAGTAATCATTCTCTTTTTCATTTATTGGTTTTCTCGATGTTCCATAAGGGACATACAATAAATCAGAATAAGTGCCGTCAGCACTTATTTCAGAATATATAATTCCTGTGTCTTCTGAGGGTTTCAAAATTGCAGCACCAGCCCCGTCTGCAAATAAAACACATGTGTTTCTATCGTTCCAATCTGTGATTCGAGACAATGTTTCAGCTCCAACCACTAGAGCACACTTTGATTCACCTGAGAGAATGAATTTATTAGCAATATTTAATGCATAAATAAACCCACTGCAGGCAGCCTCAACACTAAATGCTGGACAGCTATTCAGTTCAAGCGACTCTTGAATAATCACTCCAACATTAGGTGTAGCAACATCAGGAGTACAAGTGCCTACTATAATTAAATCAATTTCATCTTTATTAATATCTGATTTTTTTATAGCTGCATCAGCAGCAAGAATTGCCAGATCAGAAGTAGCCTGTCCTGGTTCGGCTATAGCCCTACTCTCAATACCAGTTCTGGTTCTGATCCATTCATCTGAGGTATTAACTTTATGCTCTAATTCCTCATTGGTAACAATATTATCAGGCTGATAACTACCTACGGAGATTATTCTTGAATACATGATTTAGTATCTCTATTAGACGACAGAAATCAATTTAGGAACGATATTTTTTTCAACTTCATCTATGGCTGTGTGTAACGCATGATAAAAACCAAATGAATCTGATGCGCCATGGCTTTTAACCACGACTCCATTCAATCCTATTAATAAACCACCATTGAAACGCCTTGGATCTATTCTAGACTTAAATTTATTGATTGCTGGTTTTGAGATGATTGAGGCAAGTTTATTATAACTATTGGATTGAAATGACTCATGCATAAACGCTGAAAACATATTGATACTTCCTTCCATTGTCTTTACAGCAATATTTCCTGTAAACCCATCTGTGACCACTACATCTGCTATATCTTCAACTATGTTATTGCCTTCAATAAAACCAATATAATTTAATGTAGATTCTTCAAGTAGGCTTGCAGCGTCTTGAATAACCTCATGCCCCTTAACTCTCTCATGTCCTATATTTAATAGAGCAACTTTTGGTTTATTAATCCCCTTGATTTCTTGGGCAATCACTGAACCCATCGTTGCAAATTGCATAAGTTGTTCAGCTGAACAATTGGAATTAGCGCCTAAGTCTAACATGTAGGTAAAACTTTTTATCGTGGGTATAGATTTAACTATTGCAGGGCGACTAATGTTTGGAATAGTTTTTAAAAGATATTTTGATATAGCTAAAAGAGCCCCGGTATTCCCTGAACTCACGCAAGCATCAGCGTGATTATTAGCTACCATTTCAACAGCCAATCTCATGGATGAATTCTTCTTTCTCCTTAAAACATCCATTGGAGAATCGTTCATAGTAATGACTTCATCGGTGTGATGAATTGTTATTTTATCGTCAATTTTATTTGGTAGGCAGTGTTTAATCTTCTCTTGATTACCAATGAGGTGAAAATGAATATCCTCTCTTTCTGTGAGCAGGTCTATAGAAGCGGCTACAGATGCATGAGGGTCTTTCTCTCCGCTCATTACATCAAGAGCAAGTGTTATCAAATTATCCAAAGGTAAGCCCCCTACTCTTGGTCGTCGTCTGAACTTGTTTTATCTTTTACTAATATAACTTGTTTGCCACGATAAAAGCCTTCGGGACTAATATTGTGCCTGAGATGATTTTCCCCGGTGTTTTGATCACTAGATATTGCAGGCTTCTTTGCCTTAATTTGAGATCGTCTCATATCTCGTCTTGATCTAGTTTTTCGTTTCTTTTGTACTGCCATTTTATTCTCCCTCAGAAGTCCTCATGATTTTTCTTCATCATGTTAGAAAGTTCTGAAAACGGTTTATTTTTACTTTCTTCTTTCGCTTTATCCAATGAAGTTGATAAAAACATGCCTAAGGTATCTATATTTTCACATAATTCAATACTTTTATGCATTACTGACATCGGCATTGTTGATAATATCTCATCTTCAACAATTTTTTGTATCGAAATACCCTCATCTCCTATTTCTATTTTATCAACTTGAGACTGATTATTTGCTTGTTCGTTCTCATCTTCATTAAATCCAATCGATATAATAATTTTGTCTTGCCAATTAATAGGCCTAAGACATCGTTGACACTTTAAACTCAGATTAACTGTTACCTCTCCCTCTAAAAGAGGCTGCAAAGATAAATCCTGACTAAACTGTATGTTTATAGATATTTCATTTGTGTGTTCATCGTTATCCTCAACAAGTGTTTCATTGAGTCTAGAATGTAATATTGCAGAGTAAACCTTAGTAAGACTTGCTTTCTTTTGAGACAAATCAAATATTTCTTTAAAACTGAATATTTGTTTAAACATCACTTATGCAACTATATAATTCATCAATATTTTATCAAAAAAGCTTTTAAGATTACTAATCACTAATGAACGAGAGTATTAAAAACAACCAGATCATTCTAGCATCAAGTTCTATTTATAGATCTAGACTACTTAAAAAGTATATTAAAAATTTTTCAACATGTACTCCAGATATTGATGAAACCCCTAGAAAAAAAGAATCTGCTAAAGCTCTGTCGTTAAGATTAGCATTATCAAAAGCTAGAAAAATATCTATTAGTGAGCCTGATAGTTTTATCATTGGGTCAGATCAGGTTGCCTCATTTAAGGGAAACATACTTGGAAAACCAGCTAATTATGAAGATGCATTTAATACGATAAAAAAATTCTCAAAAGAAGATGTCATATTCTTTACTGGGATTGCGCTGATTAATAAAACTGAAAATCTCCAATACTCCCATATTGATATCACCACAATCTCATTCAGAGATTTTAATCATCAAATGCTTAAAGACTATTTAGACTCAGAAGACAATTTAAACACAACAGCTGGGGTAAAAATGGAATCAAGATTGTTCAGAAAACTTATTTATAAAGTTAAGACTGAAGACAAAGAAGCTATTATTGGGCTACCAATTCAATGGTTATTAAACAAACTAAGTTCTTAATTTAGAAATAACATCATTTAGTTCGTTTCCTATATTTGACTCTATAGTGATAATTTTTTCAGCAGCATTTGGCAACGGAAATGAAATTGATTTTGCATGCAAGAATAATCTCTTCAATCCAAAATTTTCTAAAAAGTCTGGTTCAGGATTATATCTTTGATCCCCTGCGAGGGGTTTACCAATAAAATTTGCATGGACTCTAATCTGATGAGTCTTTCCAGTAATAGGTTTAATTTGAAATAATGCACAATTATCAAATTCTTCCATTAAATTAAATTCTGTAATAGCCCTCTTACCATCGCTATCAGGCACCGCCTTTCTTTGATTATTATCACGATTAATTTTTAGCGGTTGATCAACTACAAAGCTCTTCTTTTTAAAACTGCCCATCAATAATCCTAAATATGTTTTATCAACTCGTCCATCTCTAAAATATTTATGCAGTAATCTTAATTTAGATCTCTTTTTTGATACTAATAAACACCCACTGGTTTCCTTATCTAATCGATGGACTAATTCGAGGTCTTCTTTATTAGTGTCTCTATGAGCTCTGAGAAGCTCAATTAATCCATTGCTGATACCGCTGCCTCCGTGAACCGCAATACCGCTGGGTTTATTCAAAACTAGGAAGGCATCATCTTCATAAATGATAATGTCATCAATCCAATTAAGATCTTTATGTTTAATCGATAGTTTTTTCTGGCTTCCAATTTTAATTAAATTAGGTGGAATTCTAATAAGATCGTCTATTTTTAGTTTATATAAGGGTTTCACTCGTTTGGAATTAACTCTAACTTCACCTTTTCTAATAATGTTATAAATTTTTGATTTAGGAATACCCTTTATTGTTTTAAGAAGATAGTTATCCAATCTCATGCCTTCAGAAGTATCATCTATTTGAAACTTATTTTTTTCCTTTGGATTATTCATATATTATTGATATATATATAATTAATAATTGATTCTTGCTGATTTTAAGATAACTCTGCTATACTCCACTCTAAATTATTGATTATTTATGAAAGATAATCACTTTTAATAATAAAAAAGTGGAACTAATTCCACATACACCCCAGAAAGTGGGTAAGAATTTTTTAAACAAAGACAATTAGATAGAAGCATCTTTGTTGGTATAAACTAAAGTTTTGTAAGAGTTATTGAGAAAAAACATACTGGATATCATGTGATATCTGGAAAACCAATCTAAGTAGAAAATATTTCTATCCAGTTGCCTAAACATTGAGGTAACTATGAAACGCATACTAATTAACGCAACTCAACAAGAAGAATTGAGAGTTGCAATGGTCGATGGACAGAAGTTATACGATTTAGATATCGAACTTTCATCCAAGTCACAGAAAAAAAATAATATATACAAAGGTAAGATTACAAGGGTAGAGCCCAGCCTTGATTCTGTATTTGTTGACTTTGGCTCTACAAGAAATGGATTTTTGCCCTATCGAGAGATTTCTCGCGAGTATTATCTTTCTGAACCAATCCCTGGTGAAAAACACAACATTAAGAACCTATTTGAGGAAGGGCAAGAAATTGTAGTCCAGGTGGTTAAAGAAGAACGTGGCACAAAAGGTGCTGCATTAACAACTTATTTAAGTCTTGCAGGACGATTTATTGTCTTGATGCCTAACAGTTCTAAAGGTGGGGGTGTTTCAAGAAAAATTATTGGTAAAGAACGAAATGAGACTCTTGAAAGTCTCGCCGACTTAGAAATCCCTGATGGAAACAGCATGATAATTCGAACTGCAGGTGTAGGCAGAGCCTCAATTGAATTACAGTGGGATTTAAATTATCTCGTTGGAATATGGGATGCAATCAAGAAACTAGCTTTAAAAGTTAATGCTCCCTCACTTATCTTTCAAGAAAACAATCTTATTGTGCGTGCAATGAGAGATCATCTAGAAGATGACATTGGTGAAATTGTAATTGATGATGATTCTACGTTTGATGATGCAGAAAAATATGTTAAACAAATTACGCCGAAGAATCTTAAAAAATTAAAGCATTATAAAGAACCCACGCCTTTATTCACTCGATTTCAAATTGAAAACCAAATTGAATCTGCTTACTCAAATGAAGTTTCACTTCCTTCAGGCGGTTCAGTAGTTATTGATTACACAGAAGCTCTAGTGGCTATTGATATTAATTCAGGTAAATCCACTAAAGCGTCTGATATTGAAACAACGGCTTTGCAAACTAACATTGAAGCAGCTGAAGAAATTGCTAGACAATGCAGATTAAGAGATTTAGGTGGCTTAATTGTCATCGACTTTATAGATATGAGGCAATATAAAAACCAAAGAGCAGTAGAAAATACTCTAAGAGCTGCTGTTAGAATTGATCGTGCAAGAGTTTCTATAGGTGGTATTTCAAAATTTGGGCTATTGGAAATGTCAAGACAACGACTAAGACCTTCACTTGATGATTCAGCTTACGCTATTTGTCGAAATTGCAGCGGTATTGGAAAAGTTAGAAGCACCGAATCCTTGGCATTATCAGTCCTAAGACTAGTCGGTGAAGAAGCCAGAAAAGAAAAAACCAAAAGTGTAATTGCAGATATTCCATCAGATACTGCAAATTATCTTTTGAAAGAAAAAAGTGATTGGATTAAAGACATTGAAGAAAGAGAACAAATTGATGTTGTTTTAAAAGCTAATCCAAATCTATCTAGCGTCAACTTTAGTATCAAAAGGGTTCGTGAGGATGAATCTACAACCACAACATACGGGAAACCAAGCTTTGGTGTTTCAGAAAAAGATTTACGGCCTCATGCAAACAAAAATAAATCAGCAGTAGTGAAAACTGAACAACTAAATGAACAAGAGCCTATAACAGCTTGGAATGTTGATGATATGAAGGGACCTACTTTAATTGATAGGCTAAAGTTTTGGATACTATCAGCTAAGAAACCCAACGCTAAAAAGAAGCAAACAAAAGTTCCTAGAAAGAATAGAAATAATCAAAGAAGAGGAAGAAAACCACATTCTAAAAATACGAGAACAAAACAATCATCTCATTCAAAATCTAAAAAACCTAACGCAAGTAAAAACACTGCCAATAAGAAAAGATCTGTAAATAAGAAACGTCCAGCCAGTAAAACTAAAAAAGTTACCTCGCCAGTTAAGGAAGTTAAGGCAGCTAAAGCAACCAAGCCAACAAAAAAAATAGCTAGTCCTAAAAATAAAGAAGCTAAAGCAAGCCAGAAAAAATTACCTGCTAAGAAGGCCACTAAACAACCTAATAAGATTGTGAAGAAGTCTAAAAAAGAACCGGCTAAGAAAGTTTTGAAAAAAATAACTAATTCAGAGAAAGTTTTGCCTTGGGAAGATATTGTTCCCCCAAAATAAGCATGTTTAATTAATTATTCACTAAATGGTTTAATAACCCTTCAGCAGCTCCATCTAAAAGATCTAGAACTAATTCAAAACCGTTATCCCCACCGTAATAAGGATCTGGTACTTCGATATAATCTGATTGTTGACTAAACTCTAGAAACAATAATATTTTATGGTGATAGATCGGATCTGAAATATTTATTAGAAACTCAAGATTGTTATTGTCCATAGGAAGAATAAGATCAAAGAACTCAAAGTCTTTTATTTCAATTTTTCTAGCGATTTGGTGTCTTATATCTATACCTCTATCCAAAGCTACTTCAATTGATCGCGAATCCGGTCCTTGACCTTCGTGATAACCATGTGTTCCGCATGAATCTATGATAAATGCCTTATCCATACTTTCCGTTTTGACTTTATTTAACAAGACACCTTCTGCCGAAGGTGACCGACAAATATTACCCATACAAACAAATAATATTTTATGCTTGTCTGATTTTTCCATGGTCATGATTTAGGGTTTTTATAAATTGAATTTACCAACAATAAATCCTCATAAGTATCCACATCTGGGCCTGGTGTTATACTCGCCTTTCCTACAATAATTCTTAATTGGAGGTCATAGGCTCTTAACTGTTCAAGTTTTTCCTTTTCTTCGTCAATAGATGGTTCACTATCACTAAAGGTTCTTAAAGATGATCTGGTGTACGCGTATATACCTATATGCCTCATATAATTGACCGATGTATTACCATAGGTTTTAAGTTGTCTTTTGAAAGTAATCGCTTCATCTGTTTCTTTATCAATAAATACTTTCACGGCATTTTCATCTGCTTCCTCATCTTTAGATAGAAAGCTAGTCGCCAAAGTTGCTATTGAGTATGCGGGGTTATCAAATAATAGCTTGGCAACTTGATCTATGTTTCTACTTGGCATCAAGGCATTATCACCTTGAAGATTAACGATAATCATTTCATCAGACCAATTCTCAATCACTGCAACTTCATTGACCCTATCTGTTCCTGATTTATGTTCACTGCTAGTGATTAAGCATTTAGCTCCAAATTTTTTACAAACATCATTAATTTTTTCAGAATCAGTCGCAATAATAATTTCGGCTGCTTGACTACCTAAAGCAGCTTCATAAGCCCTCTCGATCATAGTCTTACCATTGATATCCTCAAGGGCTTTCCCTGGCAATCTTTTAGAATCATATCTTGCAGGTATAACAATTGAGTAACTCATAAGTACTGACCAAATATTTTTAAGAAATAATCCTTATCTATTCGTATTGTAGGTTCTAGAAGATAACTATTAGCTGGGAAAGATCCACTGTATTTGACCGCGTCTTTTGGAGTCATCATAAGGGGGTATGAATCTTCTTTATGAAGTTTTTCTAAATTAATTAAACCATGATCCTCAGTTATTATTGGAATCACTTCTATCCCATGATCTTCAATCTTTTTATATAGTTTTTCTGGGCTTCCAAGACCTGCTAAAACTTTAAAAGTCTGTCCTTTAAAGTCTTTCAGTTTTAATTTATCACTAGTATTTAAGTCAATTAGGTATTCATTTTCAATACTAAAATTAAGAGTTGGGGCACTTCCTATAAAAAGATTTTGTTGTTCATTCTTATCTCCATTAATAAGAATTAAATCCACACTATTTAACCGATCAGAGCTTTCTCTTAATGGGCCAGCTGGAAGATGATACCCATTGCCTAAGAGTCTTGTTGAATCTATCACCACAATTTCATAATCCCTTGCCAATTTATAGTGTTGCAACCCATCATCAGAGATAATTAACTCAACACCTGCATCTATAAGCAATGCAGCAGCTTTTGTCTTATTCTTGCAGACACAAACCATTGCTTTTGACTCTCTAGCCATATAAACCGCTTCATCACCGTAATCGTATGCATTATCATTCTCAGATAAAATGAAGGGTACTTCTCTGGTTTTTTTCCCTTTATAACCTCTTGAGATAATGCCAATCTTTTTTCCCTTATCGTTAAACCAATCAGCCAAAAAAAGTGTAATAGGTGTTTTGCCAGTTCCCCCTACCGTTATATTTCCAATGACAATAACCGGTACTGGAACTTTAGTGCTGCTTAAAATCTTTGATGTGAAGAGTGTTGACCTGATTTTAACTAACAGAGAAAAAATCATGGATAAAATGACAAGTAACAATGGAGGCCTATCTTTGCTATACCATATGTTATTTAATTTACTGGAGATATTATTCATTAAACTGTAAACGATGAAGCGATGCATATTCAGCATTCTGTTTAATTAACTCATTATGATTACCCTGCTCCACAATTCTACCTTTCGACAAGACTATAATTCTATCTGCATTTTCAATGGTAGATAAACGATGCGCAATCACTAAAGTTGTACGATTCTTCATTAATTGATCAAGTCCTTTTTGTATGTATTTTTCGCTCTCAGAATCTAAGGACGAAGTGGCCTCATCTAAAATAAGTATGGGTGCATCTTTCAGTAAAGCCCTGGCAATAGCTATTCTTTGTCTCTGGCCCCCTGAAAGTAGAATGCCCTGGTCACCAACCAATGTATCTAACCCCTTAGGTAAATCATCTATAAATTCATCCATATGTGCTGAGGTAACCACTTTCTTTACTTCATCATCAGAATATTTACCGTAAGCAATATTATTAAATATAGTGTCATTGAATAAGGTCACTTCCTGAGTTACTAAACTGATATTGGATCTCAAAGACCTGAGTGAATAATTTTGTATATTTTCTGAGTCAATCAACAACTGCCCAGATTCAATCTCATAGAATCTTGGAATTAAATTAACAAGGGTTGTTTTTCCGCTGCCCGACTTACCAATAATTGCTATGGTCTCACCAGGATTAATGCTGATATTAATTCCATCCAAAGTATGTTCGGCTTGATTGTAGGAAAAACAAACGCTCTTAAAGTTAATTGAACCTTCTAAATCATTTGCCTCGAGTTGCCCTTGATCATCTTCATTATCTTCATCAAGTAAAGCAAAAATGGAAATAGCAGCAGCAATGCCCTTTTGTATCATCGCATTAACATTGGTTAGTCTCTTTAAAGGAGTCATTAATAAAACCATGGCTGTTATAAATCCACTAAAATCACCGACTGTCATTGAGGTTTTAACTTGTTCCAACATAGCCACATAAACCACTCCAGCAACACCAAGTGACGCAATAAAAATGGTAATAGAATTTCCTATAGCTTTTGTTGAGAAGAGTTTCATATTGTGTTTTCTATTGTTTTCATTAATTAAAGAAAACTTTTCTTGCTCAAAATCTTGGCCATTAAATATCTTTATGATTCTATGATTTTGTAATGTTTCTTTTATCGCGTGGGTCACATCAGCCATGGAGTCTTGAATCCGTTCACTATAACGTCTAAATAATAAACTGAGAAATCTCACCAGAATGGCAATGACAGGGGCAACCAAAAAAATGACTGATGCAAGTGTCGGACTCAAATAGACCATATATATCGAAAGAACGATAATTGTTAATGTGTCTCTTATCAGTACAGTAAGAATATTTGAAGTTGATTCAGCTACTTGCTCAATATTAAAGGTCACTTTTGATAGTAGTTCAGCATTAGACTTATGATCAAGAAATTGGGTCGGTAAATTAAGAAATTTTTGATAAATCTCACCCCGTAATAGCTTTATAATCTGACGACCAATCCAAGCAATGTTATAAACTGAGAAAAATCCTGAAACACCCCGAATAATAAAAATAATAATAACTGCAATCGGTAAAATTACTTTAATCTGTTTTGTATCGTAAGCAGTGCCAATACCAGCAAAACTATCAGTCAAGGTTTTAATTAGAAACGCAAAACCAGTGTCAGTCACTGCAAAAAGTAACATGGCAATTACCCCAATTGAGAACATAGGCCAATAGGGTTTCCCATAGACCAGCAATCTCAAATAAATTTTATAGCCATCTTTCATATAAATTAGTCAGCCATTATACGATAGGGCATTGGAGTCCGGCGAATTGGATTGTGTTGATTTTGTGAAGTTTGACAAGACATTAAGCTAAGACTTATTTGATATCTCAATAAGTTTTCCATATTTTAATTCAAACACTCTGTCCATTGTTGCTGCCAATTGATGATTGTGAGTAACCATGACAAGACTTGAGTTAAGAGAGCGATTTAAATTGATAAATTTTTCGAAGACTTTTTCAGCTGTATCCGGATCTAGATTTCCTGTAGGCTCATCAGCTAATATAACATTTGGTGAAGTCACTAAAGCCCTTGCCACTGCAACTCTCTGGCACTCTCCACCTGAAAGTTCATGAGGCTTATGGTGCTCCCTCCCCTCTAGACCAACAGACGATAAGAGTTTGTGAGCTATGGATTTTGCATCTTTAATCTTTTCATTTCTTACCAATAAAGGCATCATCGTATTTTCTAAAGCCGAAAATTCATTAATTAAATGATGAAACTGATAAACAAAACCAAAAAATTGGTTTCTTAGTCTACTTCTTGATTTATCTGTTAAATCAACTTGATTCTCCCCTTGTACAAATAAATCACCTTTCGTAGGTCTATCTAAAAGACCAATAATTTGTAACAAAGTTGTCTTACCGCTGCCTGATGGGCCTATTATTGCAATTAACTCTCCTTGATCTATGGTTAAATCAATCCCATTAAGAACTTCAACAACATTTGTTCCTTTTGTAAATTCTTTGCGAACGTTATTTAATTTAATAATATTTTGCATAACTATCTATATAGCTTTAATAATTCAGAAGGGTCAATCTTAGAAGCATTATACGAAGGAATAAATGCTGAAAGCATAGACAAAATTATTGCAATGGAGCAGATGATTAACACTTCTGGCCAGTCAATCTTAGTAGGTAATTCATTCAAAAAATAAATTTCAGGTTGATATAAAGTGATACTCAATATTTTCTCAATAAAATTAACCACTGTACTTAAGTTGACAGTGATAAAGAAACCGATAATGATACCAATAACAGACCCAATAGATCCTAAAAAAAATCCAATGGCCAAAAAAATCTTATGAATCGAGTATTGTTGCACTCCAAGAGACCTAAAAACGGCAATATTAGAGCGTTTTTGCCTAACTAACATTGTCAGTGAGGAGATGATATTAAAGCAAGCAATAGCTAAGATTAGTATTAATACAATAAAAATAATCCTTTTGGTTAATTCTAATGACCTAAAAAAACTTGGGTTTTCTCTGGTCCAATCGCTTATCAAAAACCCTCCACCTGATTCTATAGCAATTTGTCTTGTGTAAATTGAGGCTTTATCAGGATCATAGTATTCGATGTTTGTGCCTGAAAAATCATCTCCCATTTGAAAAAATAATTGAGTGTCTTTCAATGTAGTAAAAACTAGGTGTTGATCAAATTCAAAAACACCTGACTCAAAGATTCCTGAGACTTTAAATTGTTTTACTCGAGGAATACGCCCCAATGGGATACCCAGGTTATCCTGTGTCATAAACGTTATTTTGTCGCCAAGTTTTATCTTTAGTTGTTCTGACAAACCTTTACCTATGATGACATTAAAAGATTTGTTATATAAATCGAACACTTCACCTTCAATCATTAGTTGTGACAATTTATTTTTAATTGGTGACGCTTCTTTAGCATAAGCTTTTATTTGTATTGCATTAAAATTTGTATCGGTAATTGCTATTGCTTCTCCATTCACAAAAACTGAATAAGACTCTATAAATGGTTTCTTATCAAGAATTGAATTCAAAAGGTCTATGTTTGACTTGTTGTTAATGTTTTTAATAGTGGCATGAGGGATTAAATTTAACATTTTTTCCTGAATTTCAATCTGAAAACCATTCATAACTGACATGACTGTAATGATCACAGCCACTGCTAAACTGATACCAAGAAGACTTAATAAAGAGATGATGGAATAAGCCATATCGCCCTGCTTTCTTTTAAGAAATGATTTTATTATTTGCCATTCAAAATATTTATACATCTTATGCCTAATTTCTATAAAACCTTATGATTGAAACTGGGTCTTGTTTAGAAGCTTTTATTGAAGGTAAATAACAAGCTATAAAACTAATCAATAATGCCGAGATTGAAATAATTGCGACATCTCCCATCCTGATCAGATAAGGCATAGATGAGATGTAATAGAGTCCCTCTGGAAAGAAATCAAAACCAAAGATAACACTGATAAATCCCTCAATTGTTTGTAAATTATTTAAACCAATAAAAGCTAAAACAATACCCAATACAATACCTACTGTGGCGTTCATCATTCCTTGTAAAAAAAATATCTGGGAAATATCACGTTTCGTAAAGCCAAGGGTCCTCAGTATGGCAATATCTTTTTCTTTATCATCTACTGTCATTGAGACCATCACCATAATATTAAACATGGCAATAAGTACAACTAGAAAGATTAATACGCTCATAATTGTCTTTTCAATCATAATAGCCTTGAAAAGTGGTTGATTATTGCTTGACCAATCACTAACGATTATCTGATTATTATCAATTGCAGATTCAATTTTTTGAATATATTTAGTAGTTTGGTAAGGATTATCTACTCTAATCGACCAACTATTTAATGCAGCAATTGACCGCATTGACATTCTTAATTCATTCATGGGTAACAAGGCTAAAGTTGAATCATATTTACTGAGTCCAAATTCAACAATATCAATCACCTGATAAGATTTAGAATTGGCCACTGTAACTGAAGTAAAATCTTTAAAATTAGGAATTCTAATTATGATTTGGTTGCCAATATTAACTCCCATACGATAAGCTAAACCCTGACCAATGATTATCTGATTTGGTTTTAATTCAGAGATATTAAGTTGGTCATAAAACTCTGCATTTAGTGCAACACTATTAGCTGAATCTAAGCCCTTTAAATTTACACCTGAAGTTAACCCATTAAATTCCATAATCCCCTTGGACTCAAGTGAAGGAAAAATTATTGTCTTTCCTTGTATAAAACTAAGATCCACGTCTTTCAAAGGATTATAGTCCAAAGGTTTAGTGCTTTTGATTGTTATATGAGGCTCAACCTTCAATATTCTCTTATGGATTTCTGATTCAAAACCATTCATAACAGAGAGCACAATGAGAATAGATGCTATCCCTATTGCAATGGCTATTGATGAGACAATACTTACAATTGAAATGAATTGACCTTTATCTTTTGTAAGCAAAAACCGTCGAGCTATAAAAAATTTATTCTGCACTGTGTAAATTAACTATTAGTGGATTAGAAACATCATAAATACTTTAAACAGAAACACGAAGAAAAAATAATTAAATATGGAATAATACATGTCCTAAATTATCAAAATGATGAACAAACGATCACAATATAAGCTTATTAATTCTCAGAACTTGGATACAAAAAATAGTTCTATAAAGTTTGGTCAACTTTACGGTTCATCCATTGGTTTAGCTTTAGCAGAAGATAAGATGCAAACCGATGTGTCTTCTTTGGTTATATGCCCAAACAGTGAAAGTGCACAGGTGATTGCAGAAGAAATCAGCTACTTTAATCAAACTGATCAGATAGTTGAAGTCTTCCCAGATTTAGAAATCTTACCTTATGATTTCAGCTCTCCAAGGCGGAATATAATTTCGAAACGATCAGAAATCTTACATAAGTTAATTAAAAAAGAAGTTAACTTTTTGATTGTTAATGCCTCTAACCTTTTGTGGAAATTACCTCCTAGAGATTTTTTTGATTCTGTAAGCCAACAAATTGAAGTTGGACAATCATTTTCTATTAATGAGATAAAAGAAATATTAAAGCGCAGTGGTTTTGATCGTGTTGCAGTGGTCCATGATCCTGGTCAATACGCTGTCAGAGGCTCTATAGTTGATCTCTATTCACCTTCTGAAATACATCCTATACGCCTTGATCTTGGTGACGATCATATAGACTCTATCCGATTGTTTGATAGTGCCTCACAACTCACAATAAACCACATCTCAAAGACTTGGATTATTCCAGCGAGTCAATTTCCTCGAGATTCAAAAGCGATTGATTTTTTCAAGGCAAATATGAGAAATCACTTTGAAGGAAATCAAATGGAATGGCCTCTTTATAATTATATTTATGATGACCCTGAGAACCATGGTGTTTATAGCTACCTACCTTTATTCTATAGCACCATGTCTTCTATTCTAAACTTCATTGACCCTTCAACTAGAATTTTTTTAATTGATGATTTTTCTTCATCTTTATTGGATTTTGAGAAACTAATTAATCAAAGATTTAATGATTATCAATTGGATTCACAACCGATAATGCATCCTAATGAATTGTTCTTTAATGCTAAAAGTGTATTAGATGATATAAATCAGAAAACTCCTTTTACTATTCAATCAGAAAAATTCACCCAGACTAATAAGCAACAAGTTATTAATTTTGGCACTCAACCCTTACTGTTAGAAACCTCAGATATTTCCTTAATAACTAACAAGATCCTTCAATTAATTGAAAAAGAATCTATTAGTAAGGTTTTAATCTCAACACCGACAAAAAAGAAACAAAGTTTAATAAAGAATTCTTTTAAATCCACTTCTGTAGCTATTGGTATGACAGAAAACTGGGCAGATTTTCTGAATCAAAAAGACGGTATTTACTTGACTGAAAAAATTCTAGGCAAAGGTTTTTTAATAAAGAGTCAAGGTTTAGCTGTAATTGGTGAAATTGACTTATTTGGTAAACAAACAAAAAGAATCAATAAACAGTATCGTAAACAAGACCCTGAAACAATTATTGAAAATCTAAAAGATTTACAAAAAGGAGCACTCGTTGTTCATCGAGATTATGGTATTGGCAAATATGATGGGCTAAAAAGACTAACACTTGATGATATTGAATCAGAATTTTTATGTATTAATTATGCTAAAGGAGATCTACTGCAACTGCCAATAACTCAACTGGAAAAAGTCTCTAGATACATAGGTGATAGTAGTGATGAGAGCCTTTTAAGTAATCTTGGGAATGATCAATGGAAAAAAATATGTAAAAAGGCAAAAACTAAAGCTCAAGATATGGCTGCAGAACTCTTAGAATTGTATGCTAATAGAAAATTAACTCCTGGTAAGAGTCAACCTATTAATCAACAAGATTATGATGCTTTTTGCTCAGGTTTCCAGTTTATTTTAACCAGAGATCAAGCAAAAGTAATTGATCAAGTATTAGATGATATGAGTTCTTCTAGCAAGATGGATAGATTAGTTTGTGGTGATGTTGGGTTTGGAAAAACTGAAGTGGCTTTAAGAGCAGCATTTAGTGCAGTTATGAATGGCAATCAAGTTGTTTTAATGGTCCCTACAACGCTTTTAGCACAACAACATTATGAAACCTTTCAAGAAAGATTTACTGAGTGGCCTATTAACATTGAGCTGTTATCACGCACACAGAGCCCTAAAAAAAGAGAGGCAATTATCAATGATTTAAAATTAGGACAAACAGACATTGTCATTGGTACTCATGCCGTTCTTTCAGAAAAAATATCCTATCCAAAATTAGGTCTTGTTATTGTTGATGAAGAACATCGATTTGGAGTTAGGGATAAAGAAAAATTAAAAAAAATAAGATACGGCGTTGATTATCTAGCAATGACCGCTACTCCCATACCGAGAACTCTAAATATGGCTATTGGTGAACTCAAAGATATTTCAATGATTGCAACTCCACCAGAAAGTCGATTACCAATCAAAACCTATATAAGTCGTTGGGAAAAAAACCTTATTAAAGAAGCCTTTCAAAGAGAAATTAACAGAGGTGGACAGATTCTCTTCATACACAACAAAATCAATGATATTGAAAACATTTCTGAACAACTTAGAAATATTTTTCCAGACCTTTCAATTGAAATAGCTCATGGTCAAATGAGAGAAAGAAAACTTGAACAAATCATGATGAGATTCTATAACAACGAATTCAGTGTATTGTTAGCAACAACAATTATTGAAAGTGGATTAGACATACCAAATGCAAACACTATTATCATTAATAATGCCAATCGTTTTGGTTTAGCACAACTCCATCAACTGCGAGGCAGAGTGGGTAGATCTGAACGTCAATCTTATGCTTATTTATTAACACCACCAAAAAATCAAATATCAGAGGATGGACTTAAGAGACTTGAAGCAATTGAAGCTATTGAAGATTTAGGAGTCGGATTTATTTTAGCCATGCATGATCTAGAAATTAGAGGGGCAGGTGAAATTCTAGGCGATGAACAAAGTGGACAAATCCAAAAAATAGGATTCACCCTCTATAAAGATTTACTCTCAGAAGCTGTTAGTTCATTAAAAGATTATGGAACCTCTGATGATCCATTTCTCACAACGGATATCAATTTAAATATTCCAACACTCATCCCTGAAGACTACATGCCTGACGTTCATTTAAGATTGATATTCTATAAACGAATATCATCAACTGATAGCGACAGTCAAATCAAAGAAATAAGACATGAACTCATGGATCGTTTTGGTGCTGTACCTGAATTCACTTCTAATCTTCTCGAGGTTACTAAACTCAAAAATAAGGCGAATTCAATTGGTATAAAACGCATTAAGCTAAACAACCAATATGGAAGAATTTACTTTCATTCCTCAACCACAATAGAAAGTGATCTACTGATTCAATTAATTAAAGAGAATCATGACAAATTTCGGTTATACCCAGATCAATCCCTTGGTTTCAAAGGTGATTTTCTAGTCAGTATCGAGAAAATTAAAGAAATTAAAGATTTGCTGAACTATTTAACAAGTGGTCAAGCTCCAAAATCAACTCATTAATAGATAAGGGTGTTTCCTCATGTTTCATCAATGGTTTCATTAACTCTATTTGGTTATTTGGATTGATATCTGTTTTTATAGCTATTAAATCAAGTTTTGTTTCAAGGTCTTCTTTTGCATGACACCAAAGGACATAGTCACAACCAGCATCAAGGGCCATATTCACTTTGTCTATCATGAATCCAATATCTTTTGTTGCCCCCATAGAAAGGTCATCTGAAATTACAAGACCTTGAAAATTTAATTGATATCGAAGAATATCTTTTAGCCATTTCTGAGAAAAAGTCACTATAGAAGAATCAACCTTAGGGAACAATATGTGTGCTGTCATAATTGCTGATAAGCCTTCTTTAAATAAACTTTGAAAAGGACTGAGATCATTATCTAAATCATCAAAGGAACGTTGATCAATCGGCTTGTCAACATGGGAATCAATGCTCACCTTTCCATGACCTGGAAAATGCTTTGCAACAGCTTTCATACCAACAAGTTCCAAACCCTTTAGGTAAGCAGTAGATAAGTCAATCACTGTTTGTGAAGAAGAATGGAAAGCTCGATCGCCAATCACTGAAGATAACTCATAGTCAAGGTCAACCACAGGGGTAAAACTAAAATCAACATTTACCTCTAACAGCTCAAGTGCCATAATTTGTGAAGCAAGAAACGAAGCTTTTAATCCATCTTCAGCTGAAGAATCATAAATTTTGCCCAGTTGTTTAAGAGAAGGAAGTGAATAGAATTCCTTTTGAAACCTCTGAATACGCCCTCCTTCTTGGTCCACACAAACAATTAATTCTGGTGATTTTATTGCTTTTATTGATTGCACAAGATCTTTAAGTTGATTCCGATTTTCGTAATTGTTAGCAAACAGAATGACTCCACCAATTGAATCATGTGACAAGATAGTTTTCTCTCTTTGTGAGAGTTTCTTATCGTCAATTGAAATGATTATTGGACCAAGGCAAGTCATCAGGCTATTCAATTAGTACTGGGGTGCCTATATCGACTAAATCAAAGACTTCTTCAATATCATTATTAGACATATTAATACAACCTTTTGATCCAGGAATTCCAAGAATTAACTCATCAGGAACACCATGAATATAAATGTATCTTTGCATACTATCAACATTGCCTAATCTATTTTTACCAATCTCAGTTCCACTTAACCAAAGTATTCTTGTTAATACCCAATCTCCTCCATTGAGATCATTGATGTCAGCTGAAAATACTGTTCCTGTTGGTCTTCGTCTTTTGAATATTTGTCCAAGAGGCTGTCCTGTACCTATTTTTGCTCTAATTAAGTGTTGACCTCTGGGTGTGCAATAACTATTTTTCTCTTCACCAGGGCCGTGCTTTGAAGTAGCAATTATATATTCACGACTTTGTGTCTCTGTTTTTAGATAAAGCCTTTGATGAATGATTGAAATAGAAATATTGGTCATTAGATTAAAGCTTTTCAATAAACTCATTGTGATGATGTTCACTTGAACTCAGAAAAGATTTAAGTGTTTCTTTTTTCTCTCTTAATTGATCATTGGATATTTCTGCAATTGTGTATTGATGATGGATGTAGATTAAATAAGTATTAAGGACATCGGCTTCACAATACTGGATGATTTCTTGTATTTTGTTATCCACATACAAATCCCAAACTACTGTTCCTGAATGCAAGGTTTTACCAGGTAGCCCAAGGTGTTTTGAAACCCTATCAAGACCTGAAATTAGACTAATATTACCATTTGATAAAACAGCCTTTAAATCAGTATGATGTTTATCATCTAACAGCTTATTGTTAATAACTAAATGTTCAATAAGAGTCCTAAAAGCAATCACTGGAACATCAAATCGATGACCATTCCAAGTCACGAATTGGTCCGCATCCTTAATAAAGTTAATAAAATGTTCCAGCTGAGTAAAACTCTTCAATTCAATTATTCCATTCTCTTCAGCTATACAAGAAATAGTGATAATTTTATGCAGATCAATGGGTAAAAACTCATCACCTTTTTTTTGCAGTTGCTGAAAAAACATCGACCTTCCAATATCCTCGTCACTCAAACCGTCTAGATTCATATTCTTTTTCCCGTACTCAAGATCTGGAATGGTCTCTACATCAAATGCTATGGTTCTCATTTATTTCTCTAAAATAACAAATGCCATAGACCAGGGTTGTTCATCAGTTAAACTAATATGAGATGCATTAATCCCTTTAGTCATAAATAACTTTTTAAGTTTATTTGATAGAATTAATTCTGGTTGGCCAGAAGGTTTATTACTAACCCCAAAATCCTTCCACGTAATCCCTTGGGAAAACCCAGTACCCAATGCCTTAGTTGCAGCTTCCTTTCCAGCAAATCGATTGGCCAAGAATTGATCTTGATCATTGGTTTGATGAAACAACTCCAATTCAGTTGAATTTAAGATTTTTGTCACAAACCGTTTACCGTATTTGTGATGTAGTTTTTTTATACGATCAATATTGACCATATCAACCCCAATACCAAATATGCTCATTTTCTGGATTTAATCATTATTGATTTCATCTCGCTCACTGCTTCTGCAATTCCTGAATTGACGGCTCTAGCAATAATTGAATGACCAATATTTAATTCTTTAATTTCACGAATAGCAGCAATGTCACTTGTGTTTTCATAATGAAGCCCATGTCCTGCATTAACTCTTACTCCAATACGATCAGCATGAACTGCACACTCCTTTATTCGATTCAATTCATATTCTTGATCTGATGAGTTGGCGCTATCAGCATAAAGACCTGTATGAATTTCAACCGCATCAGCACCAATCATCTGGCTGGATTCAATTTGTTTTGGGTCTGGATCAACAAAAATAGAAACTCTTATTCCAGATTTTTTAAGCTTTTCAACACAAGAGGATAAAAAATCTACTCTAGAGTAGACATCAAGTCCACCTTCAGTAGTCAATTCTTGTCTTTTCTCAGGAACCAAGCAGCAATCATAGGGTTTTAACCTGCATGCAATATCAATCATTTCATCTGTTGCAGCCATTTCGAAATTTACTCTTGAATCTATCACTGCAATCATTCTTTCCACATCATGATCCTGAATATGTCTTCGGTCCTCTCTAAGATGAATAGTGATACTGTCAGCACCATTTTTTTCTGCTATAAGAGCAATCTGTAGCGGGTCTGGATAATTAACCCCTCTCGCCTCTCTCAGAGTAGCTACATGGTCTACGTTTACCCCTAATAAAATATTTTTATCTTTTTTCATTATTTAATAGTATTTTTTAACTGATAATATATATTACCAGTAAGTAATGAGGTTAATAAGAAATACTATATTTCTCATTTCTGTGAAATTAGATTTATGATCGTTCATTCACTCTGTATTGACGGTGAACGGAAGTAGACAATAAAGTCGAAGGAACGCTCTTAACCACTCTAAATGTAGAGTTAGGAGGAAATTATGGCTAATTCAAAAGAATTTTTAAATTCTGTAAATCAGATGTTTGACAAATCTGCCAAACTGATTTCATTACCAGAAGACTTAGCAACAAAAATAAAGTTAGCAAACTCAACTTATACGGTAAATTTTGGTGTTAAATTAAGAAATAAGCTGCATACTTTTAAAGGTTTTAGGTGCGTTCATTCTGAACACAATGAACCAGTCAAAGGAGGTATTAGATACTCATTAGATGCATCACAAAATGAAGTTGAAGCCTTAGCAGCCTTAATGTCATATAAATGTTCACTGATGGATTTACCCTTTGGAGGAGCAAAAGGAGCATTAATTATAGACCCCAATGCTTGGAAACGAGACGAATTAGAAAAAATTACTCGGAGATTCACTTATGAACTTGCTAAAAGAGATCTGATACACCCCTCACAAAACGTGCCTGCTCCAGATATGGGAACAGATGAGAATGTTATGGCATGGATTGCTGATGAATACAGACGACTTAATCCAACTGAAATTGACTCACTTGCTTGTGTAACGGGTAAACCGATTTCAAAAGGAGGAGTTCACGGGAGAACTGAAGCAACTGGTAGAGGAGTATATTACGCTATAAATGAATTTCTAAGCTACCCAAAAGACTGTAAAAGAATAGGACTTTCTCCTCATATTGAAGATCAACAGATTATAATTCAAGGTTTTGGTAATGTTGGTTATTATGCAGCAAAATTCCTCTCAGAAGATGGTGCAAAAATTATTACTATCATTGAGAAAGACGGTTCAGTGGTAAATGAAAAAGGAATTAATATTGAATCATTAAAAAAATACTTTGATAAAAAAAGAACATTTAATGGTTATGATGGGTTCACAACAACACGAAGTAGATTCCTAAGTAAAAAATGTGACATATTAATACCGGCTGCAATAGAGAATGTTATCAATAAGAATAACGCGAATAATATTAAATCTAAATTAATTGTAGAAGCCGGGAATGGGCCCGTAACTGCTGAAGCAGATGACATTCTTCAAAAAAGAGGTATTGTTGTTATCCCTGACTTTTATGCGAATGCTGGTGGAGTGATTGTGTCGTACTTTGAATGGGTAAAAAACTTATCAAAAATGCGATACGGATTAATGCAAGAAAGAGAAGAAGAAAAAAGACAATCTAATTTAGTGTCTGCCTTAGAGTTAATGACAGATAAGAATTTTCCAAATGAGTTGAAAGGTAAAGTTATAAAGGGTTCCACTGAATTAGACTTAGTTAGATCAGGACTTGAAGAAAAAATGAGAGAAGGTTATAGCAACATCCACGAAAAGTTTCATTCAAACAAGAAAATTAAAGACCTTAGAACTGCCGGTATGGTTATAGCCATAAGAAAAATAGCTGATGCCTATAGTTATCTTGGAATTTGAAGGTAGAATAGCTTCTCTTTAACAAATTAACGGAATTATAATGACTCACCTATCGAAGTTTGCAACCGTTGATCCATTTAACGAAATGAACGAAGAGAACCCCGGAAAGTGTCAAAATCTAGTCAGTGGTCAATGGAGAGATGCAGCTAATTATTTTGATAATGTTCCTGATCCCATTAATGGTGAGAGTTTTATACAGATTCCAAACACACAAAATGTTGATGATTTTATAGAAAACCTGGCTAGCTGTCCTAAAAGTGGTTTACACAACCCTTTAAAAAATGTGGAACGCTATGTGATGCTTGGAAATGTTTGTGCTAAGGCTGCTGAAGTTATGAGAGATAAAGAAGTCGAGGATTTCTTTGTTCGTCTAATTCAAAGAGTAATGCCAAAAGCTGATAATCAATGTTTTGGTGAAGTAAAAGTTACCAGGACATTTCTTGAAAACTTTGCAGGTGATGGCGTTCGTTTTCTAGGCAGAGGGTTTTCAAACCCAGGGGATTACGTAGGACAAGAATCTTCTGGCTATCGATGGCCATATGGCCCGGTAGTTATTATTGCTCCCTTCAATTTTCCTTTAGAAATCCCAGGTCTACAATTTCTGGGGGCTGTGTTTATGGGAAATCGACCACTCATTAAATCAGCTACCACCGTCGGTGTTGTCTTTGAGCAATTCTTACGCTTACTTATTTATTCAGGCCTACCAGCAACAGACGCTGATATGCTGCATTGCAGTGGATCGACGATGGGAAATTTGGTTAAAAATTCCAGTAGTAACATTCGAATGCTTCAATTCACCGGCTCTTCAGGAGTTGCTGAGCAATTAGCTCAAGACATGAATGGTCGAATCAGAGTTGAAGATGCTGGGTTTGATTGGAAAGTGATTGGACCAGATTACAGCTCAGAGTGGGAAGATTACGTTGCATGGCAATGCGATGAAGACGCTTACAATGCATCAGGTCAAAAATGCTCAGCCCAAAGTATTCTCTTTGTTCATGAGAATTGGACAGATCATCTAATGCCAAAATTAAAAACACTTGCGGAGCGAAGACGACTGGATAATCTAAGTATAGGACCGGTGCTCACTTGGAATAATAAAGAGATGCGGAATCACATAGATGGTTTACTTGAAATACCAGGTGCAAAGCTTCTTTTTGGCAATGAAGAACTTGAATCACATAATATACCGAGCGTCTATGGGTCACTTAAACCGACGGCAGTAGAGGTTCCAGTTGAGCAGTTAATGACAGAGCATTTTGACCTTATTACCACTGAGGTATTTGGACCTGTTCAAGTGATTGTCAATTATAAGCATGACCAATTACCTATTATTCTCGAGACGTTAGAAAAGATCCCATTGCATTTAACTGCAGCGGTGGTCAGTAATGATCCCCTCTTCCTACAGCAAGTATTAGGACTTACTGTCAATGGAACAACCTATGCGGGCATGAGGGCTAGGACAACTGGAGCTCCTCAAAACCACTGGTTTGGACCTGCTGGCGATCCCAGATCAGCTGGCATTGGTACACCAGAAGCAATCATCAATACTTGGAGCGGACATAGAGAAATTATAAAAGACATTGGCCCCATTGATACTGATTGGAGCACTCCTGAGTTAGGCTAATGAAAAGTTCCAACCAACGGAATTTTATAGATAAAGAATCCATCTTTGGACCCGACAACTATAAACCCTTGCCAGTAGTTTTATCGAGAGCAAAAGGAGTTTGGGTCTGGGACGTGGATGGTAAAAAGTATTTGGACATGATGTCAGCATATTCTGCTGTAAGTCATGGTCATTCCCACCCTGAGCTACTGAAAGTGCTCCATGAACAATCAAGCCAGTTAGCACTCACCTCTAGAGCATTTTATACCGATACCCTTGGCCCCTACCTAGAGACAATTACTTCGCTCAGTAACTTTGATATGGCATTACCAATGAACTCAGGTGCAGAAGCTGTCGAAACAGCAATCAAGGCCGCTAGACGATGGGCTTATCTGTCCAAGAAAATTGAATCGGATAAAGCTGAAATTATTGTTGCTGATGGTAATTTCCATGGCAGGACCACCACGATCATCAGCTTTTCTAGTGATGCTAACTCAAAAAATGACTTCGGGCCGCACACACCTGGATTTGTGTCCGTCGAATTTGGCTCAGCTAAAGCTATCGAACAAGCCATCAATGAGAACACCGCAGCTGTATTGATCGAACCAATCCAAGGTGAAGGTGGAATTATAGTGCCTCCTGAAAACTTCCTTCCTGACGTGAGGGAAATATGCTCTAAAAACAATGTCTTGATGATTCTCGATGAAGTTCAATCCGGTTTAGGAAGAACAGGTAAAATGTTTGCCTTCCAGCATTCTAATATTCAACCTGATGGCCTGATCCTAGGAAAGGCGCTTGGCGGTGGATTTATGCCAGTATCTTGCTTTCTAGCATCCAAAGAAGTAATGCAATGGCTAACACCTGGCTCTCATGGTTCGACATTTGGTGGTAACCCTCTTGCTGCGGCAATAGGAAAAAGATCCCTAGAGTTACTTGAGGAAGAGAACTTAATTGAAAACAGCCGGGTGCTGGGAGATTTTTTCAAAAATGCCCTGATCGACATCAAAAGTAATGTGATTAAAGAAGTCAGGGGTAAGGGCCTTTGGATTGGTGTGGTCATAGATCCAAACTATGTTTCTGGTAAAGATTTGTCTAAATTACTCCTCAAAGAAGGCATTTTATGTAAGGAAACCCATGAGACTGTCATCCGATTCGCTCCTCCACTGGTGATCACTAAAGAGGAAATTGAGTGGGCACTAGAGATCATAACTACAACACTTACCCAGATTGAAAACAAGGCTAATATCTCAAAATGAATGGTCAATCCACCAATCATGTGCTGCTCATTAGACCTGTTGAATTTTATTGTAACCAACAAACCATTGAAACAAATCATTATCAGAGTGTCGATGATGATAAATCTCATTCTGAGATCTTGGAAGATGCCCTTATAGAATTTGATAATTTTGAAAAAAATCTCTTAGAAAACAATATCAAAGTTACAACTCTAAGAGGTCAAGAAGGTTGTCCCGATAACATTTTTCCAAATTGGGCAGTAACTTATGATGATAAATCAATGCACTTATTTAGTATGCTCGGTGAAAATAGAAGACTTGAAAAATCTGATGAACATATTGCTTTTCTTAATAAACAGTATCGAACCACATCAGATTACAGTGCATACGAAAATCAATCCCAGTTTCTAGAAGGAACTAGCAGTCTGGTTCTTGATAGAGTAAATCGTAAAGCCTATATGGGTATTTCAACAAGATCTAACGAAGAGCTAGCGATTAAATGGGCAAAAGAACAAAATTATGAATTAATTGTGTTTGAGACTCAGAGTCATACAGGTAATCCTATTTATCATAGTGATGTAATGATGTACATTGGGACAGAATTAGCTGTAGTTTGCAGTGAAGCAATAAAAGTTGGAGCTAATAATGTTATTAATGAACTGTCTCACACTCATCGAATACAGGAAATTTCTAGTCAACAATTATTAGACTATTGTGGCAACTGTATCGAAATTAAAGACACTAATAATAACCTGAATCTAATCATGTCGACTTCGGCTTTTGAGAGTTATGATTCTTCACAACTTAATGTTTTAAATGAGCATTTCATCAAAATTATACATTCTGACCTTAAAACCATTGAAAAATATGGAGGCGGATCGGCTCGATGTATGATTATGGAACTTTTTTAAATTTATCTAATTAGTTTATTTATCCTTATCGAAGAATCTTCGCGTATAACTCCGGGTCAGTATCGCCTTCTGTAGAAAACATTAATACTGTCGATGAACTATCAAGCTCGAGGAGATTTTTCATGGGAGTGTATCTATTATTGGTACAGACCTCATGAATAAAACCGAGTGGCACCGCCCCACTCTCACCGGAAACAATCAACGGATCGCCTTGATTAGGATTTGCGAACAATCGCATGCCTTGGAAGGCTAATTCATCGTCACAAACAGAAAAGACATCAGTTACTTGGGTAATAATATCCCAAGCAAGAACACTTGGTAATCCACATGAAAGTCCTGCCATGATAGTATTCAATTCTTGGGTTAAATGTGGTTGTCGATCACCGATTTTTATCGAATTAAAAAAACAAGCAGCACCGGTGGGTTCTAACAGT
>JAPYQN010000006.1:56516-71681 GCA_029941465.1 Gammaproteobacteria bacterium
ATCACCGATTTTTATCGAATTAAAAAAACAAGCAGCACCGGTGGGTTCTAACAGTATTAATTTTGGTTTTGCCTTGTTTGTTTGTGAAAAGCAAGCGAACATTGAGGCTGCAAATGAGCCAACACCAGCTTGAGCAATCACGTGAGTGGGCCAACCTGATGTTTGTTCAATGAATTCTTCAACCATGGTTGAGTACCCCATCATAATGTGTTTTGCCACATCCACATATCCAGGCCATGATGAATCTTGTAATAAAATCCAGTTATTTGTCAGTGCTTGTGATTCGGCATACTTGACAGTTTCATCGTAATTAACATCAGTGATCTCAGCGTTGGCATGAAGTTGCTGTATTGCTTGTAGACGAAAGTCAGAGGTGCCCTCAGGCATATACACCACTGCCTTGCATCCGAAATGCTTGGCAGACCAAGCCACAGCCCTTCCATGGTTACCGTCAGTTGCAGTGACAAAGGTCATATTTTTAATAGCCTGGTGTTCTTTTTTTATAGTCTCGTAAGTCAGTGGAGTGTTTTTAAAACCAAGAATTCTTTGAATTTCCAAAGCCATTGCATAGCTTGCACCTAACACCTTAAAAGCATTTAATCCTAGTCGCTGACTTTCATCTTTGACTAAAATTTCCTGGATGCCTAGTTGATTGGAAAGGTTTTTTAAACTGACCAATGGGGTGGGTTTATAACCTGGGAGAGTTTTATGGAAATGATAAGCTTGGCTATTACTCTCAGCGTTAAGCTTAGACTCTGAACGAAAAGGATTAGAAATGCATTCTATTTGTTTACTCAATGTATTAACGATTAATCTTTGAATCGGTCTGCAAACAAACACAGAATCTCATACATAATTGTTGCTCCAACTAATGCGGTATTACCCGTTGGGTCAAACGGAGGAGCAACTTCAACCACATCCCCACCAACAAAATTAAGCCCCATCAAGCCTCTTAAGAATTGTTGTGCTTCAAGAGTCGTTATACCCCCTACTTCAGGTGTGCCTGTTCCTGGTGCGTAAACTGGGTCAAGACCATCAACATCAAAAGAGAGGTAAACTGGCCCATCACCAACAACTTGTCTAGCCTCTTCTATTACTTTTTTTACACCCATGTCATTAAACTCTTCAATAAAAACCACTCGCATTCCTGAGGACAAGGAGAAATCAATGCCGTCTAGAAAACTTTGAGCTCCTCTTATACCTATTTGAATGGTTCTCTTAGGATCTAATAGACCGTCTTCAACAGCTAATCGAAAAGGAGAGCCATGATGAAACTTAGTTCCCCATATCTCACCCCAGGTGTCAGTATGAGCATCAATATGAATCATGCCTATGGGCCCGTCTTTTGCTATACCACGAAAGATTGGATAAGTAATGGAGTGATCCCCACCAGCACTGAGAGGTATGACGCCGGCTTTTTTTATTAAGCTGAAAAAATTGGTGATATCATCCACCACCGCTTGATGGTTAAATTGTTCTGAAAAGATGACATCGCCCACATCGGCAATACTTGCCTGTTCAAAGGGATTAACTCTGGTGACATGGTGATAACCTCTCATAAAGCTCGATTGATTTCTCATCTCACGAGGCCCATGTCTAGCGCCTGCTCGATTAGTTACTCCCCCATCATAGGGAACCCCAACTAAAGCAATATTTAATGCATCCAAGGATGTGGCTATGGGGCTTCTCATGAAGCTAGGTATACCAGTGTATCGTGGTTCAGAACTGGCTTGATACTCTTGACCGGTAACCGGTGATTTACTTTTCTTATTTTTACTCATTGGTTTTTTTAATTTACGACATTAACATATCATTAATTGTTATTGGATTGGAGGAGATTCTCTATTGAAATTAAAAACATTAGATCTTCACGGTATAAAACATAGTGATGTTGACTTAAAAGTGGAAAACTTTGTTTTACTTAATCAAGAGCAAATACCTCTAGAAATAGTTTGTGGAAATAGTCAGAGGATGATTGATTTAGTTACTGCAACTTTAGACAGAATTGAATGTGAGGATTTTAATCAGGTTCAGTTTGGAACGATCATGGTTAGAAAGCTTTAAGCCTTTAATTGGATTTATGAATTGATCTGAAGACTTTCTTGGTATTGAGCTCTTTTCCTGATAAATGATATTTTATAGATTCCCTAGTAATCTTCTTAGCAGCTTTTAAAATCTGAGAGGTTGAGTAATCCCCTCTCTTTATTGCTTTAATAATCGAGCCTTTGATCAGAGAATGATGAGGGGTTTTTGTGTTAGAGCGAATAAAACCCTCCTCAACGACAAACCGATAAACTTGCTCAGCCTCAATGTCATTAGAAGACATGGCTTCTGTTTGAAAGTTAATGGCATAGCCTATTTGACTCAGTAGGTTTATTTCAAAGGTTCTTAACACTGCTTCACTGGAATCAACATCACTTAGCTTATCGATGGTTAAAGCATAGCAATCAAAGAGTTCCGGGTAAGGGTCGGCTGTGGTTAAAAGAGAAAGAATCAGCTCATTTAAATAAAAAGCTGACATTAACTGTTTATTCGGTAGAGTTGTTTTTTGTTTTATATTTATATCAATATTTCTCAACGTCTTTAATTGAGACCGACCTGACCAAGAAACCAAAATTGGCATAAACGGTTGCAAAAATGACTTAAACTTAGACTTGGGTCTTTTCGATCCCTTTGCGATCAGATCGACACGCCCAAAGTGACGAGAAAATAGATTAATAATTTGGCTACTCTCTGAGAAGGGGCGTTGATGCATTAGGTAGGCAGGCTCGTTCTCAATGATTTGATTAGACATCATGCCCTTAGGGATTTACCTTTTTTAACTGATCTTACTTGAGTGCTAAGAAAAACTTTCTTGTTCAGAAGATTTTCAATTTCTAAGCGTGCTTCTGTAGCAATTACCTTTAGCAATTTACCGGCTTTACCGATGATGATTTTTTTATGGGCAGGTTTTTGAGTTCTAATCATAAGATCAATCATTACAATCTTTTTCTTATCATCAAAATGATCCAGTTGACACTCAACACTATAAGGCAACTCATCTCTTAGATGATGCATTAATCGTTCACGCATGATCTCTGTTATCCGAAAATCTGTGTCCTTATCAGTAATCATGCCTTCTTTATATTTAGGCGTTTGAATCGGTAAGTGTCTTTCAATAACTGTGGTAAGACGAGAAAGATTTTTATTATAAAGAGCTGACACAGGAACCGTTTCAATAATCTGACTGTTATTTGAATGATCTTTTAGGAAATCAAGGATGCTGTTTTTATTTTTAAAACGATCCACCTTATTAACCGTTAATATTGCGTTGGTGTTAATTTCTTTGAGGTGTTCAAGAATATAGTCATCTGCTCTTTTCCATATATTTGCTTCAACCACCATTAACACTAGATCTGCTTGTGATAAAGCATTCACAGCCTCTCTATTGAGCGCTTTTGAATTATATTTCATTTGTCTTTCAGACAACAATCCTGGAGTATCAATAAAAACGATTTGTGATTCTCTATTATGCAAAATGCCCAAAATATTTAATTGTGTGGTTTGAGGTTTTGAAGTCACTATTGAGACTTTCTCACCCACCAGTGCGTTAACTAGAGTTGATTTACCAACATTCGGCCTTCCCAGAACAGCGACATAACCACTTTTATTGACCTTCTTAGTCATTGATGAGTTTTTTCAAGGCCTTAGAAGCAGCCTCTTGTTCTGCGGTCTTAATGTTTTTGCCAGTTGCCGTGGTAATAATATTGCCATCGTCAGCAACGCACTGAATAAAAAACTGTTGGTCGTGTTTATCGCCAGTGGTCTCAATTAATTGATATTGAGGTAAATCTTTTTGCTGTTGTTGTAACAATTCTTGTAATTGACTTTTACTATCTTTGTAGTCAGATTCAGGGTCAATTGAATCGATGCTATGTTTGAATATTTTGAGAATGATGGTTTCAACTGAATGATAACCTCCGTCAACAAAGATAGCGCCCAAGATAGCTTCTAAGGTGTTTGCTAAAATTGAATCCCTTTGACTCCCGCCTGAAGTCATTTCCCCTTGTCCTAATATTAAATATTCATTAATCAGTAATTGACTTGCCACCAATGATAAGGATTTTTCATTAACTATTGAAGCACGCATTCGACTTAAATTACCTTCATCCATTAATGAATATTCTCGATATAAGGTATCGCTCAATATCAAATCTAGGACGGCATCGCCTAAGAATTCTAATCGTTCATTATTGTCTTTAGAGTGACTTCTGTGGGTCAAAGCTAGATCTAATAACGAACTATCTTTGAAACTATAGCCAAGAGTTTTCTTGCACCATTGTTGTTTTGATTTGTTATCCAAAATACGGGGGTAGATTATTCAATCTTGTTACCAACTCTATTCCATTCAGGGAAGGAACTGAAATCCCAGTTAAACCATATTCTGGTGGCTGTACCCACAATGTGGTCTCTGGGAACAAAACCAGGGCATTCGAATCTACTATCCATGCTGTTATCACGATTATCACCCATAAAAAAGAAATGCCCCTCAGGGACAGTAAATGTTCCTTCTCTTCCTCTTCTAGAAGGGGTAAGCAATAGGGTATGCTCTCTAACATCTAATGTTTCTATATAGACATGGGATCCATATTGTTTAGGGTTCTTATAAACAGATTCATACTTACTTTTTACTGATACCCCATTAACTGTTAATTGTTTGTCCTTATAGATAATTTCATCACCCGGCAAACCAATTAACCGTTTAATGTATTTAATCGAAGTATCACAAGGGAAATCAAACACCACAACATCTCCTCTTACAGGTTCATTGATGGTAAGAATTGATTTGCCGACCACCGGTAGTCTTAAGTCATAGGCAAATTTTTTGACAATAATAAAATCTCCTTTTACCAGAGTTGGCATCATTGACGCTGAGGGAATTCTAAAAGGTTCATAGATGAATGATCTAAATATAAATATAAGCAATAAGATCGGAAACAAGGCTTCTGAAATTTCTACAATACTTGAAGTGTTTTTCAAGTAGAAACGTCCCACAACCCAAATTAACCCCAAGATTAAGATGATAAAGAATAAAATTGTCTGAAAATCGAATGTCATACCTACATTATAAATTGATTAATAAGATAAATAAGGTCCTTTTGTGGATAAATTATGAATTTCTGGAACTGTCTTTTTTCATAATCGACAAAAAAGCCTCTTGTGGAATCTCAACAGAACCAAATTGCTTCATTCGTTTCTTTCCCGCTTTTTGTTTCTTAAGTAATTTCATTTTTCTGGTTACATCCCCGCCATAGAGCTTAGCAGTTACATTTTTTCTAAACGCTTTGACATTACCTCTAGCAATTATTTTTGCTCCAATTGCTGCTTGCAGGGCCACTTCAAACATTTGCCTAGGAATAATCTTGGTTAGTTTTTCTATAATTTTTCGACCTCTTTGAGCAGCATTATCGCGATGAATAATTATAGAGAATGCATCAACTTTCTCACGATTAACCAGAATATCTAAACGCACAAGTTGATCTGCCTGAAATCTCAAAAAGGTGTAATCAAAGGATGCATATCCTTTAGAGATGGATTTGAGTTGATCAAAAAAATCAAGCACAACTTCTGCTAATGGTAGTTCATAATCTAAAACTACTTGTCGACCCAAATATTGTAATTTCTTTTGAATACCTCTTCTTGATTCACACAGTTGAATAACATTACCGACAAACTCTGGAGGTAAAAGAAGGGTAGCCTCGACAATGGGTTCACGTATTTCTCTAACGCTATTCATTAAAGGCAATGAATCTGGGTTATCAATCTGTATCACGTCACCGTTGGTTTTTTCCACTTCATAGACCACAGTTGGTGATGTGGTGACTAGATCTAGATCGTATTCACGTTCTAATCTTTCTTGCACAATCTCCATGTGCAACATTCCTAGAAACCCACACCTAAAACCAATACCAAGAGCTGAGGAGGATTCAGGTTCAAAATGCAACGATGCATCATTTAGTTTCAGTTTATCCAAAGCTTCTCTAAAAGCTTCCAGGTCTTCAGAAACAGCAGGATAAAGGCCTGCAAACACTTTGGGTTGTATGGTTTTAAAACCAGGCAATGGTTTGAGAGAAGGATTTTTTGCTTGAGTTATTGTGTCGCCTACAGGCGCTCCGTAAATGTCTTTAATGGCAGCGACCAAGAACCCCACATCCCCAGCTGCCAGTGATTTTTTATTCTTGATTTTAGGTGTGTAAACACCCAGTTCATTAACCGTGTATTCTTGACCAGTGGATATAACTTTGATTTTATCACCTGCAGAGATTGCTCCATTCATAATTCGTAATAAGGACACAACGCCAAGGTATTTATCAAACCAGGAGTCTATAATTAAAGCCTCTAACTTCTCATTATCGCTAGACTCAGGCGGGGGTATTGTGGAAACGATTCTTTCCATTAAATAATCAACGCCTTCCCCAGTTTTTGCACTAATTAAAATAGGGTCATTGACCTCAATTCCTATAATGTCTTGAATATCTTTTATAACTTTATCGGGATCAGCGGCTGGTAAATCAATTTTATTAATCACGGGAATAATCTCAAGGCCCTGCTCAATTGCACTATAACAGTTTGCAACAGATTGAGCCTCTACACCTTGAGATGCATCAACAACTAATAAAGCACCCTCGCAAGCAGCTAAAGATCTTGAAACCTCATATGAAAAATCAACGTGACCCGGAGTATCTATCAAATTGAAAACATAGTTTTCACCATTCTCAGCCTTATAATCTAAACAAACACTTTGTGCTTTTATTGTGATACCACGTTCCTGTTCAAGTTCCATCGTGTCAAGTACCTGCTCAGTCATCTCTCTTTCAGAAAGACCACCACAGAGTTGAATTAATCGATCTGCAAGAGTGGATTTCCCATGATCAATATGGGCAATAATTGAGAAGTTTCTATTATTCTTCATTTGATCTGATAAGACTCCACATCACCCAGAATGTCTGAAATGACTTTTTGGATCTTTTGATCCTTGATTTTCTTAGGTTTTGCAAAATAATCAATTATAGAAGGATCCTGTAATTCTAATAAACGAAGAAATGCCTCTTTATCCTCTTGGTCTGCTGTTGTGTATTTTTGGTTAAAGTAAGCGAGGAGAAGAAAGTCTAACTCTTTTGTACCTCTTCTGCATCGCCATTTAATTTTGGACAATTCAAGATTACTCTCAGTCATTCAAATCCTGAGTTGCAATCATTTTCTTAATTTCGGCAATTGCTTGGCCTGGGTTCAAATCTTTAGGGCAAGCAAGTGAACAGTTCATGATGGTATGGCATTTATAAAGTTTAGAAGAATCATTAAGCTCCTTTAAGCGCTCCTCTTTAGCCTCATCTCGACTATCTTGTAACCACCTATAGGAAGCAAGTAAAGCTGCTGGCCCAAGATATTTATCACCGTTCCACCAATAACTAGGACAAGCTGTTGAACAACATGCACATAGAATACAAGCAGATGGTTTATCAATTTTTTCTTGATCTTCTTTAGTTTGGAGGCGTTCAGTTCCTTCGGGTGCTTCTGAATTAGTTTTTAACCAAGGTTCAACCGATGCATACCCTTTATAAAAGTCAGTTAAATCAACGACTAGATCTTTGACCACATTCATATGTGGAAGGGGGTAAATACTTATATCACCTTTGATATCTTTTATTGGTTGTGTGCAAGCTAATGTATTAACTCCATTTATATTATGTGAGCAGGACCCGCAAATACCTTCTCTACAAGATCGTCTAAAGGCTAGGGACGCATCATAATCTGCTTTAATTTTAATCAACGCATCGAGAACCATTGGTCCGCATTGGTCGAGTGATATTTCGTAAGTGTCTACCCTTGGGTTTGAGTCTTCAGAGGGATCGTATCGATAGACATGAAACGTCCTAATATTTTTAGTATCTGTATGTGTTTCATAGACCTTACCTTTAGTCACTTTTGAGTTTTTAGGTAGTGTAAATTCAGTCATCTAAGGATCCTCCTCTTAGTAGACTCTAGTCTTTAAGGGAATTGATTCAACTTCATCAGAGTTAGTATCAAGATGAACGGGTGAAGAGTCAACACGAGTTTTATTATTACTGTCTAACCAACCTAGACTATGAACAAGCCAATTTTCATCATCACGATCAGGATAATCATCTCTTGCATGTGCCCCTCTACTCTCTTGTCTGACTAACCCACAATTCATGGTTATAATTGCTTGACCAAGAAGATTTTCTAATTCTAGAGTTTCAATTAAATCAGTATTCCATACCAACCCTCGATCAGTTACTGAGACATCTCCAAAAGAGTTTAAACATGTTGATAATTTTTCCACCCCCTCTTTCAAAAGCCCTTCAGTTCTGAAAACAGAAGCATGTTGTTGCATAATCTGTTGCATTTCATTTCTAATTTCAGCTGTCGGTATAGAGCCACTGGCATATCGAATTGAATCAAGCTTAGCCAATGCCATATCAATCTGTTCCTGAGGCAGTGGTTCAGTATTTTTACCCTTGACGATTGTTTCAGCACATTGTTGTGCCGCTTTTCTTCCAAACACTACTAAATCAAGAAGGGAGTTTGAACCTAAACGGTTTGCTCCATGAACAGACACTGAGGCTGCTTCACCCACTGCCATCAACCCATCTACGATTTCCATTTGACCTGCTGCATTCTTAGTTATCACCTCGGTGTGTATATTTGTGGGGACCCCACCCATGTTATAATGCACTGTAGGGATGACTGGAATTGGGTCTTTAGTAACATCAACATCAGCAAATATCCTTGCTGATTCAGCAATTCCAGGCAGTCGTTCCTCAATGACCTCTGATCTTAGATGTTGAAGATTAAGATTAATATGGTCTTTTTTGTCGCCAATACCTCGACCCTCGAGTATTTCCATAGTCATTGAGCGACTAACCACATCTCTTGAAGCTAAGTCCTTGGCATTAGGAGCGTATCGTTCCATAAAACGATCTCCATCAGAATTAGTCAAAAAACCTCCCTCTCCTCTTACGCCTTCTGTGATTAAGCAGCCTACTCCGTAAATACCGGTTGGGTGGAATTGTACAAATTCCATATCTTGAAGAGGTAATCCTGCTCTTAGCGCCATTCCTGAACCATCACCAGTGCACGTGTGCGCAGCCGTACAAGAGAAGTAAGCCCTTCCATGACCACCTGTGGCTAGTATGACTTTCTGGGCTTTAAAAACATGAATATGGCCCGTTGCCATTTCAAGGGCAATTACACCTCGGCATCTTCCCTGATCCATAATCAATTCCAAAGCAAAGAACTCAATAAAAAACTCAGCCTTATTTTTAATCGATTGCTGATAGAGAGTGTGCAACATTGCGTGACCGGTTCTATCAGCTGCTGCACAAGTTCTTTGAGCAATGCCTTCACCAAAATGAGTGGTCATTCCGCCGAATGCTCTTTGGTAGATTTTACCGTCTGATGTTCTTGAAAATGGAATACCGTATCGTTCTAACTCAAGCACTGCAGGAGCAGCTTCTTTACACATATAAGCTATTGCATCTTGGTCTCCCAACCAATCAGAACCCTTAACAGTATCGTACATATGCCATCGCCAATCATCATCACCCATATTACCTAAAGCTGCACTGATCCCACCCTGAGCTGCAACAGTATGACTTCGAGTGGGAAACACTTTTGTTATGCACGCAGTGTCCAAACCAGCTTCTACTAAACCGAGTGTTGCCCTTAGACCTGAGCCTCCAGCTCCTATAACGACAACATCATGTTGATGCTCTATTAATTCATACTGACTATTCATAAAACTTTATTTCCTTGATAGGTCTAACGTTCATACACTATAAAAAACATTGAAATGAGAGTAGTTAAGACAACACAAATCCTAAAGAATCTTAAAATATACAAAAGAATTAATTGGGATCTGTTTTCAGAAACATAGTCTTCAATAATAACTTGAACACCTAGTTCTGCATGGTAAATCATATAAAGAGAAGTCATAACAATAATCAAAGCATTAAGTGGATCTGTTGCCCATGTTTGTACTTCAATAAAATCAAAGCTATTTAAAACAAAAAGTAATTGGTAAATAAACCAAACGGTTAATATAAATAATATAACTGCTGTCTCTCTTTGGCTTCGCCAATGACCACGAGCATGCTCAAATCTTGAAAGGCATAATAAATTAAGAAATCGATTTACTATTTTCATTTTATAAAGAGTGTTTAGTTAATAAAAGAAACCAGAAACATGAGGTTAGAACTAAGGTTAAAACAACAACTATAAAACCAGAATACTTCACTTGATGAGTCTCAAACCCTTTACCAAAATCCCAAACAAGATGTCTAAGACCATTTAGTGAGTGATAAAAAAATGAAAAAGAAACCGCTACCCAAATGGCTAATACTAGCCGACTTGAAAACACACTTGAAATAAGGGCATAAGAATTTTCACCCATAGCTATTGAGGCTAACCAGATCGAGAAGTCAATGGCAGCTAAAAAAAGCAAAACACCTGAGAATCTATGCAGAATAGATAATGTGTTTGTAACCTGCCATTTATAAACACTCAGGTGTGGTGATAAGGGTTGATTATTTTTAGCCATATTTTGGTATGTTTAACTGGATCAATTATACTTAAAGAAGATCATTCAAGCATTGTTTTTAACATTCGATTTAATTCATCAATAGGATTTATGGATAAACTAGAACATCTATCGGTAATAAAAGTCTCAGGGGAAGACGCGAGTGAATTTCTTCAGGGTCAAATGACTCAAAGCACAGAAACAATAAATAATGACCTTTTACACCTCACTTCATTTTGTAACCCACAAGGAAGAGTGCTTGCAACTGCTTTAATTCAAACTTGGAATGAGGCTTATTATCTCATTCTAAGCTCAGATTTAACTGATGATCTAATCACATGCTTAAGTCGATACATCCTCAGATCTAAGGTTTACCTAAGCAAGGAAGAAATAAATATTTTTGGAATTAATGTAACTAAAAAAAACAATTCTGATCAATCATTAATACAATCCAAAAATCAATCTCTAAGACCGCTAGCTAATGATGACAGTAGATTAATTCTATTATCTGATCTCGATGAAGGAAAAAAATTCCATACGATTAATAAAGAAGATTGGATTATTCAGGATATAAACACTGGAATACCACTGATCAGTAAGATTAATTCTCTAAAATATATTCCTCAGATGTTAAATCTAGATGATTTAAACGCAATTAGTTTCACTAAGGGTTGCTACACAGGCCAGGAGGTTGTAGCAAGAGTCCAACATCGAGGAAAAATAAAGCAGAGGATGTACCAACTAGAAATTGAAACTGACGATTTCCTTTCTCCCCAAATTGAAGTGAGAAATATTGATAAAAAAGTAGGCTCTGTTGTTATTTCAGCTAGAAATAATAATATTTGTCATGCATTAGCAGTCATTAATATTAATGATGCTGATAAAAATTTATCAATAAATGGATGCAAAGTTAATCTCAATTAGCTTGTTTAATATAATTTCTAATTCACTACTTTGTTAACGTCATTAGAACTAAGGCTGTGAACATAATTGATTAAAATCATTTCCTTTATGTTTCCAATTGCGACAACACTTCTATGCCTTGGTAGACGTTAGCTTCCAACCGGTTTTCTTTCTAATACGAATCGACTTTGGAGTAACTTCAACCAGTTCGTCTTCTTCAATAAACTCAAGCGCTTGCTCCAGTGTGTGTTTTATGTGTGGAACCAAGATAAGATTTTCATCGGTACCAGCAGCTCTGATATTATTAAGTTGTTTTGCTTTTGTTGGATTAACCACAAGATCATTATTCCTTGAGTGAAGCCCCACCACTTGCCCCTTATAAATTTCCAAACCATGCCCAACAAAAAGACTGCCTCTATTTTGTAAATTAAACAAAGAATAGGCCAATGTTTTTCCTGGAACCATAGACACCATAACTCCATTTTGACGTTTAGCCAGATCGCCCATCTTAACTAGGCCATAGTGATCAAAGATACTGGTCATAATCCCGGTCCCGCTGGTTATTGTTAAAAAATGAGATCGAAATCCAATCATGCCTCTGGATGGTGCAATGAATTCGAGCTTTACTCTTCCATTACTATTGGGTTCTAGGCTTTGTAAATCAGCCTTTCTCGGTCCCATCTCTTCCATGATTGAACCTTGATGTTTACTTTCTATATCAATCACTATTTGCTCAAAAGGTTCATGAATCTCTCCATTTACTTCTTTTTGTATCACTTCAGGTTTAGACACTCCCAATTCAAAACCTTCCCTTCTCATGGTTTCAATGAGGACCGATAAGTGTAATTCACCTCGTCCTGAAACAATAAATCTATCAGAGGATTCTCCGTCTTCTACCCTGAGTGCCACGTTATGTAATAATTCTTGATCCAGCCGCTCTTTAATTTTTCTTGAAGTAATAAATTTTCCTTCCAATCCGGCAACTGGAGAATCGTTAACCAAAAAAGTCATGCTCACGGTTGGCTCATCAACAGATAATGCTGGGAGAGCTTCAATACTTTCTGGATCACAAATGGTATCGGATATGTTTAACTTATTGATTCCGGTAATACAAACAATGTCTCCTGCCTCTGCTAAATCCACCTCGACTCTTTCAAGTCCTTGATGGCCCATAACTTGTAGAACTCTTTCTTTTCTCTTGTTGCCCTCTCGGTCAATAACCACAACATTTGCATTGGGCTTTAATTGCCCACGAGTAATCCGTCCTATTCCAATGACACCAACATAGCTATTGCTGTCCAATGCACTAATTTGCATTTGCAATGTCCCATTAACATTCACGTCAGGTGGTTTAACTTTAGTGGTAATAATTTCTAACAAAGGATCCATATTTTCATCTAGTTTCTCTGGATCTAGACCAGAAGTTCCTTGCAGTGCAGAAGTATAAATAACTGGGAAGTCCAATTGATCATCCGTTGCATCAAGTCGATCAAATAAATCAAATACTTGATCCAGAACCCAAAATGGTCGAGCTTCTGGACGATCAACTTTATTAATAACAACAATGGGATTTAAACCTTTCTCAAATGCCTTCTGAGTCACAAAGCGAGTTTGTGGCATAGGCCCATCAACAGCATCCACAAGTAACAAAACTGAATCCACCATCGATAATACTCGTTCTACTTCTCCACCAAAATCTGCATGACCTGGTGTGTCAACGATATTGATTCGATAGTCATTCCAATTAATAGAGGTATTTTTTGCGAGTATGGTGATTCCTCTTTCTTTCTCTTGGTCATTGGAGTCCATGACTCTTTCTTCAGAAAGCTTCTTTCGGTCCAGCGTATTGGTTTGCTTCAACAACTTATCAACCAAAGTTGTCTTGCCATGATCAACATGGGCAATAATGGCAATATTTCTTAAATAATTTGTTTTCATAGTGATGCGTAAAAAAAAGGATTATACGAGAAACTCAAAAAACTGCTATTTAATAGGAAAATAATATGGCACACCCGAGAGATTTAAGCCCCTGACTGCCTGGGCTTATTTAGTTTATTTTTTTAATTACTGAGCGTGTTCTTGTGATTCACTATCCAAAATCCAGTATTTCATACTCATATATAGTTCAGATTAATTTAAAGATTGAAAATAATTAAAAACCTTTTCTGATTTTATTCATTTGAATCTTCACAAATATATTTTCCACTCCAATTAAGATATTTAGGCTGATGTAGAAAAATAATTTTTTTTGGATAATCTCGATTTTCTTGATAAGCCCAGTTAGATCTTGAGCTATAATTTTCTACATTATTCCACCAAGTTTCCGGATCTTTATTATTATTTTTAGTCATTTCCTTATCTTTTTCTAACCAAGTTAAGCCACCATTATACGAGCTCAGAATCATTGCCCATTGATTACATTCTCCAGATGAACTTATCCTTTCATGTAGCCATCTATCATAAAGTAACATAGCTCTTATGGACCAAATAGGATTGTAAACATTAGCATTTTCAAGCTCTGGAAAAATCTTTATGATCCATGCGGCTGTACTGCCAGTAAATTGACTCAAGCCCTTTGCATATTTACTTTTAGCTAAATGATTCCAAGAGCTCTCTTGGTGTATTTGAGCCGCAAAGAGAGGAACTGGAGCATTCAAGCCCCATATTATTCTCGAATGCCTAATTAAATCTCTTTTATATTTCAGACTTTCTTTGGGTACTTCAGCAAATATTGGTTTAGAAATAAGAAATAAGAAAATGAATACTAAGAAGGATCTCATTAGAGTGCCATTGATATACCCAGAATTGTTCCAAAAATTATAATTGCTCTTCTTATTGCAATTGAAGCTCTTATGATTGGATCTTGTTCAATTTTATCAATTATTCCTGGCCTCATATGTGGAAATAATAAGTAGTCAATCCAGTAACCCAGAATGGCTGCAAGTGTTACCAAGCTAGCTTTAAAAATAATTACAGGAATTTGTGCTGGGCTAATAAGGAACACAGCAGTCAGAAGTATGATTGATACGACAACAAAAATTGTTCTATTAATCATGATATTGGTTAACTTTTGTCTCTCATATGAGGAAAAAATAAGACATCTCTAATTGAAGGACTGTTAGTAAAAAGCATAACCAATCGATCAATTCCAACTCCAAGACCTGAGGTTGGAGGCATTCCATACTCTAATGCCTCTATATAATCTTCATCATAAACCATAGCTTCATCATCTCCACTGTCCCTCTCCTTTACTTGAGCCTTAAAACGATCTGACTGATCATCAGGATCATTTAGTTCTTGAAAGCCATTTGCTAATTCTGTTCCGGCTATAAAAAACTCAAAACGATCAACAAGCCATGAGTCTTCATCATTGGCCCTTGATAAAGGTGAAACATCTTTTGGATAAGCAGTAATAAAAGTGGGCTCAATTAAATAATCTTCAACAGTTTTCTCAAATATTTCAAAGAGTAATTTTCCTGCAGTTGTATTTTTATCAGCTTTTATTTTAAGTTTTTTACAAATATTTATTAGGTAATCTTGATCTCTTAGCTTATTAGCATCCATGTCAGGATTAAATTGTATTACTGATTCCTCCAGAGTCATGCGTTGATATGGACCAGACAAATCATATTCTTGATCCTGATATTTGATCATTGTTGAGCCATTTAGATCTTCAGCAATTT
>JAPYQN010000007.1:0-62168 GCA_029941465.1 Gammaproteobacteria bacterium
AATGTTTTAGGTGGTGTTTGTTTGAATGTTGGTTGCATTCCTTCAAAGGCTTTTTTGCATGCCGCAAAAGTTATTGATGATTCAAAAGAAGCCTCATTAGCAGGTATAGACTTCAAATCACCTGTAATTAGTTTAGAAAAGATGAAAAACTGGAAGAATGGTGTCGTAGATGGATTAACCAAAGGGCTTAAAGGGTTAGCACAACAAAGGAAGGTAGAGTGTTTCCAAGGTCAAGCTGAATTCAAGTCTGATCAAACGATAGAGATTTCTTTAGAGAATGATCGACAAGAAATACAATTTTCAAACGCAATCATAGCTGTTGGATCTGAACCTGCATCATTAGATTTTTTACCAGATGATCCAAGAGTAATAGATTCAACTGGAGCATTAGAGCCTAAAGAAATACCAAAGACTATTTTAATTATAGGCGGAGGCATCATCGGTTTAGAGATGGCTACCATTTATTCTGCCCTTGGTTCGAAGGTAACCATAATTGAATTACTTGACCAGTTAATGCCTGGCACCGATAAAGATCTAGTAAAACCTCTAGAACAACAATTAGAGAAGAAATGTGAAGCTATTTATAAATCAAGCAAAGTGATCGAAGCAGAAGCAAATGAAAATGGGATCTCAGTTGTTCTTGAAATTGATGATCAACAACAACAACAAATCTTTGACCAAGTATTAGTTGCCATAGGAAGACAAGCAAACGGTAATAAGATTAAAGCAGAAGATATAGGTGTAGATGTCAATGATAATGGAACCATAAGTATTGATGGACAAATGCGGACCAACTGCAGAAATATTTTTGCTATCGGTGATGTTGTGGGTGATCCCATGTTGGCGCATAAAGCAAGTCATGAAGGTAAAATTGCAGCAGAGGTTATTGCAGGTCAAAAATCAGTTATGGACATAAGATGCATTCCATCAGTTGCTTACACAGACCCAGAAGTTGCATGGGTAGGATTAACTGAGAATGAATGCAAAAATCAGAATATAGATTATAAAAAAGGAATATTCCCATGGTCAGCAAGTGGGAGAGCATTAACTATTGCAAGAAATGAAGGGCTGACAAAATTACTTTTTGACCCAAAAACTAAAAGAGTTATTGGTGGAGGAATTGTAGGAACTAACGCAGGAGATTTAATCTCAGAAATAGCTTTAGCGATAGAAATGGATTGCGATGTTAGTGATATTGCTCTAACAATACATCCGCACCCAACTTTATCTGAAACAGTAGCTTTGGCAGCAGAAGTATTTGACGGTACGGTGACTGACCTTTATCTGAAAAATTAAGCTATTGGTTAATTTTATTTAATTTTTTCGAACTCAAGAGATACAAAAGTATTGAAATCAGAATTACTCCTGCACAGAAGTAATTAACTAGGGCTAAATTATTCCCTTGGATCAGCGAAGCAATTACGACATGACCTATGGATATCCCTCCAAGTTGAGAGGCAGGGATTAATACAGAGTATTGACCCGTTTTATCAACATTAGCAACCATTCCCATAAGGAATGGGCCAACAAAATTCCAGGAAGTTTGAAATAAGATTGCCCTTATAGTAAATCCATACCAATCCATATCACCTTGAAAACTAATGACTATTATCATTTGTAATATTAATGCAGAGGAAATAGCCACACTTCTGTTGATTTTAGATGCCAAAGCTGAGGCTGCAAGCGGACCAATAATACTTAATCCAGTGCTTAAAAATAATGCTGTACCGATTTCTTCAGCTTTAAGATTAATACTTAATCCAAAAGGCACTAGGTTATTAAAGAAGGGACCAACACCCATTTGCCAAATAACCATAATAAACAGACCTATGAGCGGAAGTATTAAAATACCTTTTGGTGTTGTTGCTGATGATTCTTGCACATTATTTTTTGCTGAATTTGTGAGTTTACTTACAAACAGTAAGGTAAGAAGGGCAATTAACATTGCCGGGACACACATTCCTGCAATGCCATACTTAGCTATTGTAACCGGAACAATAAGGGCTGTTATTGACCCCATAATCACTTGAGAAGCTACACTGTAGGCGAAATTTTTATCCGGGTTTTTTGTCCTACCAATTGCAGCAACGCCTAGAGCAAATCCAACTCCATGGCCTAATAGACCAGTTAAGAATCTAATTATTACTAAGGTCTGGAAATCTGCTATCAGGCTAGAAATCAGATTGCCAATAATAATTACCCCAAGGCCAAAATAGGCTATTTTCTGCCATTTAAATCGGCCAATCCAAAAAATTCCCATAAGAGATGAGAGCGACATGCCCGCAATTTCTGCGGAAGAGATAAGGTTAGCTTGAGATTGGGAAAAACCTAGTTCAGAAATAATACCACCTACAAAGAATGGCATACCAAAAACCATGAATACACCTGCGCAACCTACTAAGATCGCAGCAATAACTTCTGAATTTTGATCAGTTTGGTTCACAGGTCTTCTCCTTGAATGCACAGTGTTTAGCTATATGACATTTATAGCATAGTGGTTTTCTTGCTAAACATATATATCGACCATGCAGAATTAAATGATGATGAGCGTTCATAAGATAACTGTCAGGAATAATGGACAGTAATCCATATTCCACTTTTATCGGGCTATCTCCTTTAGCTAACCCCGTTCTATTAGCCACTCTAAAGACATGGGTATCAACCGCAATTGTGGGTTTGGAAAAAGCCGTGTTCAGTATGACATTGGCTGTTTTTCTGCCAACACCTGGTAATTGTTCCAAAGCTTCTCGATCTTTGGGTACTCTGCCGTTATGTTGTGTGATTAAGCGCTCACAGGTTTTTATGATATTTTTTGCTTTATTGTTATAAAGGCCAATGGTTCTAATCTCCTGTTTCAATCCAGTTAAACCTAATTGCAGGACTGCCTTTGGATTATTAGCTAATTTAAATAAATTTTTGGTGGCTTTGTTAACACTTACATCAGTTGCTTGAGCTGAGAGAATTACTGATATGAGTAATTCAAAATTATTTTTGTATTTAAGCTCGGTTGTTGGTTTTGGGTTAATCTTTGCAAACACTTTGAAGATTTCTGTAGCGACTTTAGTGTCCATGATCTATAGATTGTCTAACTTATTTTCTGACCAGGCTTAGCTCCATGATCGGGCGATAACAGGAATACACCTCCAACATCATCACCCGCAGCTAATAACATACCTTCTGAAACACCAAATCGCATTTTCCTGGGTTTTAGATTAGCAACCACTACAATCAGGCGATCGACTAGATCCTCAGGCTTGTAAACTCCTTTGATCCCAGCAAATATTGTTTTCTCTTCATCACCCAAATCAATGGTGAGTTTAATAAGCTTATCTGCATCGACAACGTCCTCAGCTTTAATCACTCTTGCAACTCTTAGATCTGTTTTTATAAACTCATCAAAATTTATCATTTAAGTTCCTTTTATTTATCTAACATTGCCTCAATAGATTCACTTGTAATTCTTGTAATTAATGGCTTGTAATCATTGATCTCATGATTAGTTAATCGATCATGGATGTTCTGCCATTCTAGATTTTTAACGTTTAAGAATATCTCACCATTCTTAGCAATATTCGGCATTACTGGTTTTAACATGATCATCAATTTAAAAAATAAATTGATGGCGGTGGTGCAGACTTCTAAAACATGCTCTTTCATTTTTGTATCTTTAATCATTACCCAAGGTTTTTCTTGATCTAAATATTGATTAGCTTGGTCAGCAAGTAGCATTATTTTTCTCATAGCTTGACCGAATTCACGATTTTCATATAGTTCTGAAATCTCATCACTAGCATTCTCAAAATTCTCTAGCAATGATTCATCAATAGTTTTCCCGAGTGTATTGTCAAAATGTTGATTAATAAACTTTGAACATCGGCTGGCTATGTTGATCCATTTACCAACAATGTCAGAATTAACTCTATTTTTAAAATCAATAGTATCAAGATCAAAGTCATCAATTCCTGAGTTGGTTTTATAAGCAAAGTAATATCTTAAATATTCAGGGTTATTATGTTCCAAATATGATCTGGCCTTAATAAAAGTTCGTCTAGATTTTGACATCTTTTCCCCATTCACTGTCAAAAAACCATTTACAAAAATAGCATCAGGTTTTTTTAATCCAGCGCCTTCTAGCACTGCAGGCCAAAAAAGAGCATGAAAATAAATGATATCTTTTCCTATGAAATGAACTAGACGACAATTATCATTATCAGAAAAATAATCTTCGTAGTTAATGCCTGACTCTTTTTTATTTGATAAGTTTTTCAGCGAAGCTAAGTATCCGATAGGTGCATCTAACCAAACATAAAAATATTTTTCATCTTCATCTGGAATCTTAAAGCCAAAATATGGATGATCTCTAGAAATATCCCAATCTTTTAGTCCAATTTGAAACCATTCGTTGAGTTTTGATTTAACTGAGTCATGAATTTGAATTTGATTAATCCAGTTTTCAAGGAAGGATTCAAATTTTTTCAATTTCATAAAATAATGCTCAGATTCTTTTAGAATAGGAGCTTCACCAGATAAAACTGATTTAGGCTCAATTAAATCGGTGGGTTTATAAGTAGCACCACATTTTTCACAACTGTCTCCGTATTGATCTCCGCTTTTACATTGAGGGCAAGTTCCACGAACATAACGATCGGGTAAGAACATTTTTTCTTGCTTATCATATGCTTGCTCAATTATTTTTTTCTCAATACAATCCGATTGCTTTAATTGTTCAAATATTTCAAGCACTAAAGCTTCATTTTCCTCTGTGTGAGTTGAGTAATAGTTATCAAACTCAATTAAGAAGTCACTAAAATCCTTTGCGTGTTGTTTTGTGTATTGCTCTGCTAATTCATCAGGCTCTACACCCAATTCTTCAGCGCTTAACATAATTGGAGCTCCATGGGCATCGCTGGCACAAACATAAACAATATTTCTTTGCTGCATTTTTTGAAATCTAACCCAAATATCAGCTTGAATATAACCCACCATGTGACCGATATGAATTGGCCCATTTGCATAAGGCAATGCATTAGTTACTAATATATTTTTGTTTGCTTCGTTCAATTATTTATCTGCTTATTTTAGTTTACCCGAATCATTTTCATTAGTAATACAGGCAGAAGAGTTAAATTAGCGATTAATGCAATCATCATAGCGAAGGCTGTGAATACTCCAAAGTATATTGTGGGTATAAAATTGGATAGTCCCAGGATGGAAAAACCAATAACAATAATGATCGAAGTAAAATAGATGGCTTGACCTGTACTCGCATGAGCATTATTAATGGCTTCATCTAATTTGACATTATTCTCAAGTTCCTCTCTAAAACGATGAATATAATGAATTGAATGATCCACACCAATACCAATGCATATTGCTGCGATTGTTATGGTCATAATATCTAATGGAATATGAAGTAAGCCCATCAAACCTAGGACAGAAGTGGAAGCAATAATGCTGGGTACAATAGCAATTAGAGAATATTTAAGTGATCTAAAAAGCACTAAAAACATCAGCGTAATTGCTAGGAAGACCACACCAATGGTTAGAATTTGTGAACGAATAAGACTCTCTAGAACATTATTATACAAGACTAGCATACCTGTTAATTTTACTTGAGACGGTTTTAAACCGATGGTTTCAATTAGATCTCTGTTAATTTTTTCTATCAGTTGATTGCGTTGTAACTCAGGGTAAGATTCAAATACTCTAAATGAAATTCTTAATTGATTACCGTCAGTAGATAGGTAAGGATCAAACAACGCTTCTCTAACATCATCCGGTACTTTTTTGTATAGCAAAGAGAGGAAAAAAGTATCAATCTCCTCATTGTCATTCAGTGTTTTTAGAACTTCCATTGTGGTAGAGAAGGAGACAACTTTTCCAGCTTCTTCAAGTGATTCAAGATAGTCATGTATTGAGTCGATGGTCTTTAACCGATAAGAATTATACCAATAACTATCACCGCCTATATCATAGGTTGAAGTTTCATCTTCAAAAAAATCTTCCTCAAAAAATTCTTCATCATCATAATCATTAATAACCACTGGTTGATTATAATCAGGGTCTGCCTCGATGATGATGTCAAGAGGAGTTGTTCCTCCCAGTTGCTTATCAATAACACTTAACCCTTGAAAAATCTCAGTGTCTTCTTTGAAGGCTTTAATAAATTGATTCTCAGCAGTAAGTTTGGTTATCCCATAAGCGCTTACAGTGGCTATTATAAAAAATAAAAGTAAGGTCTCATTAGCTTTTGATGTAGCCACTCTAGCGAACCCTCGAGTTATTTTTTGTGACCAATCTGATGTACTAACTGCTTGGATTTTTTTGAGATTCATCAAAGCAGTTGGAAAAAATAAAAATACCATAACAAAGATAGCACCCATACTTATCAGCATCATCCATCCAAAATCAATCACAGGCCTTATTCCAGCAACCAATAAAGAGCCAAACCCCACCATGGTGGTAATGGTGGTGTATAAACAAGGCTCCCATTTATCTCGCATTGTATTGAAAACTAACCAAGATTGCGATTGATCAGGATACAAAGCTACTAATTCTCTATATCGTACTGTTAGATGGACTGAAATAGAAAGGCTAAAGATAAGTAGTAGGGCAACGAAATTAGCAGACACAACGGTGACTGGCCAACCAACTAGACCCAGAAATCCAGTCATATTAATTAGCCCTAAAACACAACATGCCATTGAGATAAACATCCACCTTGGATTCTTGAAAATGATTAAAAGAGCAACAATCAGAAAAAGAAGAATAGCTGCACCAAAAATTTGAATGTCCTTTTGGATAAAATCAATCATATCCACAGTTATCATCGGGACACCACCCAAAAAGATGCCTGCTTTATTTTTATATTGATCCAAAACTGCACGGATTGAGGCAACCATATTCGCATTTTTATTTCTTTCTTGTTTTCTGAAATTCTTAATTTCTTTGCTGATATCATTCAATTCTTTAAGTTCAGATCCACTTAATGAGCTAGAGAGCCTTTTTAATCTTAATTCGTCTCTTTTTTCTATCATTGTTTCCAAAGTTTCATTAATTTTTAAATTCAACAGGATAGCTGTAGTTTTCCCGTCAGCACTAATAATAAGATTTTTATAAAGAGCGCTATTAAGTAGCTCATTTTTGGCCATTTCTTTATTTGTTCCAGGCGAAAAATATGTAGGCGCTTCATCCGCTATCTCAGATAGGCTTTTAGGAGGAGATTTTAGTAAGGGTACATCAAGAATACTGACAACTGATTCAACATTTTCAATAGTTGATAATTCATCTCTAAGTTGTTTTAAATGATCAATCGTATCAGCTGAAAACAGCTCATTTTGAGGTTGATAGGTTACCACCAAGAATTCGTCATCACCGTATCTTGCTTTAATGCTTCTGTAATAGCGAAGATCTTCATCATTTTCCAGAAGCAATGAATCGGATGAGGCATCCAACTCAAATTCATCTATGTGATTAGCAAAAAAAATTGAAATAACAAAAAGAAACGTAAACGGTAACCACGGTTTACTGATGATTTTTTTTATTCCACAATCTATGACTTCTCTCAAACGCATTCAAAATTCCTAGACTTACTAGTCTCAATCAAACTTTTAGTGCATGATACTATTTACAAGGATTAGTTTAATTATTTTCTTATTCATTTCGACTAAAACTATGACAATAAAATCAGATAATTGGATCAAACGAATGGTTAAAGATCATAAAATGATTGAACCTTTCACTGAATCTCAAGTCAGAAAAGAAGCAGGTGAAGCCCTTATTTCTTATGGGACTTCAAGTTTTGGTTATGATGTTCGATGCGCAAGAGAATTCAAAATATTTACTAACATTAATTCAGCCGTTGTTGATCCTAAAGCGTTTGATGAGAATAGTTTTGTTAATTTTGAATCTGATGTTTGCATTATTCCTCCTAATTCGTTCGCTTTGGCGAGAACTATAGAGTATTTTAGGATTCCTAGAAATGTCTTAACAATTTGTTTAGGAAAATCCACATATGCTCGTTGTGGCATTATTGTTAATGTGACACCTCTAGAACCTGAATGGGAAGGACACGTTACTCTAGAATTTTCTAATACCACACCACTGCCTGCAAAAATTTATGCTAATGAAGGGGTTGCTCAAATGATTTTTCTTGAATCTGATGAAAATTGTGATGAATCTTATAAGGATAGAGCAGGGAAGTATCAGGGTCAGACAGGGGTAACCTTGCCTAAAATTTAATTTTCTTCGATAAGTATCGGTTTATCTAAGTGATCTCCATGAAACATCACTTTATCATTCTTCATCTTTAGTTGGTCTAAGGCAAACCATTTTAAAGCTTTAGAGTAAATTTGATATTCTCCCTCTTGCACTCTCTTTTTAAGAGTATCTGCAGTATCAGATGAATGTATTTTTATCCTGTATTGTATAACAATGGGACCTCCGTCCAATTCAGGGATAACAAAATGGACACTAGTCCCGTGATGAGTTTCTTTAGCTTCTAGTGCACGTTGATGTGTATTTAGACCTTTATATGCAGGTAAAAGTGATGGATGGATATTTATAATCTTACCTCTAAAAGTCTCACAAAAGTCATCAGAGAGTATTCTCATATAGCCAGCTAAGATAATCAGATCAGGATTTTCTATTAAAACTGACTGTTTTAATTGATCATGGTAGATGCTTTGTTCATCGTACAATTTGTAATCAATAACTTTAGTTGTGATACCTGAAGTATCAGCCTTTTCAATCCCTTTTGCCATAGGGTTATCAGAGATAACAGCATTTAAAGATATAGGAATGTTACCTGTTGCAATGTTTTCAAGAATTACTTGTAAGTTTGTTCCTGTCCCTGATAGCAAACAGACAGCTCTCATTAGAGAGTCATCAGCCAGAGTCATAAATTTAACCTTACTTCTTTTTTTCCTGTGGTTATTTCACCGATAAGGAAAGCGTTATGACCTGTTTCAGCTAATTTATTTATCACTCTTTTTGAATCAGAATTACTTACCACTAAAACATAACCAATTCCGCAATTGAATGTTCTAAGCATTTCTTCATGATCAACGTTACCTACTGTTTGTATCCAGTTGAAAACTTCTGGTTGTTGCCAAGCATTCAAATCAATTTCTGCATTAATATTCTCAGGTAAGATTCTTACTATATTTTCTTTAAATCCACCACCTGTTATATGTGCCATTCCATGGATCTCATATGTTTTTTGAAGGTGATTAATGGCTTTAGCATATATGGTTGTAGGTTGAATAATAGCTTCTCCAAGTGTTCGATTATCTAGCTTATCTTGTAAATTAATTGAATTGACTTCAATGATTTTCCGAATTAAAGAATACCCATTGGAATGAGGCCCAGAAGATTCAATACCAATGATTGAATCTGTGGGTTTGATATGTTGCCCATCGATAATTTTTTCATAATCAACCACGCCAACACAGAATCCAGCTAAGTCAAAATCACCAGATTGATAAACTCCAGGCATTTCTGCAGTTTCTCCACCGATTAAAGCTATATCTGATTGAAGGCACCCTTCAGCTATACCTTTGATGATGTTAGTTGCTTCACTAACCTTGAGTTTTGATGTTGCAAAATAGTCTAAAAAAAATAGAGGCTTGGCACCTAAGGTAATTACATCGTTGACACACATGGCTACTAAATCAATGCCAATTTGATCAAAACATGACAATTCTTTAGCGAGCATAATTTTTGTTCCTACTCCATCAGTACCCGAAACAAGAACAGGTTTTTTATAGTGATTAATATCCAACTCATATAAAGCTCCAAATCCACCAATATTTGAAAGGACATTTTTATTTAGGGTTTGTCTGACAATTGGCTTAATGTTATCTATTAACTGGTTTGCCTCATCTATATCCACTCCAGAATCAGAGTAAGTAAGCTTTGTTTTTTTAGTCGTCATTACTGTTTTTTTTGGTTGTAATGGTTTGTCAGGACTATAATTATTAGAAACTGTATATTAACATCAACAACTTAATTATTCTTTTAGTTATTCGAGCAACTTTTGATGAAGATTAGATTTAAACTGTCATACATACCTAATGCAATCTGCATTCTAAGAATAGTTATTGTTATTCCAATTATTATTGCTCTATGGAATAAGCAACATCTCAATGCTCTTGTGCTAATTGCTATTGCTGGATTGTCTGATTTTCTAGATGGGTTTCTTGCTAAAACTTACAATTGGAGGACCAACTTAGGTGCTACCCTTGATCCAGCTGCTGATAAAGTACTCTTGGTCTCCTTATTTGTTACCTTATATCTCATGGGCCTTATTCCCTATTGGCTGACTGCTGTGGTGATCATCAGAGATGTGATGATTTTATTTGGCTTATTTCTATATAATTACTTTGTAGAAAGACCAAAGCCAGAACCTTCTTTCATAAGTAAGCTCAACACTTTTATACAGATCTTTTTTGTACTATTCATTATTGCCAGTCAAATTATTATTCAGCCATTCCAATTCTTATCAATTCTCATGGGCTCAATAGTTTTTTTGACATCGGTTTTAAGCGGTTTAGATTATTGGATAACTTGGTCTAAAAAGGCAAAATTCATACTGACTCAATCGGGATAAAAAGTGCATCAAATACCTTTGCCTGTCTCCATATCAGAATACATGACTTTTGAGACTTTTTATTCAAGCTCAAATAAAGTGGTCATTGATTCTATTAAAGATGATAAAAATAAACTACTTTGGATTGCTGGACTCAAAGGTTCAGGAAAAACTCATATTCTACAGGCAACTCTTAATTACATGGACGACGGGATTAATCGACTGCTTTATTTACCAATGAGAGAGTCAAAAGATTTTACTCCAGATATATTAGATAATTTAGATCAGTTTGATTTGGTTGCAATTGATGATATTGAAAATGTTATAGGGGATTTTTCTTGGGAAGAGCAACTTTTGATTTTATATGAAGAATTGATTCACACAAAAAGCAGGATCCTTATTTCTTCAAGCGACACTCCACAAGGGTTGAGCTTTAAATTACCTGATTTGGCTTCAAGATTCAGTTTAGGGTTAGTTGATCGACTGAAGCCAATGAATGAAGAGCAAATGATTGAAGCCATTTCATTGCATGCAAAAGTTAGAGGTTTTAATTTACCTCAAGATGTAGCTAAATACCTAATTTCTAGGGTACCCAGAGATGTATCAGTGTTGGTTGATATTATTAAACTGCTTGATTATGAGTCATTATCTAAACAAAGAAAATTAACCATACCCTTTATTAAAACAGTTTTAGATATTAAATAACCCTCTTATCTAATGATTGCTTGACCTATGAGGGTTAGACTGATATTTTTTTTATTATAAACTTTTTTTAATTATTTTATGAATCAGAGAATTATTACCGTATTCTTAGTTTTGTTTGTCCTCTCAGGATGTGCAACTCTTCCTCCTTTACAAGAAATGAGTAATGCCAGGCAAACAATTTCAGCGGCAAAAGAATTAAGTGAGCATGCAGCTGAAGATGAAAAAATTCTTGAAGCAGAACGATTATTGGCAAGAGCTCAAAGAAGAATTGAAGTCAATCTATATGATTCTGCTAGACAGGATGCATTGAGGGCTCAGAAAGAAGCAATTGAATTTATTGAAAAAGCTATTTCAAAGAATTCTGAGATAAAAAATAGTGACTAGATTGGTTCTTAGCCAGAAATTTTTTCCACCAACTCATTTATTGCTATATCCTCTTTGACACCACTCGAACGATTAATATGCTCAATTGTGCCTTGATCTAGTCCTCTCTTACTAACAATAATTTGATTCGGTATACCTATCAGATCTGCTTCAGCAAATTTTACTCCGGCTCTTTCATCACGATCATCAATCATAACTTCTCTTCCAGAGGATTTAATTGCTTCATATATTTCTTTGGCTTTAGAAGTAATGTCATAATTTTTATTATTTAAAGCAATAATAATGTAATCAAAAGGGGCTATGTGCTCTGGCCAGATAATGCCTTTTTCATCATGATTCTGTTCAATTGAAGCCGCAACAATTCTTGAAATTCCAATACCATAGCAACCCATCAAAGGACTGATTTTTTGTCCTTCATGATCAAGCACACTTAGCCCCATATTTTTACTGTATTTATCTCCGAGTTGGAAAATATGTCCAACTTCTATACCTCTTGTAAAGGAGAGTAGTCCACCATTTGGCGCACTTTTAGAGTCTATCATTTCAACATTAGCAGCATAATTCTCTTCATCACAATAGCCAATTTCATCTTCACCTGAATCTGCTAAAACATGATATTCATGGGACATAGATCCACCTATTTCTCCGCTGTCTGCCCTTACTTTTCTAAAATTTAAACCGATACGATTAAAGATATTGTTATAAGTATTGGCCATTTTATCGTATTCATTATCAAGTGATGACTGATCAAAATGGAATGAATACGCATCCTTCATTTGGAATTCACGAGCCCTCATTACACCGAATCTTGGTCTTATTTCATCCCTAAACTTTGTTTGTATTTGATAGAAATTTACCGGTAGTTGTTTGTAGCTCGTGATTTCCTTTCTAACAATATCAGTGATGACTTCTTCGTGGGTGGGCCCAAAACAGAAAAGACGATCATGACGATCATGTATTTTTAGAAGTAAGTTACCGTATTCATCCCATCGTCCTGTTTCTTCCCAAAGGCTCGAGGGTTGAATTGCCGGCATAAGAATTTCAAAGGCACCAGACTGATTCATTTCTGCTCTTACAATGTCTTCAATATTTCTAAGGACTCTTAATCCTAGTGGCATCCATGTAAAGAGACCGGAGGCCAGTTTTTTAATTAATCCAGCTCTTAACATCAACTGATGAGAGACTAGTTCTGCATCGGAAGGAGTATCTTTGTAGGTCTTTAAAGGGTATTTTGAAAGTTCCATAATTAGAATATTAAGTAATTACTCAGAGAAATGCACCAAGCATGATCAAAAAAACTGTTTAAAGTTATTTTTTGTACAAACTACTAAGCTCACTTTCTATTCTTGTATAATGAAAAAATGGTGATTAAGAGAAATAAAAATAAAAAGATAAAACCCTTAAAGAATGGAGTTTTTATACTTCCTAATATCTTTACAACAGCTAACTTATTTTCAGGATGTTTTTCAATTTTCTGTTCCATAGATGGAAATTATGAGTTAGCTGCTATAGCTATTTTTATAGCAGTTTTTTTGGACGGTTTAGATGGAAAAGTAGCTAGAGCTGCAAATGCCGTATCGGATTTTGGTAAAGACTACGACAGTTTGTCTGATCTAATTTCATTTGGGGCTGCTCCTGCAATATTTTATTATGCATGGTGCTCTAATATTCCAGGTGGAGATTCTCAGCATAAAATCATATGGCTCATTTCTTTTTTCTATATTGCCTGTGCTGCTCTCAGATTAGCTAGATTTAATAACTTGCTTCAATTAAAAGATGATAATCATTTTACCGGTTTTCCATCTCCAGCTGCGGCAACTTTATGTGGTGTTGTAATTTGGCAATGTCAAATTCATTACATTGACCCGTTAATCAGTTATGCATTGATTTCTTTTGTTTTTTCTATAAGTGCTCTAATGATGGTTTCATCCATACATTACAATAGTTTTAAAAATCTAAGAAGAGTTAATAAAATGCCTTTTTCTGGAGCACTATTGGGTCCACTATTACTTATATTAATTTTATTAAACCCTCCAGTAGTATTAACTTTTTTATCCGTGGCTTATATAGTGTCTGGACCAATAAACTCTTTACTTCTTTTGATTGGTAAATCTGATTCTAATCCACAAGAAGACAACTAAATTATATTAACTTAATGTCCAATTTACATAAGTTCCTTGACTATATTGGAATTCAAACCTACGTATTAAGGCCTTCTATTAAACCGGATTATAAGAGCAGTAGTGAAACCAATTGGGTTGAATTAGAAAAAGAAGTTAGTAATTGTAAAGACTGTGAGCTTCACAAAACAAGAACCCAAACTGTTTTTGGATGTGGGAATGAACAATCAGATTGGCTATTCATAGGTGAGGCTCCAGGTAAGGATGAGGATCTTAAAGGAGAACCCTTTGTGGGAAGAGCAGGTCGTCTATTAAATGAGGTTATCTTTTCATTAAATCTAAAACGAGAAGATGTTTATATCGCTAATATCCTTAAATGTCGTCCTCCAAATAACCGCGATCCCTCGCAAGATGAAATTCAATCATGCACAACTTATTTGCAGCAACAAATTAAAATGATTTCACCAAAAATTATTATTGCTGTTGGAAGAGTTGCTGCTCAGCATTTACTTAACACAGATCTGACGATGGCAAAACTAAGAGGTACTGTGCATTCATACGGTTCAAAATCGATACCGTTAATCACAATTTATCACCCTGCTTACCTTCTGAGGAGTCCGTCTCAAAAACATAAAGTATGGTCAGATTTGCAAGTAGTAATGACACTGATGCAATAAGCAGTGAATTACCTAAAAAGAAAAAAAGTTATTTCTTGGGCTTTTTACGATTGGGCTAATTCTGCTTTTGCAACAACTGTGATGGCAGGTTTTTTTCCTCTTTTTTTTAAATCATATTGGGCAACAGATCTTTCATCAATTGAGAGCACTGCTGCAATTGGCACAGTTAATTCAATCGCGGGTCTTGTTATTATGATTTTAGCTCCAATACTAGGAGCCTATTCTGATTTAGGAAAATTGAAGAAAAAATTTCTTGCATTTTTTGCTCTTATCGGAGTTCTAAGTACAGGGTATCTTTATTTTATTCCACAAGGCGATTGGTTTCTTGCTGCTGGCCTTTATACATTGGCAGTGATTGGGTTTTCTGGGGGTAATATATTTTATGATTCTTTAATTGTTTCAGTTTCTAGAGAAGATCAGAGAAATAAAGTTTCTTCCCTGGGCTATTCCTTGGGTTATTTAGGCGGGGGATTATTGTTTCTCATTAATGTTTTAATGTATTTGAACCCTACATGGTTTGGATTATCCTCTGAAGTGGAAGCCATACTTTGGTCTTTTTTGTCTGTAGCTATTTGGTGGGCAATTTTTTCATTACCTCTTTTTAAGAATGTTGAGGAGAAAGGTAATGAAGACAGCTCAATAAATATTTTTAGAACCATTATCAAAGCTTTTAGTGCTGTAGTTCAAACAGTAAAGGAGATAAAGAATCATAAACGAATTGCTTTATTCCTTCTTGCATATTGGTTTTATATGGATGGGATAGACACCATAGTTAGAATGGCCATTGCTTATGGTTCAGACATTGGTTTGGATGCATCCTCAATGATTAAAGCTTTGATTATGACTCAATTTATAGGTTTTCCAGCAACTCTTGTTTTTGGAATGTATGCCGATAAACTCGGTTTTAAAAAGATCCTCACAATTGGAGTATGTATATACATACTGGTATGTTTTTATGCCACTTATATGACCACAGCTTTTGAATTTTATGTTATTGCTGGAACAGTTGGCCTTGTTCAAGGCGGTGTTCAGGCAATCAGTAGATCTTTTTTTAGTAATTTAATACCAAAGGGTAAAGAAGCTCAATTCTTTGGTTTTTATAATTTAGTTGGTAAATCAGCTGTAATAGTAGGTCCTGCCTTAGTTTCTTGGATTGCTTTAATATCTGGTAATCCTAGATATGGTATTCTCAGTTTATTGCTTCTTTTTATTCCTGGATTAATACTACTTTGGATGGTTCCTAATAAAGAATTAGCTCAATGAGAGCATTTTAATTTGCTCTTCTATTCGAGTTTTATCAAATTCAGCGTTTTTACACTTAATTTTTAGCTCATCAACTACATCTCTAGGTGCTTTATTGATAAAACCCTCACTGGATAATCTATTATTCATAGAGGTAATTTCATTTAGTATTCTTTCATATTTTTTATTTAACCTTTTCTTTTCCTCTTCTATATCAATTAAACCTTCTAGTGGAATAAATATTTTTATATTACCTAAAAGTGCTATTGCAGAAATAGGAACATCATCTTTTTCTTTTATGATTTTGATTTCATCTATAGAGGCAAGATCTTTAATATATGACATCGTTTGATCAAGATTTTTCATGTCCAGTTCAGAAGGCCCTTTAACTAAGATATTAATTTTCTTTTTTGGCGGAATACTCATTTCAGAGCGTATTTGTCTAACATTAGTAACAAATGCTTTCAGCCATTCAATAATTGCAACACTGTCATCGTTTGATTCCAGATTTTTATTTTTAGGAAAAGGCTGAGTCATTATACTTGCGAGGTTATTTTCCTTACTTAGTGATTGCCAAATTTCTTCTGTGATAAAAGGAATTATTGGATGTAAAGCCCTTAAAGAGATTTCAAGAACTTGTATAAGGTTATTTTTCATTTGTGATTTCTGACTCTTTGTTTTATTTGCATCATTTAAGAAAGATTTTGAGAGTTCAAGATACCAGTCACAGTAGTCATTCCAAATGAATTCATATAAACCGTTAGAAGCCCTATCGAGCCTATATTCATTAAAGTTTTTTTCAGTATTAGATATTAGTGAGGATAGTTTCGATTGGATCCAAAGATCTACAATATTAGCATTAGTTTGTTTTTCTATTTCGGGCTCATATTCAAAATCATTTGTGTTCATTTTTACAAAACGAGCAGCATTCCATAATTTATTACAAAAATTTCTATATCCTTCTACTCGATTCAGATCAAGCCTTATATCTCTCCCTGTGGTTGCTTGAATTGCAAAAGTAAACCTTAAGGCATCTGTTCCATATTCCGGAATTCCTTTAGGAAATTCTTTTTTAGTTTCTTTGATTATTCTTTGTGCCATTTCAGGTTGCATTAATCCTTGGGTTCTTTTCTCAGTGAGTGTTTTAAGGTCTATACCGTCTATTACATCTAAAGGGTCAAGAATATTACCTTTTGATTTAGACATTTTTTGTCCATTCTTATCTCTTATTAATCCATGAATGTAAACCTCATTGAATGGGATTTCACCCATAAACTTAATTCCCATCATGATCATTCTAGCTACCCAAAAAAATATAATATCGAATCCTGTCACCAAGACATTAGTGGGGTAGAAGGTATCAAGATCATAAGTCTTATTGGGCCAACCTAGACTAGAAAATGGCCATAGAGCTGAGGAAAACCATGTGTCCAGTACATCATCATCCTGTTTGAGTCTGATGGAAGGATTTATTTGGTGTTCTTTTCTAACAGTTGCTTCACTCTTGCCAACATAAACATTGCCTTCATTATCATACCAAGCCGGTATTCTGTGACCCCACCATAGTTGTCGACTAATGCACCAGTCTTGAATATTTTCCATCCAATCAAAATAGGTTTTTGACCAATTCTCAGGAACAAATTTTAATTTGCCATCTTTAACAACTTTAATAGCCGGTTCTGCAAGTGGTTTCATTTTCACAAACCATTGGTCTGTCAGTAAAGGTTCCAAAATAGCGCCACTCCTATCTCCTCTTGGAACACTGAGTTGATAATCTTCAATTTTATCTAGAAGACCTAATGATTTAATCGTTTCTACAATCATTTTTCTGGCAACGAAACGATCTAGTCCAATAAATTCATGAGGAACTGATTGATTCATCTTGGCCTCTTTAGTGAGAATATTAATGACTTCTAGGCCATGTCGTTTTCCGATTTCAAAATCATTAAAATCATGAGCTGGAGTTATTTTTACACACCCACTACCAAATTCTTGGTCAACGTATTCATCAGCAATAATTGGTATAGATCTATTAGTTAATGGCAATTCTATTTCTTTTCCTATTAGGTCTCTATATCGCTTATCCTTCGGGTTTACTGCAACTGCAGTATCACCCAACATGGTTTCAGGTCTTGTGGTTGCCACAGTTATTGAATCAGTTGTGCCCTTTATCGGGTATTTAAAATGCCACAAAAAACTGCTTTCTTCAGATTGAATAACCTCTAAGTCTGATAAGGCAGTTAAAAGTATAGGGTCCCAATTAACTAACCTTTTACCTTTATAGATAAGGCCTTCTTTGTAGAGTTTTATAAAAACCTCTTTAACACCTTCAGCCAGTTCATCATCCATTGTAAACTTTTCTTTTGTCCAATCTGTTGATGCGCCTAAACGTTTTAATTGGTTAGAAATAGTGTCACCTGATTGTTCTTTCCATTCCCAAACTTTCTTCTCAAAAGCCTTTCTACCCAATTCAGTTCTGGAGGAACCTTCTTGTTCTAGTTGTCGCTCAACCACCATCTGAGTGGCAATACCTGCATGGTCAGTTCCTACTTGCCATAAGGTATTTTTTCCTTTCATTCGTTGATAACGAGTCAAGGTATCCATTATCGTGTCTTGGAAAGCATGTCCCATATGTAATGTTCCTGTTACATTTGGAGGAGGAATAACAATACAAAAAGAATCGCCCTTTTTACTTGGTGCAAAATATCCAGCATCTTCCCAAGATTTATAAATCCTTTTCTCTATTGTTTTTGGGTTATAGGTTTTGTCCATATTCTAATCTGCTTTATACGCTTTAATTATAGAACCATTTGCTTTATATGCTTTCCATTTTTCTCTGGCTTTATTTTTTTTATTTTCATCATTGCCCACAATTTCATGAATTTTTGAAGTGCTTTTTGATGCCCTTGGAATTTCTTGACTAACATTAATTAGAGCTTCTGCTGTTTCAATTTGATTAGTATCCCAACCTATTATTACGGGTGTTTGTTCTTGTTCTGGATTACCTAATATTGTGTGTGGAACAAAGCTTTCTTGTCTAAAAGTCCATAACAAGCGATCAAACTCTTTAGCTTCATTTTCACTATTGAAATGAATATAGATAGGTTTTGATCCTTGTTTGTAGCCTTTTTCAACTAATCTACAAATATAAACTAGTAAATCTCTGCCTGATGTTTTTTCAAAGTGATGGAAAAGAACTTGCATATTTTGCAAGTCTTAATTACCTGATTCACTGATTAAAAATTCAGAAACCAAACCAACCGGTCTACCTGTTGCTCCTTTGTTTTGACCTTCTAACCAAGCGACACCAGCAATATCAATGTGTGCCCATTCAAAATCGCCCACAAATTTTTGAAGGAAACACCCCGCAGTGATGGTTCCAGCTCCCGAGCCTCTTGTACTAATGTTTGCAACATCAGCAAAATTACTCACTATCTGATCAGAATAGTCTTCTGTCAATGGGAGTCTCCATGTTGCATCACCCGAATCAACTCCAGCTTTCAATAGTTTTTCAGCAAGATGATCCGAGTTAGACATCAAACCAGAATGATGCTGCCCTAGAGCAACAACACAGGCTCCAGTAAGTGTGGCCATATCAATAATCAATTTTGGTTTATACCTTTGTGCATAAGTTAAGGCATCTGCTAGGATTAATCGTCCTTCAGCGTCTGTGTTCAATATTTCTATCGTTTGACCTGACATTGACTTAACAATATCTCCAGGTTTGGTTGCTGTAGAGCTGGGTACATTTTCGCAAGTAGGGATAATGAAAACAGCGTTTAAATTCAAGCCTAGCTCAGCAACAACTTGAAGCAAGCCAACAGTAGTAGCAGCTCCGCACATATCGTATTTCATTTCATCCATACTGTTAGAAGGTTTTAGTGAAATTCCCCCTGTGTCAAAAGTAATTCCTTTTCCAACAATCACAATAGGTTTTTCATTTTTTCTTGAGCCTTTATATTCAGCTATAATCATTTTAGCTGGTTCCGAAGATCCAGCAGTTACAGATAATAGAGAATTCATCCCAAATTTTTTCATCTGAGATTCATTTAATACTTTTACACTGACTGCTTTGTGTTTACGACCAATCTTTGTTGCCTCATTAGCAAGATGTGTTGGTGTACAAATATTTGAAGGTAAGTCTGCTAAAAGTCGTACTGTTTTTATTGCTTTACCGATGGCATCCCCGTTATTAAATCCTTTTTTCATTTCAGAGGATCTGGCATTACCGTTTGTGCCATGATAGAGCTTATTTAGGGATATTTTCTTTTCATTACTTGGCTTTGTAGTAGTGTACTGATAGGAAATTTGATGCCAAGCTTCAGCTAGTATTTTCGTAGCACGATATTCAGTTCCAGCTTTATTTCCACAAATATCACTTGTTCCAAGAAAGCTTATAGCACTTTTATGAGTAGTCCTAGACAATTTTGAGAGAGCTGAGATTAATGCCTTTTTGTAGTTTTTCTCAGAATATTTTTCGTATTTTCCGCAGCCAACCAAAACTAGCCGTTTATAGGTTTTTCCTGTAATAGGTAAGATTCTACTCTGACCAATTTTCCCTTGTATGTCCTTGTTTTTCTGGAAATCAGAAATAATTTTATTGTTTGCTGTATTTATTGTTTTTGTTGCCCCTCTTAATTTAGGATCATCAAAAATAGGGAGGATAAGGCAGTCTACTTTTGCTTCAATAGCCTTGTTTGTATTTATTAAGAAATTCATTCTATGTACTCATTAATTTAAATTTATATTAAAAGGAAAAACCTGAAAAAACTATAATCTTTATAGTATTTCTAAGATGATAATTGTAGTGTAATGACATGAGCTTTAAAACCAATAATTAAAGGCTATTTTTTAATCTTAATGAATATGCAGATTTTATGAATAAGATTATTGGAAAATATTTTTTAAAGGAGTTAGTAACTACCTGGTTTGCTGTTACTCTCATTCTCCTTATTATTTTATCTACTAATAAATTTGCTGATGTTATTGGAGATATTGCGTCTGGGGATTTACCATCATCTTCTTTGTTTCAAGTCATTTTCTATTCATCAATAGATTATTTAGTGATTCTTATCCCGCTGAGCACTTTCCTATCTATTCTTATGGTCCTTGGAAGATTTTATAAAAATAGTGAAATGACAGCTATTTTAAGCTCAGGTGTTGGTCCTTCTCATTTATATCGTGTTTTAAGTGGACCTTTAGTTGTCTTAATAGCCAGCTTATTATTAATTTCTGTTTTTGTATCTCCTCAAGCAAAAAAGAGTATTGAATTATCAAAACAAAATGCTTTGACAAAGATTGGTATAGAATTTTTTGAACCTGGAAGATTTATTACCTTAAAAGATGGTGCTGTTTTTTACTCAAAAGAAAGGCTTGGTAATAACAGGTTTTTAGAAGTTTTCATGCAAACTGAGATCAATGGAGAAGTGAGTGTTGTTACAGCAGAATATGCTGAGATTCAAGGAACTCAGGGTAATAATCTTTTAGTTTTTTTTAATGGTCGAAGATATCAAGGTAAGCCAGGTGATAACGATTTTAGAGTCTTAGAGTTCTCAGAGCATCAGTTACCTTTATTTATCAGTAAAACTAATAAAGAGGCCAATAATATTTCAACTGAAAGCATGAGTAACCTATTGAGACAGTCAGATTTATTATCTCAAGCTGAAATCCAATGGCGACTTTCTCCGCCTATTGCTTTATTAATTCTGGTTTTCCTAGCTGTTCCTCTAAGTAAAACTTCTCCCAGACAAGGTCAGTATGGAGGCTTGGTGCTCGGTGTTTTAGTTTATATGATTTATGTTAATTTGCTTGGTGCTGCCAGAGTATGGTTTGAACAGGGGGATTCACCTCAGGTTATTGGTCTTTGGTGGGTTCATTGCCTCGGTTTTATTTTTACATTGTTTATGATTTTAACCAGTTATAATTTTTTTAGTCGGTTAACAACCATTAGAGAGAAAAAATGAAAGTCATAGATTGGTATATTTTTAGATCTATCACAAAGATGACATTTATTGTGTGCTTTATTTTTGCTGCTCTTTCTGGATTTATAGATTTTATTAGTCAGGCTGATGATATAGGTATAGGTAGTTATGGTGTTTATGAAGCAGTTCAATACACGTTATTGAAATTACCCAGTTCTATTTTTCAGCTTATGCCAATAGTGGTATTAATTGGCAGTTTGCTTGGATTAGGAGCGTTGAGTAAAAATAGCGAAATAATCATTATTATGTCATCTGGTTTTTCTTTGTTTAGACTCAGTTTATCAGTCGCAATCACCGGGTTTATTTTTTGTTTTTTCATAACAATTATTGGAGAGTATCTTTCACCCCCCATGGAGAGGTTTGCTGATCAATTAAGAACAAAAAGTAAATACAATCTTTCCACTTTAGGGCAATCAAAGGGCTTTTGGCTAAAAGATGAAAATAAAATTATCAATATTAACTTTGTTTCAGAAAATAAAAATTTTGGTGAGTTAACCATCTTTGAACTTGGTGAAGACGCTCGAATAAATAAAATCTCTAAAGCATCATCTGCAGGTATTGATGATTATAATCAATGGATTTTAAGTAATTTAAATGAATCTACATTCAAAGAATCAGGAGTAGAGTCGACATATTCGAGATATAAAATTGATAAAACAAAACTGAATAGAGATCTTGTTAGTTTAACGGTAGTTAAATCAGAGGATTTGAATGTAATAGAACTTTTCCGCTTTATCACATATCTTCAAACCAATAATCTAGATGCTGACCAATACATGGCATCATTCCATAGTCGGGTTGCTTCTTTATTTGTTATTCCTATTATGTGTTTGTTTGCATTGCCAATGTCACTTGGTGTTCAGAGGACTAGAGGTATGGGCTATCGAATTACTCTAGGGGTTGTTATTGGCTTAATCTATTTCATAATGCAAAATACATTAATGGAGTCAGTGCAAATCTATACAATTAACCCAATATTTATAGGATGGTTACCACTGCTGGCATTGACTATAGTTACAACAGGTTTGTATTTAATTAAGAAGAATTAGTAATTCATGACTCAGTTAATGAACAGCCTGTTTTCTTTTTTTTTATTGTTTCTTGTTTATAGTTGCACAACTGTTGAAACAGTGTCTCCACCACCACAACAAATTAATGTTGATACTTTTAAAGAGCAACTAAAAGATTTAAAAAAGAAAACTCAACTTCTTGAAGAAGAGATGAATTTGTTGAAGAATGAGTTGTCATTAGTAAAAAAAGATTTTAAAGAGGAAATAAATAATGACGTTCTTACAGATTCTGAACGATTAGCCTATCAGGAATCTTTTGAGTTAATAAGACGAGGTGATTACGCAGCTGCCCAAATAGCCTTTTCAAATTATATTAAATCTTATCAAGGGAGTTCTTTTATTGATGACGCTAAATTTTGGCTTGCAGAGTCTTTCTATTCTCAAGGTAATTATATTAAAGCATTAGAAATCTTTGAGAATATCCAACGCCAACATCCCAAGTCAGAAAAGATTATGGAGTCAATTTTGAAGTCAGGATTTTGTTATTATGAATTAGGAAACTTTGAAAAATCAGTCACAATTTTTAAACAAATTATTACTGATTATCCTAATTCTTCTGTATCTCGTCTTGCAGCAGAAAAACTTAACACAATTAGATAAGTTAAGATGACTAAGAACGCTCTAAGAGTGACAGAAATTTTTTACTCTATTCAAGGAGAATCAACAAAAACAGGCTTACCAACAGTTTTTGTTCGTTTAACAGGTTGCCCATTAAGATGCATCTATTGCGATACAGAATATGCTTTTACAGGTGGTGAAAACTTAAAAATATCTGCGGTCATTGAAACTATAAAGGCTTTATCAAGTCAGTATGTTTGTATTACTGGAGGTGAACCATTAGCGCAACCTAACGTCCATATTTTAATGAATGAACTTGTTCAGCTAGATTATGATATTAGTCTAGAGACGAGTGGTTATATTGATATTTCAAATGTAAATTCTAAAGTAAAGATAATTATGGATATCAAAACACCGCAATCAGGAGAGGTAGATAAAAATAATTGGGAGAATATAAATCTTCTTAAGAATGATGATGAGATAAAATTTGTTATTTGTAATCGTGATGATTACAAGTGGTCTAAGGAAATCATAGAGAAACATATGATTCATGATAAATGTACAGTGCTAATGTCCCCAACAACAGGGTTGATGGAACCTAGGACTCTTGCAGAATGGATTCTTGAAGATTCTTTGCCAGTAAGGTTTCAGATTCAATTACACAAAATTCTTTGGAATAATCAACCAGGTAAATAAAGATGAACAAAGCAATCGTTCTTTTGTCAGGTGGCATGGATTCTTCCACAGCACTATCAATAGCTATAAAAGAAGGTTTTGAATGCTATGCTTTGACATTGGATTATGGTCAGAGACACCGAGATGAAATTAATAGTGCAAAAAATATAGTAAAGGATTTTAAAATTACTGAGCACAAACTTGTTTCAATAGATCTAACTGTTTTTGGAGGCTCAGCACTTACTGATAAAAATATAAAAGTCCCAGAGCAAGCATCTTCTGGAATTCCCATAACCTACGTACCTGCTAGAAATACAATATTTTTCTCATTAGCCCTTGCTTGGGCTGAAGTTATAGAGGCCGATGCAATTTTTTCTGGCGTTAATGCCATTGATTATTCTGGTTATCCTGATTGTAGACCAGAATATATATCTGCTATACAGGAGTTATTTAATCTTGCGACCAAGATTACTTCTGAAGGGAAAAGTATAGAAGTCTGCGCCCCTTTAATTAATATGGATAAAAAAGAAATCATTAAGATAGGGATAGAAAATGGAGTTGATTTCTCTAAGACAGTTTCATGCTATCAATTGGATCAACATGGCAAGTCTTGTGGTTTATGCGATTCTTGTAGAATTAGATCTAAGGCATTCGAAGAATTAAATCTAGAAGATAATATTGAATATGTTTAAAATTCTGTTTTATTTTTGAGACCTAGGTTATTATTCACCAGATTTTTTATTTTACTTTGGGCCGTTAGCTCAGTTGGTAGAGCAGCTGGCTTTTAACCAGTTGGTCGAAGGTTCAAATCCTTCACGGCCCACCACTTATTAATGAAAAAAAACATAAAAAAATATTGGATTATTTCATCACTTATCTCATTATTTTTCTTTGCAATATTAGTTTTTATTTTCATTTTATCTTTGCCTAACAGTAACTAGATTATGAGCAATCAAACCATCCAATTAAATGACGATCTCTATGACTATCTTTTGTCAGTTTCTTTAAAAGAAGACGAGATATTAAAGAGTCTAAGAATGACAACGTCCTCCATGCCAGGCTCCAGAATGCAGATTGCCCCTGATCAAGGTCAATTCATGGCTATGCTGATTAAAATTATGGGGGCAGAGAAATTAATTGAAATTGGAACATACACTGGTTACAGCACTCTGGTTTGTGCTATGGCAATGAAAAAAGGACAAATTATAGCTCTTGATCGTGATCCTATATCTACAGCTGTTGCTAGGGATTTTTGGAAACAAGCTGGGGTTGATGATTTAATTGACTGTCGTCTTGGAGACGCTTTGGAATCACTAAATAAGATTATTGATGATGAAGATGGCTTATCCAGTTTTGATTTTATTTTCATCGATGCAGACAAGAGAAATTATAAAAATTATTATGAAATAGGATTGAAGTTATTAAAACAGAATGGGATTATAATTTTTGATAATGTTTTATGGAGCGGAGCAGTGGCTGACCTCAATGATCAAGATAAAAATACCCTTGCTTTAAGGGAGCTTAATGAGACATTGTATAAAGATAATAGAATTGAACTCAGTATGATTCCTGTTGGTGATGGCTTAACGATTGTAAGGAAAAAAGAATAATGAAAGATTCACTAAATGTCTTTGGCGAACCTCTAAATGAATGCAGCAGTTCTCCCAAAACTGGTTTTTTTAGAAATGGTTGTTGCGATACCTCAGATGAGGATCTAGGCAGTCACACGGTATGTACTATTCTAACTGAAGAATTTCTTGAGTTTAGTGCATCAGTTGGAAATGATTTGTCTACGCCAATGCCTGCACTAGGTTTTTCAGGTTTAAACCCAGGGGACCAATGGTGTTTATGTGCTCCAAGATGGCAACAAGCTTTTGAAGCAAGCTCAGCTCCAAAAGTAGTTTTATCTTCTACACACCAAGGTGCCTTAGATTACATTGACTTTGAAAATCTAAAAAAGTTTGCGGTAGATATTAATTAGGTTTTTTTTATTTTTTTACATTGAATGAATATTAAAAAAACAATCTTATTTTCCCTGGTAATCATTATTCAAGGTTGCTCCCTAACTCAAGAAAAAGACTTTGGGAATCAAACACAAAGATTAGAACAACTATCAGTTGAAAACAGGCTAATAGCTGAAGATCTTATTAAATTTATAGAAGATTCAGATAACAAATATTTTAGTTGGGCAGGCTGTATAAATCTTAACTTAACTGCCATTGATAACAATTGTCTTGGTAAAGACAATGGCAATACTGCTGATGAGAGCTTCCAATCTGTAACAAAATATTCAGATTTTGATATAAGGGTTGCTAGAGGACCAATAGTCGAGAAAATTGGTCGGATGATTTCTGAAGGTAAAATGACTTCACCTGGAAGAGGGGAAGAGAGGAATTTATTATGGGGCCGTTTTTATTCCATTGATGTTTATCCAAAAACCCCATTAGTGGGAATGCTTCATGCAACTTTAGTCCTTCAAATTTTTGAAGATGGCTCTATAGGAACAGGTGGCTGGCTTGATGTTATGCCTGGTACAAGAGTCAAGAGTGACATGAATTATTTAAAAAAAGTGACAGATGAATATTTCGAAGAAAATAATGCTGATCCAAGTTTATACAGAAGGCTAGTTTGTAAAGGGACAGAAGAAACAATCGCAGAATTTAGAAGAAAGCCGTCATGTTCTGGAGTTAGCTTTTATGGTCCTCCAGTGTTTAGAGAGAGCGGTGAAAAAAGTTATAGATTCATCAAAGGCATGTACTCAGAATTTGTTGATGCATATTTTGAAACTATTCAGAAAAGAATGAATGATCCATTTACAGAAGAAGACCTACTTGCTCAGGAAAAGATGAGAAAGAGCTGGTTAATAGATCAGTTATTCTCAGATCCTTTCGCCAGTAAAATTGTTCCTTTTGAAGTATGGGCAACTGCTAATGTTGCACCAACGGTGAAATTTTAGGAGATATAAATGAATGTAGCAATAAAACAAAACGATGATCCAAATCGTTTCTTTTGGTACTTCATTTATTTAATGATTTCATTCGTTAGTGCTTTGCCTCTTTTTGGACTTAGACTTAATGATTTTGGTATTAACTATCTGTTTTTACTATTTATTCATGAGTTTGCTAGCTTTCTTTTTTTTGGCCATACTTTTTTCTCAAATATATGGGCGATGCAAATTCGCTTTAACCAAGCAAAAGAAGTTGGTGTTTGGGCAAGGTTTTTTTTAAGAAAGCTAGCCTTATCAATTACGATGACAACTTCGATCATAATCCCGATAACAGGACTAATGCTCATTGAATCATGGGGCGGATTACATAATGCTCCTTGGGCTTGGAATGCTTATTTTGCATTCTGGTTAATGGCCGCTATAAGCATTACCCCTGATGTAATTCGTTATGGCAGAAATAGGAATGCTGGTGATCCAAAACACGGAATGGTCAGTGGGGCTATTCGAGGTAATATTGGTACAGTTTTAACCATTTATATCATTTGTTGCATGATCCTAAAAATTGCTTGGATAACACCATTTGCAAAGTGGTCAATATTTTTAGCTTAATAGATTAGTTGGTATCTTTCTGATACTTAAATCTGTCATCAACCCTTGTTTCTTTTTTCATAGCTTCAGAATTAGCTTCTGCTTGAGCAAGACCATCCTGTATATTCTTTTGCTGGCTTACTGGTTTATATAGAATTCCTTTGTCTGGATTTATAAATTGTTTAAGTGGGCTAATCTCATGATGTCCATCCATGGCACAAAAACGAGTAATAGAATACCTATCATGAGATGTAGGTGGAACCCTGTGAGGCGTTGCTTTAACTTTACCATTAGTCATTATTTCCAACATATCCCCTAACATTACGATGATCTCATAACGAGTTGAATCAACCATATGCCATTTTCCTGAACGATGTTTCAATTGCGAACCTTCTGCAGATTGGGTCAGGAGTGTAAAAACCTCATAATCTGTATGGGCACTGATACCAAAGAGGTTATCTTCTGGAATGCCCTCAACAGCAGGATAGTATATTAACCTCATAGTAGAAGGAGATTTTTCTGTCATTTTCTTGGAAATAAAACCCTTATTTATTACTAAAGCCTCCTCAATTTTATTTGCCAATTGGTTCTCTACTTTTGAGAATTCTAAATAGTAATTATAAATTGATTTTTTGAAATCAGGCATTTTAGGTGGCCATAAGTTTGGACCAAAATTTTCAAATTCATGGTCTATTTCTTCTATCTCATAACACATATCAAATGCGGAACAAGTGGCTTTTGTATTCGCAGAATAAGCTGGTTCTTCTCCGCAAGGTGACCATCCTCTTCCAGAATGAGAGTAGCGATAATGTGTTGCTTGTTTTATTGGGTCAGAATCTTTCATATCATGAAAGGTTTTAGATTGACCATAAGCTTCATCTATGACTTTCTCTGAAACCCCATGATCGATAAGAAGAAAATAGCAATCTTCAATTAATGCGTCTGTAAGTCTTTTTAATTCAGTAGACTGATCCTGTTGATGGGAATCATCTAGGAGTCTTTTTAGGCTTATTTTTTTCACAAAACAAATACATTCCTTACATCAATTAGTTTAATTTTATATGATCTTTTATAAGATAGAAGGCTAATATTTAAAACATAATGAAAAGTCGAATAGAAATAATTGAACTTACACTGCGAGATAATCTAAACATTCACAAGTTGATTATAGAGGATCAAGGCCATTTACATAAAGGTCACAAAGCAGCAAAAGAAGGAAAAATGCATTTAAAAATATCAATAGTGAGTAATGATTTTAAAGATATATCTCCAATCCAACGCCATCAAAAAGTTTATTCTGTATTAGGCGAGTTTCTAAAAGATGAATTACATGCGCTGTCGCTAGAGTTGAAAACAATAGAAGAATTAAAGATTATCTAATTTTTTACCGCAATTATTCCAGCGTGATCTTTACCGTAATCAGAACTTGCTCTTGCAGGCCCAAAAAATTTTGCTGAGATAATGTCAAATCCTGCAGCTTTACATTCTCTAGCTAGAGTATCTGGATCTAAACAATTCATATGAGGCGTCATACCTTTTGGTAATTTTGTCACTGGTAAGCAATCTAGTACATTCTCAATAAATCCAGGAAAAGGATCACCAGCTTCTAGTTTCTTTTCAAACTCCGGTAAATAGTTTTTCCAGGGACCTGAAAAACAGGTATCAGTAATCAAATAAATTTGACCTCCTGGTTGAAGCCATTTGTACATATTCCCTAATGTTTCTATTAATTCATCAGGTGTTAGAAAGTGTAAACATCTTGAACAGTGAATAGAGATAAAAGATTCATTCTCAAAATCAATATTGGGGAGTGTGCCAGCCTTGATTTTAAGATTAGGTTTTAGTTCCTCAGGAGTCTCTTTTAATAGAATATCAAGATGTGCTTGATCCATATCCGATGCAAGGATTTTAGCTCCTTTCTTAAGAGCAGCAATAGATGCAATACCATAAGCACAACCTACATCAAGAGAAAGTCCTTTCATTTTAGATGAATCTTCAGCAAAAGACTTAGAGACATCATTTAAATCTTCTTCCATAAAACCTCGCCCATTTAAGCAAGGAATAAGCCCCGGTATATAAGCTTTTGGCATAACCTTTTTCCCTATAATTTTAGACAAAAGGTTGATTAATATAGGTTTAAAAAAGCTTAGTCGTCTTTTAAAGCTGACTTTGTATTCCTTGTTCTCATCATCCATAATTCTTCTATGAAAGGCTTCAAATTTTGGATGTATGTTTCTCTCATAGAGTTGCATAAGAAAACGATTGGTTATGGAATGGATTAAAGGAATTTTTACCCACTTCTTATATAACTCTTGCATATATATAACCGGTGTTTTATGACTTTCAGCGTAGGCAATAAATTTCCAGCCTTCTTTTTTTCTTCTAAATAAAGCACTAATTCTGGCATCACCTCCCCAAGCCTTCATTGGCCCCCTCATTTTCATATCATGCCTTACCCAACCAACAGCAAAAACATATTCATCTGATAAAGGCTTGACTTTGATGTTATAAAATCTCATACGAATGGCTTCGAGCATTCTTCTTCCAGGAACTGGTTCCCAGTATTTTTTTAGAGCATCCCATCCAATTTTCCAGTCAGCTTGTTCTTCAGCCAAATAAAATGGGTCTGCGTCTTCTTCATCCCAAAGAGTTTTTAAATCTCCATACTTTTGAGAATCCCATATACGTTCAGCTGATCTGAAAACTTGTTCAATTTCGTTTTGAAGTTCTTGTGTCATTTTTCTTATACACCCTTTGTTATACTTTATATAAACAATACTTTATGTCAAAAATTGAATCACCATCCGCACAATTGAATTTTGCGATCATCAGTGTTGCTGATTTGAATAAATCAATTGAATTTTATTCAGATGTTATTGGTCTGAGATCTTTACCGATTATGGAATATGAAACTGAATTAGGCGTTAGTATATGGTCTGTCCCTAAAGGCACTAAAATAAGACAATCTTTATGTCATCGAGATAATAGTGAGGTTGGTCAAGTGCTTTTGATTGAATTCTCAAATGACAAAAAAAACTATATAAGAACTGACCTTAATGCGGGTATGGTCAGGGGTTTTTGGAATATTAATTTTTATGTAAAGGATATTTATCAGTCAGTTGAAATTTTAAAAAATAAGGGCTATTTACCATGGTCAGACCCAACCGAGCATCAAATTGGTGACCAAGTAGGGACACCTATAGAGGTTATAGTTAATGGCCCAGATGGTATAGCTGTTAATTTAGTTCAATTGCCAGGAAATTCTCAGCGAGAATCAATCCAAGATATGTGTAGTTTTTTTCAATCTAATGGAACCACCAATAAGGGTTTCACAGAAATCGTGACGACTTCTCATTGTGTTAGTAATACTGAAAATGCAAAGAACTTTTATCATGATGTTCTTGGTATGCAAGAGATGTTTAGTGATGTACTTTGTGCCAAAGAGTCTAATCAGTTTCTTAGAAGACCTGTTGAGGGGAAAACACTAATTACCTTTATGAAAGGAGAGCATTTTTATGGAAAAATTGCCCTGTCTGAACCTTTGAACTATAAGGTACCTAACAATATACAAAACGCATGCCCGCCAAATATAGGTTATTTTGGACAGGGATTCTTAATTAATGATACCCGAAAGATTTTGACTAAAAATAATTTAAATATTCTTTGCCAAGGTCCAATTAATATTAGTGAGGAAGAGGTGAGGGAAGCAATTAGTTTAAAATGTCCTGGTAGTGACGCCCTCATTTATTTATTAGAACAATAGGATATAATTCCCTAAATAATGGAGAAAAGGTGATGACAGAAATAGGTGTAGTAATGGAACCAGTTCCTAAGTGCTCTGCTGAAATGTCCTCCTTGATAGAAGACATGGGTTTCGACATGGTCTTATGTCCTGACACTCAGAATTTATCGGCTGACCCTTATGGACAGCTTTCTTTAATAGCAAATGCCACAACTACTCTCAGAATGGGAACTGGTGTTACTCACCCAGTCACAAGAGCAGCTGCAGTTACTGCTTCAGCTATGGCCTCATTACAAGAAGAATCTGGCGGACGAGCTATTTGTGGAATTGGGCGAGGTGATTCCGCTGCTGCTCACATTGGCAAGCGACAGGCAACCACTGAGGAACTAAGAAACTGTGTTCTAACTATAAAACATTATCTAAGAGGAGAGGCCATCGATGTAGGTAATATGCAATCACCAATTCGATGGATTGATCCAGAAATTATTAAACCAGTACCAATAGATATTGCGTGTACAGGACCTAAAACAATAGCCATGGCTTGTGATGTTGCAGATCGTGTCACCTTTGCAGTTGGAAGTGCAACAGAAAGGGTAGAGTGGGCAATGAATACTGCAAATGAACAAATTGAAAAAATGGGAAGATCTAGGGATGAATTTAAAATAGGAGCATATGTTAATTTAATCTGTGACCACAATGAAAAAAAAGCTATTTCTATGGCAAGAATGTTAGCAGGTCTGGTTGCACACTTTACTGCTATGAAAGAAGCACCAACTGAACATTTACCAAAACAATTAAAACCTATTACTGAAAAGCTTCAAACTGATTATGACATGAAGAATCATTCTAGTGAAAAAGGCGATCACCTTGATCTTATTGATGATGAGTTCATTGATTGGTTCACAATTGCTGGACCACCACAAAAATGTATTGATCGTTTAGGAGAATTGATTGAACTAGGGCTTGATCATATTTACTTACTTGGTGGTTCCCCAGTTCAAGAACCAAGAGACGCTAGACTTAGAGCAATGGTAAAGCAAACTGAAGTTTTTGCTAAGGAAGTTCTGCCCTCATTTAAATAGAGCTAGAATTCATAATCCAATGAAAGATTGATTAATCGGCCACGTGGGTCATGAAGCCTAGTATCAAAACTAAAGTCTGGAGAATCATAAAGTAATGGTGCTGATTCATCAAAAACATTGATTAAATTGAGCCCTAGCTTTAGTTCGCTGTTATTTATTTGAAAAGTTTTGCTGGCTCCAACATCAAACACCAAGAAAGAATCAACTTTGTTTTTATATCCACTTGAAACAGCTGCTGCTGGCAATGGTCGTAGGTTCTTGTAGCCATCCAGATACCTTGCATTCATCGAATAACGAATTTCTTTATGAGTCAATCCAAAAAATGTATTTAATCGAAGACGTGGAAGGGAATGTGTGTGAGCATTGTAGTTAAATTTTCCAACCCTGTTAACCATGTGTATATCATGATTACCAACATGATCTTCCTCTTCATCATCATCTTCAGGCGTGAGAAATTCAAACAGATGAGTTGCATTAATGCCAAGGTCTAAGAGGCTTCCATTTGTCAATACTTTTTCGTAATTCACGGTAATGTCTAAACCTTTAACTTGGGTTCTTTCTTCATTGAAGAATCTTGTACTAACCGCAGTGATGTCACCGTATTCATTTCTTTGGATATCTGGATTATTTGGGTTTTCTATGATTTTTGTTTGTGCATCTTCAAGTTCAAGACGATCCTTATAATTTATTTTCCAGAAATCCATTGAGAAAGAGGTATTATCGCTGATTTCCCATAATAGACCCAAATTACTATTGGTTGAGCTTGCAGGTTTAAGGTTTGGATTACCAACTTGGATGATACGAACAAAGAGTGAACTTGATTGCTCAATGCCGCTAATTACATCTCTTACACCACCTAAAGCAATTTCAGAGCTAAACAGCTGTGCCATTGAAGGTGTTGAAAATGAGGTTCCGATTGACCCTCTTAGTAATAATTGATCTAAAGGTTTGTAGGTTAAGGTTAACTTAGGATCTAAAGAAGAATTGTTCTCTATTTTTTCATATCTGGTGGCAAAGAGCATATCTAAACTTTCTGTGAAAACTTTCTCTACTTCTATAAATAATGCTTTTTTATCTCTATCTGACGAGATGTTTTTACCACCTCCTAAAAATAGAAGATCTGCAGCTTTAATGAGATTTCCTGATTCATCAAATTCAGATCTAGCTAATTCGTTATATTTAACATCCAGAGACTCATCATTTATCTGGAATCCAATAGCAATATTATTATCATTAATCTTGGTTCTAAGGATTGCATCAAGTGAGGTTAATTTTCCAACTCTTAGGCTCTGTTCAGAACCTTTAATATAACCTATCAGTTCTTTTGAGTTTGATAAGGGGTCGAAAATATTCCAAATCTGGTTGCCATTATCACCCCCATTTCCGGCAATTGCATTTTCCATTCTTGAATTAATTGTGTCTGGTCTATGGTGAAAATTTTGATGCTTACTTTGAGTAATAGAAACTTCAAGGTTAGCAGTATCAGCTAGATTAATATTTATTACTCCACTAACGTGATATTGATCAATGTCTTTTGGAGATAGGGGAGAGGGGAAAGCGGATCCTAATGGTCTGCCGTACCATGTCACTGGCACATTAAAAGGACTTCCTCCTTGCCCTGGTAAAATCTTTTTCGACATAAAAGAAAGTGCCGGATACGAGGGTGATTGAGGATTATCATTGACATCGATACTAGACTGAATTGCAGTAAACTTATAACTGAAAATATCTGTTTGTTGTTTGTAACTTAGGTAAAACTTTTTATGGTCTTCATCATTAACAACATTAAATCTTGTTCCATATAGGAATTTACAGAAGGGCCCAGCTAAAACCCCTCCATTGTCTTCGCAATTTGGGTCAGCAACCCATTGACCAGTCGTGTATGTTCCTGCATAGTCACCAGTTAATACTGTATCATTCCCGCTAATCTTAAATGTATTACCTAAGGTACTTAGACCATTTTCTGCAATTCTAGGTATCTCTGATGATGAAAGTGGACTTCTGTCTAGAAAATTAGCGGCTATTACTAGGTGTGAGTTATCAAACTCTCTACCAAATATGATTCCTAAGGTTTTATCAGTTTGTTCATAATGTGATGTTTCTTGATGAGCCACACTAATTTTGGTTCCCACAAACTCATCTAGGGTTATAAAATTGATGACCCCAGCTATAGCATCACTTCCATAAAGAGATGTGGCACCTTCTTTTAGAATCTCAATCCTATTAAGTGCAATTTCTGGAATGATATTCACGTCTACATATCCCTCACCTTCATGGGAAGGTGTTCCTGCAAAGGTTTGTCTTTTGTTATTTAGTAGAACTAATGTTGAAGCATGATCAAGACCCCTGAGTGTAATGGCTGACATGCCTTGATCAATCCCATCCAGTGTATTAGATTGAAAGTGAGACCCTGAAGAACTTGCAAGATATTTACTTATCTCGCCAACGGTTGTGATATTTAAGTTATTGTAATCAGACTGATCTATGACTTGAATGCTTAATTTCTCAGCTTCAGTACCAATATAACTTCCTGTCACACTTATTTCTTCAATCTCTTGAGCATAAATACCGATAGAGAAAAATATAATTGCCAATAAAAAGATTTTATTCATGTTTATTATTTAAGATATTAACCGGGAGCTATTGTAAGATAAAAGATAAAGTAAAAGAATAATTAAGAGATTTAAAATTATGAAATTTAGAAAATTTTATGCCCTTACTCTTCTGCTTTTATTTTCACATTCAATTTATTCACATGATAGTGAATGCTTAGTATCTAAAGATACTGAGTACAATGGACCATGTATAGAGAGGCTTAAACCACGAGCATTGAATGTCATAGACCGGACTATGTTGGAGCCTCAAGCTACATTATTTTCCGAAGATACAGAAGGGGTGTTGGTTAAACCAGATGTCCCATTAATAGGGGTTTTAGGAGCGTCTGGAAGGACAGGAATACTTGTTATTCAAGAATTGCAATCAAGAGATTCTAATATAAGAGCATTTTCCAGAAATATAGAAAAGGCAAAAGAAAATATTAGTGGTGATTTTGAATGGGTCTATGCCGACGTTACTAAACCAGAAACTCTTACTGTAGCTCTGCAAGGTGTCGATATACTTATCTCTACCATAGGATCTACTGGCGGAGATAATTCTGAATTAATTGATTACCAAGGCTCAATTAATTTTGTTGATGCAGCTAAGGAGTCAGGTGTTAAGCATATTATTTATATGTCCTCTATAGGGGCCGGAGGAGCTGAAAATTTTAGCACAGTAATAATTAATCTTGTTACAGACAAGGCAATGAAATGGAAATCTTTGGGCGAAGATTATATAAGAAACAGTGGCATAGATTTTACCATCGTTAGGCCAGGTGGTTTAAGAGGTGAGCTTGGTACCTTAGGGATACGTTTTGAACAAGGGGATGAAATCATTGGATGGATACCACGAGGCGATGTTGCCTCTGTTCTAGTTGCATCAATTTATAACCCGGATGCATTAAATAAAACTTTTGAGGTCATCAATGATGAGTCATTGGCAATAGGTGCATGGAGAGATGAATTCAAAAATTTAACAACTGATGAATATGGGAAAATCGCAACCGGTAATCTACCAATTAATTACATATTGGTTCCATTGGTAATATTGGTATTAATTATTTATTTGATTAGAAGGAGGAGAAAAAAGAGATTCTAGAGTACACCGTCTTTTCGTAACTGAGTGATTTCCCCTTCATCTTTACCTAAGAGTTCACTTAATACTTCATCTGTATGCTCACTCAGAGCTGGCCCAGGCCATTCAGTAGTCCCTGGTGTTTCAGTTAGAATAGGCATCATAGCTGGGATATGGAGAGTTCTTCCGTTTGCTTCAACTTCTTGAAACATGCCTCTAGCGATATAGTGTTCATCCTTCATCATATCTTCTACACTCAAAATTGGTCCTGCTGGCACAGAAACCTCATCCATGGTTGATAAAACTTCATCTGAGGTGTGTTCTTTTGTCCATTTTTCTATAGCCGCATCAATTTCTTTTTCATTATCAACCCTTCCTTGGTTTTCCTCTAATTTAGGGTCATTAGCCATATCTGGCCTACCTATTGCATTCATAAGTCTTTTAAAAATTGAGTCACCATTCCCACCTATAATCACATATTTATTATTTGAGGTAATGTAGGTGTTAGTAGGTGCTATTCCAGTAATAGTAGATCCTGAAGGTTCTCTGATGGCACCGCTCCCAGAATATTCTGGGACTACAGCTTCCATCATATTGAACACCGATTCATAAATGGCAGCGTCAACAACTTGTCCTTTTCCGTCAGGGTCCTTTTCTCTTTGTATATAAGCCAACATTACTCCCATGGCTGCATGCAAACCAGCTAAGGTGTCACCAATACTTAAGTTGGGTCTGACTGGTGGTCTGTCAGGAAAACCATTGACGTATCTGAAGCCTCCATAGCCTTCACAGACTGATGCATAACCAGGAAGATGGGATCTGGGCCCGGTTTGCCCATACCCTGATATTCTTGCTGTAATTAACCCAGGGTTATCTTTTTTTAAATCATCTGGGCTCATTCCCCATTTTTCTAGAGTTCCGGGTTTAAAATTCTCAATTAACACATCGGATTCTAAAATTAAGTCTTTTGCTATTTGTCTCCCTTTCTCTGTTTTTAGATTTAGAGTTATTGATTTCTTATTACGGGAAACGCTATGCCACCAATATGAAGTATTGTTTTCTGTTAATCGCCAATAGCGAACCGGATCTCCTGTTGGTGGTTCTATTTTGATTACTTCAGCCCCAAAGTAACCTAAAACGCTACCAGCAAAGGGTCCTGCAATCAGTTGACCCATTTCAATGACTCTCATTCCTCTAAGTGGTTTATCTTGTGCTTTTATATTCATTAATTCTCTAGTGATTTTATAGATAATTTACAAGATCTCGTTATACCATTTTGATAACGCTTTTCCAATTTCATCTGCTGAATCTTCTTGAATAAAGTGCAAACCTTTCACCGTAATTTCTCTTTGGTTTTTCCAGGTCCTACAAAAATCCCTCACCGTTCCTTGAATTATAGCTCCAGGTTCAGCATTAATAAAAAATTTTGGTATGTCATTTTCCTGCATCCAATTGGAATAATTATTGACTATTCTGCAAACGTTCTCAGGTTCACCATCAATGGGTATTTCTCTTGGCCAAGAAAGCATTGGTCTTCTATTTTCTCCTGGTTCGGTAAAGGGTCTCCGATATTCTTTTTTTTCCTCATCGTTTAAGGTTCTGATAATTGATCCGAATAATATTTTTTCAATAAAATAGTTTTTTTCTAGAACTAAATGTTCTCCAGCCTCAGATCTGAGTCCTTGAAAAATCCCTTTGCTCTTATCGTTCCATTCTTCCCATGATAATTCTTTGACAATGGCTTCCATATAAGCAATTCCTTTGACCAATTCAGGGTGTTTATAACTCCAGTTAAAACCCAAAGCAGAACCCCAGTCATGAACTACTAAAGTTATTTTTTGATCATCAGTTAATTTTCTTATTGCTTGCTCTATATAAAAGAAATGTTCTTCAAACCGATATGAATTTGTGTCTGGGTTATCTAATTTTTCTGAATCACCCATCCCAATAAGGTCAATACTTATGCACCGACCAGCTGTTTCTAAATAAGGAGTAATATTTCGCCAAAGATATGAAGAGGTTGGATTACCATGTAGAAATACAATTGGCTCTCCTGAGCCCTTTTCAATGTAAGCAATGTGTTTGTTACCAATTAAAACTTTTTTCTTATTCATTTGACTTAATTGCTTTGGCCACAAGTCCTATAAAGTCAGACTCATTTTCTACTAGAGCTATTTCAGAAGCTTTTACACGATAACCATATTTCTTAGCAATCAAATCATACTTATTTTTCCTGTAATCTAACAACTTAGGAAAAACCCATCGGACAAAATTATTTGGATTAATATTTTGGTCTCTTTCGCCTGTTTCGTTTGCATAATATTCAAGATGTTCTAAGAGAAATTCTTCTGTGTAATACATAGGCTTTGGGTTTCCCCTGGCTCTTTGTATTAAGTCATATCGAATATTGTCATCGTCTTCAATATAAAGAATTAGAGTATTTTTAATCAGTGTTGACATGGCTTCAGTATCGTTAAGTTCACAAATACTGCCCCCTGCATCATTAATAAAATGGTCATATTCATAAATTCTTCTGGACTTTTCAATAAATTCTGGAACATCCATCATTGCTTTAATTTCTGCGTCTTTATGCATTTTTTGACGTTTTAAAAATTCATCAAGAGATAAACCGCCTTTTTTTGGATCTCCGATCTTTCCTAGAAACATGGAAATAGGTAAAAGATTATCCACAGTTATATTGCTTGAAATATAAATCGAGTCTGTTTTCAGCAGATCTGCCAAGAATTCAATCTCCATTGCCCCTTCTTTTATATTATCTAGGATCGGTTCTTCTAAGTACTTTGTGCCTATCCTATAATCCCCTGAGTAATGAAACCATTGAGATTTAGGTAATTTATTTGCAAGTGTCGTCTTTCCAATACCTGACATCCCAAGGAGCGTTATTGCTTTGTTGGGTGATTTTATAAATTCATTATGTGTGGTTTTCATTTTTTAAAAATCTCTTATATCTAGATATACTTACTATTGGTAGTCTCCCATCTTATTATGATAATTTATCGGGAAAAGGGTATCATGGGCAACTTTTTATGACAGTAGTTTATTGAGATAAGTATAAAGATATGAGTAAAAATAATTGGCAAATCTATAAGTTTGGTGGGAGTAGCCTTAATGATTCTGATTGCATAAACAAAGTTTGCAATTTGATTAAGGGGAATTCCAGTGAAAATTTGATTGTGGTAGTTTCAGCTATGTCAGGGATGACAAATCAGCTGCTTGAATATTCACAGTCAAAAGACGAGTCTATTTTGCAGACTATATCTGATCGCTATTTACAAACTCTGAATGCAACACTTAAAGATGAATCATTTATTGAAAATGTTATTAATGAATTTAATCAAGATCTAGTGTCAATAAGAGAGAGAGCAAGCCTTGATTCAGGTGTAACTCTAAACATTGAGGATAATCAAATATTAGGTTATGGAGAAATATGGTCATCAAGACTTATAAAAAGTGTTCTAAATCAGGCCTCTAGTGATCTAAGTGGCAGGGATTTACATCTAATCAATCCATTGGATGTTATCACTATTTATCATACTGATATGGGTGCCAACATAGACTGGACAGAGTCAAAGAAATTATTTAATAAAGAATTCTCTGGTAAGCAGGGAATATTCATTATGGGTGGGTTTTTGGCAAGAAAATCTGATTCCATTGCGACAAATTTAGGTAGAAATGGCAGTGATTATTCAGCCTCTATAATGGGTTCACTGGCTGAGGCAAAAGATGTTTCTATTTGGACAGATACAAATGGCATTATGACAGCCGATCCTAATCAGATTCAAACGGCAAAAACTATTAAGAAAATGTCTTACGATGAAGCAATAGAATTAGCATACTTTGGAGCTGAAGTAATACATGAAAAGACAATGCTACCATTGATGAATAAAGGCATACCTATTTATATTCGAAATACATTTAATCCTGAGTCTAATGGAACCGAAATTTCATCGAAGATGAATGGTCTACAAAGTGTTAAAGGAATAACAACTATTGATAACATTACTTTGGTGAATATTGAAGGTTCTGGGATGATAGGTGTCCCAGGAACAGTAAAACGCTTATTTTCTTGTCTTAGTAATGCAGAAATATCTATCGTACTGATTACCCAAGCCAGTTCAGAACACTCTATTTGTTTTGCTATAGATGACAAGTATTCAGATCAAATTGAAAACGTTATTAAGGATGAATTTAGCAATGATTTTCAAAATGGAAATTTACAACAACTCCAAATACAAAACAATTGCAGCATTATTGCTGTGGTTGGATCAGGAATGAGTGGAACCAAAGGAATTGCAACTCAATTTTTTAAAGCGATTACTCAATCAGAAGTTAATATAATGGCTATTGCACAAGGCTCTTCAGAAAAAAATATTTCAGTGGTGGTAAAAAAGGATGATCTAAGAAGAGCCGTAGAGTCTGTTCATAATGCTTTTTTTATAGGTAAGACTGACCTAATAATAGCTCTAGTGGGTTTTGGTAATGTCGGGCAAGAATTTTATCGACAAGTTCAAGCACAAAAAGAAATAATACTTAAAAATTTTAACGTTGAAATAAATTTTGTGGCAATTGTAAATTCATCTCAAATGATTCTGGATGAGCTTATCTCTGTTTCTGCGATAGCTTCATTAATTGCAAAAAATGAATCATGTCAAGCTTCTAACGTTGAGAGTACTATTGATTATCTAGCTACAACACCAGCAAATCTTAAAGTGTTGATCGATTGTACAGCGAGTGATCATATCCCAGATCTTTATTCCTCATGTTTCGAATCGGGGATAAATGTTATTACGGCAAACAAGAAAGGTCTGAGCGGGCCATTGAGTCGTTACCAGGACATTATGAGATCTGCTATAGATAATAAACAAACTTTTTTATATGAAACTACTGCTGGTGCTGCTCTACCATTTATTAAGTCCGTAAAAGATTTAATAATATCTGGTGATCAAATTGAGGCAATAGAAGGGGTTTTTTCAGGGACACTGTCGTATTTATTTAATTCTTACAATGGGAGTGTGCCATTCTCTAAAATAGTAACTGATGCAAGAAACCAGGGTTACACAGAACCTGATCCAAGAGATGATCTTTCTGGAATGGATGTTGCTAGGAAGCTTGTTATCCTAGCCAGAGAACTAGGACTCATGATTGAAGTCAATAATATTGAAATTGAGAACTTGGTCAACGAGGCCCATCGAGATCTCAGTATTGAGTCTTATTTGCAAGAAATCGTTAATGATGATGCTGCAATGGAAGATAAATTAAATCAGGCCATTAAAAATAATAAAGTACTGAGGTATGTGGCTCAATTGGATCATAATGGTAAAGCTAGTGTTAAATTGGATACATTAAATAATGATCATCCATTTTCAGAATTAGTAGGCACTGAAAACATAATTAAATTTAAAACAAAACGATACTCTGATTACCCGTTGGTACATAAAGGTCCAGGAGCAGGACCTGAGGTAACAGCGTCAGGAATTTTTGGAGATTTATTTACTCTTTTCAATATTCATTAAATGATTTGAAATCAATAGTAAATGAAATACATCAGCACAAAAGCAAATGATGCTATCACTATAGAGGAAGCTTTATTTAGTGGGACCTCAAAAGGTGGTGGGCTTTACATGCCTGAGTCTATCCCTAAGATACAAGCTGAGGATTTTAAAAAATTCAATAATTTCCAAGAATTTTCATATCAGTTGTTATCCTATTTTTTTGTTGGATCAACAATTGAAGATGATCTAGAGGGCATTGTTAATAACTCACTTAATTTTCCTGTTATTCATCGAGACATCAGTGAAGATCAGAGTCATTATTCTGTTCTCGAATTATTTCATGGCCCAACCGCTGCTTTTAAAGACTTTGGAGCAAGATTTCTAGCTTCATTAATGTCAACAATTTTAAGAAAAACCAATCGGTCCGATTTATACACTATTCTTGTAGCAACCTCAGGAGACACAGGGGGAGCTGTGGCTTCAGCTTTTTATCAACGACCTGAATTCAGAGTTGCCGTCTTATTTCCTGAAGGTAGGGTTTCACCAAGACAACAACATCAACTCACCTGCTGGGGAAAGAATATTACTTCTCTTGCTGTCAAAGGAGAATTTGATGACTGTCAACGACTTGTTAAAGAGGCATTCAATAACCCTGAACTTTCACTTAAGCATAATTTATGTTCAGCCAATAGCATTAATATAGGTCGTTTGTTACCTCAGACAACTTATTATGCGTGGTCTAGCATTAAGTATCAAAAAACCACAGGGCTGCCATCTAGTTTTATAATTCCTACAGGAAATCTCGGCAATGCTTTTGCCTGTTTTATAGCTAAAGAAATGGGGTTTCCAATAGATCGAATTATTTTTGCTACTAATGCCAATAAAACAATTCCTGATTTTTTAGCTACAAAAGAATGGTCTCCTAGACCAACATTACCAACTTTAGCTTCAGCAATGGATGTTGGTAATCCAAGTAACATGGAGCGATTTTTTTATCAGTACCAAGACACTGACAAATTACTGTCTGTTCTTGAATCATTTTCAGTAGGTGACAATGAAATTAAGGATCAAATACGCTATCAATATGAGAAAAATCAAGTGGCAATATGCCCGCATACAGCCACTGCATTTCATACCTATCGAAATTTACCAGCCTCGTATTTAGAGGGTTCTCATTGGACACTTGTGGCCACAGCACATCCTGCAAAGTTTGAGAACATTGTTGAACCAATTATTAACGTAGAACTAGAAATACCAGAGAATCTTAAAACATTGATGGCTCTGGAGAGTTCAGCAAAACGTATAGAACCAAGGTTAGAACACTTAACTTCCTATTTATCCTAATCGATCAAAAAGGTTTTTTGAGTTTTCTAGTGTTATTGCGGAAAGCTCAGAAATATTAGTTTGCATTTGTATGGCTAATTCATTGGCAATCTCACCAAGAAATTGTGGTTCATTTCGTCTGGTCTTTAATTGTTTTGCTAATAATCTTGGCATCAGATAAGGAGCATCGGTTTCAATCAATAGACGGTCTTTTGGTAAGTACTTAATAGCATCCAGCAGGTCCATGTTTCGACGAGAATCACAAACCCATCCAGTTATGCCAATATATAACCCTGCATCAAGGTAGCTTTTTAATTGCTCTTTAGTTCCTGTAAAACAATGTGCCACTCCTTTAACTGGATGAGTACAATGCTCCTTTAGCATGGACAGAAAATCATCATGAGCGTCTCTTTGATGAAGAAATAAGGGAAGCTGTAGTTCAACTGACAATATTAGTTGTTTTTCAAATACAATCTTTTGCGCCTCCTTAGATGAGAAGTTTCTAAAATAATCAAGACCACACTCGCCCAATGCAATGACTTCATTTTGATGCAGTAATTTACTTAAGTCTTGTTCAAAAGACTTGTCTGTGAGTTCAGCATTGTGGGGGTGTATCCCAGCTGTTGCCCAAAGTTTTCCTGGGTATTGTTTAGCTAAAGAGATCGCTTTTTTTGTGTCCTTGATCGAACTGGATGTAACAATAATTGCTTCTAATCCTTTATCAAAAGCATTCTCAATGACTGTTTCTCTATCATGATCAAAACTTTGATCAGTCAAGTTTGCACCAATGTCTATGAATGGATCTGCCATAAGCTGTTTCTCAATATGTCTTTATTCTATCTTGTTACAATACAAAACAAATAATACACTGATGCTAATTTTTCTAAAAAAAATAACAATAATTACTTTTGTAATGTTATAAATGTTAAAAGAAAAATTGAGGGGTATATCATTTCATTTGAACTTATAACTGTGACGATTGTTTGGCTTATTTCCTTCTTTATACTACCCAGCTTAGAAGATCAAAAAAAAGTGAACTTGGTTCAAAGACTAAACTTTGGAACTATTAACGCTATTCTGGTGCTGTTGTTATTCTTTAGTTTAAAGAGTTAATTAGCAATCAGTCGTCTTATAACGTATTGAAGTATTCCTCCGTTTTGGAAGTATTCCCATTCTTTAGGTGTGTCGATCCTTATAGTTACCTGGAAGGTTGTTGAATCCTTTCCATTAGTCATCATGATCATATCTGTTGTCTTATCTCCCGATTTAATTTCTTTAAGTGTAAAGGACTCAAAACCTTTTATACCAAGTGAATCAGCATTTTGATTGGCTATGAATTCTAGTGGAAGGACACCCATTCCAATTAAATTTGAGCGGTGTATTCTTTCATAAGATTCAGCAATAACCGCTTTAACACCTAGTAGTGAAACCCCTTTAGCTGCCCAATCTCTAGATGAACCTGTTCCATATTCTTTGCCCGCTATAATCAATAAATCCGTGTTATCAACCTTATATTGCTCCGCAGCTTCATAGATTGACATAGGTTCTTCATCTTGACTTATCTTAGTCCAACCGCCTTCGGTTCCGGGAGCAAGTCTGTTTCTTAATCTTATGTTTGCAAAAGTTCCTCTCATCATAACTTCATGATTACCTCTTCGTGACCCATAAGAATTAAAAGCTGTTCTCTTAACTCCGTGTTCAAGAAGATATTTTCCAGCAGGCGATTCAGGATCTATATTTCCTGCAGGAGATATATGATCAGTCGTAACGGAATCTCCCAATAGGACTAAAAGACGAGCGTTTTTGATTGAACTCATTTCAGGGATATCAAGGGTCATAGAGTCAAAATAGGGTGGTTTTTTTATATAGGTTGAATTGTCTTGCCATTCATATATTTCCCCACTAGGTATATCGAGTTGTTGCCATGCTTGATCACCTTTTAATGATTCTCGGTAAGCTTCTATGAACATTTGAGGAGTAATTGTTGTTTCAATGAGATTATATATTTCTTCTTTTGATGGCCAGATATCTTTAAGAAATACTTCTTCACCAGTCTTTGAAATTCCAAGCGGTTCTGTTTCTAGATTTATTAACATTGAACCGGCAATAGCATAAGCTACAACAAGGGGTGGAGAAGCTAGGAAGTTATGTTTTACCAGCGGATGAATTCTACCCTCAAAGTTCCTATTACCTGATAAGACTGAAGAAGCTATTAGTTTCTTATCTATCACAGTTTTTGCTATTTTTGGTTCCAAAGGGCCTGAATTCCCAATACAAGTTGTGCATCCATAACCCACAATGTTAAAGCCCAGACTCTCAAGGTCCTTGAGTAGGCCTGTGTCTTCTAGATATTTAGTAACCACCTTAGAACCTGGAGCTAGACTTGTTTTGACCCAAGATTTTGATTCCAGACCTTTGGCCTTAGCATTTCTGGCTAAAAGACCAGCTGCAATCATAACCGCAGGGTTAGAGGTGTTCGTGCAGCTAGTAATTGCTGCAATCAAAACTGAACCGTTTGAGAGTTCTTCAGGTGAACAGTCAGCTTCTTTAATTTCATTACTTACAACTTCAGGAACTTGACTCAAAACAATCCGATCTTGAGGTCTTTTAGGTCCAGCTAAACAAGGCTCAACTTTTGTTAAATCTAACTCAATGACATCTGTATAGACAGCTTCTTTTCCTTCTTCTCGCCAAAGGCCTTGTGCCTTTGCATAATGTTCTACAAGATTAACTTGTGCTTCATCTCGACCAGATAATTTAAGATAACGAATGGTCTCATTATCAATAGGGAATATTGCACAGGTGCTGCCAAACTCTGGTGCCATATTGCTTAAAGTGGATCGATCTGACACTGGTAGATTATTCAGCCCGTCACCAAAGAATTCAACGAATTTGCCTACTACTCCATAATTACGCATCATTTCAGTGACTGTTAGGACAAGATCAGTGGCTGTTACACCTTCTCTAAGTTGTCCTGAAACACGGATACCAATAACCTCTGGGAGAAGCATTGTAATTGGTTGGCCTAGCATCGAAGCTTCTGCTTCAATACCGCCCACACCCCAACCAAGACATCCAATACCATTAATCATTGTTGTGTGAGAATCTGTTCCTACAAGAGTGTCAGGGTAAGCAATCAATCCATTTTGACCATCATTTGAAAAGACCACACGACCTAAATATTCAAGATTAACTTGATGAACAATTCCTGTATTGGGCGGTATAACCTCAAAATTAGAAAAAGCTTCTTGCCCCCACCGAAGGAATCGGTAACGCTCCTCATTTCTTTCAAATTCAATAGTATTATTCTTTATCAATGCTTCTTCTGAGCCAAAATGATCAACTTGAACAGAATGATCGATTACCAACTCAGCAGGAGAAAGGGGGTTTATTTGAGAAGCATCACCTTTCATTTTGGCAACGGCGTCTCTCATAGCTGCTAAATCAACCACCGCGGGAACACCAGTAAAGTCTTGTAAAATGACTCGACTGGGAGTAAATGATATTTCTGTAGTATTGCCTGATTTGGCATCCCAATTAAGTATTGTTTGAATATCTTGTTCTCTACTGGGGTCTTCCTGAGTATGTCTAACTGCATTTTCTAAAAGAATTTTATGTGAGAAAGGAATACTGTCTAAAGATGAAGCACCCAATAAATTCAGATCAAAATATTGATACTCCTTAGGACCTATTTTTAATGATTTAATGTATTGTGACATTAGATATTCTTAATTTGAGCTAGATTGTATACGAATCTTCAGTTTTTGTCTTCTTTAGGTATGGCCATAATCTTGCCACCACCCAAACATTTTTCATCTTTGTATAGGACGACATATTGACCTTCTGTTACAGCCCACTGTCTATCTTTAAACTCAATCATTAGACCATTTCTAAACGTTTGAATAGAACATTTAGCATCATTTTGGCGGTACCTATTTTTTGCTTCACAATGTATTTCTTCTCCATTTGATAAGAGAGTAGGGACCTTTGGATCCAACCAGTTAAGAGCTATAGCAAAGAGTTTTTTAGTCCACAACCTTGGGTGTTTATGGCCTTGAACAACGATTAGCTCATTAGTTTTTATATTTTTTTCTGCAACATACCATGGTTTTCCAGAATTATTTTTTATACCACCAATGCCAATGTCTTTTCTTTGCCCTATAGTAAAATACATTAAGCCATCGTGCTTACCTAAGGTTTCCCCTTGTTCATCAACAATCTTTCCTGGGTCTGGAGGTAGAAAATTTTGTATAAAGCTTTTAAATGGCCTCTCACCTATAAAACAAATACCTGTGCTGTCGGCTTTATTGTGATTTGGTAACCCTTTTTTATAGGCATAGTCTCTAACTTCAGATTTGATCATATCACCCACAGGAAAGATAACTTTTGAAAGAACATCGGGGTTAATGGCATGTAAGAAATAAGTTTGATCTTTGTTTACATCAGTTCCTTTGTGCAGTTCATAGCCATGTTTTGTTTTAATCACTTTGGCATAATGTCCAGTGGCAATTCTTTCCCCGCCTAAACGAAAAGCATATTCGGCAAATCGATCAAACTTGATCATACGATTACATAAAATATCTGGATTAGGGGTAAGTCCAGAATTTAATTCTTCTAAAGCCTTATCAAAAACTTCTTTTCTGTATTCTTTAGAGAAGTTCACGTGATGCATAGTGATACCTAGTTCATTACAGGCTTCTCTAGCATCTTGGTGATCTTGTGCTGCGGTGCAATAGGGGTCTTCATCATTCCAATTAGTCATATGTAAACCCTCAACTTCAAATCCTTGTTCTAAAAGTAGTGAAGCAGTCACGGCTGAATCAACACCCCCTGACATGCCGACTATAATTAATTCTTTTTTATTCATAGGAGACTGAATAGACAGAGATAGATAGAGGTTAGATTTCTTTGGCTAATTTTGAAGCAAGTCCAGTATAGTTTTGAGGTGAAAGTTCTTTCAGTTCGTTTTTTACAGATTCATCAATCTTTAGAGAATCAATGAATGAAATTAATTTATCTTTATCTAAAGTTCTTCCTCGAGTTAGTTCTTTTAAATGTTCATAGGCATCTTCAACTTGTTCACGCCTCAGTATGGTTTGAATAGCTTCAGCTAAAATTTCCTGATTTGACTCCAAATCATTATTTATTACATCTTTATTAATTTTAATTTTATCCAACCCTTTCATCAGTGATTGATTAGCAATGGTCATATAAGCAAATGCAGACCCTATATTTCTTAGTGCGGTTGAATCGCTAAGATCTCTTTGAAGTCTCGATATAACTAATTTAGAAGCAAGGTGGTCTAAAATTGAGTTTGCCAGACCGATATTACCCTCAGCATTTTCAAAATCGATAGGATTTACTTTATGGGGCATAGTCGAAGATCCTACTTCTGATGATTTTATAGTTTGTTTAAAGTAACCCAGAGAAATATACATCCAAATATCTTTGCTCAGATCTAGACAAATATTATTGATTCTAATCAGAGAATGAAACAGTTCTGCCATCCAGTCATGAGGTTCAATTTGAGTTGTGTAGGGGTTATTAGTTAGTCCTATACTTTTGATAAATGTTTCACTTAAATCAGCCCAGTTAATATCAGGATAAGCAATTTTATGAGCATTAAAATTCCCTACTGCACCGTTCATTTTTGCTCGATATTCAATGGCTTCCAGAGTGTTTATTTGTTGATTGAGACGATACACAAAATTTGCAAATTCTTTACCCATCGTTGTAGGGGTAGCAGCTTGTCCATGTGTTCGAGATAACATAGTATCGTCTGCCCAATGATGTGACTGCTTTCTTAAAGTATCAATAAGGAGATTTAATTCCTTTATCTGTAATGCAGTTGCCTCCTTGAGCATCAGCGCATAGGAAATATTATTAATATCTTCTGATGTGCATGCAAAATGGATGAAAGGAATTAAATCATTACCATCTGGTAGATTTTTAATTTTTTCTTGGAGAAAATATTCTACTGCCTTAACGTCATGATTTGTTTCTTTTTCAATAGACTTAATTCTTTTAGCGTCTTCAATAGAAAACTGACTAATAATATCTTCCAGAAGATTTTTTAGGTCTTTAGATAATCTCGGGACTTGATTTAGGTCTTTATTTTGAGATAGAAATATTAACCATTTTATTTCAGTTAAGACACGGTAGCGCATGATTGCAGACTCACTAAAGTATTGCCTTAAGTGAGAGCTTTTCTCCAAATATCTACCATCAAGAGGAGAAATGGCTTGTAGCTGATCTTCGTTCATTTCAACCACCTCTATCATCAAAATTGAATGATACACGAAAGTTTCTTCTGTGACTGCTATTCTCTATGTATTATGATATGGATAAGGAGTTAATTTTGTCAGATAAGGAATACAGAATAGAAAAAGATAGCATGGGAGAGCTTAAAGTTCCTGCCGATAGTCATTGGGGTTCACAAACGCAAAGAGCTATTGAGAATTTTCAAATCAGTCAGATAAAAATGCCGTCAGGCCTTATTAGATCTTTGGCTTTGTTGAAGTGGGCATTGTCTTCTGCAAATGCAAAATTAGGTACTTTAAGTAAGGATAAAGCTGATGCCATAGGTAGAGCTGCACTAGAAATAGCTGACGGAAAATATGCCGATCAGTTTCCAGTTGATGTTTTTCAAACAGGTTCTGGAACTAGCACTAACATGAATATGAATGAAGTAATTGCACATTTATCTTCCTCAGATAAGCTCGATATTCATCCCAACGATGACGTTAATCTAGGACAAAGCAGTAACGATATTATTCCCTCAGCGATCAATGTTTCGTCTACCTTGTTGGTTAATACAGATTTACTCCCTGCTTTGGAACATTTACATGTAATCATGGATGGGAAAGCAGCGAGTCTTAATGATGTTGTTAAAACTGGCCGGACGCATTTGATGGATGCGATGCCTATTACCTTTGGACAAGAAATCAGTGCGTGGTCTGCACAAATCAAAGATCTAAAGAAACAGTTGGAACTGATGCAAGTAGATCTCCAACAATTAGCAGTTGGGGGAACAGCGGTTGGAAGTGGGGTTAATGCTCATCCTGACTTAAGTCCAATCACTTGCAAATTTATGAATGAAAAAACTGGCATGAATTTTCAGCCAGCCTCGAATGCATTTAGATCAATTAGCTCCCAAGATATTTCTCTCGAGCTTTCATCTAAAACAAAAACTCTGGCGGTAATTTTAACCAAGATTGCAAACGATCTAAGATGGATGAATAGTGGTCCTTTAGGTGGTTTAGGTGAAATTCAATTACCAGCACTTCAACCTGGTAGTAGCATCATGCCAGGTAAGATAAATCCCGTAATACCTGAATCAGTATCAATGGTAGCTGCACAGGTAATCGGTAATGACACGACCATAACTATGGCTGCTCAATCTGGAAATTTCCAATTGAATGTAATGCTGCCTCTTATTGGCTTTAATTTAATTCAATCAATTTCAATATTAAGCAATGCTTGTAATGCCCTTGCAGATAAAGCTATCAGAGATTTTACGGTGAATCATGAAAACATCGAATCTGTTCTCAATCACAATCCAATTCTAGTAACAGCTCTTAATGCGAGCATTGGTTATGAGACAGGTGCAAAAATTGTAAAAAAAGCTTATAAAGAAAAGCGGTCAATTATTGACGTTGCATCTGAATTAACTGACCTCGATGAAGCCACATTAAAAGATATTCTAGATCCTTTAAAATTAACTCAAAATAAACAATAAGACCCCTCTTTTTTATGTTGAATAAGATAAGAGAGAGTTATCACGGCACTCAACCCTCCACTGATCCAGTATTAGAGGTAATGAATAGATTGCCAGTGCATATCGTCAAAGATTATTTACAAAAAATAAATCTAAAACACGCTGGAGTTTTATTAGGTCTTCAGCAGTCTGCGTCAGGCATAAATATTATCTTGACAAAAAGAACAACTAAATTGAAAAATCATGCCGGTGAGATTAGTCTTCCTGGTGGTTCTTTTGATGAATCTCAGGATAGCAGCATCATAGAAACTGCTGTAAGAGAAGCTAATGAAGAGATTGGTTTAGCTCAGAGTTCATCTGAAATTATTGGCTTTGTTCCACCACAGATCAGTTTAGGGACCGGTTTTATTGTCACCCCTGTAATTGCTTTCGTAGAAGATGATTTTTCTCCTGTTCGAAATCAGGATGAAGTTGAAGAAATATTTCAAGTGCCCTTAGACTTTCTTATGGACCAAGTAAATCTTGAGCACCAGCATAAGGTTTATGATGAGATTAAATGGTCTGTCTACAGCTACAGTTATGAGCAATATTATATATGGGGTCTAACCGCACAAATCATTAGAAAATTTTGTAACTTAATTAAGCAATAGGAGAATATTTTGGAAAAATTACATCAAATTACATCACAACTTAGAGACCCTGAAAAAGGATGTCCTTGGGATAGGGAGCAAACATTTGAGTCAATTGCTCACTGTGCGATAGAAGAAGCATATGAAGTTGTTGAGGCCATTGAGAATAAGGATTATGAAGCTTTCAAAAATGAATTAGGAGATCTCTTATTCCAAGTAGCATTTCATTCAAACATTGCCGAGGAAATGAACTTATTCACTTTTGATGATGTGGTTGATTCAATTACTACTAAATTGATTAATAGACACCCTCATGTGTTTTCAGATTTATCAATAGAAGATTCTAAGGCACAAACAGACCAGTGGGAGAGAATTAAAATTGAAGAGAGAAAACAGAAACATGGCATAAACAGTATTCTTGATGATATTGGCACAAATCAGCCAGCATTGAATATAGCCTATAAGATAGGGAAAAGAGCACGATCAGTTGGATTTGATTGGAGTAATGTTGGTGGTGTTATTGATAAAATTGAAGAAGAAATCGAAGAGCTTAAAGTTGCTATAAGTTCAGGTAATCAAAGCAATATTGAAGAAGAGGCTGGGGATTTATTATTTAGCATCGTTAGTCTCTCGAGGCACACCTCAATAGACCCTGAATCAGCATTAAGGAAAGCTAATAAAAAATTTGATCAACGTTTCAGATCTATGGAAAGAGTTTTAAAAGAATCTAATAGGGAATTCTCTCATATGACCGAAAGGGAGCTTGATAAATTATGGGAAAATATAAAAGAAAAAGAATAGTTGGATGAATGATAAATTTAATACGCTTAAGAATTACGCAAGACGACTGACTAGTAAACCTGGTGTTTATTGCATGATAAACAGAAAAGAAGATGTGATTTATGTTGGTAAAGCAAAAAATTTAAAAAAAAGAGTCATTAGCTACTTTACTTCAGTTAATTCAGGGGGTAAGAAACAAGCGATCTTAAAAGAGACTCATTCAATTTCAATCACTATTACTCGAACCGAACGAGAGGCTTTGATTCTAGAAAATACTCTAATAAAAAAATACAGACCTAAGTTCAATGTTTTACTCAAAGACAGTAAGAGTTATCCATATATAGAAGTAAATAATACCCACCAATTCCCACGATTTTCTTTTCATAGAGGGAAAAAAGATTTAAAAAAAGCAGAATATTATGGTCCTTATCCTAACGTAAGTGCTGTTAGAAATACGTTGAGTCAGTTACAAAAAGTTTTTTTATTGAGGAATTGTGATGAATCCTTTTTTAATAACCGATCAAGACCTTGTTTACAATTTCAAATAAAGAGATGTTCAGGACCTTGTGTGGGTTTGGTCACAAAAGAGGAATATCAATTTAACGTCAATCAAGCTCTCGACTATTTAAAAGGCAATGATCAATCCATTATTGAAAAGTTTATTGGAAAAATGGATCAATCTTCAGCCCAACAAGATTATGAAAAAGCTGGTTTTTATAGAGATCAAATTAGTTCATTAAAAGTTATACAATCACATCAATTTGTTGATGGAGCAAATCGAATTGATGCCGATGCCATAGCACTTACCGAATCATCAGGCATGTTTTGTATTTCTGTATTATTTTTACGCAAAGGACAAATTTTAGGTAGTCGTTCATTTTATCCTCAAAAGACAAATATGGCTGATGCTCAAGAGGTGATAGAGTCTTTTTTAATGCAGTACTACACTATGTATCAACCACCTAAAGAGATATTACTTAATATCAAACTTGAAAATCTTAGACTGCTTCAAGAAGCCCTTTCTGATGAATTAAAAACCAAAGTAATCATAAAACACAGCGTCAAGTCCTACAGGAAAAAATGGCTTGAAATCTCTGCATCAAATTCTATTGAATCATTAAAATCTAAGTTAGCCTCAAAAGCTTCAATAGCAGCTCAGTTGTATGAACTGACTGAGATTATTAGCCATGATAAGTTTGTCCAGAATATCGAATGTTTTGATGTTAGTCATTTCATGGGTGACAAGTGTGTAGCTTCATGTGTTGCATTTAATCGAGAGGGATTTAATAAACAGGGTTACCGACGTTTTAATATTAGTGGAATAAATAAAGGTAATGATTACGCTGCTATGTCACAAGCTCTTTCTCGTCACTATTCAAGAAGTTTAAAAGAATCTAGGTTATTACCCGACATCATTCTTGTCGATGGAGGCAAGGGCCAGATAAATATTGCCATTAGTGTATTTAAAGATCTGGGAATAATCGGAATACCTATACTCGGTATTGCTAAAGGCCCAAACCGCCAATTGAAAGAAGATCGAATTTTCATTAATAAAAATAAAAGCCCTCTTTCAATGGCAAATAATTCACCAGCTAAGTTTTTAATACAATCAATTCGTGATGAGGCTCATCGATTCGCAATCACTGGGCACCGCAATAAAAAAAGAAAAAAGCTATTAACTTCTGATATCCAGTCAATTGAAGGTATTGGCCCAAACAAGAAAAAGGATTTACTAAAACAATTCGGAGGTATTCAGGAAATTAAACGAGCTTCAGTAGAGGATTTAATGACCGTTAGAGGTATTAATAACAATTTAGCAAATAAAATTTATAATCATTTCAATGCTAATTAATCTTTTTTTCAAATAAATATTATAATCATTACATGAGAGCCACATTTAATTTTGCAAATGCATTAACGCTTTTCAGGATTGCCAGTATTCCTTTGATTGCTGCTTTATTCTTTTCTTCAATTGATAATGCTAGACCACTAGCTGCTATGGTCTTCATTTTAGCTGCATTAACTGATTGGTTGGATGGTTGGGTTGCTAGAGAATACAATTTATCCTCAAGATTTGGAGCATTTTTGGACCCTGTGGCAGATAAGCTCATTGTTTCAATTGCGTTAATTTTAATCGTCCAGAGTGACCCCAGTCTTCTAAACGCGATTATAGCATCAATTATTATTGGTCGTGAACTCACAATTTCTGCACTTCGAGAGTGGATGTCTGAGCTTGGGGAACGGCATAAGGTTTCCGTGATTGGTTATGCAAAACTTAAAACCATTTTACAGATGGTCGGACTCTCTTGTATGTTGTTTAGTAAACCTATTTTTTATGTTGATATATACTTAATTGGCAGTGTTTGTCTTCTAGGCTCTGCTGTTTTAACACTTTGGACCATGATAGTTTACCTAATTAGAGCATGGCCAATAATTTCAAAAGGTGATTATTTGTGAGATCTAAACCTTTCTTAGCAATAATTCTTCTGCTAATAATCGGTGCTTGTGGAACAGGCAGTGAAGATGCATATTTTAACCAAATCCTAGACGATGAGTGGAGCAGAGGCATGGAAGAAAATCCAGTCTACGCTTCTTATATGGGAGATAAATCAGCTAATCAAGATTGGCCCGATATTTCTGATCAAGCGGTAAGAGAAAGACAGAAAAAGACTCGAGAGGTCCTAGAAAAAATTAAATCCGTTAATCCTCAAAAACTCACAGAGGAGAATCAACTTAATTATAGATTGTTTCTATACAATTATGAGCGATCGGTAAAATCACAGAAATTTGACAGCCATTTACTCACCTTTGGTCAAAGAGGAGGGATTCAACTAGAACAAGAGACAGCAGAAGGACTAAGTTTTAATAGCTCACAGGATTACAAAGATTGGTTAGCAAGATTAGAAAAATTACCTGAATTAATTAATACACATATTGACCTTGGAAAATTAGGCATCGAGAAGAGTATTACCGCACCAAATATTTTAATGCAACGCGTTGCTAAGCAAATTCAATTGCAATTAGTAGACGATCCAGAGGATAGTCCTTTTTATAATGTTTTTTCAGATATACCCAAAACAATTAATGATTGGGAAGCGCTTCAAATACAAGCAAAGGAAGTGATTAAAGAGCAAGTTGTTCCTGCTTATCAAACCCTTGATTTCTTTTTTAGGACTGAATATTTACCAATGTCACGTGATACTTATGGTGTTTCTGCTTTGCCAAATGGTTACGAATGGTATGAAAATTTAGCTGCATATCACACAACCACTGATTTAAGTCCTGATGAAATTCATAATATTGGTCTATCTGAGGTCAAACGAATTCGATCTGAAATGCAAGAAGTCATTGACTCAATCGGTTTTGAAGGAACTTTTAATGATTTCTTAATATTTCTTAGAACAGACCCACAGTTTTATTATGAAACAGAAGATGAATTATTTGAGGCCTACTTAGCAACCTCTAAGAAAATAGATCCAGAAATTGTTCGACTTTTTAAGGTCTTACCTAGAACGCCTTATGGATTAAAACCAATACCAAAAGAATCTGCACCAGATACAACAACTGCCTATTACATGAGACCAGCAGCTGATGGATCAAGAGCTGGTTATTATTATGTCAATCTTTATCGACCAGAAGTCAGACCAAAATTTGAAATGGAGGTTCTCTCAGTCCATGAAGCGGTGCCAGGTCATCATCTACAGATAGCATTGGCTATGGAACTTGAGGGGATACCTAATTTTAGAAAATATTCAGGATACACAGCCTTTGTCGAAGGTTGGGGCCTTTATAGCGAGAGCTTAGGATATGATATTGGTCTTTATGAAGACCCGTATTCAAAATTCGGAGCATTAACTTATGACATGTGGCGTGCCGTTCGGTTAGTGGTCGATACGGGTATGCACTATAAAGGATGGAGTAGACAACAAGCCATTGACTTCTTTAAAGACAATGCCGCAAAAACTGAGCAAGATATTGTCAATGAGATTGATCGCTATCTGATTATGCCGGGCCAAGCACTCGCCTATAAAATAGGACAATTGAAACTTCTCGAATTAAAACAAAGGGCGAAGAATCAGCTTGGAGATCAGTTTGATATTAAAGAATTCCATCATGCCGTTCTTAGTCAAGGGGCACTTCCCTTGGCCGTGCTTGAAGAGCGAATAGATGATTATCTTTTAGAGGTTAAATAACGTCTCAAAATTGCTTTGAAGAATTAATTTCATCTCCATAGCTGAATATTCATTGATTTCCATAGCCTCAACGAAGTTTTCTAAATGACTTGCCGTATAACCAGGAAATTGAGGGCCATCAGATCCATAAATTACTCTATCAATCAATCCTTCTTTTTTAATAATTTTAAGATATTCGGGTAAAACTTCAGCTGCTTTTCTGGCGCCTAAAGCACCGGGTTCAAAATAAACATTATCGTATTTTTTAGCCAATTGAATACAAGATTCTAGATAAGTTAACTGAATTAAAAAACTATCATAACCAGTGTGTCCCAAAATAAATTTTGTCTGAGGATACTTGATAATTGATTCTTCTAAATATAGTGGATCAACATAGGGTGGCTCTCTTCTTGTGTAAGGGTTTGGGCTGGTTCCTGTATGAATATAAATTGGTTTATTTAAGCGACCAGCTATTTCATAAATTCCATCAAAGCGTTGATCATCCAATCTCATTTGCTGATGTGCATGAGCTAGCTTAATGCCAGTGGCTTTGTATTTGATCAGGTCACTTTCTAATTTTTTAAGTTCTTTATCAGCATTAATATTCCAATGGTCGGTTCTTATACTATAGAACCCGAACATTCTCTTTGATTGATCTTTTATTTGTTGATATAAGAATTCATTATTTGCAATTCCAGTGGTATCAGGGCTGTAGACTGCAAACACTCCTGCACGACGAATCCCAGCCTTATCCATTTGTTTTAGAATTCCTTCTGATGTTAAACCACTTCCAAGAAGGTTTTCCATTAGAAATTTAAAGGGTTTTGGAACTCTTTCAGAATACCTTTCTTTGTAAGGTTCAGTTAAAGCTTCCCAAGTCCCAGTGTGAAGATGCATATCAATGATATCTATATCCACGCCATCAATGGTGAGTCCGTAAGTTGGTTCCGCGTCATCTTTTATTAAAAAGTTATAGCCCACTCCAAATAGGATGATGAGAATAATGACCCTGTATAAATTTTTTTTCATAAGTTGTTCAGCTGCTGGTATTAATAATAATCAACTATTGATTAATTTTGTAACAAATAATGAAGTGCAAAGCCATAGACATCAGAAATATATTCAATAGTTTTATTCCTGGGTGTTCCCGCACCGTGTCCTGCTCTTGTTTCTATTCTGATAAGAATAGGGTTTGTACAATTTTGTGCTTCTTGCATTCTGGCTGCAAATTTATATGAATGCGATGGAACAACACGATCATCAAGTTCTGAAGTGGTAATCAAAGTAGGTGGGTAGCATTCTCCTCTTTCTATATTGTGATAAGGGGAATACTTAACCAGCACTTGAAAGTCTTCTAGTTTCTCTGGGGAACCGTAATCACTTTCCCAAGCCCAGCCAATGGTAAATTTATTAAAACGAAGCATATCCATTACCCCTACACTAGGTAGAGTAACACCAAATAGATCAGGTCTTTGAAGCATGGTTGCTCCAACCAATAACCCACCATTTGAACGACCCTCAATAACAGTTTTTTTAGGGCTAGAAATGTTCATCGTATGTAAATATTCAGCAGCACTCACAAAATCATCAAAAACATTTTGTTTGTTTTTTAACATGCCTTGTTGATGCCATTCCTCCCCATATTCACCGCCACCTCTAATATTGGGAACTGCAACAACTCCACCCATTAGCATCCAAGCTAAGTAGCGTTCTTTGAAATTTGGCAGTATTGAGATATCAAAACCACCATAACCGTATAGTAATAATGGGGCATTCACACCCAATTCAGTGTCTTGATGGTGTGAAATAAACATGGGAATCATGGTTCCATCCTTAGTGGGATAGAACACCTGTTGACTTATATAGTGATCACCATTGAATTGAGGAATTTCTTTTGCCCATACAAGTGAAATGTCATCATTTTTGGCATTGTATTTGTATATTTGATTCGGTTGGATGTAATTCGTGTATGAGAAATAAAAAATATCGGAGTCTTGATTTGACGAAATGTTGGAGATAATTCCTTGTCTATTGAAATTAATTGTTTTCTTTTTTAAAGACTCTTTTTCATAGAGAAAGACTTCGCTTGCCACATTGTTCAAGTATTGACATAAAATATAGTTTTCTAAAATTTCAACATTTGTTAGAGCGTCATTTTGCTCATCGATCAATACCTTCCAGTTGTTCTCTTCAGGGTGATTGATATCAATTGATATTACTTTTCCCTTGGGAGCATCTAGATTTGTAAAAAACCAAAAAATAGATCCCTCATTACCAAGAAAAGTAAATTGTGCTCTCAAATCTGGAATCAATTCTACGAAAGACTCGTCCTGTCTTAAATCCTTATAAAATAATCTATTTCTTTCGTCTGTACCCTCGCTAACAGATAGAATGAGATAACGACCGTCTTCAGTTATTGTAGTTCCCCAACCCCATTCAGGGTGTTCAGGTCGTTCATAAATTAATTGGTTTTTGGATTGAGGTTGACCAAGAGTATGAAAAAACAGTTTCTGATTCCTGTTTAGTTCTTTATATTCATCACCTTTTTGAGGTTTAGAGTATCCTGAATAATAAAATCCTGAATTATCTTTAGCCCATTCTGCGTTACTAAATTTTGACCATTTAATAGTGTCTTCTAGTATGTCACCATTTTTAATATGTTTGATTTTCCATGTTTTCCAATCTGATCCGCCATCCGATATGGAGTAGGCGATTAGTTCAGAATTAGGGCTTACACTAACTGAGCCGATTGAAACAGTGCCATCTTCAGATAAGAGATTAGGATCAATAACCAGTTTCTTTTTATTTTGCGTATTTTCCTGATAGAAGAGCTTGCTTTGTTGCCATGCCCCATTGTTGTAATAGGTAAAAATCTTTGATTTCTTTCGAAAAGGGACAGATTGATTTTCTTTGTTGTAAATTTTTTCTAGTAGTAATTTAATCTGCTTTTTCTCTGAAAGGTTATCTAAATAAGAATTGGTAAAACGATTTTGCTCTATGATCCAAGATTGAGTCTGTTCTGAGTTTAAATCCTCTAATCCTCTATAAGGATCATCAATAATAATTCCATGATAGTTATCTTGAGTATTACCTTTAATAGATACTGGATAATGAATAGTTTTAGCGACACTATGGGTTGAGAAAATTACCAAAGAAATGTAGCAGAATAATAGGTAATATTTATAGATAGTTTTAAACATTCATTAATTATAAGTATTTTGGTAGAAATATAAGCAAAAATCTATGGAACAACTTTTAACAAGCGTCGGGTTAATGCAAAACGATGTACTTTTACCCGGTTTTATTTTTGGGGTTGTGCATGTTAGCCTTGTGATCCTAGGTTTTTATACCGGCTGGAGTATTAATCGGCTTTTAAAGAATGTCACCAAAGGTTATATTGCCGGCATTATAGGTGCCTCATTGGCCCATGTAATTGCAGATCTTGTCGCTGCCATTATTGATCCAACCATGAGGGCAAGAACTGCAGGGATAGTTTTGGGAGGGTTATTGCCATTGTTCTTGATTCCCTTTTTAGAAAAATATGTTACAAAAAGTAAAAGCCATATTATGATTGGTGATCATGAGGACATTGAGAAAGATTTAAATGATGAACATCATCATTAGTGATTCTATAACCTTTTTCTAAATGAAACACATATTCAGATTAAGTTGGCTGAATTAAGAACACAAAGTGCCTTAGCATGATTCTGTGGAATCGTATAATAGATGAGAGGGGTTACGGAGATAAATTTTTTTTATTTTTTAGTACAATAATTAACTTGAGGTTACAAAAAAGGTTGTTATGCAAAACTTGGATTTAAAGAAAACTTGTGAAATTCTGAACACCATCATGGAGTATGAACTTTCAGGTGTTGTTCGCTACACTCATTCTTCAATAATGGTTAGCGGCCCATATCGGATTCCAATTGTTCAGTTTCTTCAAGCTCAAGCAAATGAATCGTTGTTACATGCTCAAGAGGCAGGCGAATTATTAACGGGACTTGAAGGTCATCCCACTCAACAAATTGCCCCTATAGAAGAAACACATCAACATTCTGTTGAAGACATTCTTCAAGAAAGCCTTGACCATGAATTACATGCTTTAGATCTTTATAATTATCTTTTAGAAGCCGTTGATGGCAAATCTATTTTCTTGGAAGAATACGCTAGAAATAAGATAGCTCAAGAGGAGCAACATTCTTTGGAGCTAAGAAAGATGTTGCGTGATTATTCTTCTTAATTAGTAGATTTTTGATAGAAAGTTCTAACTGTTGATGCTGCAATTTTTTGTAGAAATAACTTATCATCAGTCTTGATAAGACCGTTATAGTCATAGTTTAATCCAACCGGCGATTCATTAAATACACTAGCAAAAACAGTACATGCTGCTAAATAAGTGCCTAATAGAGCTGGATGTGTGCCATCAAGATTGTGAAGTTTTATAGCTGGTCTTTGCTTGTAAGCATTTTCAAAGGCTAAACCCACTGGAATGACAAGGGTTTGATTTTTGTTTCCAGCAGTCACATACATCTCCTCAATCACTCTAATGAGATTTGGGTCAAAACTTTTGTGTGGCTCAACGTATGCATGAATCATATATAAAGCTGCTTCAGAGCCATTAGCTTTTATTCTTTTAATGTGTTCATTCGCTTTTTTAGCAAAAGCTTTCCTGTCTTTCTTTGATAATCCTTCTCCGCTGCCACCTTGAAGAATCACTAATTCAAATTTATTAATTAAGCTAATTGCTTTAGGTTTTAGTAAATGATCAAGGTTGTGGTGTTTTAATCTAGAGCCCCCAATTGTTGATGACTTGACATTTTTACCTCCCTCATAACCTGGGTATCTTTCATCAGCCATTCTTTTAAAATGATTATGCAAACTATCGTTGTAGTAAAGATAACTATTACCAACAAATAAAATACTCGTTGGCGATGTGCGCTTTAATTTTTTGATCTCTGGAGTAACTGCATCAGTTATTGATGAATAATTCACAAACACCAAAATCAGCAGAGATATACTTATTTTTTTCACTTCTATTCTCTTAATTTATTATCTCAGCATGATTTCTCAGTGAGGAAAATGCAAAGCTTAAGGAGAATATGCTCAATAAATGAATAAAGGTTATTAATTTTTGCATTGTCGCTTGCATTATCATTGCCTCAATACTCATTAAAGGACTGTCTGCTAATAATTGATATAAAACATATGAGAAGGTGCTTAATAGAAAAAATAAAGTGACAAATGAGTAACTTTTCTTAATAGGACTTCTTAGCAACACTACTAGATAAAAGATACCTGCAGGAACCATTAATCTAAATCCATTCAAGGCAAAAAATATATGTTGATCCAAGTATAAATCATGCGGTGTAAAACCCACTCCTGCGAAAAAACATGTCCCCATAAAAAAGAACATTGATCCAACAATAGCTAAATAATAATTAGTTCTATCATTCTTGAATAAGCCCGGCACATACAAGAACGCTATGCCACCAAAAATAAAGCTGATCATACAGGCGTTGAAAATATATGATGAAACAACATTTGTTTCTCCTGAACGTGCATTCATACCTCCTAAATCACTTAGAAAATTATGAGTGAAAGAATAGCCAGTTTGTAGAGGATCATGAATGTTTCCTCCTGGATAATAATACATAGAAATTGCAATCCCAATTGTAAATACTATTGGGATAAATCTTATTACCTTGACTGTCCAGAAATACTGCATGGCATTAATCTACATTTCTATTATTGCTAAAGCAATCCAAAAAAATTAGAGATGTAATCGAAATTCGCTATAATGATACCTTCATAATTTTAGCGGGAATAGCTCAGTTGGTAGAGCGTTTGCTTGCCAAGCAAAAGGTCGCCGGTTCGAACCCGGTTTCCCGCTCAATTTTTAACAATAACGGATGGTGTAATTGCTACTCATGCAGTATATACAAAAAATTATACAGAACATTAGGTTATGAAAACCGTAAATAAATTGATCCAATTTATTTTTCT
>JAPYQN010000007.1:62268-65018 GCA_029941465.1 Gammaproteobacteria bacterium
ATACAGAACATTAGGTTATGAAAACCGTAAATAAATTGATCCAATTTATTTTTCTTCTGACTGTAATTTTTTGTTTTGAAGTATTAAAAGCATCTCCTGATCTTATTGTGGTCAATGCGGATATAAGAACATCTGACCCTGCTGTTAAAAACGCTAATGCAATTGCGATAGAGAACGGTAAATTTATTGCCATTGGTGGTAATGACGAGATCAGTCAACTCTCAGATTCAAATACAGTCGTTATAAATGCTGAAGGTAAAACAATATTGCCAGGCTTTATAGACAGTCATACCCATTTATCTTCTGGCTCTAAAATTGTCACTGGAATTAACTTAACCGGCATCAGAGAAAAATCCGTATGGCTAGATATGATTGCACAGAGGGTTAAGACAATGGAACCGGGTGAGTGGTTATTGGGTGGTCGCTGGGATTATACTTTTGAGAATAAAGGTTTACCTACCCGTTGGGAACTAGACAGAGTGTCTCCGAATAATCCAGTTGCCCTTTCAGATATTGATGGGCACTCCATGTGGGTCAACTCTTTAGCTATCGAAGAAGCTAATATAAGAGCTAATTCTGAAGTCCCGCTTGGTGGACAAATACTGATTAATCAGTTATCCGGTAGCCCAAATGGAATTCTGCTGGAAGGTGCAATGGAACTGATATGGGATATACCAACTTATATTAGAGATTCAGATCTTTCTAGAGATAAGATAGAGCAGGTTTTGGACTATGCCAATTCATTTGGTATTACTAGTGTCCATGACATGTCCAGTCGAATTGAATTAGATAAATATAAAGATTTAGCACGCAATAAAAAACTATTTTTAAGGGTTTTCTGGGGAGAGCATTCAAAATTCAGCCAAGAAGACGATCACACTTATAATGCAAAACTCATTAATCAACTCATCAAGGATTATAAATTTCATGATCAAGATCGAGGACCGTTGATTGAATTTGGATTTATTAAATACGTGATTGATGGTGTCCTTTCAACTCACACTGCAGCTTTAATTAACCCATATTCTGATCGACCAGAAATCATAGGCGAGCCTTTCTATATCCAAGCTGAGATAAATCGGTTAGTTAAACGTGCTAATAGCCTTGGAATGCCAGTGGCAATTCATGCCATCGGTGATAGAGGGGTTAAAATGGCTTTGAATGCATTTGAGTTCAGTGGTAATAATTCTCTGTCAAATCGAATAGAGCACATTGAAATTATAGATCCTGAAGATATTCAGAGATTTAATAAGCTAAATGTCACAGCCTCAATGCAACCTAATCATGGAACAGGGGTAATTGGAAAATATATAACCCCTAGAGTCGGTATAGAAAGAGAGAAATATGCTTATGTGTGGAATGATTTCCTAAGATCTGGGGTACGTTTAGCGCTTAGTAGCGATTTTGCGACTTCTCCATTTTCACCTCTAATTCAATTAGCAGATGCGGTTTTCAGAGAAAGTCCAAGCGGTTTATATGAAGGCACATGGTATCCTGAACAGGCACTTACTTTTGAGCAAGCCTTGCATGCTTATACTCAAATTGGTGCAGATCTGTCAGGATGGGGGGATCAAATTGGTAGTATAAGTATAGGAAAATATGCTGATTTTGTTATCCTTGACCAAACTCTTTCAAAGCCTGTTGGACGAGAGTTAAAGTCTACTAAAGTAGCCAAAACTTATTTTGCTGGTCAATTAGTTTTTTCTAAGAATTGAAGCTTCTCTTTCCATTTGCAAAAAGATTTATAGCTGGGGAAAGCCTTGATAAGGCATCTCAACAAATCCAAAGACTTCATCACCAAGGTTTCAGGGTAGCTGTTAATTTGGTGGGTGAACAATCAAAATCAACTGAAGAAGCATTAACTGTACAAAAAGAATATCTAAGAATTCTGGATTTATTTAAAACTGATAAATTAAGCCTTTCAATCAAGCCCTCTTCACTTGGTCTCTCACATTCTATAGACAAGGCGTTAAGCTTTTTAGAACCCATAACATCAAAGGCTTTTGAGTCAGGACAAACTATTCGCTTAGATATGGAAGATAGCACAACTACCGATAGTACTATTAAGCTTTGTCAATTACTAAACCAAGAGTTTCCCAATGTCCTGGGCATTACTATGCAGTCTAATTTGTATAGAACAATAGATGATCTACAAATATTAAAGTCACAAGGTATCTCCATACGTCTAGTCAAAGGTGCATATCGGGAAAATAAAAAAATTGCTTTTATGACAACCAATGAAATTAAAGACAATTTTCTTTTGTTAGCTAATGATTTGAGGAGTTATGAATCGCCAGAAGATGCAATAGCTACACACGATGAGAATATTTTAGACCTATTGATATCAACTGATGATTATAATGACACACAATTTGAATTTCTTTTTGGGGTACGTAGAGATTTACAGATAAAACTTCTTAGGGATAAACGAGTAGGGGTATATCTACCGTACGGTAAGAATTGGTTGTCTTATACTATTCGCCGACTTAGCGAATGGAAAAATATTAAATTTATCGCTAAGAATATAATCAAAGAGAGATTATAAAAAAGGTCTGCAAGTTAAAGGCCTTTTTTGGTTTATTTTTCATTGAGAAGGTATAATCTGTTTGTTTTATTAGGCAAGGTGGCAGAGTGGTTATGCAGCGGCCTGCAAAGCCGTGGACGTCGGTTCGATTCCGATCCTTGCCTCGATTTAAAAGCCCGGGTGGCGGAATTGGTAGACGCTACGGACTTAAAATCCGTTGTCCGAA
>JAPYQN010000008.1 GCA_029941465.1 Gammaproteobacteria bacterium
GACACCAGGTAATATAATAGAGAATGACATTAATAATATCCGTGAAGAGGTTGGGACAGACCATGTATTGTTAGGCTTATCAGGGGGCGTTGACTCTTCGGTGGTGGCAGCATTACTCAATAGAGCCATAGGAGAGCAACTGACTTGTATTTTTGTAGATAATGGCTTATTACGACTTGATGAGGGCGATCAAGTAATGGATACATTCGCCAAACATCTTAATGTTCGAGTCATTCGAGTTAACGCTGAAGAAATATTTCTAAATAAATTAAAAGGCATCACGGATCCAGAAGAAAAAAGAAAAATTATAGGCAATACTTTCATAGAAGTTTTTGAACAAGAAGCCAATAAGATTGAAAATGTTAAGTGGCTGGCCCAAGGAACCATATATCCTGATGTTATAGAATCAGCTGGCTCAAAGACCGGTAAAGCTCATGTGATTAAATCTCACCATAATGTTGGAGGTCTGCCTGACCATATGTCACTTAAGCTGATAGAACCTCTAAGGGATCTTTTTAAAGATGAAGTGAGAACTATTGGAAAAGAATTAGGCCTATCAGATTTATTGGTTAATCGTCATCCATTTCCAGGTCCGGGTTTGGGGGTAAGAATTCTTGGTGAAGTTAAAAAGGAATATGCTGATTTGTTAAGGCTTGCTGATAATATTTTTATAGAAGAACTTTTAGAACATGATCTTTATTATGAAGTCAGTCAAGCATTTGCAGTTTTCTTGCCTGTTAAATCTGTTGGTGTGATGGGAGATGGAAGGAAATATGATTATGTTATTTCACTCAGAGCTATTGAAACCATTGATTTTATGACTGCTAAGTGGTCAAGATTGCCTTATGATTTTCTTGATGTTGTTTCAACAAGAATCATTAATGAAGTAGAGGGCATATCAAGAGTGACTTATGATATTTCAGGTAAACCACCAGCTACTATTGAGTGGGAATGAGGGGAGGCTCTGAAACCCTTATAACCACTGGGTTTCAGGACTTCAACTTTCTAAATCTAATTTTGTAAGTTATTGATATTATTGAGTTTGTGAAATGCGAACTACACAGATTACTACACACTAAGGTGACTATTGTTTTTCATAAGTCACTTGGAATTGAATAAACCCCTTTAATAATTTTTAGCTCAAGATGGAGATTCTTTTTTTAAGAAATACAATCAGAACAAATAAGAATCCATAACTAACCGCTGCCATTGTAAAAATATCAACCGTACTTGGATTGCTTAAAATGAGAATGAAATAGTTCATCATTTTGTTTATTGGAGAGAGTAAGAGGAATATGCCACCAGTAATTAATAAGAGAGAAACCCACAGCTTTCTTTTTAATCTCTTAGATGCTTGTTCTTGATTGATTAGGGTAAGTGTATAGAAGCTAAATAACTCTTTATTTCTTTGAGAATAAGAAGTTTCCTTTTCTTTTTCTATGATAGCTTCTAATTGGTTCATTTTAATTTCTCCAAAGCTCGACTTATCTTGGATTTTACTGTGCCAGATTTTAGGTTTAACAAATCCGCTATTTCATTAATTTGGTACTCGTAGACATACTTTAGAGTGAATAGAATCTTTTCATCTTCAGTGAGGGGTTTAATGAGATTAAAAAAATCTATATTGCCTTCAAGATGCGGCGTGTAACTTGGTTCATCTTTTGCGTTTAAAGATAAGTGTTGATTCTCTTTTTGAATCAAATCTTTATAACAATTTACCGTGATACCGGTAAGCCAGTGTTTAAACTTCTTCTGTGAATTAAAACTTTTAAGATACGTAAAAGACTTCATAAAAGCTTGTTGAGAGATATCTTCAGCAAGCTCTGTATTACCTGAAGTTAACCGCATGCCCAATCCAAATAAATAATCAGCATATCTCTGTATTAAAACCCCAAAATGGTGGCTTCCTTCAGAGAGAGTTCTTCTAACCAGTTCTTCATCTGTTTCCATTAAGAAACATCATTAACTTTCTTATCTTTGTTGTAAATACCATAGGCAAGAAATGCCAAACCAATTGAGAACACCAGTAGCCCAATTCCGACAAGTGGAGTCTCTGAAACACCGAATTGTCCAAATAAAGCTATCCCAATACCAACTGCTGCGGTAATGGTTCCAGTACGAATATCATTCCTTTCTCCATTTTCCTTTTTATAACCTGGAATACTTTGCAATAATTCCGGGGAAACTTCTTGTCCGCTCTCAATTAATTTTTGCAATGTTGAATGAAATTTGTCTTTATTTTTTGTATCAAAGTATAAGCCAGCAATAACGATACCGAGTGGCATTCCAAAAACACCAACTATCCCAAATATGGGTATTAATAATTCCGCATCCATAAATATCTCCTTATTTTTATATTAAATATTGTTTCTTCAAATATATATACATTACTTATTTAAAAAAGGTTGCAATCACCCTAGAAAATAAGAGAATTACTGACGGTTTTTTCATACTCACTATTGAGTGGGAATGAGAATAAATGTCATTGGAACTGCTGGAAGTGGCAAAAGTACCTTTTCTAAAAGAATAGCAGAAAAGTTAGATATACCATGTATTGAGATAGAAGAATTAGCTTGGAAAAGTAATTGGACTGAAGCAACAGATGATGAATTATTTTCTAAATTAAAAACGCTTTTATCTTCTGAGGATTGGGTGTTAGATGGGAATTATTCAAAAACATGTCATATAAAATGGAAGAGATGCCAAATCGTAGTTTATCTAGATTTATCTTTTCATATTATCTTTTACAGATTACTACGAAGAACTTTGATTAGAATTTTCACAGGTAAAGAATTATGGGCAGGTAATAAAGAAACTTTTTAGAGGCAGTTTTTTACTCGTGATTCAGTAATTTGGTGGGGGCTTTCTAACTTTTTTCCAAAAAGAAGGTATTACTTAATTGACTCTAAGAATCCTGAATTTGCTCATATCAAGTTCGTCAGGTTGCGTTCTAGGAAAGAAGTGGAAGATTTTGTTACACACTGTGTAGAAAGTGATACAAAGTTTGCATGAAAGTGATAGTTTAGATAAAAAAAATAAGAAGCAATAAGATGGAAGCATTAGGGATAATGGGATTTATTTTTGGTTTGGCGGCGCTTGGAAAAGTTCTGTTGCTTGAAAAACAGCTGAAAGAAAAGGGAGTTCTAGAACAGGATGACAAAGAAGAGTAATTCTAAAAGAATGTATTAACTAGTGGTGATGACATGGTAATCTCATGCAAAGTTGATACAAAGTTTATAAAATACCTTGTTAAATCAATATCTTACAACCATATTTTTATTGAGTAGGAATGAGAGGATAAAAATGAACAGGCGACAGTTTTTGTATGGTACAACAGCGGCTGCAATGCCGGTGCTAGGAGGCTGTAGTGGAGATAAATTTGTTGTAAGCATTGACGATAGTTATCCGGTGGGACGCTATGGTGCGACATCGACAGCTGAGGAGGTGACCCTGGGATTGGACTTAACAGGAAAGACGGCCATGGTCACTGGCTGTAATTCCGGCTTGGGCCTCGAGACCATGCGAGTGTTAGCGCTGCGGGGCGCACATGTTATCGGTACCGGCAGAACTCTTGAGAAAGCCAGTAAAGCCTGTTCCAGCGTGCCGGGCAATACCACCCCCGTGGCCTTGGAGTTGTCCAGCTTGCAATCCGTTGTAGAATGCGCAGACACAGTTGCCAGACTAGGTCTTCCCATCGATATCCTGGTGTGTAATGCGGGCATTAATACCTTTGGCGAATTGGAATTGGTAAACGGCGTCGAGAAAATATTCGCGGTGAATTATCTGGGTCACTTCGTATTGGTAAACAGGTTAATGCCCTTGATGAAACAAGCTCAGGCAGGTCGTATTGTCCATGTTGGTAGTGGCTCTGCCTATCGTCAGGCACCTGCGGTGGGTATAGACTTTGACAACCTTCGAGGTGAAGGTGTATTCGATTCGCAGGAAGCTTACGGTCGATCCAAGTTGGCCAATGCCTTATTTTCCCTTGAACTGGCCGCACGGTTGGAAGGATCCAGCGTTACTTCAAATGTTATTCACCCGGGTTTAGTCAAAACCAATATCGCTCGCACCGCCCCTATAGTTCTGCGCAAAGCGTTTGACTGGTTTGGCGACCTCATTGCGAAAACACCCCAAGAGGGGGCCGCCACTCAGGTTTATGTGGCTACCAATCCCGCTCTCAAGGGAGTCAGCGGCGCCTATTTTGAGGACTGTAATGCGGTTACCGTCGGTGGTGATAACCACATATTCGATAAGCCAATGGCAGAGCGCCTGTGGGCCACCGGCGAAGAGATGGCCCAGGGTTATCTGATAACTATTGAGTGGGAATAAAGATGATTTGTATCAAGACAGATATTCCACAGGAAATTTGTGATATTGATGACGAGTTAAAAGCAATCTATCACAGCAAAGACACTGTTTGTATTTGGGTATTTAAAACTAGAGCAGATAGAAATAAGTTTATGGATGAAACTGCTGGAATGGCAAAAGACAAAAGGGAGGAGCATTTTGCATCTTTTTACAGTTGATGAATCCTTACAAAGTATTTTACAAACCCAGCAAATACAATGGTCTTAGAGGATTCACTCACTGAGTGGGAATAATGATTTGATTATAATTGTATGGAAACAATAGAACTCAACTCAACAATTATTTGCCCAAATTGTGGTTTTAAGAAAATTGAACAAATGGAGCTTAATAGTTGTCGATTTTTTTATGAATGTTCTGATTGCAAAAGTATCCTTAAGCCTAAAGAAGGAGATTGTTGCGTCTTCTGTTCTTATGGGGATGTAAAGTGCCCTCCAATTCAAAGTGGTGGTAGTTGTTGAAAGAAAGAGAGAAATATTATAGAAACAAACCTTGTCACAAAATGGGTTTAAATAGTCAATTAAATCTCATAAGTTCACAGTAGTTTAAATAAGTCTTCAACAGAGCAGTTGAGAGTTTTTGCAATTTTTAATGCAAGAACTGTAGAGGGAACATAAATTCCGTTTTCAATTGCATTGATGCTTTTCCTTGAAACCTCAGCACTCTCTGATAGTTCTTGTTGAGTTAAACCGGCAGATTTTCTCAGTGCTTCAAGGTTGTTTAGAAGGTTTTTATGGTGTTTACCCAATTTTATTTTTCTTCAAAATCTTCAACTGCTTTTGTAATTTCAGCACTGTCATTGGGGTATAGATATCCAGCAATTATTGAACCAACACCAATTGCAGCAACTAAAAAACCAGCACCTTGTATGGCACTTATTGCAATAGTCCAACCAAGGAGATACAAACCAACTCCAACAAATAAAGTTATTACTCCACTTCTTCTGTAATCTATGGGTTTTTTCTTTTCTTGTAAGTCTTCCAGTAAGTCTTTAATTTCAGATGGGTCTTCAATGTTTTTAGAGATCTCAATCATTGTGTTGTATTTATCTTTTTGCATTTTTGTATTAAAAAAGAATATAACCAATACTAATAATACTGGCATCAATATCGAGACAGATGCAACTCCCATTGCCACTAAACCTTCCATAATTACTCCTTGTGTATATGTGTGACAGAGATCACACCATGAAATGTAACGCAAACTTATCATAACATCAAAGGGAAGTAAAGGTTACATATAGAAATATTTTCTTTTTTACTTTTAAGTAAATAAAAGGAATTTTATAGAGACGATCTTTGTCACAAAGTGAGTCATATATAAATAAGATTTCTTCTAGAGTAAACTAAGAGCATTGAGAAAAGTAACCTTACAATGAGATGAGCACCACAACTAATTTTTTTGCTGTACTTCAACTACCTACCGGTTGGTGGAAAAAGTTAGTTTTATTTGGGTTGGCTGCTTTTTTTATCAATACGGGAGTAGATCATTTTGTTAATCCAGACTTTTATTTATCCATTATGCCTCCGGCTTTTCCATTGCATTCAGAGGCTGTTTATATCAGTGGCTTTTTTGAAGCACTAGGAGGCGTCTGTGTTTTGATTCCTCGACTACGCAAAATAGCTGGTTGGGGATTAGTTGCTCTACTAGTTGCCGTTTATCCTGCTAATATCTATATGGCTATTACACCGGAAGCTTTTCCTGATATCCCTGTTTCACTGCTTTATGTTCGCCTACCTTTCCAGTTTATTTTTTTCTATTGGGCTTACTCAGTAACGCAGCCTGCCTATAACTTGGCTGATCAAAAGACGCAATCTAGTTATTGAGTGGGAGTAAAATGATGGATTTAGATCAAGATTCGATTAAGCGCCTGGAAAAAGCAATTACTGATTTAAGGCAGCATAATTTTTTTCGGATGCATGATTCATTATGGAGACTAACGCTCTTCAGCTTAATTCGCGGGCTCGCATCCGGTTTAGGCTGGGTAATTGGCGCAACAATACTAGTATATCTATTGACTGTTATTCTTTCGCAAATTGAATTCATACCCATACTAGGCGAGTGGGCGTCAAGATTGATAGAGCAAATTGAAAAATTTGATAAATAAAGTAATCCCTTTGTTTAGTAATAGGAGCTCTTGGATATACTTTAAAGTTTCCGAAACTTTCTCCAAAATTATTTAGCTATCATGAGGTCTTTCATGTGCTAGTTTCAGTGGCTGCAACGATACACTTTATTGTTACTTACTCCATAATTTAAGAGCTACACAAAATGATTTAGCTCAAAATGGTAATTTTTGAGTGGGAATAAAGTAAATAAAGTGAATAAGGCACGTAAAAAAAAGAATAAATCAATATTTCAATGTAACAAATTAAAGTTGGGAGAATAAATATGCCAGAAATGACAATATTGGGTTGGTTCCACACCGCATTAGGAGCAGTGGCTGTATTAAATGGTTTTTATACCTTATATAAATATAGGGTGATTTCAGTGGAGGAGAGCTCTGGAAGATTATATGTATATGTAACCTTATTGGTTGCGGGTTCTGCCTTAGGAATTTATAACCAAGGAGGCTTCGGAATTGCTCATATACTTGCAGTTCTTACATTAATCGCTCTTGCTGGCGGCTTTATAATGGAAAAAATTAAACTGTTTGGATCCTTCTCAAAATATTTCCAAGCACTCGGTTATACCAGTACACTCTTGTTTCATATGATTCCTGCAATAACGGACTTTCTAAGAAGATTGCCAGTTGGAGATCCATTCGTTGATTCTTTAGAAGATCCTTTACTAGTTAGTTTTCAGCTAGCTTTCTTGTTAATATTTTTTGTAGGGATTATTGCCCAGATTTTTTGGCTTAAAAAACAAGAAGATTAAAAAAATTATAATGATACAAATTCTAGGGAGAATGATTGATGGTAGAAATACTTCATTTAGATTCTGAAACTTCAGTAGCAGAAATTTTAAATGTTTTAGATGATGATGCTGCAGTAATTATTGAGAATGTTATTTCTATAGATACTGTTGAGACATTGAAAGGTGAGTTAGTTCCATACCTTTCAAAAGAGGTGTTTGGTAGAGATGAATTTACTGGTTTTAGTACTAAGAGAGTTGGAGCGTTAATGGCAAGATCAAATACATGCAGAGATCTTGCTTTGAATCCTTTAGTAATTAATGTTACTAAGCAATATTTAGAACCTTTTGCTGATGGTTATCAGTTACATTTCACATCTGCTGTAAGTATTGGGCCTAGTGAAACAAAGCAGGTTTTACATAGAGATAGAGGCATATGGGGAGGTTATCTCCCAAGAAAGATAGAACCTCTTATGAGCACAATTTGGGCTGTAACCGAATTCACCAGAGACAATGGAGCGACTCAGATAGTGCCAGGTTCTCACAAATGGGAGAAAGAAAGAAAGCCTGATGACACAGAAATTGCTTACGCTGAAATGAATCCTGGCTCTGTTCTTCTATATACTGGAACTGTTCTACACGGGGGAGGTGCAAATAAAACCGCATCAGAAATTCGTACAGGAGTTTTTTTACATTATGCTCTTAATTGGTTAAGACAAGAAGAAAATCAATACTTGTCTTGTCCTCCAGAAATTGCCAAAGAGCTAAGCTCTGAATTAAGATCTTTAATTGGTTATGCGAAAGGGGGCTATGTTTTAGGTTTTTACTCAGATCCCTATGACGAAGAAGCTAAGTTTGAATCAGTATCTCCTGAGAATATGTTCAATAACGCCAAGGATGAATTTGACAGTCTGCCCAACCCAGAAGAATTAATTGATAAAACTTCTTAAAAAATTACTCATTCAACTCTTGAGTTTGAGCATCATATAGACACAAGTTGTGAAGAGCATGACTAAAACTCAATTATTGACGTAAACCTTCTGAGATCCCCTTTAGGGTGGCATCTAATCTTTCGAATCGGTTTTTTGTCTGGACATCAGCATTCAATCCTTCAGCTGACAAGCTAAATCTGTTGATTTGTCGGGCGAGTCTATTGTTACCACCCATCTCCATTTCCATTTTGACTTGGTCGAGTTTTTCGATAATTTGATCCGCAGTATCTTCATCTATGGCTTTGTCTCTCAAAAGCTGATCAATATAGGCACGAGCCACCTCTGGAGTCGCGGGCCAGCCCATTGGCATTTGTTGTTGTGGGTTGAAAGCACGACGATGGCCAATCATTGGATAGGCAAGTGCAGCGGCTGCGATTTCGTTTTCACTCAGATACTCACTGGGTATTAGTTTTAATATGTCTAAGCCTCGAGTTATCTCAGTTCCATAAATAGTACCTTCATAATAATACACAGACCAATAACCACCTGTTATCAACTCGTCCTCCATTATAGGTCCACGGTCGAAGTAGGCGATCTCTATGGGGTTTAATGAATCAGTAAAATCAATCACTGAGATTCCACCTTGATACCAGGCCTGGACAAAGATGTCTCGTCCTGGAACAGGGACAATTGAACCATTGTGAGCAACACAATTTTCAGTTTCCATTTGCGGTGCTGGCATCTTGTAGTGACTTCTAAATTCAAGTTTCTCATCGACAATATCGTAAATGGCATCTGCACCCCAGTTTACTGGATCCCAGGCCCGACAGCGTGCACGGCCACCGCCACCCCATTCGTCTGTGAACAGCACCTTAGTGCCTTCATTATTGAAGGTAGCTGAGTGCCAGTAGGCAAAGCCAGAATCTGTTACCACATCGATTCGATGGGGTTTACTTGGATCCGTGATGTCAAAGAGAATACCATTACCAGAACAGGCACCAGCAGCTATATTGGCTGATGGGAATACCGTTATGTCATGACACTGGTCTGTGATATAGGTCTCCTGAGAATCATCACCATGGTCACCGCCACGCCAGAGTCCAGCCAGCACTCCTGTTTCAGGGTCAGCAAATACTGCAGGGCTGTCAATGATTCGTGACTGAGAGGGATCATCCACTGGAATTTCGATCACATCGATACGGAAAAGGGCAGTGCGGTCATCGCCGGGAATGTCCTCAATACATTGTTCTAATTCTTCCTCTTCACGAACACTTCCGGTGCCTGAGTTATAGACCAGAATCTTGCCATCTGGACTAGGACCTGACACCACTGAATGGGTATGAGAGCCACGGCAAGTTTGCACTGCACCCACCTGTTTTGGTCGACTCAAATCAGAGATATCAAAGATGCGTAATCCACGGAAACGATCTAGACTCGCGTCTACTATCACTCCTTCTAGTCCACAGTCAAGTCGACCACGAGTCTCTTCAACTGAATAAATTAGTAGGTCCCCAACTAAGGAAACGTCACCTTGACCTCCTGGGCAAATAACAGAGGTTATAAGTTCTGGTAAACCTTCCTCACTGATACTATAGATGTTGAAGCCATGGTAGCTTCCAGTCACTAGTATATCGTCTCGGAAGGTCATGTCTGTGTTGGAGAAACTGAGCATTGGATAACGCCGATTCATTGCATCTTCTTCTATAGATGTAACCTCCTCTTCATCTTCCTCAATGCTTTCTTGATCTTCTCTCTCAGTATTCTCATCCAGCTCTTCAGCCCCTCGTTCTGCAGGATTCGCAGGGTCATAGAATCCCACAGGCTTGCGTTGGGATTCCAAGAGTTGCATATTCATGATCGCTTCTTCTGCATCATAAAGGCCCGAAGCCAACCCTGCCCGTGGGTCACTTGAGAGACCTATTAATAATGAGTTCATTCGCTCAATTTCCACTGCTTGATCATTGGTTATATCCGAGGCAAATTCATTGAGAATGGGGTCGTAGGTAGACCCAGGCTTATCTCTGAGTTCCTCAACCATTTTTATTGCTCCATCATGATGAGCAATCATAAGAGACAGAAAAAGTTGGTCAAAATCTGTGCTTTTTGATTCAGCAAGTTGAGTCATTTGTTCTGTAGTCGCCATACCAATCATGGTGTGGTGAGTATGCTCTGAGTGTTCCGTAGTGGGGTCAGGTACTTGCTCTTCGCGTTCTTGCAACCAGTCTTGCATAAAACTTATTTCATCCTCTTGTGAAACATCAATGCGCCCAGCCAGATCAAGAATTGCCTGATTATTGGTACTTGGTATCGCCAGCCTAGACATCAATAGAGCTTGATGATGATGGATAATCATGTCTTTCATGAATTCGACATCGGCAACCGTATACGAAGAATTAGCAATATTTACTGCAGTTTCTGCATCAAGTTCACGCGTGGGGTTGCCAGGAGCACCTGGCTGAAGGATGGGGACTTCTGACACGCTAACAGACGGAATTAACAGACCACTCAAAAGGATGATGATAGTAATTTTGGAAAATGTTCTAAAAAGATAGATGTAAGTTGGATTGTTCAAAGATTCCTTCATTTTTAAAAAGTATACAATTTGATACTACGATAAAATGAATCAAATCAGTAATCTATATTAGAGTTTAGTTATGAAATATTATGTAAATGTTTTCTTGGTATTGTTAATTATTATTTCAATCTTTGGTTTACAACCATTCCGTCAAACCATAGACGCTGAAAAAACTTTGGTTGAAGACACTGGAGTTTATGCTACCGAAGTTCGAAGATTGCCTGATGCAACTTATTTAGTTGCTGTGAGAACTCCAATGCCTGAGGTAAAGGCAGACATGGTTCGTTGGTGGTTCTCTGATTTTCTGCAGACAACAGAACATTACAATTGGTGGCATCCCAAAGATCATGTATGGATGGATTGGGAAAATAAAATGCCAGGAGAAAATACAGGCTCTAGCCATTTAGTACATGAATACATTGGCGGCGAGTTAGCAAAGCTTAGAATACAATTTGTTAATAGTGCAGAGTTCTTTGGCTATGAAGTAAATGATGAAAATACATTCGTAATTTGTGCGAAAGTAGGCTTGCTAGAAGAAGATATCAACGTAGCAAAAATGTGTCATGTTGTAAGAAATACATTGGATGGCGCAGAAATGAGAACTCGTTTTTGGTTGGGGCATGTTGCTAAGCGTGAAGGAAACAAAACCATTACCTCAATACAGGGTTTTATTGGAAATACGGCTTTAGTACGTCTGTTTGTGCTAGATAAACATAGTGCAGAAGACTTAAAGCGCCATGCAAAGGAAGAGATGAAGTATTTAGCAGATTTACTACCAACACTTTATGAATCAGAAAAAAGAGGTTAGATCACAATGAGCGAAATGGCATGGTCATCTCTAATCTGGATTGATTCAGCCAATGAATAAAAAAGTAGTTAATCAATTAATATGTAGGTAATATTTTTAGTTTATATATTACCCCTTAGGATAATTTTCTTAGTTTAGAAGCATAGTATGGAAATAAGTTTTACAGAGAAAGACCTAGAATTCAGAGATGAAATAAGATCCTGGATTAAACACGATTACCCAAAACACATCAAAGAAAAACAAGACAAAGGGGAGGTCTTAACCAAAGAAGAGGTTATTGAGTTTCACAAAGCACTCGCTGCTAAAGGGTGGATGGGCTATAACTGGCCAGCTGAATATGGAGGAACCGGCTGGACGTCCACGCAAATATATATTTTCCAGAAGGAATTTGGTCTTGCAGGTTGTCCAAATATTTTACCTTTTGGCGTGAGCATGGTGGGGCCTGTTATCTACACTTTTGGAAATGAAGAGCAAAAGAAGAGATTCTTACCAGATATATTAAATTTTAATACCTGGTGGTGCCAAGGGTATTCAGAACCGGGTTCAGGTTCTGATTTGGCTTCCCTAAAAACCAAAGCTGTCAGAGAAGGTGATGATTATATTGTCAATGGATCCAAAACATGGACGACTCTAGCTCAACATGCTGATTGGATATTCAACCTAGTTAGAACTGAAACAACAGAAAAAAGACAGGAAGGTATTTCCTTTATTCTAATTAATATGAACACTCCGGGTGTTGAAGTGGAACCAATTATTACAATTGATGGAGCGCATGAAGTGAATGCTGTCTTTTTTACTGATGTGAAAGTACCTGTTGAGAATTTAATTGGAGAGGAAGGTAAAGGTTGGACCTATGCAAAATTTTTATTAGCTCATGAACGATTTGGTATCGCTGTTGTCGGAGCTTCAATCAGACAGTTAAGTAAATTAAAACAATTGGTCGCAGAGCTTGATAATCCTGATCTAGAAAGAAAGGTTAAAGAGCTTGAGATTAATCTTTCAGCTTTGGAGATGTTAGAGCTTAGGCTACTGTCTGATTTAGAAAACGGCGGCCATCCCGGTGCAGAATCCTCCATTTTAAAAATACGAGGTACCGAGATACAACAACGTCTCACAGAATTATTTGTCGAAGCTTCTGGAGAGTATGCTCTTATTTACCCCGGACCTCATGGTCATCTTGCTAACTCAAAACCAAGCGGCCCTGACCATGCTGCTAAATCACTTTCTAAGTATCTTAATTTTCGCAAAGCCTCTATCTATGGAGGTAGCAACGAGATACAGAAAAACATAATTTCTAAAATGATATTAGGTTTGTAGTTATGAATTTAAATTTTTCAGATGAACAGCAAATGCTAAGAGATCAGGTCCAAAAGTTCTGTGAGTCAGATTATACTTTTGAAAAAAGAGAGGAAATTATTAAATCTGGAGAGGGCTTCAATAGAGATTTTTGGAAGCAATATTCGGAGCTTGGATGGCTATCTCTGCCTTTTAAAGAAGACTCAGGTGGGCTTGGTTATGGACCAGTTGAACTTTCCATTTTATTCGAAGAATTTGGAAAAGTGCTTGTAATTGAACCTTATCTAAGCACAGTCGTATTGTCAGGAACCATCATTGATCATTCCTCTTTTGATAGGCGTATTGAACTTATAGAAGGAATCATATCCGGCGACAAACATCTGTCCCTAGCTTATATTGAGTCCAATCAAAACTTTGATCATTCTGATCCTAAAACCTCAGCTTCAAATCAAGGTGATAACATACTGGTTAATGGTAAGAAATCGTTGGTTTTAAATGGCGGTAATGCAAACCATTTTATTGTCATGGTGACACTTGATAAAGAATGTGCCTTGGTTTTGATTGACAAGGATCAGGCAGGACTATCATTAAATCAATACCCAACTGTGGATGGACAGACTTGTGCAGAGTTAACACTTGAGAACGTTAGCATCACTAACGAGGCAATTATTGCTCAAGGCGATGAAGCCAAAAGACTTCTCGATGAAGCACTCAATCTAGCTACACTTTGTATCAGTGCTGAAAGCATTGGCTGTATGACAGCGTGTTATTTGCAAACAGTCGAATACACTAAGAGCAGGCAACAGTTTGGTCAACCCATCAGTAATTTCCAAGTGCTGCAACACAGAATGGTGGATATGTTTATCGAAACTGAAATGTGTAAGTCGCTTTTATATAAAGCTATGCTTGAGTGTGATTCTGATGAAGACACGAAAGCTCAATCAGTCTCAGCTCTTAAATACCAAGTGGGAACAGCAGGTAAATCTGTTTCCCAACAAGCTGTTCAGCTTCATGGTGGCATGGGTGTAAGTGATGAAATGCGGATCGGTCATTACCTGAAAAAGCTGGTTGCTATAGATGCCTTATTTGGCAATGCTGATTATCATCTGCATAAGTATTCAAAATAAGAATGAGATTACGGAATAGAATTCCACCACCTATTGTTACTCTTGCCTTTATTCTTCTCAGTTTTTGGTTAACAAATTATCTTCCTAAACTAGTATTTAATTATCAGGGATTGTTATCCGTGTTAATGATTTTAATTGGCTTAACAATTATGGTTATTGCTGTTAAAACATTTAAAAAGAATGAAACCACACTGAACCCTTTAAACCCAAGGGAAGCATCATATTTAGTTACTAACGGTATATTCAGTTACACAAGAAACCCTATGTATCTAGGAATGATAATTATTTTGTTAGGAGTCACTATTTATAATGGTGTTTACATTGGGATAATTATTCTACCGTGTTTTGTTCTCTACCTAACAGAATTCCAAATAAAACCTGAAGAAGAAGCCATGGAAGAAATATTCTCAGCTGACTATACAGATTATTTAAAAAGAGTGAGAAGATGGTTATAGAAATTACCCCAGTGATTATATGGTGGAATAAAAAAGTGTTAAGTTAACCTTATTGTAGTTGTGCTTGAATTTCTCACCATTGCTATTCTTCATTTATTTGCTGTAGCTAGCCCAGGACCTGATTTCTTATTGGTTACCAGGCAATGTTTGAAATTTGATCGAACTGTTGCTATTTGGGCAAGTGCAGGGATAGCAACTGGAATTCTATTTCATTCTTTTATAGCAATTACAGGTGTTTCTTTAATCATCTCCTCAAACCCTGAGATTTTTAAATGGTTAAAGATTTTGGCATCAATCTATATTGCTTATTTAGGGTATCTATCAATATTTAAATCATCGACATCAGTTAGCGATGAAGATAAAAGAGATAATGAGGATTATTTTGGCTCATTTGTCTTAGGCCTGATCACTAATATTTTAAATCCCAAGGCTATTTTATTTTTTATTACAGTTTTTACTGCAGTTGTGGATGCTTCAACCACACGTTTATTACTAAGCATATACGGGTTTTACATGTCACTCACAACCTTCATTTGGTTTACCGGTATTTCTTATATCTTTTCTAATCAAGGGTTAAGAGATAAGTATAAAAAATTTATTCCACTCTTCGAAAAGAGCATTGGAGTAGTGCTTATTATTATTGCTCTTGGCTTAATTTTGTAAAAAAGGGTTTTAATCTCTTTTTTGATTGATCTCAGATGTCTATAATTGTTCTTCAATCATTTAGGCATGGATAACATTGAGCTAATGAATAAAGAATTTAAAAACTTTATCAATCGTTTAGAAAAAAGCAAAGATTCTTTCAGAACCACTGCGACTGAAAAGAGACATCATGCAGGGTATCGAACAGCTAGAGAAAATCTAGAAGATTTAGCTGACCCTGACAGTTTTTTGGAATTTGGTGAGTTCGCTGTGGCTGCTCAAAGAAGTCGACGAGACTATGATGAACTGCAAGCAGAGACATCAGCTGATGGAATTCTTACTGGCTTTTGCACAATCAATGCAGAACAGGTTGATGAGAACAGAGCACATGCTATTGCTATTGTTTATGATTATTCTGTTTTAGCAGGCACTCAAGGGTTCTTTCATCATCAAAAATTAGACCGTATTACTGAGCAAGCTGAGAAGTTTAATTTACCCATAGTAATTTTTACTGAAGGCGGTGGCGGACGTCCCGGAGATGTGGATGTTACCACTCAAATTGCTGGGCTTCATATCCCGTCTTTCTCTACCTGGGCAAGGTTGTCTGGTCATTGCCTTAAAATTGCTGTTAATAATGGGTATTGTTTTGCTGGAAATGCTGCTCTTTTTGGGTGTTCTGATTTTCGGATTGCAACAAAGAGTTCTTGGATTGGTATGGCCGGACCAGCCATGATTGAAGGCGGAGGTTTGGGTGTGTTTGATCCAAAAGAAATTGGACCAGCTAATGTTCAAGAGCAAAATGGTGTCATTGATATTGTTGCTGAAGATGAGCAAGAAGCCACTTTGATAGCTAAAAAATTATTGTCTTATTTTCAAGGCCCAGTTAAAGACTACTCACACGATGATCAAGCCAAATTAAGAGATATTATTCCTGAAGACCGACGTTGGGCTTACCCTGTAAGGAATGTTATTGAATTACTGGCTGATACAGACTCCTTTTTAGAGCTAAGGAAGAATTACGGAAGAAGCATCATCACTGGATTTATAAGAGTTGAAGGACAACCAATAGCTCTTCTAGCCAGTGATTGCCAACAATTAGGTGGGGCAATTGATTCAGAAGCTGCAGAGAAAGCAGCTGAATTTTTAACAATATGTAATGCACATTCCCTACCTGTGGTTGTTCTTGCTGATACCCCTGGCTTTATGGTGGGTCCTGATAGCGAAGAACAAGGCGCAGTGAGGAGAATGGCTAAGTTATTCAAAGTTGGTGCTAGTTTACAGACACCGGTTGTTGCAGTTTTTCTTAGAAAAGGCTATGGATTAGGGGCACAAGCATTAGTCGGCGGCAGTCTCCATGATCCTGTTTACACAGTTGCTTGGCCTACAGCTGAATTCGGCGGCATGGGCTTAGAAGGGGCAGTTAAATTAGGTTTTAAAAAAGAACTAGAGGCAGAGATTGACACTGATAAAAGAGAAGCTTTGTATAATGAACTGGTTGCACAGGCATACGAAAGAGGCAAGGCAATAGAAGCAGCAGCACATCTTGAAATAGATGCTGTTATTGACCCGATAGACACAAGGTCAGCGGTGACTAAGGCTGTTAACATGGCTTTGAATAAAAAAAGCTAACGATGACAAACAAAAAACTAACAATCTTAACCTGCATGGATTCGAGACTGGATCCAATTATCTAAATTATGAGATTACCAATATTTCAAGTGGACGCCTTTACAGACAAGCTGTTTTCAGGCAACCCCGCAGCAGTTATTCCCATGTCAGACTCTTTATCAGAAGAGCTGATGCAGTCTATTGCACTAGAAAATAATCTCTCTGAGACAGCTTTCATTGATTTATCTAAGCAACCCTATGTTATTCGTTGGTTTACACCAACCACAGAAGTTGATTTATGCGGCCATGCTACACTGGCATCAGCAAAGGTTCTATTTGATAAAATTCTTGACGAGCCAACCAATGAAATAAATTTTCAATCAAAATCTGGTGCGTTAAGAGTGTTCAAAAAAGATAACCTGATTTTCCTTGATTTTCCTTCCGACACATCTTCAGAAGTCTTAGACAAGGCATTTATAGGAGATCTATTAGGTTTTCAGCCAAATCATCTTTTTAAAGGTAGAGACGATTATCTTGCTGTTTTTAGTAGTGAAGATATTATTAAAAATCTGAAGCCCAACTTTTTAAAGATTTCTCAAATCAAATCCAGAGGTTTGATAGCCACTGCACCAGGTGATCAAGTGGATTTTACTTCGCGATGTTTTTATCCACAACTTGGTGTCAATGAGGATCCTGTTACCGGATCTGCACACACATTAATGATTCCTTATTGGAGCAAAATCTTGGGTAGGCATGAGATGGTTGCGCAGCAATTATCTAAGAGAGGGGGAATCCTATATTGTGAGCACCAAGAAGAACGAGTCCTGATTGGTGGTAAAACAGCTATATATATGAATGGTGAAATTAACCTCTAAGATTTAGCTTTAAAATACATTTGATTTTTTTCTTTTTACTCTTTAATTTCAACTGTTCGAACAAATTTATACTGCTGAACAATAAGATTGATTAGCGATACAAAATATTTTATTAGGAGAACAATTAAATGAAAAAATTATACAGCCTATTAACAATAACTTTTATGTTGTGTCCAAGTGTTTATGCAAGCTCTCATTCACATTCACACGATGACTCAGATCATAAGCATTATACAACTCAAGAGATAATGGAAATAGCGATGTCAGCAGCTCCAAAAAATGTCAGCGACAAGGCAACAATTATGGCATCAGACGGAGCCATTTTAAAAGAAGGAAGCAATGGATGGGTGTGTATGCCTGGAACTCCACCTAATGAAAATGTCAATCCAATGTGTGTTGATCCAGCCTGGCAAAACTGGTTAAAAGCTTGGGTGAATCAAGATGACTATGATTCTGAATCGGCCTCATTTGGAGTGTCTTATATGTTAGTAGGTGATATTCCTGTGGATAATAATGAACCATTTAATCAAGACCAAAGTAAAGGCGTCTGGGTAGCAGAAGGGCCTCATCTTATGCTGCTACTACCAGAAAGTTTAATGAAAGATCTCCCTAGAGATCCATACGCAGGTGGTCCCTATGTGATGTTTGAAGGTAGTGATTTTGTTCATGTGATGGTGCCTCTTGAGGTTTCAGAACCCCTTAAATAGATAACAATAAATTTATTCTTTACTGGAGGCCATAATGTTTTTTCTCAAGCAGCTATTTCTGATCAGTCTGTCTTCTATAGTTTTTTTCATTTCTAATAATATCTTTGCTACCACAATTATTCATGCTGGAAAGTTGATTGACGGTAAGGTAGATGTTGTTCAGTCAAAAATGACCATTGTGATTAATGATAATCTTATTACAGATGTAATTAAGGGTTATAAAAATCCTAAAGATGATGAGATTTACCTCGATCTAAAGAACCTTACAGTTCTTCCAGGACTCATGGATATGCATGTTCACTTCGGTGGAGAATATCAATCAAAAGCAGAGAGACCCTCAAAAGTTGAAAAAGAGATGGAGGCCATTCTTGCGACTCAAGATGCCTACGTCACATTCAAGGCAGGTTTTACAACAGTTAGACAAGTTGGTGATAGTGGCATGGTCGCAATCAGTCTGAGAGATGCCATCAACCAAGGCAAGGTTGTCGGCCCAAGAATATACACCTCAGGAAAGAGCTTAGCGACTACAGGAGGTCATGCAGATCCCACCAACGGCAGAGCTGCCGATGATTATCACTATCCATTGCCAGAGGATGGTGTTGTTAATGGCCCTTATGAAGTTTATACAGCAGTAAGGCAAAGATATAAAGACGGTGCTGATGGGATAAAAATAACAGTTACAGGCGGGGTTTTAAGTGAAGCAAAATCTGGCAGTAATCCACAATTTACTCAAGAAGAAGTTAACGCAGTTGTAAGTGCGGCTAAAGATTATGGCATGTGGGTAGCAGTTCATGCCCATGGTGCAGAAGGAATGAAACGAGCAATTAGAGCTGGTGTAGATTCCATTGAACACGGTACCTTTATGGACGAAGAAGCAATGGAGCTTATGATTGAGAACGGCACTTATTATGTCCCAACAATTTCTGCTGGAGAGTTTGTTGGTGCAAAATCTAAAATAGATAATTATTTTCCAGAAATAGTCAGACCTAAAGCAGCCAGTGTTGGGCCACAAATCAGCGACACTTTTTCTAAAGCCTATAAAAAAGGGGTAAAAATAGCATTTGGCACTGATGCAGGTGTCCAGCCTCACGGAAACAACTGGGAAGAATTTGTTTTCATGGTAAAAAATGGAATGCCTGAAATGGAAGCCATTCAATCTGCCACCATGGAAACTGCAAAACTTTTAAGGATTGATGACACTTTAGGGTCGATAGAAACAGGGAAAATAGCAGATATCATCGCTGTTAATGGCGATCCTTTAGATGACATTTCAGTGCTTAAGGATATCGCTTTAGTTATTAAGGACGGAAAGGTTTACGATTAGGTTCGACACATGACAACCGGGCCTTTTGACTCATTAAGAGACTATATCCATGCTCTAGAATCCAATGATCGGTTGATCAGGATTAAGCAAATGGACCAAGATAAGTTCGAGGCCACAGGCTTTGCTTATCGATTAGTCAAAGAATATGGATATGATCTTGCCCCGGCTTTTTTAATTGAGAAAATAAAGATCAATAATCAATGGGTGAATGGTCCGGTAATAGGTAATCTTTTTGGTGGTTGGAATGCTGAAGCATTAATTTATGGTGTTGAAAATTTAGGTGAGTCACAACAAATTTCTCGTATTAAAACCTTTAAGCACCTCAAAAAACTTCATAAAGAAAATAATGGATGGCCTAAAATATCACCCGTCACAATCGAAAATCAAAACGCACCTTGTAAAGAAAATATAGTTTTAGGTGAAGACGTTGATATTTTGAAGTTTCCTTGGTTGCAGACAAATCCTGCTGATGCCGGAAGATATATTAATGCAGCTACTATATTTATTGAAGATGAAGAACTTGGAAGAAATGTTGCCACCTATCGTTGTCAGGTTAAGAGCAAAAATAAAATTGGTTTTAATGCTGAGATTAAGCAAAACGCTTGGAGTTTCTTAACTAAGATGAAAGAGAGGGGTCAAACTACTGCATCTGTGTCCATTGCTAATGGAGTAGATCCAATAACTTTTACACTGGGTGCTTCAAAGATTGCTAAATTGGGAGAAGATGAACTCGATTATGCCGGCGGTATTAGAGGTAAGCCAGTAGAGATGGTTAAATGTGAAACCAACAATATTTTGGTTCCTGCAGAATCTGAAATTGTTTTAGAAGGCGAAATTCCTCTCGATAAGATGGAGGAGGAAGGACCTTATGGAGAAATGTACGGGTTTATGGGATTAAAGAAAAATGAGAATTTTTATATGGAAATTAAAGCCATTACTCATAGGACTAATCCTTGGGTTGTTAATTCTTTTGCTGGGGTAACAAAAATATCTCCAAGCATTCTTCAAACGGTAGGCAATTTTATAGATTACAAAACCTTTATTCCTAATCTTGTTGATATTTATCGTCCCGCAGAGAGCACGGGAGTATTAACCGCTAGCATTAAGAAAGATAAGTCAGGACAAGGCATGGAGGCAGGAAAAATTCTTGCTGAGAAAGATTTCTTTGCAAAAATGATTATTGTTGTTGACGAGGATGTTGATGTTTATGATAAAGGTGAGATATTCCAAGCTTTAGGTACTCGTTGGCAACCTTATCCTGCTGTAGAGATTATAGAAAAGATGAGAGGCATGCCTCTAGATGCAAGTGCTCCTGAACGTTTTAGCACCAGTAAAATCATCATAGATGCAACTCGACAGCTAAAAGACGAAGGCGGGCCATCTATTTGGCCAGATATTTCCAAAGTAATGCTAGAAGAGATGAGCCCAGAGACAAGTAAGTTAGTTGATGAAAATTGGTTAAAATACTTTGAAGACAGTAATGACTAATAACCATAAAATTCATTTAATAGGTGTTCCAGGATCTCCTTACACTAGAAAAATGTTAGCTTTACTGAGGTTTAGACATATCAGTCATCTTGTCACTTGGGGCCAACCGCTCAATATTCTAAAGAAAAATAACATTGAGCCACCCAAGCCTATTTTGTTGCCAGTTTGTTTATTTGAAGGGGATGAGGGTGTTATAGCAAAATGCGACTCAACCCCAATTATCAGAGATCTTGAAAATGACTTTACTGAAAGAAGTGTCATTCCGAGCAATCCGGTACTTAGTTTTTTGAACTATCTTATTGAAGATTTTGCAGACGAATGGGTAACAAAATATATGTTTCATTACAGATGGCATTTCAAGAAAGATATAAACAATGCTGGTGATTGGCTTCCTTTTTTGTATGGAACTAATACTGATCAGGAAACTTATTCAACCTTAAGAGATTATATTGTAGATGCACAAACTAGTAGATTATGGGTTGTTGGATCCAATGAAACCACTGCCCCAATTATTGAAGCAAGTTATCTCAGAATCTTAGGTATCCTAGAAAAAATATTAGCAAAACAATCTTTTCTGTTTGGTGATCGTCCATCATCTGCTGATTTTGGAATATTTGGACAACTGACACAATTAGTCAATGTTGATCCTACCTCACGAGCTCTTGCAGAGAAGCAGTCAATGAGAACAGTTGCCTGGGTAGATCTCATGGAGGATCTTAGTGGTATCTCAGATAATACTCAATGGATGAAACCGGAGAGTGTGCAACCAATTTTAAATGATTTATTGATCGAGATAGGTAAAACATACGTCCCTGCCATGTTGGCAAATGCTGAAGCTATATCAGCAAATCAGGACACATGGAGTAATCAAATTTGCGGATCAGACTGGAGCCAGAAAACCTTTCCTTATCAAGCCAAGTGCCTCAACTGGGTCAGAGAAGAATTTAATCGGTTGAATCAAGAAGATCAAGATCTTGCAGTGTCTTTGTTAAAAGATACAGGCTGTGAGAACCTTTTCAAGGAGTGAAATAGTGAAAGTTTTAAGAACGCCTAATAAATATTTTAAAAACATTAAAGATTATCCTTTCGAGCCAGTTTATACATCCATTCAAACCAAAGATGGAACAGAGATTAGGGTGCATCATATTGATGAAGGCCCAAGAAATGGGCCTATACTTTTAGCAATGCATGGTCAACCAGTTTGGAGCTACCTTTATGCAAGAATGATTCCGATTCTTAATGAAGCAGGCATTAGAGTCATTGCTCCTGATTTAGTTGGATATGGAAAATCAGATAAGCCCGCAGCAAGAGAAGATTACTCATACCAAAATCAAGTTGACTGGATGAGTACCTGGTTGGAGAAGAATAACTTTAAGAATTTAACTTTTTTTGGCCAAGATTGGGGAGGACTTATTGGTCTTAGGATGATTGCACAAGACCCAGACAGATTCATTAAAGTATCAATGGGCAACACTGGCTTACCATACAACCCAGACACACCCCAAGAAGTTATTAATCAGGTAAAAGCATTCAGGGGTAGTGATTTAAAACTAACACCAATGAGCGTGGCTAAAGAGGTTCGTCAAATGGATGGGCAAAGTTTAGCTCAAGATAAATCTCAGAAGTCACACCCTGCATTGAAATTTATGTATTGGCAAAAATTTTGTTGGGATACAGAAAATTTACCAATAGGCTTCCTTAACACCAGCATGATGGAAAAAAGATCAAAATTTGTTTTGTTGGGTCAATATATTTTTCATCGACTAGGTTTAAATAATATATCTCCGTTCAGAACAGATCTTTCAAAAGCCTATGATGCACCATTTCCTAATGCGAGTTACAAAATGGGACCAAGAGCTATGCCAAACCAGGTTCCAATATTCCCAGATCAATCTCTGGATGCACAAAGAATCGCAAGAGAATTCTTTGCAACCTCAACTATTCCATTTTTATCAGTGTTTGCTGGTGACGATCCAGTTACCAATGACATTGAGAGGGATGTATTAAAAATGGCACCTAATGCAAAAAGTGCTCCACATATTGGAGGTGGGCATTTTTATCAGTGGACTAGACCAAAGCAATTATCTAAGATTTTAATAGATTTTATTAAGGAGTAGTTATGAAAGTGGAAAACAAATTAAGACCAAATGCCAAACAAATGGCTGGATTTCTACTTGGCGATACAAAAACAATCATCCACATGGTTAATTTATTAAAGTTTAAAAATAAAGCTGAGTATAAAGATGGGCGGCAAACTGACTTAACTGGAGAAGAAGCTTACCAAATATACGGAAAAGAAGTTCAAGAGCATCTTCGAAAAGTGGGTGGAAAAATGATATTTAGTGGAGAAGTGAGTCGATTAGTTCTCGGAGAGGTTGAAGAACTCTGGGATTGGGTTGCAGTTGCGGAATACCCTAACAAAAAAGCTATGCGATCCATGATTATGGATAAGGAATATCAAAAAAGTGAAGAGCACCGAAGCGCCGGCTTAGCAGGTCAATTAAATTTAGAAACCAGGCCGCATCAGTGAAATTAGCTCGGTACATAGTTGCTACAGTGATTTTAATTCTTATAGCTGTTGTAATTTTAATAAGACTGCCTAGTGTGCAAGATAGACTTATGATTGCAGGAGTTAATAGTGCGATGTTATCTTCTTCCGTAGATTTGCATGATGACTCGCTAACTGCCTTAGTATGTGGTTCTCGTGCGCCATTGCCAAATCCGAATAGGGCTGAAGCATGTATCTTAATAAATGCAGGCGGAAATTATTATGTGGTTGATGTTGGTGATGGCAGTGTTAGTAATTTAAGGGACTGGAGAATTGATGGAAGCAAAATTAAAGCTACATTACTCACCCATCTTCACTCAGATCATATTGCTGATCTTGCAAATTTGCATATGAACACTTGGATCGCACAATCTAGACCAAAAAGATTAGATGTCTTTGGTCCAGCTGGAGTTGAGTTGGTTACACAGGGGTTTGAAGATGCATATCAACTAGATTACCAATACAGAAATGAACATCATGGCAATGAAGTTGCTCCTCTTGAGGTTGTAGGCTTTGATCCTCATCCGATAGATTTATCAAACCCAGTAATTATTAATAAAAACGGTTTAAAGGTTACAGCTTTTGCAGTTCCTCATGATCCAGTAAAACCTGCCTTGGGCTATCGCTTTGATTATAAGGGCCGGTCCATTGTGATAAGTGGGGATACCAAGTACAGCGAAAATCTAATCAAAAACGCCGAAGGCGCTGATGTACTATTCCATGAAGCTCAAGCAAACCATATTTTAAAAATCATGGAGGATGTAGCCAACAATGCTGGTCGCCCTTTGGGAGCAAAGATTTTTCAAGATATTTTGACTTATCACACTACTCCTGAGGAAGCTGCCAAAGCAGCAAATCTTGCTAATGTAGACCACTTAATTTTCTATCACTTGGTTCCTGCCCCATTAAATAGCTTAATGGAGACAGTTTTTTTTCGAGGCGTCAATAAAATAAGAAAAGAATGGACTGCTGCAGAGGATGGCACTATGGTCAATTTACCAATAGACAGCGATGAAATAATTATTTCAAATATTAATTAATTTGAAACCAACTCATGAATACTTTATGGGACTTGCTCTCGAGCAGGCCAAAAAAGCTGAAAGCTGTGGAGAGGTCCCTGTTGGCGCAGTCTTTATTGATGATGATCAGGTCATAGCAGAGGCTGGTAATGCATCAATTATTTTAAGTGACCCCACAGCTCATGCAGAGATAGTAACACTTAGGGAGGCAGCAGAAAAAAAAGGGAATTACAGGTTAGGAGGAACCCTTTTTGTAACCCTAGAACCTTGTATCATGTGCATGGGAGCATTAATCCATGCTCGAGTAAAGAAACTAATATTTGGAGCTTATGACCCTAGATCTGGAGCAGCTTTATCTGTCTATAACTTCTCAGATTCCCCTCATCTTAATCACCGAATTGAGGTTGAAGGAGGAATTTTAGAGAGAGAGTCTCAGCTATTGCTTAAAGATTTTTTTATAGCTCGACGCTAAGGAGTTATAGCTTAGTCTGTAAATTTTTCAAGGTTTAAAACTTAATACTGGAAAGCCACCATAGATATATTTAACGTCTTTTGGATAGAGCAATCTCTTTGAAATTAAGATGATTAAATTCAAATATGCCTCCAGGAGTCAATGAATTTGAAACTTGCTGGCGCCAGTCATAATGCATACCTATATTGCCTGACTTGGGTGGGTTAACTTTAAAAATTACAGTGTAGGTTTGATCAACGGCCCCAGGTAATTTAATGTTCTGCGCGTAATGAAGATTATCTGACATGTTCAGATGAGGCATGAGATTAACCGTTAATGTTTTATTAGTTTTTTCATTAGCAATAACCGCTGTCACGTCTAGATAAGCAACATGCCCTCCAACTGGAGATCCTGAAGGTGCATTATCAGACCAGTTGGCAATTACCTCTAAGTGAACATCAGTTTCATTTTCATTTAGAAAAAAATTAGCACCTTGAACATCATCCTTAATTCCACCTTCAAATATTAAGTCAATCCCAGGTTTTATTGATGATTCACCAATAATCATTTCTGGTAATGCATTTAACTCTATGGCGAAAAGTCCGATAAGAAGAGATAAAAAATAATGTCGATTTTTAATTTTCATTGTTTACTTCCTTTAACTGGTCAGGTAGAAAATACCTAACAAAATCAGAACAGTTGATATGGTGCCTTTAATGATAAAAAACAAAACTGACCCTTTAATGGTGTAATTCAGGATCTTTTTTTTGTTCGGTTTTATCTTTTCTAACAACTCAAAAACTCATGATTCATTTAATTAATATACATAATAATGATAATCATTCTCATTTCAATTAATTTTTTTTCAAGGAACTGAATAAAAAAGTCGACTTTAGTTTTTTTATTAGATTTTTCCACCACGATAATAACCCTCTATATAAAATTCTAGGTTATAATTCGATTTATATTTATTGATAGTTTAATCAAACTCAATGGCAACAAAAAACCTGTATAAAATTACTTTTAGAAATCAAGGTAAACTCTATGAGATTTATGCTAAAAGTGTATCTAACAGCAATTTACTTGGATTTATTGAAATAGAGTCATTGGTTTTTGGAGAAAAAACTTCCTTAGTTGTTGACCCATCAGAAGAAAAAATAAAAACGGAATTTGAAGGGGTAAAGCGCACCTACATACCGATGCATTCTGTTTTGAGAATAGATGAAGTTGATAAAGAAGGTGTGAGCAAGGTTAGTAAAGCAGATGGGAATAATGTTACACAGCTACCTAGCACTGTATTTGTCCCTGATGGTAAGTCAAAAACTTAATTATTTAACTCAGGAGTGAATGATGCTCACCATTGAAGGGCCACCATCTCACTCACCTTATCGACTTAACCAACTCTTATCTGAGCTGCAGAATATTGATTCATCCATCACCTTAATCGGTGCCCGATATATACATTTCATTGATAACAACAAAGACTTCACTGACAAGGATTATGATGTCTTGAATCCACTACTAAGCTACGGACCTGATTGGGATCTTGGTGCAACTAAAGGCGATAAAATAATAGTTATTCCTAGGATTGGCACCACCTCTCCATGGTCCAGTAAAGCCACGGATATAGCCCATGGTTGTGGATTGTCCAACATCAATAGAGTTGAGCGAGGATTGATATACACATTAGTAGATCTAACTGATGATGAACATCTAAGATCTCGTTGTGTTACCGCACTCTATGATCGAATGACCCAGCAAGCAATAATGCAATTTGATCAACTTGATAGGATGTTTGATATTGACCAACCTCAATCATTCACAACAATCTCAATATTGTCTGAGGGAATCAAGGCTTTGGAAGTAGCAAATATCCAACTAGGTTTAGCGCTTAACAATCAGGAAATGAATTATTTACTAGAACAATTCCAAATTCTAGAAAGAGATCCAACGGACGCCGAATTGATGATGTTTGCTCAAGCCAATTCTGAGCATTGTCGCCATAAGGTTTTTAATGCTAAATGGACAATAGATGGACAGCCAGAACAATTGAGTCTGTTTGATATGATTAAACACACCTACCAATCAAATTCTGAAGGCGTCCTATCAGCTTATAAGGATAATGCTGCAGTCATGAGTGGGGGCCAAGGGCATTGGTTTATGCCATCAACTAGCGACCAGAGCTATTCATTTATTGAAGACAATATTCACACTATGATGAAGGTGGAGACCCATAATCATCCCACAGCCATATCACCCTATCCTGGTGCTGCTACAGGATCAGGAGGAGAAATTAGAGATGAAGCAGCTACTGGCAGAGGCGGAGTGCCTAAAGCCGGTTTAACAGGTTTCGCGGTGTCTCATTTAAGAATACCTGGCTACATTCAACCTTGGGAGAGGAGTATTGGCAAACCGGACCGAATTGCTTCTGCACTTGAAATTATGACAGAGGGTCCCATTGGCGGGGCCTCTTTCAACAATGAGTTTGGTCGACCAAATATTCTTGGATTTTTTAGAACGTTTGAGTTTTCTGAGAATCAAAGTGTGAGCAACTCATGGGGTTATCATAAACCTATTATGATAGTCGGAGGGTTGGGTAATATATCCGAAGCTTCTGTTAACAAGCTAGACACAGTAAAAGACTCTTTGATTATTGTCTTAGGGGGACCATCTATGCTCATAGGATTAGGAGGCGGTTCTGCGTCATCTCTTAATGCTGGTGTAAGTAATGAGGATTTAGATTTTGCTTCAGTTCAAAGAGATAACGCCGAGTTGGAAAGGCGAGCCCAAGAAGTCATAAATCGATGTTTCAGTCTAACGTTAGACACAGAATACAAGGGAGAGAATCCGATTCTCCTTATTCATGATGTGGGTGCAGGAGGCTTATCAAATGCAGTTCCTGAGATTATAGATCACAGTAAGATGTCTGCAGATTTAGAGTTAAGGAAAATATTTAATGCTGAACCGGGACTGTCGCCATTAGAAATTTGGTGTAACGAGGCTCAAGAACGCTATGTTCTTTGCATTGACCCTGAGCACTTAGATTTATTTGATGAGATCTGTCAACGAGAACGCTGTCCTTATGCAGTTATTGGTAAGGTGAATAATCACGGTTATTTAAAAATGAATGACTCACATTTTGATAATTTACCAATTGATATGCCGATGGAAGTACTTTTTGGAAACCCGCCTAAAACTCAATTATCTATAAGTAGAGAATCAATTAGTGTGCTTGATGATTCAATGAAGGGTATCTCGATTGGTGAAGCGTGCGAACGAATTTTAAGATTTCCTACGGTGGCTGATAAAACCTTCTTAATCCATATTGGTGATCGAACGGTTGGTGGTCTAGTTTCTCAAGATCAATTTGTAGGGCCTTGGCAAGTGCCAGTAAGTGATGTTGGAGTTACCTTAAAAGACCATTACTCCAAGACAGGGGAGGCAATGGCAATGGGTGAACGAACACCAGTAGCTACAATCAACCCTCCTGCTTCTGGGCGGCTTGCAGTGGCTGAAGCCGTAACAAATATTTTGTCTGCTCCCGTCAATGAGATTTCTGACATAAAATTTTCAGCCAATTGGATGTCATCGATTAAGACAGACGCACAAAAACAGGCTCTTTTTGATACTGTTCAGGCGGTAACTTTAGATTTTTGTAGCAAAATTGGTCTAACTATACCTGTAGGTAAGGACTCTTTATCTATGCAGACCACTTGGAGTGAGGAGAGCTTAGAAAAAGAAATTACAGCGCCACTATCACTTGTTATTTCAGCCTTTGCACCTATTGATAATGTAACGAGAACGATTACTCCACAATTGAAAGTCTCCAATAATAGTTTGTTGATCTTAATTGATTTAGGTCAAGGGAAGAATAGATTAGGTGGATCTTGTCTAGCCCAAGTTTATTCTCGATCATTGGGAGAACCTGCTGATGTGGAGAACCCTTTTTGCTTGAAAGATTTTTTTAATGCTGTGACTGAATTAAAATCTTTGGATAAAATTATGGCCTATCATGATCGCTCCGATGGTGGTTTGTTCGCCACTCTTTCTGAGATGGCATTTGCAGGAAATATGGGTGTTAACATTGATCTTAAAACCGCTTCGAAAGAAGAAAGTCTCAGCCTTCTATTTGCTGAAGAGGCAGGCGCTGTAATTCAAATTAATTCTTCTGATTTACAGCTCGTTATGGAAACTTTGAAAAAGTATTCTCTGGATCAATCGGCTGTAGTGCTTGGCGAGACCACACCATCCAAACAAATCACAATTAAGACCAACCATGCTGATGCTGAAATTTTTGATTTAAGAGCATTAAGGGAGATGTGGTCTGAACTGTCTTTTAGGATGCAGTCACTTCGTGATAACCCTGAATTGGCCAAAGAAGCTTTTAATAGTCTACTTGATGAAGATAACCCAGGTTCTAGTTCTAAGATTACATTTAGTCAGCCAAATAAAGAGGATTTAATGAAATTTAAAGACCAGCGACCAAAAGTAGCTGTTCTTAGAGAGCAGGGAGTAAATAGCCATGTGGAGATGGCAGTGGCATTCCATAGAGCAGGTTTTGAAGCGGTTGATGTGCATATGACAGATATTATTAGCGGCCGTATTGGGTTAGATGATTTTAAAGGTTTGGTTGCTTGCGGAGGCTTTTCTTACGGTGATGTTCTAGGAGCAGGGGGAGGATGGGCAAAATCTATATTATTTAACCCTTATGTTAGAAATATATTTGAGGATTTCTTTAAGCGTCCTGACACTTTTACATTGGGTGTATGTAATGGATGCCAGATGTTATCTCACTTGAGGGACATTATCCCGGGTGCAGATTATTGGCCACGATTTGTTAAGAATTTATCAGAACAATTTGAGGCTCGGTTAAGTTTGGTTGAAGTTACTAAGAGTTCATCTTTATTGCTTAAAGATATGGAAGGATCAATATTGCCAATAGCCACGTCTCACGGGGAAGGGCGAGTTGAGTATTACCATAATGATGATCACAATCAATTAAACCGACACAATCAGGTAATCGTTAGATATGTTGATAATTATGGACAACCTACAAATCAATACCCTTCTAATCCAAATGGGTCGATAGATGGGGTTGCAGGATTTTGCTCTGAAGATGGAAGAGTAACTATTATTATGCCTCACCCAGAGAGAGTTATCAGAAGCGTGCAGCATTCTTGGTGTTCTAGCGATTGGGATGATAATGGCCCTTGGCTGAAAATTTTTTATAATGCTAGAGAATGGATTGATTAAAATTCACCATTTTTTACAAAAATAATCGATCTATTTAAATGAAGTAAGTAGAATCTTCATACCGACTTAAAAACTAATTAATATGAATTTGAATAAAATAATTAATGAACTTGATCCTGAATTAGCAAAAGCAGTAAAGCAAGAGGAACAAAGACAAGAGGAGCACATTGAACTAATTGCTTCTGAAAATTATGCGAGTCAAGCAATTTTGGATTTACAAGGATCCGTGCTCACTAATAAATACGCTGAAGGCTATCCCGGTCGACGCTATTATGGGGGTTGTGAGTACGTTGATAAAGCTGAAGCATTAGCTATTGAAAGAGCTAAACAATTGTTTCAGGCAGATTATGCTAATGTTCAACCTCATTCTGGCTCACAAGCTAATATGGCAGTGTATATGTCTTTACTTAATCCTGGAGACACAATTCTTGGAATGGGTCTTGCTGATGGTGGCCATTTAACCCATGGAGCTAAAGTTAATTTTTCAGGTAAATTATATCGTTGTATACCCTATGGATTAGATTCAGACACTGGAGAAATTGATTATTCTCAAGTGGAAAGTTTAGCTAAAGAACATTCACCAAAAATGATTGTTGCTGGATTTTCAGCTTATTCTCGGATTGCTGATTGGGGAAAATTTAGGATGATAGCTGATTCAATTGGCGCATATTTAATGGTCGATATGGCTCATATTGCAGGTTTAGTTGCTGCTGGTTGTTATCCAAACCCTGTGCCCATTGCTGATGTAACAACCTCAACCACCCATAAAACTTTAAGAGGACCCAGAGGCGGAATAATTTTAGCTAAAGACAATGAAGAAATTCATAGAGCCATAAACAAACAAGTTTTCCCAGGAACACAAGGTGGGCCCTTAATGCATATTATTGCGGCAAAGGCTCATGCTTTTCTAGAAGCAATGCAACCTGATTTTATTGGCTATCAAAAACAAGTTATTGAAAATGCCAAACTCATGGCCAAATTGTTCCAAGATTCAGGATATAGCATTGTTTCTGGCGGTACAGATTGCCATTTATTTTCAGTTGATCTAACCAATCAGAATATCACCGGAGCAGATGCCGAAACTGCTTTAGGGCAAGCAAATATTACTTTGAATAAAAATTCTATACCCAATGATACTAAGCCACCAATGGTCACCAGTGGTTTAAGGATTGGGACACCTGCAGTTACAACTAGAGGTTTTGGCCACGATGAAATTGTTACCTTAGTTGGAATGATTGATTCGGTGTTAAAAAATCTTGATGACGAGGAAACAATTGCATCTATTAAAGCAGAGGTCAAGACACTGTGTCAGAGATTTCCTGTGTATATTACTTAGTCAATTATGTTTTGCCCCTATTGCGGTAATCAGGAAACCAAAGTAGTTGATTCACGGTTAGCTGGTGACGGCTATCAAATAAGAAGAAGAAGAGAATGCTTAAAATGCACTGAACGTTTTACCACGTTTGAGTCAGCTGAACTTGTACTACCAAAACTGGTGAAAAGAGATCAGTCAAGAGAACCCTTTAATGAAAGTAAATTGAGGAATGGGATACTGACTGCAACTGAAAAAAGACCAATCAGTATAGAAACAATAGAAGAACTCATTTCAAGAATTGTTATGACGGTTCAAAAATTAGGAGAACGAGAAATACAATCAAGAAAATTGGGTGAAATTGTGATGCAAGAGCTTAGAGAAATTGATGAAATTGCTTTTGTTAGGTACGCGTCAGTTTATAGAAGATTCCAAGATGTAGAGGAATTTGAGAAGGAAATTGAATCGCTCAGAGACACTCCTTCAGCCACAGATACTCGCTCACAGATCTCTATTTTCCCTGAAGAGGAAGATGATTCATGAATTCTGGAGTGCATCAAAAGTTCATGCATCATGCTCTTGAGCTAGCAGAAAAAGGCATGTTTAGTTCTAAACCAAATCCAAGAGTGGGTTGTGTGATTGTTAAGGATAATAAAATTATTGGTGAAGGTTGGCATAGAAAGACAGGAGAAGATCACGCTGAAATCATTGCAATTAAAGAAGCTGAAGGGGCTGCACGAGATGCCACAGTTTATATTTCTTTAGAACCTTGTACTCATCAAGGCAGGACCCCACCCTGTGTAGATGCATTAGTGAAGGCAAAGGTTAAAGAAGTGGTTTTTTCAATGGTTGACTCAAACCCTAAAGTGTCTGGTCGAAGCGTAGGCATTTTAGAAGCTAATGGGATTAGAACTATACAGGGAATACTTGAGGATAAAGCCAGAGATTTGAATATGGGTTTTCATCAACGTATGACCTTAGGAAAACCTTATATCAGAACAAAAATAGCTGCCAGTATTGATGGTCGAACAGCTCTCTCAAACGGAAAAAGTCAGTGGATTACTTGCAAGGAATCACGACAAGATGTTCAACAATGGAGAGCAAGAAGTTGTGCCATCCTCACTTCAAGTACAACTGTCTTGACCGATGACCCATCAATGAATGTTAGGTTGCCAGATTTTGATGATGATAATCAGCCGTCAAGAATAATAGTGGATAGCCACTTGCAAACTAATGGCAATGAAAAAATATTCACTTTAAGAGGAGCCAGTGCTGTGTACACATTAAGTGAGAGTGTTTTTGGAGAAGAGAGAGACAATCTAGTGCTAGTTGATGCAGATAACGATCATGTGAGTTTAAAGCAAGTTTTCAACGATATGGCAAAAAAAGAATTTAACGAAATATTAATTGAAGCAGGATCACAGCTTAATGGGGCATTGTTACAGGAAGATTTAGTTGACGAGATTATTCTTTATATTGCTCCTTATGTTCTGGGTAATAGTGCAAAAGGCATGTTTGATCTACCCATTTTTTCTGATTTATCAGATAGATTTAATTTTCATTTTGAATCCATTGATCGTGTTGGAACAGATCTAAGAATAATATTGAGAAAATAGCAGACGTATATTGGAATTATAGCTATTGACGACCTTATAGAATTTGATATGTTAGCCAGACATATCGAAGGAATCGTAAAAAGAAAATAGAAAAGAGCATGAATAAAACAGATCAAGAAACCATTAATTTTGCATCCATTGAGCAGATTATTCACGATCTACGCTCTGGTAAAATGGTCATTATTGTTGATGATGAGAACCGAGAAAATGAAGGTGATCTTATTATTGCTGCTGACAAAGTTAAGCCAGAGGATATAAACTTTATGACTCACAATTGCAGAGGTTTAATTTGCCTTACTTTGACAAAAAGCAGGTGTAATAAGCTGCGTTTACCTCTCATGGTAACCCAAAATTATGATCTAGAATCTACCAATTTTACGGTTTCAATAGATGCATCAGCAGGTATTACAACTGGTAGTTCAGTTCAAGATAGAACGAGAACAGTAAAGGCTGCAACTAACCCCAACGCAAAACCTGAAGACATAAAACAACCTGGACACATTTTTCCATTGATGGCTGACCCGGGTGGAGTGCTTATCAGAGGAGGACATACGGAAGCAGGATGTGATTTGACAAGACTTGCTGGATTGACATCAGCAGCAGTCATTGCAGAAATCTTAAGTGAAGATGGCAGTATGGCCAGAAGACCTGAACTCATTAAGTTTGCGAGAAAACATCAAATCAAGATTGGCGCTATTGCTGATTTAATTAAATACCGTATTGCAAATGAACAAACTATTAAGAATTCAGCACCCAATTAGAAACATTAGTGATTTAAAGTTTTGAGCTTTAGTTATAAAAATGAAGTTAATAAGAAGACCTAAAGTTAATGATCCAATGTTCAAAAAAGGTTCCGTTATAACTATCGGTATCTTTGATGGAGTTCATTTAGGTCACCAGTCCTTAATCAAAAAACTTAAGCAGAAATCAGTGCAGATGGAACTTCCATCTATTGTTTTTAGTTTTGAACCAACACCGAATGATTATTTTTTTAAGAAACAAAATAAAAGACTGACCTCATTAAGAGATAAACACAGATTAATTAATAAATATCAGATTGATTATCTCTACTGCCCACCTTTTAATTCAACAATGGAAAATTTATCACCAAATCAATTTATGACAAAACATCTGGTTGATTTGTTTAACCCTAGGTATTTGGTTATTGGCGATGATTTTAGGTTTGCAAAAGACAGGAAAGGCTCTATCAAAGATCTTCTAATTGCAGGAGAGTCCAATAATTTTAAAGTTGAGCAGATTATTAGCATCATTGATAACAAGACTAGAATTTCGAGTAGTCTAATCAGAGACTCTCTATCAAATTCTAATCTAAAGCTTGCAAGTCAGATGTTGGGAAGAAATTATGCCTTAAGTGGACGTGCTATTTATGGCCAACAGCTTGGATCAACTTTAGGTTTCTCTACTGCAAATATTGATCTTTCAAAAACGAATAACCCACTTCGGGGTGTCTTTTGTGTAAAAGTATTGCTACCTGATGTCACTAAGGCAATTTGTGGCATCGCTAATTTAGGGTATAAACCAACTGTCGGAGGACAGAAACTTAATTTGGAAGTTCATTTATTAGATTTTGATAAAGATATCTATAAATCTTATATAAAGGTTGAGTTTTTAAGTTATCTTAGAAAAGAGAAAAAATTTAATGGATTAGGCGAATTAAAAAGACAGATTAATCAGGATATAGAAACAGCCAGGCAGTATTTTAGTACTGCTGACGGGTCTTAGTTATGGGTAAAAAAAGTGAAAAATTTGAGCGATTTTCTGGCAAAGGTAGAACCGGTACACGGCAATTATTATTACAGGTTTTATATCAACATCAGATGAATAAAGATGATCTAGAGACTCTTTTGAAGCAATCATTAAAGATTAAGGAATTCTCTAGAATTGATCAAGACTACTATCAGATTTTATTGAAAGAGGTCCTTGAGAATCGAGATCAAATCGATGAAATGACCTTAAAATATTTAGATCGTCCAATTGAGCAAGTTGATCCTATTGAGAAAGCCATTATATGGATAGCAGCATCTGAAATTTTGTTTCATCGTGATGTTCCAGTTCCTGTAGTGATTAATGAAGCTGTTGAATTGGCAAAGGTTTTTGGTGCAGAGGGCAGTTATCAGTTTGTTAATGCTGTTCTTGATGCATTAAAGACTGATCACTCATAAGGCAGCTTAAGTGAGAGAAGCTGATATTATAAGTGCTCTTCAGGCTTCAATAGATCAATCATCCTCAGAGGTCATTGTGCCAATAGGCGATGATGGTTCAGTGATTGCAACGAATGCTAATAAGCAGCTTGTCACAACAACCGATGCTATTACGGTTGATATTCATTACCCTAAAGGCATTGAAGCTAAATCAATTGGTCATCGATGTTTAGCAATTAATCTAAGTGATATGGCTGCTATGGGAGCTTCCGCTAAATGGGCTAGCCTAGTGTTTAGTATGCCAAGCATTGATTCTAAATGGGTTGAGGATTTTATTATTGGTTTCTCTAATCTGGCTAATGACAACAATGTTGATCTAATTGGTGGTGACACTATTCGTGGCCCAGAATTTTTTGCAGTTTCATTACAAGGTTATGTGGAGCAAGGTCAATTTATCAATCGTACCAATGCCAAGGAAGGTGATCTGATATATATGACAGGCCATCTTGGCTCAGCAGCTTATGGTCTAGAGTTAATCATCAATAACAATCAAAATGATGATGAGCAGTTTATACGCTCTTTTTTATACCCTTCACCAAGAACTAAAGAGGGCATACTAATTGCAAAATATGCTTCAGCGATGATTGATATTTCCGATGGCTTTTATTGTGACCTGGGAAAGATATCTTCTAAACTCAATAAAGGCTTCAAGGTGGATGTTTTAACTCTCCCTATAGAGCCAAATTTAATTGAGCAGACAAGCCAGGACAAAGCAATTAATTTAGCACTAACAGGAGGAGACGATTATGAATTATGTTTTACTGTTCCTGAAAAACACGAGAACCAATTTCTTGAAGAGTTAACTTCTGAGTTTGATACATTATTCACCTGTGTAGGGCAAATTACAGAATCAAAGGAATTATTAATGGCAGGAAATGAAGGGTATGCATTACCTGAAAGTACATTTGAACATTTTAGCTCATGAGTATTGAATTTAAGACAGTTATAAAAAACCCATCATTATTTATAGCAACAGGTTTTGGTGTTGGGTTGATACCCTTTGCTCCAGGTACTTTTGGAAGTGGTGTTGGTCTTTGCATATATATTTTTCTTGCTCATTTTATGCAGGATACAAGCATTAACAGCGCCTTCATTTATTTGTTGTTATTGGCCATTAGCTTTTTTGTGGTGCAACAATCTATTAAAGAATTAGGTAATAAGGACCATCAAGAAATTGTTATAGATGAAATATTAGCCATGATGCTAGTAGCTCATTTCATTCCGCCTGATCCTAAATGGGCAATGGGTGCTTTTATTATCTTTAGATTCTTTGATATTGTTAAACCGTTTCCAATCAGACAGATTGAAGCAAGCCAAAATAATGCCTTTGGAATAATGGTTGACGACCAGATTGCCGCAGGGTACTCAATTATTGTTATTCTGATTCTGAAGTATTTAATGTTCTAAGCTTTGATCAGTATCTTTTAATTCGTTATCCATTAGAATTTTAATTTTAATTTCTGCGTCTTCTAAGGTTTTCTGACATTCTCTGGATAACTTCACTCCTTGTTCAAATTTTTTGAGTGCTTGATCTAATTCGAGGTCACCTGATTCAAGTTCTTCTAAAATAGTTTCAAGCTCAGCGAGTCTTGATTCAATACTTTTTTGGTTTTTTTTATTTGGTGACATAGAACAAATTATATCTAAATAAGTACTTTTTAATATTGTTCATTTAGTAATTATTAGTTAAAATTAGAATCATTCTAAAAATACATTTAGGGTTAAGGAGAATAAAATGAGTCTAAAAGGAACAGAAACTGAGCAAAATCTAAAAGATGCTTTTTCTGGAGAATCACAAGCTAATAGGAGATATCTATATTTTGCTGCTAAAGCAGATGTTGAAGGTTACAACGATGTTGCAGCTGTTTTCAGATCCACAGGAGAAGGTGAGACAGGACATGCACATGGACATCTAGAATATCTTGAAGAAACTGGTGACCCTGCAACTGGTTTACCTATTGGTGGCACATCAGACAATTTAAAAGCTGCTATCGAAGGTGAAACTCATGAATACACTGACATGTATCCGGGTATGGCAAAGAAAGCTCGAGAGGAAGGTTTTGATGAAATTGCCGATTGGTTTGAAACATTAGCTAAGGCTGAACGCTCTCATGCAAATAGATTCCAGCAAGCATTGGATAATCTAGACGGCTAATTTAACAAATTATTTGCCAAGAAAAAAATAATGGGGGCTTATATGGCCCCATTATTTTAATAAATAACGGAAATATAAAAGACAATGAGAGAAGGTAGTATCGATGCCCCAATAAGACACCCAATTGATTGGCAGAGTGATAATTTTAGTGATCCAAAATCGCTTTTTGAAGAGTTAAAAAGAGTCTTTGATATCTGTAATGGTTGTCGCAGATGTTTTAATCTTTGCGGCACCTTTCCGAAGTTATTCGATCTTATCGATGAAACCCCTACGGGGGATATAAATGAGGTTGATGAAGACAAATTTTGGGATGTAATTGATAACTGCTATCTTTGTGACATTTGTTTTAAAACCAAGTGTCCTTATGTCCCTCCGCATGAGTTTAATGTTGATTTTCCACATTTGATGTTAAGAGCAAAGGCCTTAAAGCATAAGCAAAAAAAGGTATCGTTAAGAGATAAGATATTAAGTAATCCAGAAACATTAGGATCTTTCGCTGGGATACCTATTATTGCTCAAACAGTGAATGCCTTTAATAAGACTAAACTTGGTGGGTTAGTTTCTGAAAAAGCACTAGGCATCGATCGTAATGCACCAAAACCAAAGTTTTATAGTCAAACAGCAAGAAAAGAATTAAAGCATTACGTTAATGAACCATCACTGAGTAATGATGATAAAGCACAGAAAAGCGTGGTTTTGTTCGCCACTTGTTATGGTAATCGTAATGACCCACAAGTGGTTAAAGATACTGTTGTCTGCTTTGAGAAAAATAATGTACCTATTGTGCTTACAAAGACTGAGAAATGTTGCGGTATGCCTAAATTAGAATTAGGGGATATTGATTCAGTAGCTAAAGCAAAAGATATTAATGTCCCTGAGTTGTATAACTATGCAATGGGTGGACACAAAATTATTTCACCAATTCCTTCTTGTGTCTTAATGTTTAAGCAAGAATTACCTCTTCTATTCCCAAGCGATGAAAAAGTGAAAGCTGTGGCCGAAGCCTTCATGGACCCATTTGATTATTTATTTCAGCTTGAGAAGCAAGGTAAGTTAAATAAATCATTCCAAGAGTCTTTGGGATCTATTTTTTATCAAGTTCCTTGTCACTTAAGAGTCCAAAGCATAGGTTTAAAAACCAGAGATGTTCTTGAATTAGTTCCCAACACTAAAGTAACGCCTTTAGAAAAATGCTCAGGACATGATGGAACATACGGCGTTAAAAAAGAGTTTAGACAATCCTCAGTTAAAATTGCCCAGCCAATTATTAAGAAGTTGGAGTCTGGTGATTATGATTCATTTACTTCAGATTGCCCGATGGCGGGAGCGCAAATAGATTCTATACAGAATAATAATATTGATTATTTTCATCCAATGACTCTACTTAGAAAAGCTTATGGAGATTAGATAATGAACAACAACATATCAATCAATGAACTCATGAGTTTAGAAGAATATGCAAAAAACCGATCAGAATTTAGGGAAGGTATTCTTCAACATAAAAAGTACAGAAGCCTGCAAATTGGAAATGCTGTTACACTTTTTTTTGAAGACAGAAGAACCATCCATTATCAAATACAAGAAATGCTTAGGATTGAAAAAATATTTGAAGAAGAGGGTATAAGAGAAGAATTATCTTCATATAACCCATTGATTCCTAACGGAGATAATTGGAAAGCCACAATGATGATTCAATACACTGATCCTCAGGAACGTCAAATTGCACTATCAAAAATGGTGGGTATTGAAGATTGTGTATGGGTTAAAGCAGGAGACAATAAATTAATTTATGCAGTGGCTGATGAAGATTTAGATAGGACAAGAGAGGATAAAACATCATCGGTGCATTTTCTCAGGTTTCAAATTGATCCAGATATTCTAGATGAGATAAATGAAAACACTCCTATTGCTTTTGGCATTGATCATAAACATTACGACACTAATACCGGTGACATAGAGAGAAAACTAAAAATATCTATTATGAATGACCTTGATTGAACTTATGTTCTAAAGAATAATCAAGGACCATGGCAAAGGAATATAATGCTTCAGATATTGAAGTCCTAAGTGGGTTAGAACCGGTTCAAAAACGACCGGGTATGTACACTGATATAGAGTGCCCCAATCATCTAGCTTATGAAGTTATCGATAACAGTGTAGATGAAGCCATAGCTGGTTATTGTAAATCTATTCAAGTTAAGCTTTATAAGGACGGCTCAGTGCAGGTTAAAGACGACGGTAGAGGCATGCCAGTGGACGATCATCCAGAGGAAAAAGTGCCTGCTGTGGAACTCATCTTGACCCGACTTCATGCGGGAGCAAAATTTTCCAATAAGAGTTACAAATTCTCAGGAGGTCTTCATGGAGTTGGAGTCTCTGTTGTTAATGCCTTATCAAAAAACCTAGAAGTATGGATTAAACGAGATGGCCATGAATACAATTTAAGTTTTAACAACGGCGAGCGAGTTTCTGAGCTCGAGATTGTTGATAAAGTGGGTAAAACCAATACTGGGACAGCCATAAGATTCTGGCCAAATAAAAAATATTTTCATACTCCTAACATCAAACTTAAAGAGTTAAAGCATAACCTTAGAGCAAAAGCAGTCTTATGCCCTGGGCTGAAAATAAAGTTTCATGATGAGAACAGTAATGAAAAAGAAGAATGGTTTTATGAGAATGGGGTAAATGAATATTTATCAGAAGTATTAGGGGATATTCCTTGTGTTCCATCAACACCTTTCTTTGGGAGTAATGTTACAGATAATCAAGTGATTGAATGGAGTCTAACCTGGCCTGCAGAAGATCAAGATGGAATTCAAGAGTCTTATGTTAATTTGATTCCAACAAAATCAGGTGGAACCCATGTTACAGGATTTAGAACAGGTATATCTGAGTCGGTCAAAGAATTTGCTGATTATAGAAACTTATTACCTAGAGGAGTTAAGCTTTCACCCGAGGATGTATGGCTTGGTTTGAGTTATCTTTTATCTATTCGAATTGAGGACCCTCAATTTTCAGGTCAAACCAAAGAAAAATTGAGTTCCAGGGCTGTCTCAAGTTTAGTCTCAAATGTTATTAAAGACGCATTTACGCTCTGGTTAAATCAACATCCTGAGGCTGGCGATCAGATTGTTGCTAGAGCTATTGAGAATGCCCAAAAACGAGCAAAAAAGAACGTCAAGGTCAAAAGAAAGAAAGTAACAGGTGGACCAACATTGCCTGGGAAGCTAGCAGATTGCACTAGCGATGAACCTGACCTGTGTGAACTGTTTATTGTCGAGGGTGATTCTGCAGGAGGTTCAGCGAAGCAGGCAAGAGATCGGAAATATCAGGCTATTCTTCCACTTAGAGGTAAAATTTTGAATAGTTGGGAGGTTAAAGAGTCTGACCTTTTATCCTCTCAGGAGATCAGTAATATTTCTCAAGCGCTTGGAGTTGAGCCGTCAACTGAAGATTTGGTTAATCTTAGATACCATAAAATTTGTATCCTAGCAGATGCCGATTCAGACGGTCTTCATATAGCTACACTCATATGCGCCTTATTTGTTAAGCACTTTAAAAAATTAGTAGAAGAAGGTCATATTTATGTCTCTATGCCACCCTTATACAGAATAGATGTTGGTAAAGAAGTTTTTTATGCTTTGGATGAAGATGAAAAAGATCATCACCTTAAAGCGATTGAGAAAAAGAAATCTAAAGCTAAAGTCACAGTTACCAGATTTAAAGGTCTGGGTGAGATGAGCCCCATTCAACTCAGGGAAACAACCATGCTAGAGAAATCCAGACGGTTGGTTAGATTAACTATAGAAGATGAGTATGAGACGAATGAGTTGATGGATAAGCTAATGGCTAAAAAACGTTATACTGATCGTAGGGATTGGCTTCAAGAAAAAGGTAATTTGGCAGAAATACAGTAATGGGTAAGCAAGAAGAAATGGATTTCAAAAAGACAGTTGGCGGAAACGGATCAGACGTTCAGCCGTTAAGTGAATTTGTAGAAAAGGCTTATCTTAACTATTCCATGTATGTGATTTTGGATAGAGCGCTTCCATTCATTGGAGATGGCCTAAAACCAGTTCAAAGACGAATTATATATGCCATGTCTGAACTTGGTCTTTCAGCACAATCTAAACCCAAGAAATCAGCAAGGACCGTTGGAGATGTTCTTGGAAAGTATCATCCTCATGGAGATAGTGCTTGTTATGAAGCAATGGTCAATATGGCACAAGATTTTTCATATCGTTATCCAATGATTATTGGTCAGGGTAATTGGGGGTCTTACGATGACCCCAAATCTTTTGCTGCGATGCGTTACACGGAGGCAAAACTCAGTGCTTACACAAAACTTATGTTAACAGAGTTAGGTCAAGGCACAGTTGATTGGAAGTTAAATTTTGATGGGACACTTAATGAGCCTATCTTCCTTCCTGCTCGTTTGCCAAATCTAATTCTAAATGGGGTAACAGGTATTGCCGTAGGAATGTCCACTGATATTCCACCACATAACATCAAGGAAATTGCTTATTTGCTAGATAAGATCTTAAAAAAACCTGAAATCTCTATAGGTCAATTAGTTCGATTAGGAAAAAACTTTCAAGGTCCTGATTTTCCATCTGGAGGAGAGATCATTACTGCTTCAGAAGAAATAAAAAATATTTATAAGACCGGTGTTGGTTCTATAAAGATCAGGGCAACGTACAAAAAAGAGAAAAGCCAAATTGTCATTAATCAACTGCCATATCAAGTTTCTGGTAATAAAATTATCGAACAGATTGCCACACAGATGAAAGCAAAGAAATTGCCTTTGTTGATTGATATTAATGATGAATCTGATCATGAAACACCAATTCGTATTGTTTTAACCCCTAAGTCCTCTAGGGTGAATATTAATGAATTAATGAGTCACTTATTTGCCACAACAGATTTAGAGAAAAACATCAGAGTTAATATGAATGTAATAGGCCTTGATGGCAAACCTAGAGTCTGTGATCTAAAAACTTTACTTAGTCAATGGATTAAATTCAGAACCCAAACGGTTGAAAGACGACTTCAATACAGACTCGATGTAGTTGAATCTAGACTACACATACTAGAAGGTTTAATGGCGGTGTACCTGAATATTGATGAAGTCATACGGATCATCAGAGAAGAAGATAATCCAAAAGACCAGCTAATAAAAAAATTCAAATTAACTGAAATCCAAGCAGAATCAGTATTAAATCTCCGATTAAAAAACTTAGCTAAATTAGAGGAAGAGAAAATTTTGATTGAAAAAACTGAACTGGAAAAGGAACAAGGAGCACTCACCAAAGTTCTAAAAAGTAAACAGAAAATTAATGAACTAATTCAAAAAGAAATTGCTGCAGACGCTAAAGAATTTGGTGATGACCGAAGAACAAAGTTTAATGATTCTGCTGAAGTTTCTCAGGCACTCGATCAGACGCAACTTGCTAGCAGTGACCCTGTTACTGTTATCTTGTCTGAAGGCGGTTGGGTTAGAGCTGCTAAAGGAACAATAGATGAACCAGAATCTCTGAACTATAAGACAGGGGACAGTTATCTGCACTCGGTCCCTGGTCGCAGTAATCAGTTTGCTGTTTTTATAGATAGCACTGGTAGAGTCTATAGTATTGTTGCGGACACCTTGCCCTCAGCAAGGAGTCAAGGTGAACCTCTATCCAGTCGTCTTAACCCTCCTGATGGGGCAATTTTTGCCGGGGTTATGTCTGGCAACCCAAAAACTCATTGGTTGCTCTCATCCAGTAATGGCTTTGGATTTTTTATTAAATTAGAAGATCTCTACACAAAGAACAGAAAAGGTAAAGCCTGTCTACGCTTATCACCAGAAGCTAGAGTTTTACTGCCAGCTAATGCTTCAAGTGTGGGTTACCCTCAGAACACTTTGATTGCGGCGGCTAATTCGGCTGGGAAATTATTAATTTTTCCCTCCAACCAATTAATGGAGATGACCAAAGGGAAAGGGCTTAAAATTATTGGTATTTCACCAAAGAAATTTAAAGCAGGAAAAGAACAGCTAGTGTCTACTATAGTCATCGGCGAGAAAGACTCAATCAGGGTTTATAGTGGCAAAAAACCAAAGATTATAAGACCTGACGAATTTGATCATTATATGAGTGAGCGAGGCAAAAGAGGCAGGTCAGTACCGCCGTTTAAGAAAATTGATCGTTTGACAATAGAGCCCAAGTAAATAAAGGATTGTTATGGTTTCTTACAACAGCGGTAATTTTAAAAACGGGTTAAAAGTTTTAATTCAAGGAGAACCTTTTAGTATTGTTGAATCTGAATTCCATAAACCTGGAAAAGGGCAAGCATTCAATAAACTTAAATTAAAAAATCTAAAAAACGGTCGTGTCTTAGAGAAAACAATAAAAATTGGGGCAAGTTTAGAAGCTGCGGACGTCAATGTTAGAGAGATGCAATATCTATACAGTGACAGCCAACACTGGTATTTTATGGATATTGAATCTTATGAGCAGTTAGCAATAGGGGGTCAGGTAATCGAAGAGATCAAATTCTGGTTAGTAGAAGAATCAGTTTGCAGCGTGACATTATGGAACAATCAGGCCATATCGGTGGAGCCTCCAAATAATATTGAAGTTAAAATCACAGAAACGGAACCTGGTTTAAGAGGCGATACTGCACAAGGCGGAGTTAAGCCAGCAGTTATAGAAACGGGTGCCGCCATTAGAGTGCCTTTATTTATTAATGAAGGGGAATTAATTAGGGTTGACACCAGAACCGGTGAGTATTTATCTAGAGTTAATAAATAATGCTTAACCAAAAACTAATCTATTATTTTATTGTGACTTTACTGCTTGTTCTAATAGGTTACGGAATGAAGAATATCTTTTCCCCGTTCTAATCAAAATCTTCTTTCTTATTATGTTCATCAGAGGGTGAACTTCTCTTACTGAAGTATTTAAATGATCGAACCAAAAAAATTAGAACGATGATAAGAACAATAATCACTCCTTCCATAATTAACTCCCGTTATGTAGTTAAGTTAACGAACTTTTGCTATGCATTCACCAAATTTAATTTTTTGCCCTGCTGTTATGGAAGTAGACCAATCTAATTTTATAGATTCTGGAAATAACAGTACTACAGTAGAGCCGAGGTTAAACCGTCCATATTCTTCTGCCTTTTCATAAAATTTTGAGCCACCATTTTTTGGTGTAATGGACATAGAAGATACATTTAAAGCAGCAACCATAATCAGAGAGAAGTTAAAAATATTACTTTCAAAGTGACTAACTAAACGTTGATTTTCAATGTATAAATTCTCAATCGTTCTTAGTGCTTTTTCATCAACTCGGTGTGTTTTACCAGGAACCATTTCTGAATCCACTAAAGTTCCTTCAAAGGGTAGGTGAACACGATGATAATTATAAGGCGCCAGATAAATGCTAATAAAGAATCCATTCTCAAAGATTTTGATTAAATATTCTTGGTGATTAAGGAATTCATCAAGTCGGTAATCTATTCCTTTCACTTGTATTAATTTACCCAATTTAATTGAACCAAGTTCAGCAACTGTTCCATCCACTGGAGAGATAATTGTTTTAGCACTCTCATCGATGGGACGATTATTTAGCGATAATTCTCTGGTAAAGAAATCATTGAAACTCTTATATTCACTTATACTTTTTCTGGAGTATTCATTAAGTTTAATTTGATAATGGCGCATAAAAAGTTTAATCATCGAGTTCTTTATAAACAGGATCCTAGTTCTTGTTGCTTTTAATACCAGTTCATGAATTATAGTTTTTAACCAGGCCATTTGATTCTTCTATGATGATAATTATTGTCTCAGGTTTCTTTGTGATCTAATGTAACATCGAAAATTATGAATAACATCTGTTTACAATCGACTTCAATGCATTCAAAGATTTTTGATATTCTCGCCGAGGTAGAGGAGTTATTAGATCGAGAGCATTTATTTTATGGCCATGGTACCAACTGTGCAAGAGATGAAGCTTTAGCAATGGTTTTATCAGTTTTTGATCTCAATTACCCTGTGGATAATGATTTACTGTCTTTATTACCATCCTCTGAACAGTGGCTAGATTTAAATGAGCTCTTATCACAACGAATATTTACTAAAATGCCACTGCCTTATTTAACGAACAAAGCCTATTTTTGTGAGCATAAGTTTTTTGTTGATGACAGAGTTCTAATCCCAAGATCACCAATTGCAGAGTTAATAAAAAACAATCTAGAGCCCTGGGTTAATATTAAAAGAGTAAAAAAGGTTTTAGAGATTGGGACAGGATCAGGCTGTATAGCTTTGTCAATGGCTATGAAATTCCCTCATCTTGAGATTGTAGCTACAGATATCTCAAAAAGAGCTTTAGAGGTAGCCAAGATCAATACCAAAGCAATGAAATTAGAAAATAGAGTAAAGTTAATTAAGGCAGATCTTTTTACAAACCTTTCAGGGTGTTTTGACTTAATCATCAGTAATCCGCCTTATGTAGCTCGGGAAATTTTTGAAAATCTACCCACTGAATATAGCTTTGAGCCCCAGAAAGCATTGGTGGCCGGAGAAAATGGACTGGATTTTATCTCAAGAATACTGCAAGATGCTCCTCCATTTCTTAATGATGATGGTGTTTTAATTATAGAGGCAGGAGTTGCATCAACTGAAGTTGAGAGAGTGTATAACCTTCCTTTTACTTGGATCAGCTTTGAACATGGGGGAGAAGGGGTCGCTTTAATTGAGGCAAAACATCTAGAATAGAATTGGATACAATATAGTTATTAATTAAGAGAGAGTAATGGCAGGCAATACAATAGGGAAACTGTTTACTGTAAGTACATCCGGGGAAAGTCATGGACACGGTATGGCTGCTATTATTGATGGTTGTCCTCCAGGAATGAGTCTTTCAGAAGAGGATATACAAAAAGATTTAGATAAAAGGAGACCCGGTCAATCTCGCTTTACTTCTCAACGTAAAGAGCCAGATGAAGTTCAAATTATGTCAGGGGTGTTTGAAGGAATGACCACAGGAACACCAATTAACCTAGTCATTAAAAATGTTGATCATAAATCTAAAGATTACAGTGATATAAAGGATAAGTTCAGGCCCGGACATGCTGATTATACTTACTATCATAAATACGGTATTAGAGATTATCGAGGTGGTGGACGATCTTCTGCTAGGGAAACGGTGATGAGAGTAGCAGCAGGAGCAATTGCTAGAAAATTTCTAAGAGAGAATGCCGGAATAGAAATTTATGGTTACCTAAGTCAATTGGGTGCCATTGAAGTACCTCTCAAGGACAAATCGTTTATTTCCACTAACCCCTTTTTTGCAGGCGACCCAAGTAAAATTGAAGAATTGGAACAATTTATAGACCAATTAAGAAAAGAGGGTGATTCTATAGGAGCCAAAATCAATCTTTTAGCCACAGGGGTTCCAGTAGGACTTGGAGAACCTGTTTTTGACAAGTTGGAGGCTGATATTGCTCATGGATTAATGAGTATAAATGCAGTCAAAGGGGTTGAGATCGGTGCAGGTTTTTCAGTGGTGACTCAGCGTGGCAGTGAGCACCGTGATGAAATGGATACGGAAGGTTTCAAACAGAATAATTCTGGCGGAACTTTGGGCGGCATATCAAGCGGTCAAGATATCTTGGCGAGTATAGCTTTAAAACCAACATCAAGTATTATAAAGCCTGCTGAAACCATAGATAAAAGTGGGGAAGCAACTGAAATAATTACAAAAGGAAGGCATGATCCTTGTGTCGGATTAAGAGCCACACCAATTGGTGAGGCCATGCTAGCCATAGTCTTAATGGATCATTATTTACGTCATCGAGCCCAAAATGCGGACGTTGATGTTAGTGAACTATAATTAAAATGTCTCAATATAATGTTGCAATAGTTGGTGCAACCGGTCTTGTCGGGGAAACACTTATTTCATTGCTTGAAGATAGGGAATTTCCTGTTTCATCTTTGATACCGCTTGCTAGTGAGAGATCTCAAAATAAGCATGTTCAGTTCAAAGGTCAGGATATTAAAATCCAAGTGTTGAATGATTTTAATTTTACAGGTGTGGATTTCGCTTTTTTTTCTGCCGGAGCTTTGGTTTCTGAACAATTTGTCCCAACAGCAGTCAAGGCGGGTGCAATTGTTATTGATAACACTTCCCAATTTAGATATCAGGATCATATTCCACTGGTTATACCTGAAGTAAATCCGGATGCTTTAATCAATTTCTCATCAACGAATATTATTGCCAATCCTAACTGCTCAACCATACAGATGCTTGTGGCACTTCAACCAATTCATCAGATAGCTAAAATTACAAAAATAAATGTTTCCACATATCAATCAATCTCAGGAGCTGGGAGAAAAACATTGGATATCTTCAATCAGCAGTTAATATCAGATGAATATCCAAATTCTGATGATCCTATGTTGTTTGCTCACAATGTTATTCCACAGATAGGTGAGTTTGATGAAAATGGACACGCTCTAGAAGAAATGAAACTGGTATGGGAGACGCAAAAAATATTCAATGATCAGGAGATTAGAGTGAATGCCACAGCGGTTAGGGTTCCAGTTCGTTTTGGCCATGCAGAAGCAGTATCTATTCAGACTGAGAAACCTATTGCGGTCAATGAAATTAATTGTTTGCTGCAATCATCAGCTGGAATTAAAGTTCTACCAGATAATGAATCATACCCTTTACCTATTATTCATGGAGAAGGGACAGATGATGTTTTTGTTGGAAGAATCAGAAAAGATTTAACCACGGAGAATGGAATTAATCTTTGGATAGTGGCAGACAATATTAGAAAAGGTGCAGCTCTTAATTCGATTCAAATTGCCGAATTACTTATAAAATCCTATATCTAAAAATGACTGTCTCAGCAACTAAAATTGCTTGTGGAATTGAATATGTTGGAACGCAATATTGTGGATGGCAATTACAAGATAATAATCTATCCATTCAAGGTGTTGTTGAGGATGCGATCAGCAGAGTAGCCAATGAGTCAGTTAGAGTGTTTGCATCAGGAAGGACAGATAGTGGTGTTCATGCTAGAGGCCAAGTGTTGCATTTTGTTACATCTGCTTCTAGGACTCATAACCAATGGCGAGAGGGTATTAATACCCATTTACCCAATGACATAAATATTTTATGGGCTAAAAAAATGCCAGATGATTTTGATGCCAGACGATCAGCTCTTTCAAGAACCTATCAATATTTAATTCTTAACACCATTAGTAAAAACGTTTTCTCTTTTAATAGGGCTTTATTTATTGATCAAGAGTTAGATATAGATTTAATGAAAAGTGCCTGCAGTCATTTTATCGGTATTCATAATTTTAGTTCATACAGAGCTTCTAGCTGCCAATCAAAAAATCCTATTCGTGAACTCAAAGTGTTAACAATCGCTAGAAAGAACCACTTGATTACCATTGAGTGCACAGCCAATGCATTTTTACATCATATGGTTAGAAATATTGTAGGGACATTAATTGATGTGGGACTAAAAAGAGTCAGTTCAACTGATATTCTTAGAATTATTGAAGCCCAAGATCGAAGCTTAGCTTCAAAGACCTCAGCAGCACATGGCTTATATTTATTAAGAGTCGATTACCCTGATAAATTTGAATTGCCTAGTTCTGACATTGAGTTAACATGAAAAGTTTAAAGATGTACTAATGAGACAATGAATTGGTTTAGGAAAATAGTTCCATCCCGGATTAAAACAAAGAAATCCCAGCGGGTTAAGTCTGTTCCTGAAGGTGTTTGGGTAACTTGTAATCAGTGCAAAGCTCAAATTTATCGTGCTGATTTAGAACGCAATCTTCATGTTTGTAATAAATGTGATCATCATATGAGAATTTCTGCTCGTTATCGTTTAAGTCAGTTCTTTGATGAGGGTACGTCTAGGGAATATTTTAATAATTTAATTTCCATAGATCCTTTGAAGTTTAAAGACACAAAAAAATACAAAGACCGACTAACTGAATCTAAGCGAAAATCAGGTGAAAATGATGCTCTGATCGTTATGGATGGAAGCGTAAAAAAGATAAGAATGGTTGCTTGTGCTTTTGACTTCAATTTTATGGGCGGGTCAATGGGATCGGTAGTAGGTGAAAAATTTGTCAGAGCAGTTAATTTAAGTATTGATACCAAAGTCCCATTGGTCTGTTTTTGTGCAAGCGGTGGTGCGCGAATGCAAGAAGCCTTTCTTTCACTAATGCAGTTAGCTAAAACAACCTCTGCTTTAGTGGAATTAGCTGCTGCAAAGATACCTTACATATCTGTATTAACTGATCCGACAACTGGAGGGGTTTCTGCAAGTATCGCAATGCTCGGGGATATTAATATTGCTGAACCTGGTGCATTAATAGGTTTTGCAGGCCCAAGAGTTATTGAACAAACTGTAAGAGAGACATTACCAGAAGGTTTTCAACGCAGCGAATTCCTTCTCGAAAAAGGCGCCATAGATATGATTGTTGATCGACGAGAGATGCGTCAGACAATTTCTACTCTCATTAGGAATCTGTTTAGCAATCAATCACAACAATAGTATTCAATAAGAGATTTGAAATGAAAAGATCGAGTCTTTCAGACTGGTTAGAATATCAACAAGGACTTAATTCTAAAGAAATTGATTTAAATCTAACGAGGGTTGAGGAAGTCTATAATGCCCTTAATATAACTTTACCAAAGGGCAATATTTTTCTTGTTGGAGGGACCAATGGGAAGGGTACTACGGTTGCTTTGATTGAAGACATGCTGATACAAAAGGGGCTAAAAACTGGTGTTTACACCTCCCCTCATCTTATTAACTATAACGAAAGAGTCTGTGTTGATAAAAACCCTCTATCAGATACAGAATTGGTTAATTCTTTTGAGCAAATTGAGCAGTTTAGAGGCGCCGTTCCTTTAACCTATTTTGAGTTTGGCACTCTTGCGGCTTTTCATTTATTAGCTATGCATGAATGTGATGCTTGGATTATAGAGGTTGGCTTAGGAGGAAGATTAGATGCAACAAATATTATTCAATCTGATGTTTCCATCATCACTAATATCGATCTAGACCATCAGGAATTTCTAGGTGACTCTATCGAAGAAATTGCTTATGAGAAAGCAGGAATAGCAAAATCCAATAGGCCAATGATTTATGGGGATACAGTTGCTGTATCTATAATTGAGAAACAAGCCAATCTAGTTGACGCTCAATTAGTTGTAAGAGATAGAGAATTTTCAATTCAAAAAGAAGCTAACCAGTTTTCCTGGGCAGGAGTTGAACATACAATCGAGGCCATACAAATACCTGAACACTGGGCTCAAGGGGAAATTAATAATCTAGCCACATCCTTGGCAGCCATAGAAAGTTATAACAGCTCGTTACTGCCCACAACAGAACTGTTGAATAATATTTTAAAAGATTTCTTTATTCCAGGACGCTTTGAACTAATAAAATCAGGAACAAATTGGGTTTTGGATGTCGCTCACAATCCAGCAGCAGCTAAGAATTTTAGAAAACGATTAAACACATTAAACATTAAGCAAAACAATATAATGATTTTCAGTATGATGAAGGATAAAAACCTAGATCTATTTATTAATGTTTTCAAAGACATTATTTCAGATTGGGTTGTTTGTAAAATGAACACAGAGCGTTCATACACAACACTAGAGCTAGAAAAGAAGCTTGCTAGGTTAGGGATAGACAACATTAAGGTCATGGAATCCACAGAGGAAGCTTTCAAATATGTTGAGAATCTTGAACCCATTAGCGACAATATTATAGTTTCAGGCTCATTTGAACTTGTTGGACCAGCAAAACAGTATTTGAGTGAAAAGAGATAACGTCAATGAAAGAGAAAATAGTTGGTTTATTTACACTGATCCTTTTAGTAGGGATAGCTTTATCTTTTTTATTACAAGGTCAAGGCTTAGAAAGTATTCAGCAATTTATTTCCAAAAAAAATTCAGTGGTTATTGAAAAATCGGAAGAGGTAGAACCAACTGAATTAATATGGGTTATTCAGATTGCAGCTTTTGAGAATTTTCAGGAAGCATTAATTTTATCTAAGGAGCTTGAAAGAAAAAGCTTTAATGTCTTTATTAATCAAAAAGACATTGCCACTAAAACCATATTCAGAGTAAGGATAAAGCCTAAGGACACAGAAGACCCTATTGAGAAAACAGTTAGAAGGTTAGAAAGAAGTGATTATTCCTATCAAATATTACCTCCTGGCCAACAATGATATACCATATTCCTTTCCCTTTTTCTGTGACCTTTCCAGTGTTTATTTTTGGGTCAGAGGAGGTGATATCAATATTGGATTTTATCTTAATTGGTACTGTATCAATTTCAACTTTGTACGGATTTTTTAGAGGGTTTTTATCTGAATTATTCTCCCTGCTTTCATGGTTAATTGCCTTATGGGCTGCATTTAGCTTTGATGAAAACATAGTAGTAATATTTGGGTCTTTTATGGCTTCAGAAACCTTTAAAATATGGTTAGCAAGAGCTCTCATATTAGCTGTAATGTTATTTATTGGGGCTTTAGTTAGTAAAAAAGCAACTAAAACAATTGGTTGGAGTTTTGCGGGTAATTTATTAGGTGGGATTGCATTTGGTTTTCTAAGAGGATTGATTTTTGTAGCAATCATCATATTTATGCTTGAGGACAGCAGTCTATATGGAGAACCTTTAGTTCAAAATGCATTTTTCTTGGAAGAAGCTGAAAAAATATCAGATTTTTTCTACAATTTTTTTCTTGAGCATTATAATCAGTAGTCCTATTTAAATGATCTGAGGATTTAATTTAGATGTGTGGAATTGTTGGTATTGTCAGCACTAAACCTGTTAATCAGGAAATCTATGATGCACTAACTGTGTTACAACACCGAGGGCAAGATTCAGCTGGCATTATGACCGATGATAATGGGGTACTTTGTCTAAGAAAAAATAATGGTTTGGTTAATGATGTGTTTACTGAAAAACACATGACCAGGTTGAGAGGCAACATTGGTATAGGTCATGTCAGATACCCAACGGCGGGTACTCTCAGTTTAAATGAGGCACAGCCATTTTATGTTAATTCTCCGTTTGGTATATGTTTAGCTCATAATGGTAATTTAGTTAATACTACTGAGCTTAGATTTCATCTAAAAGAGATTGATCGAAGACACCTTAATACTGAATCAGACACTGAAGCATTACTCAATTTATTTGCTCATGAAATTCAAATCCAACAGAAAGAATCATTAACCCCTGAATCAGTTTTTAAAGCATCAACCGCTGTTTTCAATAAATGTTCTGGAGGCTATGCTGTTGTGGCGATGATTCTTAATGAAGGATTGGTTGCCATGAGAGATCCTAATGGCATCAGACCACTGGTAATAGGAACTCGCGAGGCAGGCAGTAAAATTGAATACATGGTTGCCTCAGAAAGTGTAGCTCTTAATGCAGCTGGCTTTAGTTTAATGAGAGATATTTTGCCAGGGGAATCAATTTATATTAGTCAAAATGGTGACTTTTATTCAAATCAATGCGTTGAACCTAAAACCTATACCCCTTGTATCTTTGAGTTTGTATATTTTGCCAGACCAGACTCAATTATTGATGGTATGTCTGTTTATAAGTCACGATTGAGAATGGGAGAATTTTTAGCACAAAGAATAATAGAAAAAGGTCTTCATCATGATGTTGATGTGGTTATTCCTATTCCTGATACCAGCAGAAGTAGTGCCTTACAAGTTGCACATCATTTGGGAGTTAAATACAGAGAAGGCTTTATAAAGAACCGTTATATTGGCAGAACTTTTATAATGCCTGGTCAAGAAAAAAGAAAAAAATCAGTCAGGCAAAAATTAAATCCTATTGGTTTAGAAATTAAAGATAAAAATGTATTGTTAATTGATGATTCAATTGTGAGGGGAACAACCTCCAAGCAAATTATCGAGATGGCTAGAGATGCTGGAGCAAAGAAAGTTTTCTTTGCTTCAGCAGCGCCTCCGGTAAAGTTTCCAAATGTTTATGGCATTGATATGCCAGCCAGCAGTGAATTGATTGCCAGCAATAAATCGGATGAAGAATTAGCTAAATTTATCGGTGCTGATTGGCTACTCTACCAGACACTTGATGATTTAATTGAATCTGTTCGATTTGAAGATTCAGCAGTCCAAGATTTTGATACATCTTGTTTCTCAGGGGATTATGTGACTAACGATGTTACTCAAACCTATCTGCAAAAGATCGAGCTACAAAGAAACGACGCTGCTCAAGTGAAACAAGAAAAAGAACGACAACAAATAGAGATTCAGGACCCCACCTCTACTTTAATTAATTAAATCAATAAATTGGGGAGAGTCATTGCTCCAATCTATGATTATTGCACTGTCTTTAGCCCAATCGCCTAGAACATAACGATAATAAGTTTTACCGTCCAAAACAATTTCATGCTTCATTGGTCTATGTGTGTGGCCATGGATCATAAGATCAATTTGATGCTCATTAAAGATTGCGGCCACTGCTTTCTCATTCACATCCATAATTTCAATTACTTTTTCCTGTTTTGATTGTTTACTGGCATCTTTAGCTTCGCCTGCTATTTTCAATCGTTTCGAGATAGGAAAGCTAAGAAATTCTTGTTGCCATTCAGGGTTTCTGACCATAGCTCTAAAGTTTTGGTAATCACGATCATCCAAGCACATTTGATCTCCATGAGTAATAAGAACTCGCTTCTCATTAATAGTTAAAAGAGCAGGATCATCAAGTAATTCGATGCCTGTTTTTGACAAAAAAGTCTCTCCAATTAGAAAATCACGGTTACCGAATAAGAAAAAGACCTTTACTCCTGAGTTTGACATTGATGTTAAGAGTAGTTTTATTTCATCGTGAAAAGGATTGTCATAATCGTCACCTATCCATGATTCAAACAAGTCACCAAGAATATAAACTTCGGTGTCATTAATATTTTCTTTGATGATCTGTTTAATAAAAGTATGGAACAGCTTAGTAGTCTTTGGTTTAGACTCATCGAGATGGAGATCAGAAATAAAGTACCTGTTCACAGTCAATAGTTTAAATAGAAGCTTAGCGCCTTATTAATCAACCCTTTTAACGTCCAAAATAATCACGGGTGCAACCGGTACATCTTGCATGCCGCCCATGGTTTGCGTGGCGTTACTGGCGATCGCATCTATAACCTGGAAACCATCAATCACATCACCAAAGACTGCATAACCCCAGCGAGTTGGCATTGGATCAAGTGAAAAATTATCAGCGACATTAATATAAAACTGAGAGCTAGCAGTATGTGGATCAGTCGTTCTAGCCATGCCTAAAGACATACGCTGATTAGTAAGACCATTTCCTGATTCATTAATAATCTCAGGGAGAGTTTCCTTCTCTTCAAGATCAACTGTAAAACCACCGGCTTGAATAACAAATCCTGCTATAACTCGATGGAAAATCGTGTTCACATAAAAACCACTCTCGACATACTGCAGAAAGTTCTTAACTGTAGTTGGGGACCTATTACTGTCTAATTCAACAGTAAACTTACCTGAGGTTGTGGTGAATTCAATTTGAGGGTAAGTCTCAGAGGCTTTCACCGATTGTACTGATGACAGCATAATAATAACCAGAGCAATAATTTTTATTTGCAGTTTCACTGATCAGAGTTTAAAACTAATTCAGAGGCAAGTAGAGTATTTTTTATTAACATCGCCACAGTCATTGGTCCTACGCCGCCTGGAACCGGCGATATCCAAGAGGCATTTTTTTTGGCACTCTCAAAATCAACATCACCTGTTAGTTTCCCATTTTCATCACGATTAATACCAATATCAAATACCACAGCATCCTTCTTAATCCAATCCCCAGGAATGAAATTTGGTTTCCCAACGGCAACGGCTAAAATATCAGCTTGTCTGACATGATCCTCAAGATTTGTAGTAAATTTATGGCAAACAGTGGTTGTGGCACCTTTTAGTAGTAGTTCCAGGCAAAGGGGTCTACCCACTAGATTTGAAGCCCCGACTATGACTGCGTTCATACCCAATGGATCTATATCTATGGCTTCTAGCATGGTGATAATACCAATGGCTGTGCAAGGTCTGAGTAAAGGTATTCGTTGCATTAAACGACCTATCGTATAGGGATGAAATCCATCAACATCTTTGGTTGGGTCAATAGTTTCGATAACAATAGTTTCATTAATGTGTGAGGGTAGGGGGAGTTGAATCAGTATTCCGCTCACCTCTGGGTTGGTATTTAGGTTATTTACTAAATCCAATAATTCTTTTTGTGTTGTGGATTCAATTAAGTCGTAGTTAAAGGATAGCATCCCCACTTCTTCGCAAGCTTTCCTTTTATTTCTAACATAAACGCTAGAGGCTGGATCTTCACCAACTTGAATGACAGCTAATCCCGGCGGATTAATTCCATTAGCTTGATTGGATATCACTCGGTTCTTGATATCCACGATAATTGAGTTAGCTATTTGCTTTCCATCTATAATGTTTGCTGTCATCAAATTTATCTCTTTTAAGCGTGACATGATAGCAAACAATGCTTTGGTATCGCTTAGAAATCTTTTTCTAAAAAGTTAATGGTTTTTTTTTAATGAGAAGTATAATACCTCACGCATTGATTCTATTCGGGGCATAGCGCAGCTTGGTAGCGCATCTGCTTTGGGAGCAGAGGGTCGGGG